>JBGCEB010000073.1:0-11937 GCA_045106075.1 Phycisphaerales bacterium
ACGTGATCTATGACGACATTGATGACACGCCACTCATTGGTGGAGTTCAGACTCATGGTTGGGTAGATATCGATGGGAATGGAGTCTGGACTCCGGGCAAGGATTTTCGTGGTTATGTGGGCGATGGTCAGCTTTCAGGGAAAGGCTTCCACAAAGACCTCGGTGCTGTCTACCTCGTCTATGGCACGGCCGGCGGATTCCACGGGCATCTTGAGTTAAGAGAAGTTGGCGACCCAAGCGACCCCCACTCGGGCGCGACAATCCGCGGCCATTCGCTCTGGGGCATGACCGGGCGCGGTGCCGACCTGCTCTCTCCGGATGACTTCGATGATAATGACACTCCGAACGATCCGAGTGATGACACCTACACGTTGCGGAAGTTCGATTCGCCCGAGTTCGGATACTCGCTCGCTGGTAACAAGGACCTCGACGGCGACGGTGTACCTGACTATATCATCGGTGTCCCGAAAATGGCGAAGCCGAGGCTCTACCAACCCTTCCCGCTCTCGACCGGTGGTATGGTCGCGGTCTTTAAGGGCAAGTGTCTCAGTCAGGCTCGGGCTATCAACACGCCCGGAGACTTCCCCCGTTACATGGAACTCTACCTTCTCGGAGAAATGCCCGACGTGAACGGCGATGGCGTTGGAAACATCACTGATCTCGAGGAAATACTTACACAAAACCAATAACCAAGCTCTTTCCAGCGTAGGGGGGAAACCGCCGCGCTGGAATTTTTCTTGTCTCGTGATCAAAGTTTAAAGTATCACGTTGAGGCCGATCACCCCCGACCGTCGCCGCAAGAACGTTTGGCACATCTCGCTCCACAAACTGCTGACGCTGGGTCCGCTACCGTAAAGCTGATTTTCTTCATCGATCTGATCTCCGAACAGAGACCGCGATTTCTCAGAATCTCCCACCTTCTGATTGGACCAAGAAGCGGGTTTGAGTGCAAATTCGAGAGCCTTACACACTCTGACTTGGGTCAAGCCAACGAAGTGCTGCAGCAATAGTGGGATGCGGATGGACGCAAGTTGCACCGGATTTTGCGCCGCTCGACCGTGTTTTACAAAAGTTGGTCGTGTTTTCTAGAGTACGGTCGAGTCCTGTTGCGCCTACTAGAATCCCCTAGCGAGGAATGGAAACAAGCGGCAGGGACCGGCGTAACAGTCGGTCCCTGTTGTGTTCGTGGTGAGTTGGTTTGTCTTTTGCCGCTTTCCGCCGGTGCTTGCTGTGCAGCAAGTGCGCCGGATTGTGCGCCGATTTTGGTCGGGATCGTAGTCGCCGACTCGAAGCCCGAGTCTTGGACCATGTGATAGCGGTTCAAGCTTGAGCGAGTATCTTTGCCGAAGAAGATCTATGTTGATCAAGGCACCAGGGAGTTTGCGAGCAAGCGGGCGGATCAGTGGCGTACATGAGATCTGGCTCGTATCATTTGCTGACGCGGAACGGAATGCGGGAGCCCGGTGGATGATGCGGTTCTGTCGCCTCGCAGCTGACGGCAAGCGCGTTCATGGCTAGGCGGTGTCAAAGCTCTAGGTGATCGTCTCAGAACGCTTTGCTTGGTAAGATCGGACTCTTAAGTTCCGCGTTCATTGACTGATGGCAACTTCAAGGAGCTGGCCTTGTTAAGCAGACCTATGCGACTCTTCGTCACACAAATGGGCGGAGCAACGCTCCTTTTACTGTTGCCGATGTTTGGCTGTGGCAAGGATCCTGCACCCACGTCGATGTCTCCGAGGGCAATCGAGGTTGAGATCGTTCAGGTGAAAACAGCCGACATTCCTGTTTCTTCAAGATTTGTTGGTCGGACGGAGAGCTCGCAACGTGTTGAAATCCGGACAAGGGTATCGGGATTTCTTTCCGAGATTGTGTATGAGGAGGGGGGCTTTGTTGAGGCTGGCGATGTTTTGTTCAAGATTGACCCTGCTCCCTTTGAATCACAGCTGCGGGCTGCTCAGGCGGAACTCGAACAGCAGAATGCTCGGTTGTCGAATGCCGAGTCATTGCTCGCACGGATAGAGCCTCTTGCAGAAGCTGAGGCGGTTTCGCAAAAGGAACTTGACGAGGCGAGAGGAACGTTCCGGGAAGCAGCTGCGGCTGTTGAGGTGGCGTCATCGCGAGTCTTTGACGCAGAGCTGAACCTTGGCTATGCGACCATCGTTGCGCCGGTCGATGGGTTGACTGGTGAATCAGATGAGCGCGAGGGTGCATACGTTTCGGGGACGTCAGGCTCATTGACTTACGTTGCTCGGATCGATCCCATGTGGGTCGAGTTCAGTATTTCAGAAACGGAGATTCTGCGGGTGGTGCGTGCTGAGTCAGACGGCCGGGTGGTGTATCCGCAGAAAGATCAAGTCGAAGTTCAAATCGAGTTGGTTGACGGCACGGTGCATCCTCATGCAGGCCGAATCTCGTTCTCTGATGCATCCATTAGTACAGAAACAGGTACCTTTCTGGTACGGGCCGAGGTTCCGAATCCGGAGGAGACTCTTCGGCCGGGGCAGTTTGTTCGCGTCATGCTTCTTGGCGCGTATCGCCCAGACGCAGTGATCGTGCCTCAGCGTGCCGTCCGAGAGGGGCCGAAGGGGCCGTATCTTTGGGTGATTGATCGTGATGGTCATGCAGAGCAGCGGCCTGTTCGGTTGGGGCCTTGGCATCACGATGCTTGGATTGTCGAGACCGGTATCGGCGAAGGCGATCGAGTGATTGTCAATGGCAGTGTTGGGCTCCGGCCGGGGGCCCCGGTCTCAGTGGGGCGTCTGCTTAGCGATGACGATTGGGGTGTTGACAAGACGAGTGAATCTGATCGAAGCAGCGGCAAGGGATCTGATCAATGATCGCTTCACTCTTTGTTCGAAGGCCAATTCTTGCCTCGGTTCTTTCGATTGTGCTTGTTCTCGCGGGCGCTGTTGCAGGGCTGAATCTTCCGGTTACGCAATATCCTGACATCGCTCCGGTACAAGTTACGGTGACTGCGAACTATCCTGGCGCGGATGCGCAGACGGTGGCGAACGCGGTCGCTGCTCCAATCGAAACTCAGGTAAACGGTGCGGATGGCCTGCTGTACATGCAGTCCTCGAGTTCGGCCGCTGGGCAGATGACACTGACTGCGTACTTTGCATTGGGGACCGATCCTGATACAGCAGAAGTTCAAGTTCAGAACCGAGTCAATCTGGCTCTGCCGGGATTGCCTGATGCTGTTCGCACAACAGGTGTCAAAGTACAAAAGCGTTCGACGAGCATCTTGCTGTTAATTGCGGTGTATTCGCCTGACTCGTCGTATGACGAGGAGTACATCGGAAACTATGCCAATCTGTACGTGCTCGATGCGCTCAAACGTGTTGAAGGTGCGAATCAGGCGCAGATCATGGGACTGCCCGATCTTGCGATGCGTATTTGGCTTGATCCGGAACGAATGGCCAGCCTTGGAATCACGGCAAGTGATGTGAAGACCGCGATTTCAAAGCAAAATCAACAGTTTAGCGCGGGTACCGTCGCACAAGATCCGCTTGATCAGCCATCCGAGGTCACGATCCCGGTTGTTACGAGTGGTCGGTACACCGAGCCGGAGGAGTTTGAAAGTATCATCGTGCGTTCTGCGGCACAAGGCACGGCGGTGGTGCGCGTTGGGGATGTTGCAAGGGCAGAGGTTGGGATTCAACAATATCTGCTGCGTTCGACGTTGGCCGAAGAGGGTGGCGGGGGGGGCAAGCCCGCGACTTTCATTGCCGTGTATCAGCAGCCTGGATCGAACGCATTGGCCGTGGCTGAAAGCGTTCGAGATCAGATGGATGAGCTTGCTTTGTCGTTTCCAGCGGGGATCGACTACGAGGTATCATTCGATACCACCAAAGTGGTCGAGGCATCGATTGATGAAGTCATCGAAACGCTTGTGATCGCGATCATCCTCGTTGTGCTTGTGACGTATCTTTTTCTGCAGAACTTCCGGGCAACCATTATCCCCACGATCGCTATTCTCGTTGCGGTCATAGGCACGTTCGCGGGCATGCTCATACTAGGTTTTAGCCTCAATCTTTTGACGCTGTTGGGGCTGGTTCTCGCGATCGGTATCGTTTGTGACGATGCGATTGTGGTTGTCGAGAACGTCGAGCGTGTGATGCACGAGGACGGGCTCGACGCGAAAGAAGCGACTGTTAAAGCGATGGGCGAGGTGATCGGCCCGGTCATCGCAACGACCCTGGTATTGTGTTCCGTGTTTGTCCCGGTGGCGTTCTTAGGTGGTACAACCGGCGTTCTGTATAAACAGTTTGCGGTGACTATTGCGATCTCGGTAGCGATTTCGAGCTTTGTCGCTCTTTCGCTCACTCCCGCCCTTTGCGGCGTGCTGCTCCGTCCGCGGCATCGAGTTGCTGCACCATTTCGGGTATTCAACAAGGGAATGGATTGGCTTACATCTGTTTATGGATGGGGTATCAAGATCACGATTCGATTCGCGATCGTTGGTGTCTTGCTTGTCGGAGCCATGGGATACGGCGTATTGGTGCTTTTTCAAACCGTCCCGAGTGGCTTTGTGCCAGAAGAGGATCAGGGCTCCATTTTCGCGGCGGTTTTCTTACCTGACGGCGCGACGCTCGACCGAACGGATGTCACGGCAACTGAAGTAGAGCGCATATTCGCTGAGCATCCAGCGGTTCAATACGCTTCGAAACTGGCTGGGTTTAGTCTTTTGGATGGTCAGTTCAAATCGAATGCAGCAACGATATTTGTGTCTCTCAAAGACTTTGATGAACGCAAGGGTGCGCCCGAACTTTCTCTTGAGAGACTGCTTGCGGAAGTTCGTCCGAAGCTTGCGAAACTGCAAGATGGCGTTGCCATTTCAATCAATCCTCCGGCGATTCCGGGGCTTGGCAGCCAGGGTGGCTTTGAGTTCTGGTTGCAGAACCGAGGGGAAGATGATCCGCTTGCATTGGCTTCAGAACTAAGATCCTTCATTGGAGCGGCTTCAGAACGAACCGAGTTGACGGCACTGAACTCAACTTACAACGCTTCGGCCAGGCAGCTACTCGTTGAGGTTGATCGTGTTCGCGCTGAAACACTCGGCATGCCGGTGGATGGCATATATGATGCGATGCAATCTCTGTTTGGCACTTCTTATGTGAGTCAGTACACCAAGTATGGGCGGGTTTGGAATGTCATCGTTCAAGCTGACGGGGAGTTTCGAGACGAACCGAGTGATATTCAGCGGATCTTTGTCCGCCAAGCACAAGGCGAGATGATTCCGCTGTCGGCTGTGGTTGATTCGGAGTACCGCGCTGGACCGGATCTTGTTTCTCGTTTCAACGGACTGCCTGCTGCGAAGATCACTGGCGATGCTGCCTCTGGGTTTAGCTCTGGTCAGTCAATCAACGCGATGATCGAGACTGCACGATCGACCCTTCCAGAGACCATGTCCTATGCATGGTCAGGGCAGGCGTATGAACAACAGCAGGCGGGTTCGACGGCTGTCTTTGCCTTTGGGTTCGGGATTGTCCTGGTATTCCTTATTCTTGCCGGTCAGTATGAACGCTGGACTCTCCCGATTGCCATTATCACCGCCGTGCCGTTCGGTGTGTTTGGAGCACTTGTTTCGGTTTGGATTTCGGGTATGGAAAATGATGTCTACTTCCAAGTTGGTTTGATCACGCTGATTGGGTTATCTGCCAAGAACGCCATTCTCATCGTGGAGTTTGCCCAAGTGAAGCACGGCGAGGGGCTCTCTGCGAAGGAGGCGGCGATTGAAGCCGCGAAACTTCGGCTGCGTCCGATTCTTATGACTTCGCTCGCATTTATCCTCGGTACGATCCCGCTTGTGATTGCAAGCGGTGCGGGCGCAAACGCTCGGCACTCGATTGGGACGGGTGTGCTTGGAGGAATGATCGGTGCGACATCACTGGCGCTGGTTTTTGTTCCGCTATTTTACTTTCTCATCGTCGGGGGCAATGACCGTCTCAGAAACAGAAAGCCGGCTTCCAATGGATAACGCATGTAAACAAAGCGTCTTAGGTCTTCTTGGCTTTGCGCTGTTCGGTTTTACGGGTTGCACAGTCGGCCCGAACTATGAACGTCCGGAGTTAGCAGATGTGCCTGAGTTCCGATTCGCTACGACAGAGACACTTGATACCGCTGACGTTGCTTGGTGGTCACTGTTCGAGGACCCGGCGTTAGATGCTCTTGTCAGTGAAGCTCTCGTCAATAACTATGACGTACGGATTGCTGCATCACGCGTCGACGAGTTTGCGGCGCGTATCGGAGTCGCACGCTCGGGGGCATTCCCGCAGATCAGTGCGGGCGGCAACGCAGGCTGGAACCAGATCTCGCGTGAGACTGCTTCGGGCAAGCTTGGTGGTCAGCGGACGAGTAGTTTTTACGACGCCAGTCTTTCGGCTGGATGGGAGCTAGATGTATTCGGTAGAATTGCTCGCGCTACCGATGCTGCGGTCGCTGACACGCTCGCTTCTGAAGAAGTTAGGCGCGGTGTGATTCTGACGCTCGTGAGCTCGGTGGCAAGTTCTTACATTGGTATCAGAAGTTTGGATGAACAGCTCGCGGTTTCCCGGCAGAAACTTGAAACGCGCCGCGAGAGTGTAGAACTCTTTGAGCTGCTCTTTGAAAGAGGCGTGGTATCTCGCCTCGAGCTTTCACAAGTCCAGTCAGAGTTTGAACGAACCGCCACGACAATACCCGCAATTGAACGCGATCTCGCGATCCTTGAGAATGCTTTGAGTGTGCTTCTAGGCCGTCCGCCAGGTGACATTATCAGGGGCCGATCGATTCATGAACTCACTCTTCCCCCGGTGCCGGCAGGTCTGCCGTCGGATTTACTACAACGCAGACCCGACCTGAGAGAACAAGAGCAAAGACTGATCGCTGCAAACGAACGGGTTGGTGTTGCGGTCGCGGACTTTTATCCGAGGTTTTCTCTTACGGGAAGCTTGGGTCTCGCGAGTGAGGAGCTTTCGGATCTTTTCACGTCGTCGGCGGTGACAGGCAGTCTCGCGGGCGGTGTTACTGCACCGTTGTTCACGGCCGGGCTGCTTGAGAATCAACTTGAAGTGGCAAAGGCAGGCGAACGCCAACTTGTTGATGAGTATCGCCTCGCGGTCCTCGGAGCCATTCGCGAGGCAGAGGATGCGCTCGTGACTCGGTCGACGGTGATTTCGGAAGCAGAAGCGCAGTCTCGACAGACTCAAGCGCTTGGAAGATACGCTGATCTCGCGCAGCAGCGCTACGACAATGGATACGTTGGCTACTTAGAAGTCCTCGATGCAGAGCGCGATCTCTTTGACGCGGAACTCAATCAGGTTCGGCTTAAAGCCTCCACTTTCGAATCGATTGTTGGCATTTACAAAGCATTCGGCGGGGGCTGGGTTGAGATTGCTGAGTCTCAGACGGAATCCATCAAGGAGTAAACTCAGATCTGTATTTCAACCATCATCCATGTAGCTGGTGCGAGTGACTCGCTGCTGCAAGATTCTATCTTGGAGATCCTGTCGGCTGCGCATCGATCAGGAGTATCTCGCCAAGCACGCCGTTCTAGGGCGACAGAAGTCACGCTTCGCGATGGCGTAACGGATGCCAGGCAGTTTGGTTTTGCTCGAAAGCGTAAATAGCCCCGCTCGGATTCGAACCGAGGACCTTACGATTATGAGTCGCTTGCTCTAACCGCTGAGCTACGGGGCCGAAGTTGGTGGGATGTTACGCAACAGGCGGGCTGTGGGGCTCTGATTTTCATTGACTTGAAATCAGTCCGACGCTGAGCTCGGATGCAAACTCTGCTGCTTCTGCACTGAGTGAGTCCCCCGATTTCTTTGCGGATTCCAGTCTGCGAACGAGGGCCGTTCCGACTATGGCTGCATCCGCATGAGCGACCACCGCGGCGACATGGTCTGCGGTTGAAATGCCGAAGCCGCATGCAATCGGGAGTCGCGTGACTGCTCGAAGCGCCTTCACCCTTTCTGCGATCTCGGGGGCATCATTGCGTTCGCCAGTAATGCCCGCGCGAGCAATGAGATAGATGAATCCGCTGCAACACTCGGCGATTTCTTTCGCACGGTCTGAGGGGGTTGTGGGTGCAATCAGGAGAGAGCAAGTGAGATTGTTCGATTTACACGCAGCAGCCAACTCGGCGGACTCTTCAAGAGGAGCGTCAGGAAAAATGCAACCATCGAAGCCCGCATCAACTGCTTTGACGCAGAAAGCTTCAGGCCCGCCCATCCCGTGAACGAGGCTCACTGAGACCATCGCAACAATCCCAGACTCGACTTGATCTCGCACCGATTTAACTTGCTCGAAGATCATGGCCGGTGTGATGCCTCGGGTGATCGCGTCGTGCATTGCTGCTGCGATGACTGGACCGTCGGCGATAGGGTCTGAGAAAGGAATGCCGATTTCAATCACGGTGGCGCCTGCATCAGACAGCGCGGGAAGCACCTCGGTGAGCGCATCGGTGGTGGGGGCCCCGGCGCAGACGAAGGGCATCAGCCCGCCGTGCCCGGACTCTTTGAGCATTGCAAATGCAGCGTCAATTCGATTGGTCTGGGCGTTCATCTGGTGATCACGTCCTCGAGTTGCTCAAGACCTGCGGTGAGCACGTCTGGTTCGCCGTCTGTGATGAGAACATCATGTTCGTAGTGAACTGACATCGAGTCGTCTGCGGCAAAGATCGGCCATTGCTTATTGCCTTGGCGGGTTTCGCCTGTTCCGATCGCGATCATCGGTTCCACAGCGACCAGCATCCCAGGAAGGCAGGCGAGCTTTGCGTCGGGCCATTCTCCGGGATAGGTCGGAACGACGTTTGAAATCCAAGGTGGTGCGTGGAGTGACCGCCCGTAGCCGTGGCCGCCGAGCCCTCGGATGAGGTGGAAGCCATATTCGTCTTCAACGACGCGTTGAACGGTCTTGGCCCAGTTGAGAAACGGCTGTCCGCCTCGAAGTTCTTGGACGCCCTTCTTGAGCGATTCTTTGCCGGAGTTCATCAGTCGGCGGATTTCGTCGGTGGGGGGGCCGAACGAGTAGGTCCAGGCTGCGTCGCCGATCCAGCCTCGGTACTTCACACCGATGTCGATCTTGAGCAGGTCGCCGGCTTCGAGCGGGCGTGTCAGGTAGCCTGCGGTACCGTGAACGACGCAGCCGTTTACGCTCAGGCAAGCCTGCGACGGGAATGGTGGCATTCGGCCGGGGTTGTAACGGTAGAAGCAGCTTTTCGCGCCGAGTTTGTCGAGCGTTTCTTCAACGAATCGGTCGATCTGGGCGAGTGTTTGGCCGTGCGCGAGGAACTCCGCGAGTGATTCGTGCGTCTTGACAACCAGCTCGGCGGCAGCTTTCGCGCCGTTGTAATCACCTTCGGTTTGGACAGCGGGTCGCATGGGGTCCATCATAGGGGCGGCAGGGGGGTTCCGCCGATGGTCGGTTGCCCCTAATGAGGAAGGAATGCTGCGTCCATGCAAATCACTATCTTGGCCAATCCTCGTTCGGGGCATGGAAAAGCGCTCCGGTTGGCCGACGAACTCGACGGGATTCTCAAGTCGCGCGGGCACGGAACCATTCGCCCCGCATTGGAACGCGATCTGGATCTCAAAGCCGCGGCAGGGGGGTCGGACCGGCTCGTCATCGTCGGGGGCGACGGCACGATTCATCACTCATGCGGCCCGGCTGCCGAGCTGGGCGTGCCGGTCTACCACCTCGCGACCGGCACAGAAAACCTGTTCGCACGGTTCTTCAAGATGCCCCGCGACCCCAAGCCGGCAGCCGATGTGATCGAGCAAGATCACCCCCCGACCGAGATTGATCTTGGGTCGGCCAACGGCGTGCCGTTCGCGCTGATGTGCTCGCTCGGGCTCGATGCCTCGGTGATTCACCGTGTCGAAGCCGTGCGTGGGCGAAAGGGGGGTCACGCGATGTATGTGATTCCGTCGGTCGTGGAGGGGCTCCGACCGCGCGTCGCGAAGCTCTCGATCACGCATGAATCAAGGGGTTCAACGGGCCAGAACCCCCCTGCCGAAGCGTTCGATTTCACCGGCACCGCGATCGTCAGCAACATCCCCGCGTACGCGCTGCGGATGGACCCGTGCCATGACGCCCGGATCAACGACGGCCAACTCGACCTCGCGTTGCTGAACTCGACCACCTCGGTCGGCACCGCGTTCGACTTCCTGCGGTGCAAACTCCGCTCGAAGCGCATCCGGCGGCTGCGCTCGGAACGCTTCGCGATCTGCACCCGGGTCAACGCCGAGCCCAGCCGCGTGCAGATCGACGGCGAACGCCCGATCCCCGGCTCACCCCTCCCGGCGACCCTGGCCGCGGGCAACCAACTGGTCCTGGGCATCTGGCCAACGCGGATGAAGGTCCACGCGAGCCCAGAATCCGTCGGAAGCTGCTAGAGCCTGCCGGAACGCCGATTCTCGCACCACGCCGGCTCTTCCATTTGTAAGGTCCGAGAATATATGTTCTGTAAAATTGGTGCCGATTCAATCGCCTATCGCAACAATGGACTCACTGCAGACTGTGATCGCCCGTTCTAACTGCCTTGCAAACGCAACGAGTGCACGCAAATCGCGATCGGCGATGCTCGCTGAATCGCAGAGCGACATGGCGAACTCCAATAGCGCATTCAGATGGACACGACTCAGTTTGGTGTCGCCGTACGGGTCGATCGGAAAGCCGAAACGTGACTCGAACTGATCCAGGACTTCATCAAACGGGGGATCGGCTGGCATAGAGCACAATGGCTCCGAAACACCTGACGAGTTGGGGTAATGAAAATCAATCAAATGCTTCGAACTCAGTTGGCGTGTCTGCAGAGCCGAACGACACACGCAGCATGTTGTGAGAGGGTCCCGGTTGATGTGTAATCTGGTATGACTCTGCGTTTCTTGAAATGACCATCCAAGAGCCTTTCAAAGCAAGCAGCAGGCGGTACCTAAGCCGCCTTCTTCTTCGCCTCGATCCGTTCCTTTGTCGGCACGCGGATATCGCTGGCAAGGCCCACCATCTTCATGCCCTTGATGACCATGTAGCTGGTGTCGATCTCCCACCAGCGGAGCCCGTGGCGGGCCGAGCGGGGGAAGGCGTGGTGGTTGTTGTGCCAGCCTTCGCCGAAGCCGAGGACGCCGAAGATGAAGTTGTTGGTCGAGTGGTCGTGGCTCTTGAACGGGCGGCTGCCCCAGATGTGGCACACCGAGTTGATGCTCCAGGTGATGTGGTGCACCATGAAGATCCGGATCAGGCCGCCCCACAGGAAGCCCATGAACGCGCCGAAGAACGACATGGTGACCAATCCGCCGATGACGGTCGGGATGATGAGACCGAGGATGGCCCAGAGCGGGAACAGGCGGCTCATCTTGACGATGTCGCGGTCGCGGGCCATATCGGGGGCGTAGCGGTGTACGTTTGGGTGTTCGCCGGGCAGCATCCAGCCGACGTGGGCGTGCCAGAAGCCTTGGATCATGGCCCAGACGCCCTCGCCGTGGTGGTGCGGCGAGTGCGGGTCGTGCTCGGAATCGGAATGCTGGTGGTGGCAGCGATGCGTGGCGACCCAATAGAGGATGGAGCCTTCACAGGCCATCGAGCCCGAGATGCCCATGAACCACTTCATCCAGCGGGGGCACTCGAACGATTTGTGGGTGAAGTAGCGGTGGAAGCCGACGGTAATGCCTTTGCCTGTGACGAGATAGAGCCCGAGCAAGAGCCCAAGCGACGTCCAGCCGACGGCATAGCCCATGGGCCAGACCATCGCCAACCCGGCAATGACTGCGATAAACGGAAGAAAAATCGTGATCGCGGTTGCGATACGGACTCCACGGCTGGCCTCATGGGCCGGTGTGTGATCCGGGGCCGTGGTGGCGGCGGTGGTCTTGGAATCGTCTTCTTCGGGCGCCGGGACCTGAATCGGTCCGGCGGGAGTGGCTAGCTTGGTCAACCTTGACCCTTCGGGCTCGC
>JBGCEB010000074.1:0-3890 GCA_045106075.1 Phycisphaerales bacterium
TTGATCGCGACCGGGATCAGGCGGCCGAGCGGGGCAATGAAGCCGAGCAGCCCCAAGATTACAGCGACGTGCATCGCGTGCTTGCGGGCTTTGGGGTTCATCGCGACCAAACCCAGCCCGGCGATCGGAATCCCGAAAAACGCGGGGATCAGGGCGGTCTTGCTCGGGGTGTCGCCGCCGAACACGAAGTAGCCGAGCAGTCCGAGGGCGACGAGGATAAGGCCTGCGATAACGGTGACCTTGGGCATGTTGGTTCCTTCGATCAGGCGATGGGTTTCGCGGTACTCTTGACGTGCAGTTCTTTGAGTTGATCTTCGTCAACGACGTTGGGCGCTTCACACATCAGGTCAACGCCAGTCATGGACTTGGGGAAGGCGATGACTTCGCGGATGTTCTCCGTGCCGGCCATGTGCATAACGATTCGATCCAGCCCGAACGCGACGCCGCCGTGGGGCGGGGCACCGTAAGACAACGCGTCGAGCAGGAACGAGAACTTGAGCTTGGCTTCATCATCTGAAAGGCCAAGCAATGCAAAGACCTTCTTCTGGATGTCTTGGCGGTGGATACGGATGGACCCACCGCCAATCTCAGAGCCATTGCAGATCATGTCATACCCGTCAGAGACGATAGACTCGACCGTTTCGATATCAGTGGCGTCGGCTGCAAGGAAGCGTTCAGTTTCTTCATTTGTCGGCGCAGTAAAGGGATGATGGAGCGCATAGAAACGTTCTGTTTCTTCATCCCACTCGAACATCGGGAAGTCGTAGACCCAGAGGAAGTTCCATTTCCCTTCGGGGATGAGGTCCATTTCCTTGGCAACTTTTTGCCGCAGTTCACCGAGGGCTTTGGTGCAGACGTTGTACGTGTCGGCCCCGAACAGCACGGCGTCGCCGTCTTCGAGACCAAGCCGCTCGATGAGTGCCGCGGTGATCGGCTCGACGAACTTAGCCACGCCGCCTTCGAAGGCGCCGTTGTTGAACTTGGTGAACGGCACGCCGCCCGCACCGAACTGCTGGACGAACTTCGAGTACCCGTCGCCCACCTTCCGGCTGATTTTGTCTGCCCCACCCGGCACACGGATCGCTTTGACGACGCCCTTGGGCTGGGCCAGCGCATCGGTGAACACGCCGAACTCTGTGGTCGCTGCGAGGTCAGAGATGTCGTGGAGTTTGAGATCATATCGGGTGTCGGGGCGATCGATGCCGTACGAATCCATCGCTTCGCGATACGTCATCCGCGGGAACTCGGATAGTTCGACATCGAGCACGTCTTTCCAGAGCGTGCGGGCGAAGCCTTCCATGACGCCGAGCACTTCTTCGCGATCAACGAATGCCATCTCGAGATCGATCTGCGTGAACTCAGCCTGCCGGTCGGCGCGGGGGTCCTCGTCGCGGAAGCATTTGACGATCTGAAGATACCGGTCGCACCCGGCAATCATCAGAATCTGCTTAAACAGCTGCGGCGACTGCGGCAGGGCGTACCACATGCCCGCCTGCAACCGGGAGGGCACGAGGAAGTCACGCGCGCCCTCGGGCGTTGAACGGCAGAGCATCGGAGTTTCGACTTCGAGAAAGCCGTGCTCATCGAAGTAGTCACGGGTGGTCTTTGCAACACGATGCCGAAGACGCAAGATGTCCTGCATCTGCGGTCGACGAAGGTCGAGATAGCGATACTGCAAACGCATCTCTTCGTCCGGCATGTTCTTCTCGTCCGACGGTACGAACGGAAGGCGTGCGGTCTTGGAGAGAACTTCCATCGATTCAACGACGACTTCAATAGCCCCTGTCGGAATCTTGGGGTTGGACTTCTCGCGCAATCGAACCTTGCCCGTAATGCTGATGCAATCTTCGTTGCGGAGGCGTCCGCCTGCTTCGACGGTTTCGTCTGGGGTTCCGCCCTGCTCAAACACGACCTGCGTGATGCCCTCGCGGTCGCGGAGGTCAACGAAGACCAGCCCCTGTCCATGACCGCGAAAGGCATTGACCCAGCCTTTGAGGGTTACAGATTGTCCGGCGTGATCGGCGGCGAGCTGGCCGCAGGTTTGAGTGCGTTGGGACATGAGTCGGTTCGCCTTGCGTGGATAAGACAGCCCGGTCAATTGATCCGGGAGGATTCAGAAATAGGAAATGATCGTAGGCCGATCCGTATTGATCGAGGCCCCAATCGCGTGCTCTACCAATCGATCGGTTCGCCGTTGTAGCGGACAAATCGTCCCGAATCCGCGATGGTCGTGGCTTCTATCGTCTTCAGAATCGCCGTCGCCGATTCATCGCTCCCAAGGTGGGCTTCAGGCCCGCCCATGTCCGTGCGGACCCAGCCCGGATGCATCATGACGCAGGCGATGTCTTTGGGCTTGAGTTCATTGGCGATCAGCAGGCTGGCCATATTGAGCGCCGCCTTCGAACTTCGGTACGCAAGCCCGCCTGTATTGCCGTCACGGACGACATCGCCGAGGCTGCCCATCTGACTCGAAATCTGGACAACGAGCTTCTTGTCGCCCTTTTCGAGATTTGGTAACAACGCCCGCGTCACCAAAAGCGGCCCGACCGAGTTCGTCCTCAGGCACTGCAGATACGCCTCGGGGTCGAACTCAAAGAACTTGCCCGCGCCCTTCGGCGAGATACCCGCGTTGTTGATCAGGACATCGATAGGTTCGGTCTCAAGGACCGCCGCGAGCGTTTTACACGAGTCGTCTGAGTCGGCATCAAGCTGTTCGATCCGATCCGCGCAGCCGCGCAGATCTTCGGCTGAGTCGGGGTCGCGTGCGGTGCCGATGACGCGATGACCTTGGGCGGCGGCGGCCTGCGCGAGCGCGAGCCCGATGCCACGGTTCGCTCCGGTGATGAGGTAGGTGGTCATAACGACGTCTCCTTTGCGAGAAATCTAGATCGCGATTTAGTTCGTTTACATCGACTCAAAATCGTGCTGATTCAATAGCCCACGCGCGTACGACCACTCCGGGTCTTCCTCGTAGAACAAATCGTACTTGAACCAAGCCGCAGCGTGCTTGCGCACCGACTTGGCAAACGCGTTGATATCGTCTGTGTAGCACCACTCGCGGACGCAACCGTCGATGGTGTCGCCATAAATGTGGATTCCGAAGCCGCCATGCTCGATTGCCTCGGTCACTTTGACAATATTCTCGACGTAGGCTTCACGAGCGGCATCCAGCTCCGGCAACCCGTCTTTGCGATGCGACTCATACTGATGCTCAATGGTGACCACGATCGGCAGAGCCGCGCACGCATACATCTCTGGCGATATTTTGCGTGCTCGGATGAGGATACGTTTGCCGTTTTGGTTTGCCTCCGTGGCGATCCACGCTGCGGCATAAAGACGACTATGTACTGCTTGATTACCCATGGCTATACGCTAAGCGAAGTTCTTTAGGAACGAAGTGGAGCTTGATCGCTCAGCACATCTCCACTGCCATCGCCACAGAATTGCCACCGCCCAGACAGAGGGCGGCGACGCCCTTCTTGCCGCCGGTCCGCTTGAGTTGATGCAGCAGGGTGACGAGCACGCGGGCGCCGGAGGCGCCGATGGGGTGCCCGAGCGCGACGCCGCCGCCGCAGATGTTGAGCTTGGCTTCGTCGATGCCGAGTTCCTTTGCGTTGCACAGGGCCTGTGCCGCGAAGGCTTCGTTGAGTTCGAAGAGATCCACGTCGCCGACGGACCAGTCGGCTTTATCGAGCACACCTTGCACGCCGGTGATCGGGGCGGCGAAGATGTCCTTGGGATCGACGCCCGAGGTGTGGTACGACACGATCTTGGCGATCGGCGCGACGCCGAGTTCGGCGGCCTTGGCTTCGCTCATCACGATGGTGGCCGCGCCGCCGTCGGAGATCTGCGAAGCATTCCCCGCGGTGACGGTGCCGTCCTTGGTGAAC
>JBGCEB010000075.1:0-7884 GCA_045106075.1 Phycisphaerales bacterium
CTTCCTGGATGCGGCTGGACACTTCAGCACCAAACCCGCCGGTCAGCGGGGCCTCGTGGCCGGTCACGCAGCGCCCGGTCTTACGGACCGACTCGCACACCGTGTCGATGTCCCACGGGAAGATCGAACGTAGGTCGATCAGTTCGACCGACACATCCTCGGGCAGTTGATCGATCGCTTCGAGGCATTGGAAAACCGGAGCCCCCCAGGTAACAACGGTCAGGTCTTCGCCCTCGCTGACGACCTTGGCTTTGCCGATCTCGATCTGGTACATCTCTTCGGGCACTTCTTCTTTGAACGTGCGGTACACACGCTTGGGCTCGAAGAACATGACGGGATCGGGGTCGTTGATCGCGGCGAGCAGCAGCCCCTTGGCGTCGTACGGCGTCGAGGGCATCAGCACCTTGCAGCCCGGCGAGTGGGCATAGATCACCTCGGGCGAGTCCGAGTGGAGTTCCGGAGCGTGGATGCCGCCGCCGACTGGGACGCGGACGGTTATGGGCACCGTGACCGAGCCGCGGGTGCGGGTGCGCATCCGGGCGGCGTGGTTGACGAACTGGTCGTACGCCGGGCCGAGGAACCCGTCGAACTGGATCTCCGGGATGGCTTTCATGCCCGCGATCGCAAGCCCGATCGCCGAGCCCATGATGCCTGACTCATCGAGCGGCGTGTCGATCACGCGGTCCTTGCCGTGCGTAGCTTGGAGTCCGTCGGTGACGCGGAACACGCCGCCGTTGAGCCCGACGTCCTCGCCGAGCAAAACGACATCGGGGTCGTTGGCCAGCGCGAGGTCGAGCGTGTGGGTGATCGAGGCGACAAGGGTCATCTCGGGCATGGGTGCGTCTCCGTTATCCGATCACCGCGATGAGGACCGCGGCGTCGTTCTGGGCTTGTTCTTCACTCTCCGCGGCCAGCAAGGCATCGAAGTTACCGGGGAGCGAGGCGTTGACGATCTGGGCCACCGTTTCGGCGGGCTGATCGACTTTCAGTTTCATCGCCCATCCCGAGATTTCGATCTCGGTTTGGGTCTCATTCTTGGGCGTCACGGACTTGATGAACGCTGCATTAATGAAGCGTTCTTTGCCCTTGTGATCGACGACCTTGATCAGCATCAGGGGGTTCCCGCCTGCGCGGCTTGGCTACGAAGTCCGATCTGCGCCGGGTTGCGACCGATGGAGCTTGTCCGGAGTGTGTCACGCTGACGCTTCATGTCTTCGGAAATCTCAGCAAACATGTAGTTGAAGATGTCGTCGGTATGAGGCTTCTCGATGCCCTCTGCCGCCTTGACAACTTCGCCCACGATCTTCTTGGCCCGTTGCTCAAGTTCGGTCTGCTTCTTGTCGTCCCAGATACCCTGAGACTCCATGTACAAACGCGTGCGAATCAGCGGGTCCTTGCCCTGCCACGCTTCGACCTCAGCGGGATCACGATAACGCCGGGCATCGTCCGCAGTCGTGTGATCTCCCAAGCGATACGTTACGGCTTCGATGAACGATGGCCCGCCACCTTCGACCGCACGCCTCCGCGCGTCCTTCACTGCCTTAAACACCGCGAAGATGTCATTGCCATCAATCTGCAGCGTGGGCATGTCATACGCCAACGCCTTTTGAGCAACCGTCTCCGAGTTCATCTGCTGCTCACGCGGCACCGAGATTGCCCACTGATTGTTCTGGCAATAGAAAATACAAGGCACTTGCTGAGTCGATGCAAAGTTCATCGCGCCGTGGAAGTCACCCTCGGACGTAGCACCGTCACCGAAGTAAGTGATCACAGCCTTGTCTTTCTCCTTGCGAATCTTGCTCGCCCAAGCAATACCCGTCGCGTGCAGCATGTGCGTGCCGATCGGCACAGACAACGGCGTGATGTTGACGCCCTCTGGAATCTTGCTGCCACGCTCATCACCCATCCAATAGACGATGACATAGTGCATGGGCAGACCGTGCATGAACAGGGCTGCATTTTCCCGATACGCGGGGACCAGCCAGTCGGTCCCCTTCTTCATGGCAAGTGCCGAACCGACCGCGTTGGCTTCCTGCCCCTTGTTCTGCGGGTAGGTTCCCATACGCCCAGATCGCTGGAGCTTGAACGCGATCTCATCCAGTTCACGACAAATCCTCATCTGCTCGTACAGATACACGACTTGCTCGTTGTTGAGCGTGTCCTTGGCCAGTTTCTTGTCAAGCTTGCCTTCTTCATCGAGAATCTGAAGGTGCTCAATCTTGGCTTCATACACGGTGCGGTGGGGCATGGGTGCTCCTGATCGGTTTGTCCGCCCGGCGCTCCGGGTCGGGCCGCCCGGGATCAACCCGAACGGGGATGGGGCGACCGCGCCGGCGTCGCCCTAAAAGACGGCCGCGGGGGGTTCGAAAACCCGAATGCGGCGGGGCTGTGATGATAGGGAACAGCCGAAGCAGTTTCTTGATTCACGAGGGTCCGGGTCGACTCAAACGATTAAGAAGGTACTTTCGTAAGGCTGGAATGAGCGAGTCTTTGCGCAGCAACGCCACTCAACGCGATCATCGGAGACCTGACTGCCTCGACTCAGAAAGGACGTCTGGAACCCGAACTGTCGTCTCGTCGAATTCAGAGGTTTTCGATTGTCTCGGCCATGTGCTCGCGCCCATTGCCGCCGGCAACGCCCTGACCAGTTCCGGGGAACTGACGAATGTGATCCTGCTTCAGCGTTCGTCCTGTCCCTTGATCAGTGGGGGAGCGTTCGGGAATGCTGAAGTCAGAGTTGGGCAAAGTTTCGGAGTGCGCCAGGGCCGCCGCAGCAGCCGACATCATCGTGTCATCTGCATTTTCATGCAGTGCCCGGAACGCATTCTGAATCTCAAGCTCTGCCAGATCAAAGAAGTGGAATCCGGCAGCCTTGTTCCGCTCGAACTCGGTTCCCGACTCGCCCTTCTTGATATCTTGATCAAGTCGAGACAGCGTGCAAAGCCAGCCGTGGATGAACAACGCAGCGTCAGCAAGTCGTGCCTGTACACACTGCCGCGTGACGATGGCGGCGTCGTGCTTTTTCGATGCGATCTTGAACTGGTACGTCAGCTCGCTGATGAGTTTGCAAACTCGATCCGCAGACGCCTGGAGCGAAGCATCGACATTCGGCGTCGCTGGAGCCTTGGGGCGGATGCCCATAAAGACTTCCATACCCAATGGAATCGCAGCTTTGAGCATCGCCATAGAGAACTGTTTGTTGTCTGCCATTTCCTTCACGCCGAGCATCTTCTCAGCGAGCTGTTTCCCGCCGTACGCGAAGATAAACGACTGCATGACTTCGTTCGCACCTTCGACAATCGTATTGATGCGCGAATCACGGAAGATCCGCTCGATCTCGTTCTCGGTCATCATCGATTCGCCACCCATGATTTGAACGGCGTCGTTCACGGCACGCCAGCCCATTTCAGAGCAGAAAACTTTGCAGACGGCCGTCTCAACCATGATGTCCTCATCATGGCGATCAAGCATGCCGGTGGTCATATAAAGCACCGAGTCCATCGCATAGGTCAGCGCCGCCATGTGCGCGACTTTCTGCTTGACGAGATCAAAGTCGGCCAACGGACGATTAAACTGCTGGCGCGTTTGTGACCACTTGATCGACTGGTCCATCGCACGCTTTGCACCGCCGAGCATACCGGCAGACAAAGTACAACGCCCGTAGTTCAGGCACGTCAATGCGACGTTCAAGCCGCGTCCTTCTTTGTGAAGAAGGTGATCCTTGGGAACCCTGACGTTGTTGAACTTGATGCGTGCTTGCCATGTACCACGGATACAGGCTTTGGATCGGTTCTTAGAGAAAATATCGATGCCGTCCATGTCGGGATGGCAGACCAAGGCCGTAACCTTTTCCTTGCCATCCGGCATGATTTGCTTGGCCATCACGGTAAACAAACCCGCGATCGCGCCAGAGGTCGCCCACTTCTTCTCGCCGTTGAGAATGAAATACTCACCGTCATCGGACTTCTCGCACCGCGTCTCTTGACCGCCAGCGTCACATCCGACATTGGGTTCTGAAAGACAAAATGCGCTGAGCCACTCACGAGCAAGCTTGGGTAGCCATGATTGCTTTTGATCATCAGTCCCAAAGAGCATGACTGCTTTACAACCGATCGACTGGTGGGCCGATACCACCACAGCGGTCGAACCGCAATACTTCCCAATCATCTCCAACACACGGTTGTATGAGGTGATTCCCATCCCTAGACCGCCGTGGTTCTTTGGAATGGTCATGCCAAGCACGCCCATCTTGAACAGTCGTTCGAGTGCCCATTCAGGGATGTACTGTTCTTGATCGATCTCGATCGAAGGGTGTTCGTTTTTGAGATAGTCCTCGAGCTCTGCGAGCAAGCGATCACACTCGGCAGTCTCCTCTGGGGAAGTCTTGGCGATGTCGGGATACGGGAAGAGAGACTCGCTGCGCAGGCGGCCCCAGAAGTAGTTCTTCACCGGACCCATTGACGAAGGCTCCGGTCCGAGAAGCGTCTCGGCCTCGGCGATCATCTGCTTGTCGCGATCCGAAACGCCCTTGAGGTTCTTCAGGTCAGCGTTCTTCAAATCGGCCATGGCAAGTTCTCCTCAAATCACCCACGATCGGGGCGGTAAATATCGATTCCGTGCCCGATATTCTCGGGCGTTCGTTCGAACGAGCGTCCTGCTCAGTTCGTCTGCTTTGGTTTCGCCGAACGGGCGAAGAACGATTCGATGGCTTGTTGGGCAGCCGGCGTGTTTCGGAGGCGGACCAACTCGTCTCGCTCATTCTGAAGGGCAGCTATCCAACCTTCTTTCAGACCCGTATGCACGCAGTCCAAGACGGCGTCACCGTGAGGCGTTGCATCCAAATCGTCTCGAGCAGCATCAAGCCCCGCTTGGACCCGCGTGTAGTGCTGATCAGTTCCTATCCAGTGCATCGGCGTTCCAACATCTGTGTGGCCATGACTCACTGATTTGATCCATGCAATCGAAGTGTCGATGAGTTCTTCACGGGTGCCGCAAGTTGCATCGAACATACCCAGATCATTCGCTGAATGGGCGTTGAATGGTTTTCCGATGGCCGTGGCAAGAATGGCTTGTTTCGCATCGATTCGTGCCGGCAGCAAGTTCGTTCCGCCCCAACCCGGGCAGATGTTCAAACCGGCCTCGGGAAGCCCGACCTGATACGGCTTTGCTTCAAGGTCAACAACCGCAACAAGCCCGTCGCAGTGGGATGCGAGCTCAAAGCCCCCACCCAAACACGCACCCGCGATCGCGGCGACCGTCGGGCACGGGAGATCCGAAATACGCTGAAAGATCGAAGCACCGAACTCAAGGTATCGATGCAAACCCTGGTCATCCATAGCCATGATGGCTTTCAGATCCGCGCCGGCAACAAACGCCCTCGGCGCTGCCGATTCAATGATCATCCCCGCGAGACCGTCGGGCAAAGAGGCCAGAGTCCGATCCAGCCGATTCAAAAGTGATTCGTCGACCACCACAACCGGACGATCTCCCTGTTCGAGGGTGAGCACCCAAACGGGCCCAAGATCAGGGACATCGATAACGCGCGTCGGCAGCGTGGATTGATCGGTCGACATAATCGGCACAGTCACCTGCCCGGCGCGGGCGGCAGCGGCTCCAATCGCAGGCGTCCCTCACGCCGCACGTTCGAAGCCGAGATATCGGCTAGGAGACCATTGTATCCGGGTTTCTATACCCGCGGAAACCCGAATCATTGCTTCATACGGGCCTTCAACGCCGCCTGAGCTTCTGGTGTCTCAAGAACCGAGGCGCTGAGTTCGGCTCCACGCATCACAGACTCGCGTTCAAGAGAACCATCCAGCCGATTCAAAAGCCCTTTGGTTGTTGCAAGCGCATTTGGGCCGCCAGATGCAAGACGCTCTGCCGTGGCTCTCGTCACTTCCGCCAAACCATCCCGATCGCCAGCGACAAGATCGGCGAGACCGATCGCGTGTGCTTGGGCTCCTGACATCACGCCACCCATGAGCATGGCATATCTCGCCCGGCTCGGACCAAGCTTGCGAACAACCCACGGAGCAATCACGGCTGGGCACAAGCCAAGATCAACTTCAGGGAATCCCAGCTTCGCATCTTCGTGCGTAATCATGACATCACAAACGCAAGTAAGCCCGCAGCCGCCACCAATCGCGGCTCCATTGACCGACGCGACCGTGACCATCGGAAGTGCACGCAATCGAAGCGTGAACTCGGCCAACGACATCAACAGCCTCTTGCCGAGCGTCGCATCTCCCGACAACTCAATGAGAACCGCTTTAAGATCCATACCCGCTGAAAACGATCGGCCGGATCCCGTGACAACCAAAACGTGTGCGTTCCGACGATCCCTCTCAAGTTCATCCATCCGATTATGCAGCGCTTCAAGAAGGTCAATCGACATCGCATTCCGCGCATCTGGACGATTCAAAGTCAGCGTAGCGATTCGACCATCGAATACCAGTGGCGCAAGGTCAGTCATCTCGGTCTCCATCTTTGTTTGGTCCCACTATGACCATAGCTCTGACAGGCGATCGCGTTCCTCATCACTTCCAGTGAGTGAGAGAGACGCATCAAGCCCCTCTTGGGCCATGCCCGCCATACAAGAGCTCAGTTCATTGACGAGCGACTTGGTGGCTACCACTCCGAATCCGGGCTTGATTGCAAGCAAACGCGCGATGTCGTTCGCACGCTCTTTGGTGGCGCCTGGCCCGTCACATGTCTCGTGCACGAGACCCAGTTCCATTGCGCGTCCTGCGTGAATCAATCCCGGATCCATCAAGAGAGCCCGCATCAACCCAGCAGAAACCGAAGCACCGAGAAACGGCGCGGAAACCGCCGGCGAGACCCCGATCTTGACCACCGGATAGCCCAACTGGGTTTCACGTTCCGCAACGACAATGTCAGCACCGCCAAGCAGAGCACAGCCGCCGGCAACCGCGCTCCCGTGAATAGCAAGGACGACCGGTTGTGGAAGCGCCCGCATTAATCGAACACATTTCGACAAACCAGATAGCAACGAATGCATGGTCGCACCAGACTCGTCGGCCGCACATAGCCGCAGATCGAAACCAGCGCAAAATGCCGGCCCATCACCCGCAACAACGACAGCCTTTATCTCTTCAGGCATACGCTCAAAGGCACCGCACAACGCTTCCAGCATGTCCGGCGTTAGCGCATTCCGTTTCGACGCCCGCTCGAGCGTCACGGCTGCAAGCCACGCTGGTTCTTCCGGCGGACCTATGTACTCAACGCGAATCACGAGATCAGCTCCGATGCCAACTTCTCCGCGGACGCCAACGCGGCATCGTCGATCGCGACGTCTTCGCCGAAATCACGCAAGGCGCGGACCAACGTAGACAGAGCAATGTTGCCCGGCGCTCTCCCGTCTTCGGTCGACGCGTATGGGCAGCCGCCCAAGCCCCCAGTTGATGCATCAAATGACCGCACGCCCAACTCGAGCGCCGTTTGGATACAACTCGCGGCACGCCCAAACGTGTCATGCAAATGCAAGGTAAGTGTCGGATCGCCGAAGCTATTGACCGCCCGACCTTCAAGCGTCTCGATCACATCAACAACGACCGCTTCGATGGTCGCTGGTGTCGCAGCGCCGATCGTATCGCCCAAATCAAGCTCGTTGATACCCAGCGCAAGCAAGCGTTGGCAAACGTTCGCAACTGCAGTGGGGGGGATGTCGCCTTCATAAGGACATCGCACCGCACATGATACATACCCACGAACAGACATCCCATGCTCATGGGCCGCCGGGATGATGTCACGGAACCGATCGATGGTGTCCTGAATCGTCGCGTTGGTGTTTTTCCCAGCAAAGGTCTCGGAAGCGGCCGTAAAGACCGACACTTTATCAATCAACCGCTCGATGCCGTGCGACTC
>JBGCEB010000076.1:0-6890 GCA_045106075.1 Phycisphaerales bacterium
GTCGGACGTTCGAGCGCCGCACCCGCGGACTTCACCGATGCCTTCGGGGATCGGCTTGCCCTGCTCGCGGCTGAGCAACTCGCCCAGTTCCTCGGCGCGTTCGACGAGCCGGGCACCAGCCGGGCGGATGATGTCGGCCCGCTGCTGGGCAGTCATGGCTGCCCAAGACTTCGCGGCCTTCTTGGCACTGGCGACGACCGCCGGGATCTCACCGACTGCGGTCAACGGCACGGAGCCGACCACCTCCCCGGTGGCTGGGTTCAACGAATCGAGCGAAACGGCGGCAGTTGCGGTGGTCATGCCGGATTCTAGCAGTCAGTCATCTAATCACACCGCTGCCGAGCGGTGCGCTCAGGTCGAATCGGGGAAGGCGTCCTAGCTTGTCTATAGAGTTCTCCCAGACCGTTACGCGTACTTTAGTTTCTGGGTCTGTTCCCGAGTCCGAGATGATGCCAAGGCCGATGAGTTCGCCAACTAGGTCTTCAGAACGGTTCGGCCAACGGCACTGCTCAGCCCTTTCTGCCAACGGTGCTAAATCCTCGTCATCTGGTTGAAGCCAGATGTGATCACCTTGATTCCGGAGCAGGTACCAAGTGACCATGGCGCCGGCTACTGGATGTGCGGTGAGTTCCCAGGCCTTGGCGAACGCGAAGTTCGAGAAGTCGATCTGTTCTCTCTTAGTCGCGTTGACCAGACTAAACGTAGTTCCCCTTAGGTTCTCCCCGTGACCATCACGATGAAACTATCGTCCAGTTCGTCTTCCGCATCGAATACCGGCTCGACGTACGCGTTGCCCTCATCGTCCCACGCATCGGCGAGCTTTGCGAAAACCTGCGTCTCGGCAAAGCCTGCTTCGATCATCGCGTCGCGAAGTTCAGGCACTGACCACAGCCGCCACTCGTACACAAACGCATCGATGAACTCGTGCTCGATCACGCCCGCCTTTTCGATTCGGAAATGGATGAGGTCCGTCACCATCCCGGTTGTCGGATCGGCGTGGCGCTGCTCCCAGGTGTAGCGGCAAATGTAACCGTTTGGCAGCGGCGTCGGGCGATGTACTTCGCCGAGCGTAAATGCCGACTCGCCGCCGTAGGTATCGCATACAAAGACGCCGCCAGTGTTCATACGTGACCGGGCGTGCGTGAGGTAGGCGATCAACTCGGCTCGACTGTGCAAGTAGCCGATCGAGAAGTTCCCGACAAACAACACGTCGCACGCGTCCGGCACGGTCATGACATCCGAAACGACCTTCGAGACCATGGGGTGGTCGGGATGATGCCCGATCGCCTCCGCATCAAGATCCACCGCGATGGCGCGTGCACCCTCGCGGCGAACCCAATCTATCGAGAGTGAAGCGGTACCGCTGAAGTCTTCGCCGAGCACCGCGGGATTCTTCCCGTGAACCGCACGGAGCAAAGGCGAGAGATGCTCCACCGATTGCACGCACCGCTCGTAGAGATCGTGCTTGTTGAAAGTCGCGGTCAAGGTCCAAAGCCCCCGCCGCCAGCACCGCCACCCGCGCCGCCTCCGGCAGCACCAGCGGCCCCGGCGGCAACGATTCCGATCATCATGAGCACATAGAACAACAAGAGAAGTAAACCAAGCGAGTTCAGTACGACACCGATCCAGCCGCAGATCCGACCGGCCGACGCCATGCCGAGCGACGATTGCGGTGCAGTCCCGGCTTGGACGGCGAGCCGAGCTTTCTTGGCAAGCACGATCGCGATAATCGCACAAGGCATCCCGATGATGCCGTACGCGAAACAAGTAATCAGCGAGCAGATGCCCAGCACCATGGAGGCGATGGCTTTGCCTTGCGTTTGTTCTGGTTGTTGCCCGAACTGGGCAACCGGTGTGCCGCATTCAGGGCACGGGGCTCCGATTGATCCGCCCAAAAGGTTGTATCCACAGTTCAAGCAAACATAGTTGCCTTCTTGCAGCGTGTTACCCGGCGCTTGATTCTCAAAGCTCTGCTCGCTCATCGTCATCTCCCTGTGAGGACCACATTCTACTGCCGAGAAAAGGAGAGCGTTTCCGGTGGCCTAGAGCGACGCCACGATAACCCACGCAACGAGAGCCCCGGCAAGCGTCCCCGACACGCCCAGAACCAACCCGCCAGCCGCGGTCGCCATCGGACGCCAATCGGTGCCCGACTCGCGTTTTAGTGTGTGCATCGCAACCAATGACGCAGCGATCGCCCCAACTCCAAGCAAAATCGCGATGATCCCAAACCCCACGAGTCCGATCCAAGCAAGTGTCCCAAGCCCGAGTGCGACATAGGCGCGGGTCACCCCGGGAGACTTCGTCTCAGGCCCATGCGACTCGGCCGGAATCCGGCCGCACTCGGGGCACCGTGCGAGCAGTTCAAGCCCGGAACGGTCATAGCCACAGTTCCGACAATGCCGCCCGTTTGCGATCGCATCGTCATCGATCACGCCATGCGGATCCAACGAATCAGCGTCCGCACATTCGGCGGCTTGCCATACATCAGCAGTCCAACCCTGAAGATCTTGGCAGCCAGCCAGAGCAACACCCAAACCGCGACGAGATTCAGCAGAAGTGTCGCTCCAATCTGCCACAGCGGTGTCGGCTCGGGGCTCGCGATCCGCATGATCATGATGAACGGCGAGAAAGGCGGGATAAAGCTCAGGGTGGTGCTCACCGCGCTGTTCGGTGCGCGAGGCACAATAAACATCATGATGTAGGGCACCATCATCAGCAACATCACCGGTGTCATCAAACTCTGAGCTTCACGGATATCGCTCACAGCCGCACCAATCGCAGCCATCATTGACGCGTACATAAAGTACGCCAGCATGAAGTACGCAAAGAACGATAGAACCATCCAAGGACTCACAAGGTCTGTTAGGCTCAACGCGACCAACGCCGCGATTCCGACCGAGTTGTAGATAAGCAGCAGCGTCAGCCCCACACCCATCTGGCCCAAGATCTTGCCCGTCATCAGTTCCATAGGGGAAACTGCAGACAACAGCACCTCAACCACGCGTGAAGACTTCTCTTCAATCGTCGTCGTCAGCAAGTATTGCCCGCCGGTCAGTGTTGCAATAAAAAGCAGCAGCATCGAAGCCACCGGGATAATGAAACGCGTCAGGCTCGAAGTTTCGTTCCGCTCGCCTTCATCGGTGATTTCTTGGCTTGATCGTTGCTCGATACGGCGGAGTTGAGAGATACGCGCACTATCGATCTCCGCTTCTGCGAATCTCGATTCACGGATTGACCAGTTCACCGAGCTCTCGATCTCACTCACGGTTTCTTCGGCGACACGCGGGCGGAAGAACGCTTGCCACCCACCAAAGCCTTCGCCGTCCGGACTCATGATGATCGCGTCGGGATCGATCTCGACAATGCCAAGGACCTTATCCATCGGGTTGTCCGGCGACCGTTCGATCTGGCTGCGGACCTCGCCTTTGAGAGCTTCGAGATCAGCATCTTCAGGCGATATCAGCCGAATTTGCAATGTCGGTACCGGAATAGCATCGACACTTGAACCGGCTTGTCCTGCGATGCGCTCGCCGAGTCCGCCGAGCTTGTCTTTGGCAAAGTCGGCGACGCGTTCGGCCGCGACTGTTCGGCGTTCGCGGATGGCTTCTTCGCTGATCCGTTCGCCGAAGAGTTCGGCCACCATGCCGGATCGGTCAACGACCACAATCGTGCCCTTCTCCGGTTCAGGCTGCGACGCGATGGTCAGCACCGCGATCAGCGGGATCAGCAGCGTCATAGCGGCGGGGACCACCAATGCGCCGATGATAAATGCCTTGGTCAATGCGGTCGACGCAAACTCTCGGATCGCAACGCGAAGAACCTTGGATGATGAAAAACCTTGCTTCATGATCCCTCCTCCCGGACCGCCGCCCGCAACCGTGCTCGCTCGTCCGCATCGGCCTGCGTATCTGAAACCATGCTGATAAAGATGTCTTCAAGCGATGGGCGGTGCAGCTCCACACGCGCCATCGGAGCGACCGAAGCGACCAGGCCAACCGCCTTCGCTGGATCGACTCCAGATGCAAACGACGCACGCAACTTGCCGTCCACATCTGCGACCGACTCAATCTCAGCTAAGTGTTCAACGATGGAGCGGTCGGCGGGGTGAATCGGTTCGAACCAAACGGCGTCCGGCGTGTGGCTCGTGCGAATCGTCTGCATCGGATCGTCGAGCACCTTGTCGCCGTTGTGGATCATCACGATGTGATCGCAAAGCTGCTCAGCTTGGGACATCACGTGCGTCGAAAAGATCACCGTCTTTCCTTGATCGCTCTGCTCTTGGATCAGATCACGCAGCAAACGCATGTTGACAGGATCGAGCCCGCTGAACGGTTCATCGAGGATCACCAAGTCAGGATCGTGCAGCACGCAAGACACGAACTGCACTTTCTGCTGCATGCCCTTTGAAAGCTCTTCGCACTTCTTCTTCGCGACATCAGGCAGATCAATCTTCTCAAGCCATTCATCAACGCGTTTACGAAGCGGAGCGCCCGAGTCAAGCCCTTTCAGCCGTCCCATGTGCTGGAGGAAAGAGCCGACTTTCATTTTTTTGTACACGCCGCGTTCTTCGGGCAGGTATCCGATCCGGTCTTTGCTCTCGACTGCTGAACTCTTGCCCAGCACCCGTAGCTCGCCCTGGTCGGGAAAGAGGATCGACATGATCATGCGGATAGTCGTCGACTTACCCGCGCCGTTTGGACCGATGAAACCGTGGAGCGATCCCATCGGTATCTCAAGGTCGATGCCTTTGACGGCAACCTTCTTCCCAAACGCCTTACGCACGCCACGCATCTCAATAGCCAACTCAGACGAATCCATGCACTCTCCCCAACGATTCTCTATGAACGAGCGAGCGAGTATATGGGCAGATACGGATCAGGTGGCACGAGATGAACCACCTTGGGCGAATGATGGTAGATTGAAACTGAATGATCCTAACTCCGATTGATACTGGCGCGGGCCATTGGCCGCTCGTACGTTCTCACACACAAAGATACGAGGTCTCACATTGAGTACTGCACGCACCACCGTCATTCTCGCCTCCGTTGCCACCTTCGCCGTTGGGCTGTCGGTGGCTGCCTTTACATCAAAGGTCCAAGCCCAACCCGAAGAACGCCAGGGTCAGCAGGTCGACTTCGGTCAGATGCTCATGAATGGTCTCAAGAACTCCGAAGGCTGCCTGGGTGTCGAAAACGCGCAGTACGGCAGCGGCAAAATCGGTATCATCGCGTGGTTTGAAGATGTCGAAGCCGCCAAGACTTGGTACTACTCCGAAACCCATGCCCGATTCATGAATATGGCAGGCGCCGACCCCGAACAGCGTGAACCCATGAAGCACATCAAAGACCCCAACACACCAGTCATGGTCATGGCGTCCATCACCATGGGCGGCGACGGTCCCAAGCTCGGGTTCATGCCCATCAGCCAGATCTCCATCGAGATGTACACCCCCTTGCCCGGCGGGGCCTCCGTCAATGGCAGGCTCGCACCGGCTGCCTTCCCGATCGAACATTTTCGCGAACTCGATGGGTGATCCGTCGGGCCAAATACCGGCGTAACCTTCGCCTGTGTCAGATCCCGCCGACATCTTGCCCGACTCTGTCCGCTCAAAGCTCGACGAGATCGATGCCCAGTACACCGAACTGAGCGCCCAGCTCGAAGACCCCGCGGTCGCGGGGGACCATCGCAAAGCTTCATCGCTTGCGATCCGCCGGGCAGCGATCGATCCGTTGGTCACCGAATATCGTGGGCTTCTCAACCTGCTCTCCGAGGCAGCTGAAATGCGCGACGCGATCGTCGGCGATGACACCGAACTCGCCGAGATGGCAAAGGAAGAACTGCCGGAGATCGAAGACGCCGTCCGCGGCTCAGCCGAGCGGATCAAATCGCAACTCGTCATGTCGGACGACCGTTCGATCGGCTCGGTCATCCTTGAAGTTCGGGCTGGCACCGGAGGCGACGAAGCCGGTCTCTGGGCACGCGATCTGCTCTCGGTCTACACCAACTACGCGTCCAAGCGAGGCTGGAAAGTCGACGAGATGGACCTCGACGCCGATCCGACGGTGGGCGGGGTCCGACGCGCCATCGTGAACATCGCCGGCGAAGGCGTCTGGCAAGAACTCGCGTTCGAAGCTGGCGTCCACTCCGTCAAACGCGTCCCCGCGACCGAAACCCAGGGACGCATCCACACCAGCACCTGCACCGTCGCCGTCCTGCCCGAGCCCGAAGCCGTCGAAATCAACATCGATTGGGCCAATGACGTCGACGAGCACGTCACCACCGCCCAAGGCCCCGGCGGGCAGAACGTCAACAAGGTCGCCACCGCGGTCCACCTGCTCCACAAACCCACCGGCGTGGAAGTCCGCATGCAGGAGACCAAAAGCCAAGCCCAGAACCGCGACAAAGCCCGCCGCCTGCTGATCGCCCGCGTCTACGAGATCGAACGCCAGAAAGCCGACGCCGAGCGGGCCGGGCAACGCCAGGCCCAGATCGGCACCGGGCAGCGGAGCGAGAAGATCCGCGTCTATCGCTACCAAGACAACATCGTCGCCGACCAACGCCTGGACCAAAAGTTCGCCAAGACCAAGATCATCGACGAAGCCGACCTCGCCCCCATGTTCGAGGCCCTCATCGAGCAAGAAACCGCCCGCCGGCTGGCAGCACTTTAAGACCTCGGCAGCCTTAAACAGCAATGTTTATAGACTCGCCCATCAGGTTTGCCGGTGCTAGCATCCCCTTCAGCCCACCCCTCGCAGGACATCGCCGGGCTCAACCAGATCAGGAAAGCCTCCCATGGAACGATCAGAGATCTTCGAGAAGGTGCAGGAAGTGCTCGTCGACGCACTGGCAGTGGACGACGACGAAGTCACCGCCGAAGCGACGCTCAT
>JBGCEB010000077.1:0-40822 GCA_045106075.1 Phycisphaerales bacterium
CGAGGACATCGCGTTGCTCTTGGATCGTCGGGGCTTTGGGGATTCGTCCTTCGAGCAGGTCGCGGGCTTGGCGGACGATCCAGGGGTTGCCGATACAGCCGCGGGCGACCGAGGCGCCGGCGACGCCAGTGTGCGCGATCATGCGGAAGATCTGGTCCACGTCCCACACGTCGCCCGAGCCGAACACGGGCGCATCGGGGCGACGCTGGACGAGTTCTTTGATCGGGTCCCAGCGTGATGGGCCGACGTATTTCTGCTCGACCGTGCGGCCGTGCACCGTCACCCAGGCGCATCCCATGTCGTATGCAGCGTCGAACAGCTTCAAAAAGTTCTCGTACATCTCTTGCGTGTCATCGAATGACCGACGCATCTTGACGGTCACTGGAATTTCGGCTGGTAGTGCCTCGCGCACAGCTTCAAGGATCTCGATCGCGCCCTCGGGATCGGTCAGCCAGTGTCCGCCGCGTGCTTTCTTAGAGATCTTCTTCACCGGGCAGGCGAGGTTGACATCAATCGCGGCGAACGTCCGGGTTGAAGGACACTCGGAAGCACCCTGATCTGGGCCAGCCTCAAAAACGTTCGCGGCATCGATGGCGTTTTCGCAAGATTCGGCGCCGAGGTCATCGGGCGTGAGCTGCTGGCCTCCGGGCAAACGAAGCTTCTCCCGAAACCAGTCCGGCGTCTGTCCTTTGTACGCCACCTTGCGGTAGGCCTTGTCGCCTCGCTGCCCTTGTTCGACCATTTTGAGGGCGGCCACGGCCATCTCGTGGGGCTCGGATCCCATGATCTGCCCGACGAGGGGGTGGTCCTCATCGCCGCCGGGGATATTGCCCTCGATGTCGCCTAGATCGGCTTTGGCGAAGCCTTTGCCCCCCGCGAGCAGGGTTCGATCCAATAAAGCTTCGGTGACGCAAAGCGGGCAACCATGCCGGCGAGCGATGATCCGCATGGCTGCGTCGGAGTAACCAGCGAGCCCCGCTTGATAGAACGGGGCGTCGAAATCGGGGACCAGAGCCCGTACGCGGGGATCCATGCCTCCGGGACCGAAGCGAGCGACCAGATCCTCCGCGACCTTCCGCGCGTCGATATCCTGCGCCCCCGGCGCGATCGCGACCGAAGGCGGTGTCGCGTTGTTCCCCGTGCTGTAGACCTGGCAGCCCATGATGCAGAGGATAGGACGTGCCTGTGAATACCCAAAGCCGGATCGTGCCCCTCGCGGGCTTTGCCATGCTCTTGGTCTCGTCGCTCTTCGCGGGCGGCTGCCAGCTTTTCACCGAGAAACTCTCGGCCGAGCCCGGACCGGCATACCCCGAAACCATGCCACGCGGACGGACGGCTGGCATCCAAGTGTTCCGCGATGTCACCGTTGTTCGTATGACCAATACCACCGCGGAGACCTTTGGTCCCGGGTACCTTTGGCTGAACCAGAGTTTCTCCACGCCGGTCGGCACGCTGGTGCCCGGTCAGACGTGGGAAATCAACCTCAACGAGTTCGTCGATGAGTTCGGCGATGTGTTCCGCTCGGGCGGGTTCTTTGCGCAGCGCGATCCGGCCGCGGTCGTGCTCGTCGAGGTTGAGAGCGGACCCGAAGAGAACCGTGAACTGGTCTCCTTCATTCTCGTGCAGAACAAGTACAACTAAACTCTCTCTCGTTGTTGAGAACGTGAGTCTTCGCACCGACTTGGGTCGGCGCGGTTTGAAGGGAGCCAACCATGGCCCGCATCGTTGTGTTTGGCCCGCATCCTGACGACCAAGAGCTCGGCATGGGCGGTACGATCGCCAAGCTTGCACAACAGGGCCACCATGTCTTGCTCTGTGATGTGACCAATGGCGAGCCAACTCCCCACGGCAGCCCTGAGATCCGCCAAGAAGAAACCGCGGCCGCGACGCGCGTGCTCTCGCCCGATCTCAACCAATACCCGGGCGGCGTGCCGCTGACTCGAATGCTGCTGGGTTTTGCAAATCGTGAAGTGGAACACACGATTGCGAACCGCCACAAGGTTGCAGCCGTGATACGCGCGTGGCAAGCAGACGTGCTTTTTACCACATTCGATATCGACGCGCATCCAGACCATCGTGCCGTGACGCGCGTCGTTGAAGACGCCCGATTCGACAGCAAGCTCACCAAAATCACGATGCCCGCGCCGATCGATCAATGGACCGGCCAACCGCTGCAAGCCCCGGGCATCGAAGACGGCGGCGGGCAAACCACGCCGTGCTATCCCAAGTGGCTGTTCTACTACTACGCGACGCATCTGCGTTGGGTCGCCGATCCCAAGTTCGTGTTCGATATCACCGGAACGATGGAAACCAAGATCGAATCCATCAAGGCCTACTACACACAGTTCGTCTTGCCCGAAAAGAACCGGCGCGTGGTCGAATGGGTTGAAGCAGCCGCGACATACTTTGGATCTCGTATCGGCACCGAACACGGCGAACCGTTTTTCACCAAAGAACCAGTCGGGCTCAACGCGTTTGACTCGCTGACCTAATCGAGCCTGACCCGAACCATTTAGTCTCTGAGCCGTACGGCCTGCCCGGTACGTGCCGACTCGCGGGCCGCATCAAGAATGCGGACGACGATCAGGTTGTTTTTCAGACTGCTCAACGGATCCACTTCGCACTCACGACGGACCACCGCTCGAAGGTACGACCATTCGTTGGACATATGGGCAGGGCGTTCGTCGACGGGTTGGGCAGACAGTGCTGCGTCCGGTCCGCGCGAATGCAGCGTGTCCCATTTCTGGGCGTGATAGGAACCGCCGGCTGTGTGAAAGTCCGCGTCCTTGTTGTCGTGCGTCCACGCCCACGACGCCTGGATGACCGCGGTCGCGCCGGGCACCGCGGGCAAGCCAGGTTCGCTGCGCGGCTCATACGTCAGCACGATCGTCGCATCATCGTCCACACGCGGGTACAGATCCGGCTTGAGCGAGTTGGTCGCAGCGGACACGGTGTCGGGCATTCGGTTGTCCATCAACCAAGTCATGATGTTGGCGCCGTAGCAGCCAAAGTCGACAATCGCGCCGCCGCCGTTCTCCTCTGGATCGGTCAACCATTCGAGAAACTCGGGAGCGCAACCAATTTCTATGGGGCCCTTGTGCCCATGACGGAACACCGCGCGGTTGATCGGCCCGGTCTTCTTCGCCAATCGGGCGGCGGTCCGGACCGACGCATACCAGGACGTCTCGTAGTTGGTCAACAGCAGAACATCGTGCTGAAGCGCCAACTCGGCCATCTCAGCCGCCGCTCGCTTATCGAACGCGAGGGGTTTTTCGATGAGCATGTGGATGCCGCGGGGGGCGCAAGCTCGGACCGCATCGGCGTGGTCAGCGATGGACGTCATCACACTGACCGCTTCGGGTTCCGTGACATCGAGCATCACGTCGAGATCTTGGTAATACACGGATGAGTCGAGCCCGTATTTGGCACCGAACGAATCGAATAAATCGCGGTTCGGATCAAAGACGCCGACGATCTCAATGTCGTCACGATCCCGTGCGGCCCAGAGCACGCCTTCGACATGCCCGTGCACGAGCCCGATCACCGCGAGACGCAGTGGCGGATCGACGCGGTCGGGGCTACCAAATCCAGCGGTTGCGCTGGGCGCCAGCGAGCAAAGGAAAACGAACACATAGAAAATGCTGGACATCGTGAGCCTCCTGCTGAGAGGATACGATGGCGGGAGGTGGCCTGCTTAAGGGCCACGCTTCCCGCGAACCCGGTCGCGCTGGATCTGTAACGCGAACTGCGCCAATGCCCTTACAGAGGTGATCTCTTGTTGATTCTTTGAATCAACCATCAGCAAACCACCCACCCTCGCGCCGTCATTGAGCTCTTGCACTCGACGGACTTCGACCATGAACTCGATCGGCTTGGTCACATCCGGAAGCTTGAAACGTGCCAAGAGCGGCTGAAACACTTTGAATCGTGAGTACACCACATTGTGGACGACAAATCCCAAACCAAACTCGGATGCGTCGGCGATCTCGCCCTGCCAGTTTGAAGGCTTGGCAAGCAACGTTTGAGACTGCGTGAGGTTCAATCCAGGAACAGTGACCGCGACCGCATTGGCAGCGTGAGGACGTGTGGCCTTGGCCTCGCCGCGCTCGATCAAAAACTGCATCCCTGGAGCACCTTGTTCGATCGACTTTGAATCTTCTTCTTCAACTTTTCCCACCAACTCAAGCTGCCTAGGCGTGAGGAGAGAATGAGGAATCGCCCAGAAATCAGCTTTCACGCGTGGGTTCACCGACGCGAAAGATTGTCGATAGATTTGCCTTCGATTTCCTCTCTCAATCTTTGTCGGTGCCGCGATCCGCACGCCGCGAACGATCATGGCGTCGTTGAGCCGGACGGGTGTATCCATTTCAAGCACTCTCGTGCGGAACTGGTACACATCGCCGTCATGCTGGAAGTATGCGTCGAGAGCACTGCCGCTATGAATCTTCACTTGACGACCCGGTACCTGAAGATTCTCTACAACAATTTCCCCGTCTGAGGGAACGAGGAACCGGCCGCGGGCCATCGGCTCTTGCCCGATGTCTTCGGGTTGGCCGACACTGAGCGGCGCATTGCGTAGAGCCGCTTGTTCAAGCGGCTCTAGCGGGTTCGTTTCAACTTGGCGGTTCTTCTTGAGCATGACCCTGAGTTACGGGGCATCTGCCGGAACAATGTAGTAATGAATCTGACCACTGGCCTTAATAATGCGTCCGGTCGACAGATCTCCATCATCCATCTCTTCGTCGAGCTGCAGAAGCGTTGCATCTGCTACGACCGCGTTTCCGCTGGTTCCAACGACTTTGATCAATGGCCCACGAGTTCCTGAAGTCCCGTCATAGTCGTACATACCACCGATGGGAGTAACCTTGTCGAATGGATTGCTCTTCGTGAAGTAGCTCTCGAGCTCGGTGGGTAAGACCGCGGTGCTGGCGTTTAATGGCCACTTTCCGGTCTTGTTGCGATACCCTTCGATGGCCTTCTCAATGGCGCGCAGGTCCTCACCCGCAGCAGCCACCCGAGCCGTATCACCTGCCATGATGGTGTTCGGTACGACGACAGCCGCCAAGATACCGATCACAACAATCACGACAAGCAGTTCGATCAGACTGAAAGCCTTGGAATGTTTGAGTTCTTGCAAGTTCATTTCTCATCCTCATTTCAAAGGTCAACTTGCGATATCATCGACCCCGCGATCGGGGGAAATCACTACGTCGCAACCTGAAGACGTGTTATTCGTGCTGCTTGGTGATGCTTATATCGATCATCGAGTCTCTTAAAACGGCGATTCGTCCGAGAACCCGGCACCCCGATTCCGAACGGAACCGAAAGCACTCAACGCCAACTGCCGTTTCCGAGGATGAAACCGTGGTACGTCTCTAAAATCTGCTCCGTCCACATTGCCGGCATCGCGAGCTATCTGCCTGAGAGATCTGATCATGTCTAGCCAGTTTGAGCCAAGATCCCAGATGCAAGACCGTTTGTTCTCCGGTCTATCGGCGATGTTCGGGCGCGAAGTCCCACTGTATGACAAATCGCTGCTCGTGAATCAAGTCGTCAATCGGGCCGCATGCGACCTGCTGGCAAAGCTGTACCGCGGGTTCTTCGTCACCGACGAAAAGCTCGCAACCGTCGGGGGCGAACGGCATGGCGCCATCCGCATCGGAACACCAAAAGAGTTTCGATGGATCACGCGATTCTTTGCCTGCTTCGGCATGGAGCCGCACGGTTTCTATGACTTGACATCGATCGGGCCGAAAAGTCAACCGGTTGTTGCCACGGCGTTCCGTTCGGCTGTGGCTCCGGAACACCGCGTATTTGCGTCGCTTTTGCAAACCGGCTCATTTGGTCGCGAGACGCGCGAACGAGTTGAACAAGCACTCGATGATCGTCAAGTCTTTAGCGACCGCACCAAGCACTTGATTGAATCCGCTGAACGAGATGGCGGACTTTCCTCAACTGATTCAAGTGAGCTCATCCGACTGGCAACTGATCGGATTTTTAGATGGACCGGGACGGCCCGAGATCACGGGCTCTATGTCGAGCTGTGCGATGCCGGTTACAAGATCGCGGCCGATATCGCATGCTTTGACTCGCACCATCTCAACCACCTCACGCCCAACACGGTCTGCATAGACCTCTTTACCGCAAGCATGCGCTACTGCATGGGCGTGATCGACTCCAGTACGTTTCGCAGCTGTGCCGAAACTGCCGTTTCAGATCTGCTTCGCGACGCGGACTTGCATTGGATGGTTCTCCATTTCAACCACCTATCGTCTGAATCCTTGAACTCATTTGAGGCTGTCAAAGTCACGAATGCTGAACAATCGAACACGATCGAATCGATCCTTGACAGACTCTCGCAACCCGATCTTGAACTCCACCGCCTACCGCACTCGGGCTTTAAGGAAGCCACGGAAGGCCCACCAACAGGCATCCCAGTGTTGCTCCGTCAAGATGCGTATCGAGCATTGACCGAATCGGTGATATTCCGAGATCAGGACGGATCGACGGTCGATTCAAGCCACACCGCAAGATTCGGCGAGATCGAGCAGCGTTTCTACGCAACCACACCGGCTGGGCGTGCTCTTTACGACGAATGCTTGCGCAATGCCGATACCGCTTCCGATCAACAAAGGCGACTTGAAGCCTTTGCGAGCTTTCCGCAATCTCTCGATGCACTGCTCCAACAAGGCATCGTGTACGGCCTCTACTCCGCAACACCACACGGCATCGAAGCTGCACGTTCTGGCGTGCCGTTTGGAACGAACAACATTCATGCGCTCATTCGCCGCGGATTTGTGCGTGCAGAAGGGCAACGGTACGAAGATTTCTTGCCTTTCAGTGCCGCCGGCATTTTCTCATCAAATCTCGATCAACGCGGAAGCAAACCGCCGATGACAACAGCCCAGTCTCACACCGAGTCCGATTTGGAAGACATCATGAATCGAAAGATCATCGACCCGAATCGGACGTACGCCAGGATCCAAGCTCAGTCGCTGCTTGAAACCTTTACAGCACTCGGCCTGCTCGACCAGCTTGATTCCGAATCGGTTGAGATTTTGCAAACGAACGCGACGGTGTGCCCTGATCAAATCCAGACCGAACGCTTGCTGTGAACAGTATCGAAGAGAAACCATATCAACCTGTGTTCGTCACCGGCGCCACCGGATATGTGGGCGGCAGGCTCGTTGGCCGGCTTCTTGAAGAAGGCTTCGCGGTCCGCTGCTACGCCCGCACACCGAAGAAACTGGAACAACGGCGGTGGATTGACGACCCGCGGGTGACCGTCAAACAGGGCGACGTGTCCGATGTGGCCCAATCGGCGGAAGCGATGCGTGATTCTCGAGTCGCGTTCTACTTGATCCATGCGATGGAAGCTTCAGTTGGAGACTTTGCCAAGCGCGACCTTGAGTTGGCGAACGCGTTCGCAAAGTCTGCCCAAGAAGCAGGAATCGAGCGGATCATCTACCTCGGCGGGCTCGGCGAGAACGGCGAAGACCTGTCCGAACATCTCGAATCGCGGCGCGATGTTGAAACGGCACTCCGATCAACCGGCATCCAAGTCACCGTACTCCGGGCCGCCATGATCATTGGATCAGGCTCTGCTTCCTTCGAAATTTTGCGATACCTTACCGAACGCCTGCCCATCATGACCACACCCAAGTGGGTCAGCACAGAGTGCCAGCCGGTCGCGATCCGTGATGTTCTTTCTGATCTGATTGCTTGCCTCAAGACTCCAGAAACCGCGGGCGAAGTCATCGAGATCGGTGGGCCCGATGCGGTTCGCTACGCCGAACTGATGCAGATTACTGCAAAGGAGTTAGGACTTCGCAAACGAATCATCATTCCACTCCCTGTTCTCACACCAAAGCTGAGCTCGTTGTGGATTGGGCTCGTAACCCCCGTCACACCGGCGATCGCGCGCCCATTGGCCGAAGGACTGCGCAACCGGGTAGTGGTGACTTCAGACGCTTCCGATAGGCTCATCCCGCGTGAACGCATCCGTGTGCGCGACGCGATTCACTTGGCGCTGCAAAGAGTTGATAGCAATGAAGTCGAAACAGCTTGGTCCGCAGCCGGCGTTGTTCCTGGCGATCCAGACTGGGCGGGCGGAACGAGCTATGTCGACGAGCGGACCATTGAGATCAAAACCCCGCCCCATGCCGCATACGTTGCGGCTTGCCGTGTTGGCGGTGGCCATGGTTGGTATGCCGCCCAATGGCTGTGGAAAGTCCGCGGTTTTATGGACAAAGTGGCCGGCGGCCCGGGACTCAAACGAGGCAGACGACACCCCGAACGCGTCCGGTTTGGAGAAGCCCTCGACTTTTGGCGCGTCGTCGGCATCGAACAAGACCGGCTGCTCGCACTCCGCGCCGAGATGAAACTCCCCGGGATCGCGATGCTCACCTTCCGCATCGACCCGATTGATGAACATCCAAGCCAATGTAACTTCACCATGTCAGCGCGATTCCAACCAAAGGGACTGCTTGGCATTCTCTACTGGTACAGCGTTCTTCCGTTCCACCACATCGTCTTCAAGGGAATGCTCGGTGGCATTCGGCGAGCCGCGCTCGAATACGAATCCCGAGACCACCCACCACCCGCATAGCATCAACATGAATGGGTACCCCAACCGTCAACCTACTTGAACCGGAACTGCGAGCGTTGATCGAGGGGCGCGAGTTCCGTCAGATCCGCGATGCCCTGACCTCGCTCGAGCCAGCGGACATCGCAGACCTGATCGAAACACTCGAGCCAGACGAAGCGGTCATCGCGTTCCGGGTGCTTCCGCGCCAGCTCGCAGCGGACACCTTTGCAGAGATGGTTGCTGAAGCCAGCGAAAAACTGCTCGGCGAACTCGGCGACGAACGGGCCGCACGCCTGATCGAATCCATGGACCCCGACGACCGAGCCGCCACGCTCGACGAGTTGCCGATTGAGGTCTCGGGGGAACTCATCCGCCGCTTCAGCCCGGAAAACCGACGCGTCACCCAAGCCATCCTCGGCTATGACGCCGAATCGGTCGGCCGACTGATGACCCCCGACTACGTCCGCGTCCGCCCCGACTGGACCGTCGCCCATGCCCTCGACCACATCCGACGATACGGCAAAGACGCTGAAACCATCAACTGGGTTTACGTCGTCGATCATGACCGCACCCTGCTCGACGACATCCATATCCGTCACATCTTGCTGGCGGAAATAGAACTCACCATTCGCGATCTGATGGACGACGAGTTTCTCAGCTTGCGGGCTGACGAAGACCGCGAAGAAGCGGTCCGCATGATGTCGCGATACGACCGCACCGCGTTGCCCGTCGTTGACAGACTTGGTTTGCTGGTCGGTATTGTCACGCATGACGATGTCGCCGATGTCGCAGAAGAAGAGTTCACCGAAGATGTCCAGAAACTCGGCGGTATGGATGCGCTCGACCTGCCATACACAGAGACTTCGGTCAAAGCCATGTTCCGTAAACGCGGCGGATGGCTGGCCGGCCTGTTTGTCATGCAGATCCTGACCATCGCGGTAATGAGCTACTTCGATGAGCAACTCTCTAAAGCGGTGGTCCTGGTCGTGTTTGTTCCCTTGATCATCGCATCCGGCGGAAATACAGGAACGCAGGCTGCGTCGCTACTGGTGCGTGCGATCGCGGTTGAAGATGTACGCCTCAAAGATTGGTGGCGGATCTGCCGCAAGGAAATCGTGACCGGATCAGCACTGGGCTTCATGCTCGGCGTGATCGGCGTGCTGACCGTGAAGATGCTTGCTTTGATCTCGTTCATAGAAACCGAGCACGTGTGGCCGCTGGCATTTACCGTAGGCGGCGCCGTGCAAGCGATCGTCTTATGGGGCACCTTGGTCGGCTCGATGCTTCCGCTGATCATGGAACGTCTAGGGCTTGACCCCGCAGCTTCATCATCGCCGCTGGTCGCAACGATCATGGATGTATCCGGGCTGACGATCTACTTTCTGTTTGCGATGCTCTTGCTACAAGGGACACTGCTCTAGTTTTAGCCTCGCCTTCAAGCTTGAGCAGCTCCTAGTTCAAACAGCTTTTGACCAAGGCGCAATTGGTTAAGGCGCTGACGCGGGCGGTTCTACCCCGGCTGTCGCTGCAATCCATCCAGAAATGACACCCAAGGCATGCTCGTCGAATGTTGTCTCGATCGTTGCGTATTCGCCCAACATCCCAGTTTCGGCCGGCTGAAACAAGTGATTCAACCCGCTAAGGCGCACCGACGTCAACGACGGGCAAAGACCCTCGCTCAGCGCCGTTTCGATCGCGACAAGATTCTGCTCGATCGTCACCTGCGTATCCAACGTTCCATTCATCGCCAAGACCGGCGCTTGGACCTTGGCCAGATACTCGCGCGGGTCGAGCGTCATGAACTCACGCGCCCAAACACCCGCAAACTGCGGCAAAACTTGCTTGGCGGTCCGCTCGATGTCTTCAGGATCTTGGATGTGCGGCAGCTCGTGCGTGAGCATCGGAATGATCGATTCAAGGATCGCTTCATCCGTCGCACCACTGCTGACGAGCTCAAACACGGTTCTTCGATTCGCAAGCGAGGTATCGATCCAGTCTTGTTCGAGTCCTCCCGCTGTGAACATCACGTCCGCTTGGTACAACATGATCTCCGCGCCGGGAATGCCAGTGCCGGCCAACAGAACCAAAAACGCGACATCCGTGTTTTCACTCGCAATCATCGGCGCGATGAGTCCGCCCTCCGAATGACCCGCGAGCCCGATACGCTCAGCATCGGTCGATTCATGATCTCGCAGGAACGTCCACGCCGCGTGCGCATCGGCCGCCAGTCCAGTGACAGGAGTCCCTTCGAAAGAACCCGTCGACTCGCCCACGCCGCGGTCATCGTACCGGAGCACCGCGATCCCCCGCCGGGTCAGGTGATCGGCCAACACCAAAAACGGTTTGTGCATAAAAATCGTTTCGTCACGATCCTGCGGACCAGAACCTGTAATCAAAACAACGCCTGGATATGGCCCGTCGCCCCAGATCGCGGCATCAGGCAGCGTGATCGTCGCGCCCAGGGTGTGCTCCCCCAAATCCATCGCCGGCACCGTCACAGCCTCCACCCGGTACGGGAAAGGCGATGTCGGGGTTTGCGGCCGATTGACCTGAGCAAACGCGGCGTTGCACCACAGTGCAAGCACGAAAAGCGGTGTTCGGATGTTCATGACTGAGTTGTACCGGATTCTGACCGTGCTCTTCCAACAACAAACGAAAAAAAGAGCCCAGTCTCGCGACCGGGCTCTTGGATCTTTCGAAGTCACAAGCCATTTCGGCCGGTTTGAATCCGTCCGTTTCGGTTTAGGCGGGCTCGACGGTCATTCTGACCGAAGCGTCACGCCGCACACGCTTACTCGCAGCTTCAGCCTGTTCACGAGCCGTCGTCTCTGCCTCGAGGAAGTCCTCACCAAAGCGGAACAAACGGAACGAGTTACCAACCACAAACACGTCGGGCAAGAAGTGCAACAACGCCGCGGCGCCAACGCCGAGGCTCGCACCACCAACCGTGATGAATGCGCCGGATGCCGCCAATGCCAAACCAACGATGGCCATCAGAATCGATACCACGATGTTCTGCGCGATGATCATGCGAGTCCGACGCGCGAGTTCAATCAAGAACGGTAAGCGGTTGAGCTCGTCGGTCATGAGAACAACACCGGCCGAGTTGGCCGCGATATCCGAACCAGACAAACCCATCGCAACGCCAACATCAGCCTCCGCCAATGCCGGACCGTCGTTGATGCCGTCGCCGACCATCATGACGCGATAGCCGTCCGTGTTGAGCTGCTTGACCAGCTCGTGCTTTTCTTCAGGCAGGCACTCGGCTTCGACCGTATCTACGCCAGTTGCCATACCGACGCGCTTTCCGACACTGAAGCGATCGCCTGTGAAGATCGCGACCATGCGGACGCTGAGCTCACGCATGCGTTCAACAACAGCCTTGCCGTTGGGGCGGACCTTGTCTTCCAGGCCGACCGCACCCAAGTAGCGTCCGTCGCGCACAACGTGAACACCGGACATGCCTTCGATGCGATTCTCGACCGCTTCCACCTGATCCGCAGCCGCCGGAAGTTGTTCACGGATCCAGTTGCCGCGACCGGCAAGCAGTGATCCAATCGAAGTCGTTGCTTTCACGCCCGCACCGTGGATCTCTTGATACTCGCCTTCCTTGTCAACACTCACGCGGGCCTGTTCTGCGGTACGCAAAATCGAGAGCGCCAGCGGGTGATTGGATCGGGCTTCGGCAGCAGCAGCGGCGGACAGCAACTCGGCACCCTCCACGCCCTCTGCGGGCGCGAGACGCGAGACTTCGAATCGGCCCGTGGTCAGCGTGCCGGTTTTATCCATCACGACTGCGTCAACAGTGGCCGACGATTCGAGGTACTCAGACCGTGTCACCATCACGCCCAAACGGGCGGCCGCTGCGAACGCAGCCACCATTGCCGACGGGCTCGAAAGCAGCAACGCGGTCGGGCAAGTCACAACCAAGACCGTCACGGCCTTGAGTGCTGCGGTCTCACGGATACCAGCATCGCCAGAGCGGGCATTGAAGAAGAACACAATACCCGCGACCGCGATCGCAACCGGTACGTAGAACTTGGCGACCTGCTCGATGAGCTGCTGGCGAGGCGTACGAGTGCTCTCTGCCTCGCTGATCAGACTCGAGACCTTACCGATCGTCGTGTCCGAACCGGCGGCCGTCACTTGAATATCGATCGCACCCGTCAGGTTGCTCGTACCCGCGTACACATCGCTGCCGATCTGTACTTCGACCGGCATCGCTTCACCGGTCAGCGAAGCCTGATTGATCGACGTCTGCCCAGTCAGGACTCGCCCGTCGACAGGCAAGTTTTCGCCCGGAAACACACGAACCGTTTGACCAACTTTTATCTGAGTAACCGGGAACGTGCGTTCGCCGCCGTCTTCATCAACCACACGACCTTCGGTCGGGGTGAGCTTGACGAGCTGCTCGATCGCGTGCTGAGCACCCTTCGCCGTCCGCTGCACGATCTGGTCGGCAACGAGAAGGATGAATGCCAAGAACGCCGCCGTTCCAAACTTACCCACAACCATCGCTGCGAGAATCGCAAGGGCAGCCAATGAGCTTGACGACACACGCCCGCTCCAGACTTCTTTGAACGCCGCGACGAACAGCCACGATCCGAGAAGCAACGCCGCTGCGATCGCAGGCAACGTCGCAACAACCTCATTGGTCATTCCACTGATATGGGCGATCCATGAAACGATCGCGAGCACACCACCAATCAGGAAGATAAAGAGGTAACGCTCAACATCCATATCGTGGTGCGAGCAGCACTCGACTGCGTCACCATGGATGTGATCGTGGTCATGGTCATGGTCGTGCTTGTGGTCTTCGGCCATTCGGTCGAACCTTTCTCTGGGATCGCGTGCCAAGGCACGTCCGGCAGTTCCGGGATGCCGCCGATGCCAAACCCGCATTGGGTGGATCGACGATCCTGCTGATCTCGGTCGCCCCACGGGGCGACGGGGGAGGCAAGTGTAGGGGTCAGAACGGGGCATGGGGCGCGTTTGAGCCGCCCTGCCGCTACCCTTACGCCGCCCCGGGCCCATCGGTTCGCGGCCGAAAAGCCTCCGGAGTCACCCATGCCCAAACAACCGCAGTCTGATTCTCCCAAGGTCTGTGTTCTGGGCGTTGGGCAGATGGGGCTCGTTTGTGCCGGGATCCTCGGCCAGCCCGACCCCGCCAACCCCAACTCCCCGCCCAGAGCCAATGTCACCATGTGGGGTCACGACGAGACCGAACGCGGCAACGTCGCCCAGTCCCGGCAATCGCCCAGACTCCCCGGATTCCGACTGCCAGATTCCGTCCGGATCGCACTCACCGACGCCGAGGCGCTTTCAGAGGCCGACTTGATCGTTTCGGCGATTCCTGTCCAGTTCATCCGAGATGCCTGGAGCAGAATCCGCCCCCATGTCCCTGCCAATGCAGGCGTCCTCTCCGTCGCAAAGGGGATCGAAACCGAGACCCTCCTCCGCCCGACCCAAATCATCGCAGACGTACTGCGTGACGACCCGGACGCGAAGCCCCGCCCGCATGGGTGCCTGTCCGGCCCGACCATCGCCACCGAGCTCGCCCGTTGCTTGCCTGCGACCATGGTCGCGGCCTCAGATCACCCGGGGTTCTCTGAACACATCCAGAGCTTGTTTACAACCAGCTGGATGCGGGTTTACACCAACCCAGATTTGATCGGGGTTGAGCTCGCCGGCGCGACCAAGAACGTGATCGCGATCGCGGCCGGCATCATCGATGGGCTCGCCGCCGGGCATAACGCGAAAAGCGCGCTCCTCGCACGCGGCCTCGCCGAAATCGCCCGGCTCGGATCGGCCATGGGCGCTCGCACCGATACGTTCTTTGGTGTCGCCGGCGCGGGCGATCTCGCGACGACTTGCTTCTCGCCCGAAGGCCGCAACCGATCTTGCGGCGAAGCTCTCGGCAAGGGCGAAAGCCTCACCCAATACCTCGCCGAATCGATGTTCGTCGTTGAAGGTGTCGAGACCACCCGCGGGGTGGTTGAACTGGCAGACCGATACAAAGTCGACATGCCGATCACCCGCGCGGTGCACGCGGTGCTCTTTGAAGGGCTCGACCCCGTCCGGGCCATCACCATGCTGATGACGCGCGAGCCGCGAGACGAACGGGTCGGGTGACCCCGAATTCGGGCCTTATCGCTCGAATTGGGCCAAACATTGGCCGCACTTCGTTGAATTACGATTGTGGACTTGTTGACGACCTGTTACTTTGGTGATTCGGGCCGTTCTGGCCCGACCCGGGGCCACGCAGACCCGGGAACCGTGTCTCGTTCCCGATTGCCGGCTGCCCGACAGCCAGACCGATCCCCCGCCGGGGGATCTGACGAAATAGGAGAGGTTTCCATGACCCGCACGCTTCCCATCGCGCTCGCATTGCTCACTGTGTCCGGCGCTGCCGCCGATATCACATCGTTTGACAAAGAAGACCCCCGCGCCATCGCCCGCGAGTCCGACAGCCGCAACAACCCGATCGCCCGACGCGCGGTCCCGCTGGGCGCAGACTCGGGCGTCGTGTTCGCTTCAGCACCGACCGATGGCATCGCCAACCGGCCCGTCCAGGTTCCGATCTGGTCCACCGAAGTCGAAGTCGCAGACGCAGCATGGGTCCGCCTCCGCTTTGGGCAGGTCACGCTCTCGCCCGCGACCGATACCGCGCGTGAATCGTACATTCGTATCACTTCGCTTTACGACGGGCACGAGCAATACCTTGATTCCCAGTCGATCCGCGAATGGTCAAACACCAGCGCGTACTTCAATGGCAGCCGCCTCTTGATCGAGATCATGGCATCCCCCACCGCCGAACCCAACGCCAACCGCGTGCAAGTCACCGGCGCCACCGCTTCGGAACCCACGGTGTTCCCCCGTTCGATCTGCGGCCCGACCGATGACCGCGTGCTCTCGAGCGATCCTCGTGACGCTCGCATGATGCCCATCGGCTGCACCGGATGGCTCTTCGGCGATCAGCCCAACTCGTTCCTTTCGGCTGGTCACTGCAGCCCCGGCGCAGGCGACGTCATGCAGTTCAACGTGCCCCTCTCCACCGCCGGCGGCACGCCCCAGAACCCAGGCCCGGAAGATCAGTACCCGATCGATCCCGCGTCGGTTCAGAACCAGAGCGGCAGCATCGTCATCGGGAACGACTGGGCCTTCTACGGCGCCTTCGACAACAGCAACACCGGGCTCGCACCCCAAGACGCCCAGGGCGCTTCGCACACACTCGCGAGCTCGATGCCTCCAGCTGATAACCGGCCAATCACCATCACCGGTTTCGGCTCGACCTCGTCGCCCGTCTCACCGACCTGGTACCTCGTGCAGAAGACCCACACCGGCCCATTCACCGCGACCTTTGGTAACACCGTGCAGTATCGCCCGGACACCACCGGCGGAAACTCCGGTTCGGCCATCCTCGACCAGAACAACAACCAAGTCCTTGGCATCCACACCAACGCCGGCTGTAACTCCACCGGCGGCGCGAACCAAGGCTGCTCGTTGTTTAACTCGACCCTGCAGGCAGCACTCGCAAACCCCCAAGGCATCGCCCAGCCCCTCGGGCTTGACCTTGTCCTTGTTGGCGCTCGCCCAGACACCATCGCCCCCGCCGGCGGCGACATGATCGCCATCGAAGTGCTGGCAGACAACGGGCTCGTCCCCTCCGGCCCGGTCACCATGTTTGTTGATTCAGGCTCGGGCTACATGCCAGTCGCGATGACCAACACCTCGGGCGACACCCACACCGGTATGTTCCCAGCGGCTGACTGCGGCGGGACCGTGAGCTACTACTTCGCCGCCAACGACAACGAAGGCGGAACATGGCAGCTGCCCTCTGGCGGTGCGGCCGGTGCATACACCGCGCTCGCGGCCGACGGCGTTGTCACCGCCATCAGTGAAGACTTCCAAACCGGAACGGGCTGGACCGTCCAAGACGGCGCCGGGCTCTCCACCGGCTCCTGGGACCGCGCGGTCCCCGGCGACTACGGCCGGTCCGATCCAGCTGCTGACGGCGATGGATCCGGCTTGGCATATGTCACCGGAAACGGCTTGAACGAAGATGTTGACGGCGGCGAGACACTGCTTATCTCACCAAACATCGATATCTCTGGCTTGAACGACCCCATCGTTTCGTTTGCTGAATGGCACGAATCCAACGACGGCGGCGACTTCTTCACCGTTGAGTTCTCGACCAACAACGGCGCAAGCTGGACCCTGGTCAACTCGTCGTCGAGTAACGGCACCTCCCAGTGGGTCACCACCGAGTACCGCGTCTCGGACTTCGTCTCGACCAGCGGCACACTCCGCGTCCGCTTCGGTTCACGCGATATCGGCTCCGCTTCGATCACCGAATCGGGCGTCGACGCGTTCGAGGTCATCGATGTCGTCTGCGGCACGGCCTGCGCCGCCGACCTGGCAGAACCATTCGGCACCCTCAACTTCTTCGACGTCTCGGCATTCATCGCGGCCTACAACGCCGGCGATGCGGCTGCCGACCTTGCTGAACCGTTCGGCACCCTCAACTTCTTCGATGTCTCGGCCTACATCTCCAGCTACAACGCCGGCTGCCCGTAATCCGAACCATCCATTTCACTCTCTGAAGCCCGGGACAGCCCGGGTTTTTTTCTGCGCACACACATACCCTCCGCGATGCAGCTTCGATTCCTCGGCACCGGAACCTCCGCCGGCGTGCCCGTCATTGGGTGCGGGTGCTCCGTGTGCACCTCGACCGACCCACGCGACCATCGCACCCGAACCAGCTCGATCCTTGAGTTCACCGATCCAAACGGGCACCCGCGCGTCATCCTGATCGATGCGTCGCCCGACCTTCGTCAGCAGGTGCTGCGGGAACGTTTCGAACGAATCGACGCGATTTTGGTCACGCACGATCACGCTGACCATGTCTTTGGACTCGACGAAGTTCGCCGATTCAATGTGATGATGGAATCCTCGATTCCGGTGTACACCGATGCAGCAACCCATGCCTCGCTTCGCCGAGTGTTCCCGTACATCCTTGATCGCGACGGCCCGGCCCAGTCATTCGTCTCTGATCTCAACCCGATCACGGTCGAGCCGCTGACGCCGTTCGACCTGTTTGGGCTGACCATCACCCCCATCCCGCTGCTGCACGGCCGACAGCCAATCCTCGGCTTTCGATTCGACGATCCCGATCGGCGGTGCGACCGGGACGCCTCGCTGCTCCCATTGAGCTATTGCACCGATGTGTCTGCCTTCCCGGCGGAGGCTTGGCCGACGCTCGAAGGCACCCGGACGTTGGTGCTCGACTGTCTCCGCCATCGCCCGCACCCGACCCATCTCACGGTCGATCAAGCGATCGAAGCCGCGGGCCGAATCGGCAGTTCTCGGACCTTCTTGGTGCACATGACCCACGACCTTGGGCACGCCCAGACGCAGGCAGGGCTGCCGGGTGGGATTGCGCTGGCATTCGATGGGCAAATCGTGACCTGAACAGGGGGTTTCCCGCTGGTCTTCATGCGGATCCGTGGCATGGTTCGGCGGTGTGCGTCGGCCTGTGTTCGCTGGACGTTCACCACAGACTAGACCAAGAGAGGGAGCCGGCCATGAACCCACCGCAAGATGATTCCAACTCCACCCCATCTGGCATGACTCCTTTGGTTCAGATGTTCCCGATGCACATTGGCGAGCCCCAACCGGCCCCCAGCCGCCCCGGGCAGCCTCAAAACAACGCCGGAAACGACCCCGCGCCAAGCACACCCGGACGATCCAGCAATCGGGCCAGCTGATTCGAAGCCTTCAAGAGGCTTAGGCGTAGCAATTCCGTGATCGGGCGCTACGATCTTGGCCCATGGGTAAGAGCCGCGAAATCAAGAACCGGATGAAGGCCGTCGGAAACATCAAGCGCATCACGCGCACGATGCAAATGATCGCCACGAGCAAGTTCGCACGGGCACAGCAGTCGTCAGTGGCGACCAAGCCCTACACCGAGACGCTGTTCGGGCTGGTGGGTCAGCTGAACGCTGCAGGCGTGGGCGAAGGGCACCCGTTGCTCTCCGAGCCAACCGGCGATGCGCCCGAGTTGACGCTGATCGTCACCGCCGACCGCGGGTTGTGCGGGCCTTACAACGGTTCGATCATCCGCCGATCGCTCAAGCACCTCAAAAGCGATTCCAAGATCGCCAATGGGCCGATCGAAGTTGTCGGTAAAAAGGGAGCGGCAACGCTCCGGTTCAACGGCTTCGATGACTTCACCCAACACACGAACATCGGCGACAAGCCGCAGTATGAAGACGTCGAGCGCCTGGCGCAGACTTTCATCGATCAGTTCACTGCTGGCAATGTATCTGCGGTGCGTGTCATCTACATGCGATACATCTCTGCGGGCAAGCAAGTCCCCGAGATCCTTCAGTTGTTGCCCTTCTCGGCGCCAGTCACTGAAGACACCGGATCATCCGGGCACGAAGATGTGTATGAGTTCAGCCCAGATGCCGAAAGCCTGCTGGATTCCATCCTGCCGGCCGCGGTCAAGGCGGTGCTCTTCCAAGCATTCAACGATGCTGTCGTTTCCGAGCACATCGCTCGCATGGTGGCGATGAAAGCCGCGACCGACAACGCCGGCAAGATGGGGCTGGCACTCAAGCGTCAGTTCAACCGTGCACGCCAAGCCCAGATCACAACCGAGCTCACCGAGATTATCTCCGGTGCCGCCGCGTTGGAGTGATCTCTTTCGGTACAAATGACCATTCTCAAAGCTCCCCAGCCGGGGAGTTTTTTTACTGGTGTATCGAAGTGGTTCAATCCGCGGTATGAAATCAGCGTCCTGATGTCTTTCCATTGGGCATGGCCAAGACGCGCTTTTGCACACCGGTATTCATCGCGTGCTTGAGTGCGGCACGCACCGCGTCGGGCGTGATTTCTTGATACGACGCGGGCATGTCGCCAATGTCTTCGGTGCTTTGCCCAAACATCGTGAGCCCTGCAAGGCGCGTCGACCAGAAGCTCGGCCGCTTGAATGCACCGGTGACACTAATCATCACACGCTTGAGTTCTACTTCCAACAGAACCTGCGCTTCGTCGTCAACCAAAAACTCTTTGATAGTGTCTTCAACGATTTGAACTGCATCGCCGATCGATTCTGAATCATCGCTGTATGTGACGACGAGCGTGACGCGATCGGGTATCCCATCGCCGAGCCACAAGAACACCTGTGCCTCACCCGGGATATTACCGGATGCGTGCCTTGCTTTGAAGTAACGATCAAGGGCTCGCGCTGCGATGACCATCGGACGCACGATCGATAGTTCGTTGGCGTCTGCAAAGACCACGCCGAGCGTGTATTCAACATCACCTCGCAGCCGGATTGTCGTTTCGCCGGCGGGTAACGAACCCCATCGCTCACGCCACGACTCGCTTGGCCGAGCACGCCGGGGAATAGCACCGAGCGTGCCGCTTGCGTGCTCAAGCACTTCAGTAGGATCGAACGCGCCAACGATGGAAACCTCGATTGGTGCAGCCGCGATGAATTTGAGCCATGCTGAAGCAAGTTTCGGATCGATGTTATCGTTCGCCAATCCATTCACGCCGCGAGGATCGCCGGGCGGAAGCATGATCTGCCCAAGCGCGTCGAGTGAAGGCCGGGTCTCTTGTGCGTCTGTTTGAACTCGACCCACGAATCGTTCATCCACGCCCGGGTGGGCAATCATTGATGCTGCGAGTTCGAGCACTTCAGTCACCGACCCGCTTGGCCCTCGAAGATCCAAAACAGCACGTTGTAGATCTATCTCCGCTGAGAACTCAATCCCGCGCTCTGCCGCCCAAGCTTTGACCACATTGGCACCGCGCGTGTCACACGTTGGGTACGCCCAAGCCGCCATCGCATCTCGGGTGCGCCCTCGGGTCCGCCCGTCTTCATCGATGACTCCGGCTGCGAACGCAACACGCACGAACACTCGTTCCGCGTCTTCCATCGCGCGCGTTCGGATCACCACTCCATTGCCAAGCATTCCCGTCCACACATCCACGCCGCCATGGTGCGACACTTCTTCAACTTTCGATCCTGGCCCAAACTCAACCAACCGATCAGGCAACATCGGTAGATCGAACTCGTCTCGCGTTGCCGCCAGTTCAAGAAGTTCTTCGACAGCGTGTATCGTCACCGCTTCGTGCGGCTCGGGCGAGATGACAATTCCATGGAGCGTCCTTTGATCAAAGACCGACCGCACAACATCGAATAACTGGGCGTCGGTTGTTTGAGCAAGCTTCAAGGCGGCTTGCTGCTGCGCGATCCGAGGATCGATCCACTCCCGACCCAACCGCGCCGCATTCGAAACTTGGTCGTAAATCGAAGCCGCATCGGGCACCCATTCACTTGCACGCTCCTCAAAGTCGGTCAAGATCGTCGCTCGGGCAGCAAGATACTCCTCGTCCTCAAACCCAGACGTAAGAATACTCGCGAGCCCTTTCGCAGCAGCCATGCTGGCTGCGCTCAGGCCTTCTGGCCCAGACTCACACGCGATTTCCCCGATCCGAACGCCGCGGATCGCATTCGTGACAACCACCTTGAGTTCACCCGCATCCGGATCAGAGAGCATCACAGCATTCCGAAGCCTCGCACTCACCAACTCGGCTGCGATCTGATTCAATAGCTCCGCGCCGAACGCGTCGGCCATGCCGACTCCTACCGGACCAATCGAGATGAGGGATGCTTCATAGCCTGGATACCCATCGATCTGATTGATCGAAATCCGGCCGCCATCCATCGGACCAGCTATCGCAGGCACACCGGGAGGCGTAGGTCGCGCTGCAATATCTCCGAGCCCTGCTTGAACACGCGCTAGCGCGATGCCCGGATCAATATCACCAACGATGAGAAGTGTCGCTGCGCCGGGCACATATCGCTCGAGGATGTAGTCGCGGACACGCGGATTGCGCGTCTCAGACAAAGAGCCATCGTCTGGGATTAATGCTCGCTCGCCCAATCGCTCGCCGGCAAAGATATCTTCTAGAAACGCGCGCCGTGCGATCGTCTCCGGCTTTGTGATCGCCATACGTTCCTTCGCCAACTCACGCGCGGCATCAATCTGATCGTTGTCTGGTTGCCATCCCGAAAGTAAATCTCGGACATGGGCCAGCGCGATCTCCCAATCGCTACTTTCACCAACTACTCGGCCGGTATCGAACACCAACGTATAAACCACGCCCGAATGCGTGATATATGCATGCTGACCCGCGCTGGCATCGATGAACAGCCCTGGCTTACCCAGTTGGCGACGGAACTGATCAAGCTGCTCGGTTGTCACATTGGATGTACCAAGCCCCGCGGCTCGCTTTGCGATGTACGCGGCCCCCCGCTGATCATCCGATTCATCCAATGACCCCGCACGGATCGCAAGTCCGACCGAGACCTCTCCCGAACCCGGCACGGGATAAATCCATACCTCAAGACCAGACGCCAGCCGCTCGCGCGTGAGCCCTGATGCGTCGGCCGGGGGAAGAAGCACACCGGCCCGCTCGACCAGCTGTTCGACCGATAGCTCATTCGCGTTCGCCAGAGCACCCCCAGCGCTGACCAAGAGCAAACACCCCAGATATACAAACAAAGTTCGGATCGGCCTCATCGCAATCAATGTACCGGGAACTGATGTCCGCGATGCGGTCTGAAGGCGTGTATTCCGCCGAAATCACGGATCAAACGGGCCCACATCATCCAGGAATGTGCAGTCGCCTGAGCATCGCGTACCTTGCCCAAACTCACCCGCGAGCATCCCCCGGACTGCCGTATCGATCTTCTTCCGTATCTTGTCGAGTTTGAGATCTGCAAGCGGAATCTGGCCTCGCTCACCAGACGCAAGCAACCAATACTCGCCAACCGATCCGGCGAGCGCGTCTGCGTCCTCGTGACACAACGCGATGGAGTAGATTCCAAGCTGGAGATCATCGGGCTTTGGCTCTCGGAGCTCTTTTTTGGGCTGCCCGGTTTTGTAATCAATCAAACGATACCCGCCGCCGGAGCACAGGTCGATTCGATCGATCTGCCCGCGAATCGTGTGTTCAACTCCATCGACAACATAGGGCACCGCAAACTTTTTCTCAGCCTCGATGATGTGCGCGTTGTCATCGTGCAGATGATCCCAATACAGCCGAGATTGTGCGGTCGCACGCTCAAGCTGCCCGTAATCGACTTCCTCTGAACGAGGCCACAGCGAAAAGAACCGACGACGAGTCTCGCGCTCGAGATCATCCCATCCGGGCAACGCCGCCGCCTCGCTATCCGCCGCCATCCACCGAAGCACAAACGCTTCGAGTGCCTCGTGCACCGCACGCCCGACCGAAGTGGCCGGTGACGAATCCTCGGGCATTCCCAGCACTTCACGCACATAGAAACATCTCGGGCAACGGAGGTATCCGTTGATCTTCGTATAGCTCAGCGAAACTCGTCCACTCAAACGATCGCCAAGATCATCAGTCGGCGTTTTCAACCGGTCGATAAGTCGAGACGCCTCTTCGAGTAAACCTTGTTCTTCTGCCCATTCGGGGACCGTTTGATGCCGCTCGATGTATGCGATCATCGCGAGACGATCAGCACACCGCTGCAACGTAGCGAGCCCGTTCGCGTCCGGCGTTGTCAGCTTTTCAAGAGCATCCAACGCTTCGGCTGCTCCTCGCCGCGCCGATCTCCGGGAAGCTGCAAACAGGACCTGCCGATCCATCGCGCCTTCTTGATCAAGCACATCCAGCGCATCGGCATCGAGATCCGCAAGTACATCGCGCTCATTGTGTTCGATGAGATCCACACCCGCTGCCGAACGGAGCTCAAGCGTGTAGTGAACCGCCTTGGAGTTTCCTTTGGGCAACTTGGCCAGCAGCACCACACGCTTTTTCGCGCGCGTGAGCGCCACGAAGAAAACTCTTCTCTCTTCGTCGAGCAAACGCTCTGCCGATGTTCGTCCGTGCGGATCAGGGTCGCACACGCCCATCGGAACGATCGCCTCCTTTGCCAATGTCGTCGGGAATCCCCACGCTGGAAAGACTTTGGTGATGTACACCGTGTCAAACTCGAGCCCCTTTGAAGCGTGCGCCGTGAGCAAGCGCACACCGCTGCGATGACCGGCCCCGTCCTGCTCGCCGGGCTCAACGATTGCCTCCGGGCCAGGCTTGAATGCTTTGTCTCGATCGGGCAGGTCATCCAGGTAAGAGAGCATCGCCCGCAAATCACGTGGCTCACCTATTCGCGCCAAACGCTCGCGAACAAACCGTACCAATCCAACCAGCGAGCGCACACGCGCCGAACGGTCGCGAGGCGCGAGTTCTTCCGCGTTTGCAGCTCCGGTCGCGCGGATGATCTCCATCAACGCATGATCGGCATGTTTGTCGACGACCGATGCGCCCAATGCTGCTTCGAGTTTGCGTGCACGCTCGAGTGTTTCTTTCAGCTCGTCCGTCGCGTGATCGCACAACCAGGGGATCACCGCGGCCGGATGCTCTTCCTCACCGGCTTCAAATCGTGAACAGGCCGCCCGGTAACGCTGCTCCAACGCACCTATCGCCGGGGCAGAACACCTAAACGGCGGACGTGTTAATACAGCTCGAGCGGACCGGGCCGAGGTAGGATCAACCAGCAACGCAGCCCAGTCGAGCATCAACAACACGCCGGGATCTTCCGGTGTCGCGTCTGGAATCGAACTCACAAACGGAATGCCCGCCAACTCGAACGCGCCTTGCACCCGAGACAACTCTGTCCCTGACCGAGCGATCACCGCGATATCACTCAACTCGGTCTCAGGATCCTCTTCGATTTGCCGCGAGATCATCGACGCGATCGTCGCAGCTCCGCGATCGCCAGCGTCCAATCGAACCAACTCGATCGAAGATCCACTCGGGGAGGAAGGTCCAATCTGCCCGAGTTTATCTGGCGCAAAGCGATATCCAGCTTGCTCGATAATCGCGTTTGACGCGTCGATCACCGCATCCCCACTTCGATAGTTGGTCGTCAGCTTGAGCGTTTGCGTCCCGCCCCACTTCTGCTCGAACCGTTCGAAAGCACGCTCATCAGCGCCGCGGAAAGCATAAATCGACTGATCATCGTCGCCGACAACGCAGATATCTGGATTCCGATTGGGCGGAGCCAGCAACGAAAGAAGCTCGATCTGGGTCGCATTCAAATCCTGAAACTCATCAACCACAATGTGCTTACAGTCTCGCGCAACGATATCACGCACCAGCGATGACTTCCGCAATAGAAGAATCGGCCAACGGATCAAATCATCGAATCTTGCAGCGCCTAACCGAAGACACTCAACATCCATCAGTCCCGCAAGCCGAGCGCTGTCTTGAAACAACGCCAACTCCGCCCGGTGCGCCTTTGCGTCCGCTGATTGATTATCACGAAGGAGCTCAAGTGTCTTATGCGATCGCTCGATCGCCTGTTCGGGCGTGATACCAATGCTTGTAAGCTCGTGCGCTGCGGAGAGACCGTGCTCAACCGCTGCATCGATTCCGCGACCGATCACCTGTTTGTAAAGACCATGCGCTCGAATCAGTTCGCGCGCCATGCGTCGGAGCTGCGCCGTATCGAGAATCTCGATCTCGTGTGGCAGTCCGAGCGTGTCACCGAATCGCCGGAGCAATCGCATCCCGAAACTATGGAGCGTGGCACAGTTGACAGCCTCCGCCTGCGCAGGTTGGATCAACTGCGCGAGCCTTTCCTTCAACTCCCCCGCTGCCTTATTCGTAAAAGTCACCGCCAGAACGGTTTCGGGCGCGACGCCGCGATTCCGGATCATGTGCGCGACGCGCGCGGTGATAACACGTGTTTTCCCGGTGCCTGGGCCCGCGAGCACAATCAATGGCCCATCTTCATGGACAACCGCTTCACGCTGCTCGTCAGAGAGCGAGGGCAGGCCCAGCAAGGTCGATTCTGATTCAGTCAGCTTCGTCACGCTTCGATTGTACGAGTAAGCACCTGCCGATTACTAATACTTGACGGGACGCTTCATGTATAGGTGGACCGCGGTCGTTCCGTAGTCATGAGTCTCCGGCCCGATCGCACCTTCGATTTCCATCGGAGGGTCGATCGGCTCGGTTTCTGTCAGCCCCGCAGCCGCTGCGAGCTCCGTTTCGAACGCGTCCAAAGCGTCATCAGCGTCGTCCGCTTCCAAATCGATCGACATCGTTTGTTCTTCGGGACCGTCAGTCGAAATGCGTTTCTCTTCGACGTGATAGAACGGCGTTGGCGTTCTCAAAACAAGATAGCCCGTGTCATCGAGCATGCTGATAAGCCGGGCTGCCTGCGTCCGGATACGTTCCCAGCCTTCAGGATCTCGCGCCATGGCATAAGGCGGATCCATAAACACAAGGTGAACCGGACGTGGACAACGCGTGAGCGCCGCCGGACCGAGCGCATCGCCGATGATGACGTCGCATAGATCACCCGCGCCGACCGACTCGATGTTTTTTTCAATCACCTTTGCGACGCGTCGGTCTTTCTCGACAAAGATGACCCGCGAAGCGCCGAGCGAAGCGGCTTCGAGCCCCATTGCCCCAGTCCCGGCAAAGAGATCGATCACCGCACCATCCTCAGGATGACCCCGAAGCAGATTGAAGATCGACAGCTTGACCCGATCGGGCATCGGGCGAGTGGTCGAGCCCGGGGGCGGACCCGCGAGGGGCTTACGTTTGAATCGGCCTGAGATTATGCGCATTGGTAAAGACCGAATGCCGACCGATCGCTCTAGTCAAGCCAACAGCGCGAAAGCGCATCGATCGCGTGAAGTTTCGAGGTCAGAAACTCCCGGCCCGGTCCGATTCGATCAAATCAAGAGGACTCGTTCAGCAAGGCATCGACCGAGCACACCGAGACTGGCGGCTGGGGCAACCCGCTGACCATCGACCAGAAACCGCTGCGGTCCTCGTCGAGCCACTCCCGGAACGCCGAGCCTTGCCCTTTGGCCTCGTCTCGGAGTCGGTCTGAGCCCAAGAAAACACAACGCTGGAGGAAAACGCCGTTCTCACCGGCGTATTCCAGCTCGCCTGAGACGCCCGCGATCGCTTCCACGATCCGGGCAAACAGCACCGGACGGGCCCGAAGCATCACGTCGGCGTCGTGCCAGATGATCACACGCTGGCGGGCCATCGGTCGCCCTGGCACCGCGGACCGGGTCCGCAATGCCGAGACCACGCCCCGTGGGCCGTCGATCGTGCGGGCAATCTCATCGACCACGATCTGGCGCTCGAGCTGCGAACACAACCCGTCCAAATCGAGGATTGCTCGCCCGTGGAGGACACAAACCTCTGTGGCCGGCTGCATCATCAGATATGACTGAAGTGAGGCCGCCAGGTTCGTCCGAGAACGCACATCCCGAGACCACGCCACCAAGTGATGACTCTCGAGCTTCTGGCATACTTGGGGCTGCCAAGTGCACGGCTCGAAGGAGAACCCGGATGAGGTCAGTGACAGGTGCATCTTGATAACATCCCAGGGAGGCGGTTCGCCCTGAGATCGACTCCTCTGGTTGGCTGCCGTTGGGGGGTGGTGGTGTCAGGCGCTCGCGGCCCCTTGGCATCCGCGAACATTGTTAATGTGCCCCAGATTCGGGCTGGTTCCAGCGAATCGCCGGGTTGTAGGGATAATTCTGGCAATAAGGACCAAGCGAACCTCAACTAAGGTGCGGGAAAGACCGTATACTGCGTCCGGTAGTCCTCCCTGCCACGCTCCGGCGCACCCTTAGACGGGTTCTTGAACGGAATCTCGAGTTTTTTACCGAGACTGGCGGGCATTGCATGAGGAAGTATTCCCATTTTAACATTCAGAGCATTCATCTCCGCGATGATTGCGATCGAACGCCCGATACTCCGTATCACAGGTATCTGGTATCCTGCCGACTGGCCAACCTTGGCCTCGGATTGCAGAGATCCACACGTACCTCTGGGCGAGACAACCGCCTACCGAAGGGGGATCAGATTGACTGAAGCACGAGCACTCCACACCACCGCGCCCGAATCGACCATGGACCCGGTCGCCCTGGCCCTGGTCGCCGGCGAGTTGTGCCACCTCCCAGCGGTGGCATCTCAAGACTGGGCCGAGCAGGCTGCCGACGCGATGACCGGGATCGATCGCTGGTGCCGCATCGCCGTCATGATCGCCCACGCGGACGAAACCGGGCGCCTTAGCTCGATCGAAGCGGTTGGCGTCCGATCGACTGTGGATGAATCCCGCCGAATGTCTGATCCCAAAGGGGATCTTGTCTCCGCCAGGGTCAAACTCGGCCGATTTACAGACCTTGGATTCCCGATCAACCGCGATGCATTCAAGCGTGGCCTGAGCGCCAACTTGGACGATCTCACGTCATGGCGAGATGGACCGATTGGGCGAGTCTGGGACACCGCCGGCATCGACCGCCTGCTTTTGGGAATCGCTCCGATCAGTAGCGAATCAGGCGGACGATGCATCATCACCCTGGCTGCACTTGGCCCGGCAATGGAGCGATCCGCCCGGGCGGACCCGCGGACACTCGGCGCCTTGATGATCCTGCTGAATCGCCGGGCCCTGCTGGCACTGCCAGCAGGCGAGGAGATCAACTGGCTGACCGATCGTGAACAGGACGTGCTTTCCCGACTCACCCTTGGGCGATCAGTCCGTGAGATCGCAGATGAGCTTGGACGATCGCCTCACACGGTGCACGACCACGTGAAGAGCCTTCACCGGAAGCTCAAGGCATCCTCACGCGGCGAGCTGGTTGCCCGGGCGCTGGGACACACCAGCGAACACACACCTGCGATCGACCCGATCGTGATCGAGCGCCTGCGGGCTGCGACGCAGATCGAACCCACACCGGGTATCGCTCGACGCGTTGCGCAACCCTGACGAAGGCAGCTGCATTCCCAATCTGAAAAGACGAATCGCGAGCCCGCCTCTGAGGCGGGTTTTCGCGTTGACATCGGCTCTCTTTCACCGGTCCGCTTGGCCAGCTTTAGTTGGCAGAAACCGGGCGGACCCGCTCTTCGATCATTGCTGAAATCCGATCGGCCAGCGCCGCGTCGGACCCGATCGGATCGCGGAACTCTGGCTCATCGCCTTCACGCCTTGCAACTGGATTGATCGTGTGCGTTGAAAGCCCGATCGCGTCGGTCTCGACCCGCCAACCGGGCCGGCGCACCCGAAGAATGGTCACCTCGACCAATGCTGTAGCTGGGGCGTCGGGCGGATCAAACACGATCCGGCAGACCCGTTCGTGCTGATGAAGCAGATCACGCCCTTCGTCATGGATCGAGCTCTGCTCACGGTCCCACGGGCTTGCGAGCCCGGCGGTCTGTTTGGGGTAGGTCGTGATCACGCCTCGGGCAGCATCGATCCGATCCGGGACGAATCGAAGCTCTGCCAGCGTTTCCATCGCGGCCTCAAAAACACCGGGGTAGGCGTCGGTCGCAAACCTGAACTCGGGGCTGCCGGCAGCATCCACCGCGCGGTCGGCATGTCCGGCGCACCCAGTGGACATCACGACGAACATCGCGCTTGCCATCACGGGCAACGAAAACAGGCAACGCCATCGCTTCAAACCGGTGCTCATGGGACGGACTGTATCACGGTCCCTACCGCTGCGTCGATCTCTTTGAGCAACCGGTCGATCGCTGCATCGTCGGTCGTCACCGTTCCCACCGAGATCCGGGCGACTACGCGAGATTTCCCGCCCGGTTCGAGCGGCACCCGTGTCGGCGTGATGAGCACCCGCCCCGACGCATTCACCCGTTCAACCATCGCCTCGGTCTGTCCATCAGCCCGTTCGGCATCGTCGCCCGCGATTCGAAAGCAGACCAACGCCAGCGACCGCGCGACGGGGATCGAAAGCCTCGAATCCGCACGCAGCGTGCGTTCGACACGCTCGGCCAAGTCAACGTGCCGACGGATATGCGTCCTCAAGCCCTCGAGCCCGTAATGACGGATCACAAACCAAAGCTTGAGCGCCCGCATGCGTCGCCCAAGCGGAACATGCCAGTCGCGGTAGTCCACGACGGCACCGGCGTCGCTGTGATCATCGCGCAGGTAGGCCGGGGTGATCCCCATCGAACCGGTCAATGCCCGGGCATCACGCACCCAGAACAGATCGCAGTCGAAGTTGGTGAGCAGCCATTTGTGAGGATTGATGCAGATCGAGTCTGCGTGCTCTAGCCCAGAGGCGAATGCATGATGCTCTGGGCAAACCAACGCCGCGCCGGCCCACGCCGCATCGACATGTAACCAAGGCGGATGCTCAAGTTCGCTCAGCACCGATTCGACTCTGTCGATCGAATCAAACGCACCCGTCGACGTCGTGCCCAGTGTGGCGACCACAAGCGCGGGCACCAAACCGTTTGCGAGGTCGCGGGCGATGCGATCCGCCAGTTCGTCGGTGTCTATCGAAAGATCCGCATTGGTACCAATCGCACGGACACGCGAGTCGTCACCCGGGTGATCGGCGAGCCCGGCAACCATTGCTGCTTTGATCACCGATGAATGGGCCTGCGCCGAGGTATAGACCGTCACCTGATCACGGGTGGCCCCGTTTGCGATCGCCCCGGATCGCGCTGCCAGTAACGCCGCCAGGGTTGCTTCAGACGCGGTCGACTGGATCACACCGCCGCCAGGACCGGCTGCTCGAAACTGGAACGCATCAGGCAGACCAAACAGCTCGGCACACCAATCCATGATGCGCATCTCGAGTTCGGTCGCAGCAGGTGAAGTCGCCCAGAGCATGCCGTTGACATTGAGCGTGGCGCACGCCAACTCGCCCGCGATCGCGGGTGCGGATGCGTTGCAAGAGAAGTACGCGAAGAAGCCGGGGTGCTGCCAGTGGACCAATCCGGGCTCGATGATGCTGCGAACATCGGCGAGCATCCCGTCCCAGCCGGCAAGGCCTGTGCCGTGTTCCGGGGGGTGCTCTGGGAGGGCCGCGAGAATATCTCCGGGCTCGATAGGTTCACGGATCGGCCGATTTGAGATCGAGCCAAGGTACTCAGCACCCCATTTGGATACCCGGGCGACAAGCTCTTGGTAGAGATCCGGATCGAGCGCGTTGGCGGGATCGAGATCAGGGAAGGTGTGAACCGGTGTTTGTTCTTGCATGGGGCCCTTGGTTCTGGTATTCCTACGAGGTCGGAGGCTGCTGATTCTCCGCGTGCTGGGCCGGGTTTTCTCGGCTTGGATCGAATAGGCCGTCGTGGGGTTCTATTCGTAGGCGTGGTGGCAGCCGACCGAGATCGTGGTCTCACCGGTGCGGGGTCTCAGCCACGCCGGGTATTTCGTTGGGGTCTCTGTGATGGAACATCACGGTTTGTCCACGCCATTTGGCGTGTTTGTTTGCGTTGGTTCACTTTTTTTTGTTTCGGAAATCGCCAAAGCAGAACCTCCGCTATCTAGGCGGGCAGTCTCTTCTTCGGCTGAAACAGTGCCGCTTCCGACTGTTCATCGTGGCAGCGGATGGTCGTTCACCGATGCGGCGATCGACACCGGGCTGATTCACGAGCACGACAGTGTCACCGGGCTCCCCTTGCTTGCCGGAACCACCGCTGCTGGTGGCGCCGTCGCCGACTTCAACAATGATGGCCTGCACGATCTGTTCGCACTCGGCGGCGGCGTGAACGCCGACCGAATGTTTATCAATAACGGGGACGGCACATTCACCGACGTCGCGGCGGAATGGGGCCTTGATCGGAACCACCACGCGTATGGCGTGTCGGCCGCCGACTTTGACCATGATGGCGATCTCGATCTTTTTATCACAAGCTACGGCCCGGCAGACGCCGATGCCCAGCGAGGTCGATTCCTACTTCTCCGAAATGATTTTGATGGTAACACGCGCACCTTCGTAGACATCGCGGCCAGTGCTGGCGTGCATGCATTGCCGTTCGATCTCCGAGATGGGACCGGTTCAGGCTGGGGTGACTACGACCTCGACGGCGACCTCGACCTCGTTGTATGTGCATACAAAAGAACCCGCGCCGGGAATCGTCTGTTTCGCAACAACGGCGCAGACCAAAGCGGGCAATGGACCTTTACCGATGTGACCGCAGAGGCAGGCATCGAACGGATTGAAATGCAGGGATTCCTGCCTCGGCTTGTCGATGTGAATCACGATCGATACCCAGACCTTTTCCTCATCGCAGACACCGGCAGCTCGCGTTCGTTCCTAAACAATGGCGACGGCACCTTTACCGATCATACTGATCTCACTCGCGGTATCGAACTCATGAACGGCATGGGGATAGATGTTGGCGATGTGAACAACGATGGCCTGCTCGATGCGTATGTCACCAATATCGACTACGGCCCGGGCGGCAATGCGCTGCTCGTTCAGAACAGCGACGGAACATTCGACAACACCGCTGGCAGTGCCGGGTGCGAAGATGGTCACTGGGGCTGGGGGACGCTCATGGTCGACCTTGATCATGATGGCGATGTCGATATCGCAGAAACGAATGGATCATTCGGCGAGTTCGCCGGACGCCCGTCCTTGATCTTCCTTAACGAAGGCGACGGATCGCAGTTCATTGAGTCCGCGACCGATCTCGGATTCATCCACAACGGACAAGGACGCGGGCTCGCACGCATTGACCTCGAAAATGACGGCGATCTTGATCTTGTCATTTTCTGTAACAACCAACCCATGTCGGTGCACCGAAACAACCTGATCGGCATCGACCGCGTCACGCCAGGTCATGCCGGCTGGCTTCGAGTCACCCTCGATACGACCGACCGAAAAACGCTGGCTCCCAACGGAACCGGTTCGTTGGTGCGTGTGCGCAGCTCGATGGGCGAACGGATCGCTCCGATCGATAACGCTTCAAATCACTGCACGACGTCGGCTCCTGAAGCGCACTTTGGGCTCGCAACAAACTCTCAAGCACAGTTTGTACGGATCGAATGGGCCGACGGGACCTACACCACACTCACCGATGTAGACGCCAATCAGGCCATCACGATCACCGCTTCTGTACATCCGGCCGACGTTGACGGCTCGGGCACGGTGGACGCGATTGACGCGAGCGTTTACATCGATTCATTCCTCTCGGGCGATCTCAACGCGGACACCGACGGCGACTGGGACCTCGATTTTTTCGATGTTGCCCGCTTTATCGACCTGCTCCGTGACGGGCTCTGAACGATCCTGATCTCGAGCAACGCACGATTCATGCACGGGGGTACCGGGCACGCGGACCACGACTCCGCGTGCCCGGCCTGTGCTATTTGCCTATCCATTTGGTAGATCAATCATCGAACACAGGCCGAATCCGTTCGCTGATATCACCTGGCGGTTTTCCGGTGCGGAGTTCTTCAAGCAATCGGAGATAGGTATCGTAACGAACCGGCGCGACCTCGCCACTTTCGGCGGCCGATCGCACGGCGCACTCCGGCTCGTGGTCGTGCGTGCAATCTGAAAACTTGCAGCGGTCAGCGAGTTCAACAAACTCGGGAAACGACCACCGGAGTTCGTCGGGCGAGACATCGGCAAGCCCAAAGAACCGCACGCCAGGTGTGTCGATCACACGGATTTCTCCGTTCGGATCATCGATTCGGTGCATCGCCGATGAAGTCGTCGTGTGCCGCCCTCGCTGATCACGCTCGCGCACCTCCCCGGTCTCGATCGAGAGCTTTGGCGAAAGCGCATTGGCGAGCGAACTCTTGCCCACACCCGAGTGCCCAACAAAGGCACAGGTTTTGCCCGCGAGCAAGGCACGCAGTTGCGAAACATCCGGCACGCCTGTGGCCGGGTGGGCTTTGCACACCGCGATCGGGATATTCGCGTCGCGATATGGAGCGAGCCGCTCGAGTTCGGACTCGCGCCCGGCGTCATCGAGCAGGTCAGCTTTGTTCACCGCGATGATGGCACTGGCGTCGCCGTGCTCGATCGCGACGAGGTACCGATCGATCAACCGTGGGTGCAGCGGTGGCGACACAACCGAAACAACAATGACCACGGCGTCGATGTTGGCGGCTACGACACGTTCGGTCCTCGGATCACGTGGATCCGGGCGGCTGAGAACCGTTGCGCGAGGGAGGACGCGCACGACCTCTGGCTCGCCATCCGTATCGGTGGTGTAAACAGCACGGTCTCCAACAGCGATGCCGGATTGCTGCCTTGCTGCGAGTTCAGCCGACAGACGGCAACCCGCAGGCTCATCTCCGTTCTCAGCTTGTTCATCCGACAACACAAATGCCCACCGGCGTGAGAGCCCGACGACCACACCTTCGTGCAGTTCTTCCGAAGCTTCTGACGCTCTGGGATCATTCCCGCCGCGCTTGGCTTCATCACGAACGATTCGGAGCGCCCAATCGATGAGCGGGTCGGGGCGTGAACGCCCGCCGACTCGCTCGCCGTCGAGGGATTCTCGTGATTTGGATCTCCGACGCTTCTGGGCATCGGACCGCCGGCGCCGAGCTTCGTCGTAAATTCGATCGCGCTCGCGTTTTGGCATCGCGTTGAGCGCATTCTCGAGTTCTTTCCGCTGGCGTTGATTCAACGCGAAACAATAGGTGCGGCAGCGTCCCTATCCTTGAAGATGAGCCGATATGACCAGTTCCATACCTTTCGTGCCGAGCTAAACGAGAAAATACTCTCTCGGGGCACCACCCAGACCAAGCGTTTCTTCGGGATCGATACCAAGGTCTATGAACAGGGCGCCCTGGATACCAAGACCAAAGAACTGCTCGGCCTCTCCGCCAGCATGGTGCTGCGATGCGATGACTGCATCGCGTACCACATCGATTCGAGCATCGAGGCCGGCGCCACCGACGCCGAGCTTTGGGAGACATTCGATATCGCCCTCGTCGTCGGCGGCTCGATCGTGATTCCCCACTTGCGTCGTGCGGTCGAGTTCCTTGAGCAAACTCGGGCAACACTCGCTGAAGAATCCGGGTCGTAAGAAGAGTTGTTCTATTTCGATTTGTAGTCTTGCGATCAATGTTTGCGTCTTGTACGCTTTTCCCCTCATGCAAGGGGAATGATCGTGGCAGATACGAAGATTTGTGTTATTTGCAAAAAGAGCTGCACTGGGCAACCAATGGATCAAGAACGATCAAGGTCAGTACGCCCACCAAGCGTGCGTCAAAGCGCGAGCCGAGAAAGCAACTGGCCCAACCGATGTTGATGAACTCGCTGGCAATGACGGCTTGATGACCGACATGCTCGATGATGGCCTGGGCGATGGGCTTGATGACGGCATGCTTGACGACGCGCTGCTCGGCGATCTGCCAATGGATGAACCCGCGGATACCACCGGCGGCCTGCAGGCAGCTTGCCCCGGGTGCGGTTCATCTCTCAACCAAGGCACCGTCATCTGCATGTCGTGCGGCTTTGATACCCGTTCGGGCAAAGCGAGAAAGGTCAAAGTCGCGAAGCAGAAAGCGCCCGCATCGGGTGTGGGCGGCTTGGCTGCGAGCGCGGGTTCCGCTGCTGCATCTGGACTGGGTTACCTTTTATTCTCGACGATAGGCGCTTGTGTTGGCGGGTTACTCGGAGCGTTTCTGTGGGCGGTTCTTATCATCGCGTTCAATATCGAGCTGGGTTACGCCGCGATCGGTGTCGGAATCTTATGCGGTTTTGGAGCAGCGTTGGGCGCCCGCGGGAACGGCGGCATGATCACTGGGGTCATAGCTGCGTTGGTGACTTTGTTCGCAATCTCAACCGGAAAAATGTTTGCGGTGATTCACTTCACTGATCAAATGATCGCAGAATATGAAGCTGAAAACGATGCCTACTACGAAAATCTAAGCAACTCTGAACGCAGCGATATTGCGATCGTGGACTTTGCGGATGAGTACTTGTCCGATCAACTTGAGTCTGCTGAGCTCGACGATCAAACCAGAGAGGCGTACGACCGCGCTCTCGTAGAGAGCTATGAACCGAGTGACTATCCGGCCGAAGTCGCACAGATCGCCCGCGACCGATATGACGCGATGACCCCGGAAGCGAAAGACGATTACTTCGATGTCTTGCAAAGCCAAATCGAACCGATCACAGAAGCTGAAAAGAACGATCTCTACGCAGAGGGGTTCGCCGCGACCTTTGGCCTGCTGGATATCGTGTTCTTCCTGATCGCGGTCGTCGCTGCATTCAAAGTGGGCTCGAGCAGCAACGAGGAGTAAGGTCAACTTGATACGCGGTCATTCAACGAAAACGCCCGCGGGGTGGATCGCCCGACGAAGTCGGTGCGTCTCCCGCGGGCACGAGCGTGTAGACGTTGCTTGGCGTTAGCGCCGGGTATAGGTGATCGTGCCAGACTGGTTCCAAGAACCGTCCGGCATTTGGTCATAGAACCTATCAACGAAGTTATCGTCATCTTGCCAAACAGTGACGATCTTCATTTCGCGTTCGCCTTCTGGCATCGCGGTCTTGCCGACCATGACGTGCTGCCCGTTTTCGTGCACGTGCCCGGTCATTCTCAAGATGCCGGTGCCGAAGGTGTCCATCCAAGCGGTGACATATTCCTGGCGGATGTTGTCGTAGCCCGCATAGCTGATGCCGTCAAAGGGCATGCCCATCATGTCGTCCATATGGAAGTGACCTTGGATGTACCGACCGCCGAGCACCCATTCGGCTTCCATGGTTCCGACGCCCTCGACCGGAGGCGTGTCTGGGGTCATGACAAAGCTGGTCTTGGCGGTCCATGATCCGACGGAGCGGCGCATCGCGGCATGGTGCTCGCCGGGCATGATCGTCGCCATGTAGGCTTCCATCTCTTCTTCGGGCGACATGGCATGGTCCGCGTGATCGGCATGATCTGTATGGTCATGGCCGGCGTGCTCGTCGTGCTCGGGGGCGAGCCCGATGACGAAGAGCCCCGTACCGGCTGCCGCCACTCCGGCAGCAAATGCGAGAACTGTGGCGCGTTGCATGTGTGATCCTCCTGCGTGCGAGCAGATTGTGTCCAGAGCGATTCCCAGACGATGTGGTCCGAATCATCGCGCGCCACGACCCACTTGTCACGCAAGAAATCGCAAGTACCCTAATTTATACCTATCAATAACGATGGCTCTGGCCTCAGACTCGGACACGCTCTGTGATTTCCAGCCCGAAAGCCCCGATTTTGGGGTACGGGGTGTCCGAGTTGGTCAACAGCCGAAGCTTTGAAAGCCCAAGCCCCCGCAGGATCTGCGAGCCAATTCCGTACTCGACCATGGCAGCAGGGATGGCTTCCCGCACGGAGTCTTCCTGCTGGAATCCCTTCGGCGTTTGCAAGCCATCAAGCCGTTCATCGCCAACGGTGGTTGGGCGGAGGTACACGATCGCGCCGCGACCTTCCTTCTGGATGGCTTGCATCGAGGTCCGCAGCATCGCGCTGGTGGATGTGCCCACTTCGGTTCCCGGCGCAGACGCGAGATCGCCGAAGATATCGCCGAGCAAATCACGACGATGCACACGCACCAACGTTGGATCAATCGATTCGATAACATCTCCGTCAGGGTCGAGATCACCAACACCGCCGACCGTCAACGCGAGGTGGGGCAACTCGTCGGCGACGGATCGGAATGCCACCAAGGTGAACTCGCCTTCTTCTGTACGGATCTTCGTGCCAGTCGCCGGCTCGATGCGATGGACGAGCGAAGTTTTCTCGAGACGATACTCGATGATCTGGCGGACCGAGCACATCTTGAGTGTGTGCTTTGCACAGAACTTTTCGAGATCGGGCACGCGCGCCATCTCGCCGTCGGCACGAACGATCTCGATGCCGACGCAGCCGGGGTTCAAACCAGCCGCCCGGCAGAGATCAACGATCGCCTCGGTATGACCAACCCGAACGAGCACGCCGCCATCACGCGAGCGCAGCGGGTTGATGTGCCCGGGGCGAACAAAGTCGTCCGGTTTGCTCTCCGAATCAATCAACATCTTGATGGTCCGGGCACGCTCATGCGCACTCACGCCGGTTGTAAACCCGTGCTTGGGATGCCCGTCGACCGTGACGGTCAATGGGGTGCCGCGGGCGGAAGTGTTCACCGGCGCTTGCCCGTGAAGGTTCAGCCGATCGCAATCACCCTCGGGCAACGAAACGAACATGTAGCCGGTGGCTTCCTTGAGCATGAACATGACCGATTCGGCCGAGATGAACTCGGCCGGTAAAATCAGGTCTCCTTCATTCTCCCGGTGCTCGTCGTCTGTAACCACGACCATACGGCCGGCGCGGAGTTCGTCAAGAATTTCAGAGATCGGCGAAAATGGAGCTTCGGGCATGCCCCATCCTAGATCGATGGCACGCCCGCGGATGCTCACCAGAACCAATCAGCGATCGGAACGTACCGTCATCCATGCGGAAACGGGCGATTGGTTGCAGCGGAGCGGCAGTACTCGTCGTCGGCGTCTTGATCTGGTCGATAATGACAATCTCTATTCGAGCGCCGATCGCGAACATTGTTCACATTCAAACAGCTGGCGGGCCAGTGCCGATTCACGTCGTGATGTTCCCAAGCGGCGTGGGCGTGGTCAACGTCGGACACGACCTCAAATCCCGGCCTCAAACACGCTGGGATGGACACAACGGCAATGTGGAAACCCATGATCTGGACTTTGACGAACGTCGATTCCGTCTGGTGTTTCCCGGAACCGGCGCAGAACTTGTCCTCGGACCAAACCAGGATGGCACGCCCGGCCTGATCGGGCAGTGGGAACAGAAAACCGAATCGGGAAGAACCAACTCGTTGCCTGCACGTTCGATTCGCACAAATGACCAAAACTGGTTTCTGAATGAACGGCCAAACAACACCGACGACCTCATCGCAGCAGCGTTCGACGGGCGATGGACGGTAACCGTCGAGCACAGTCGTGTGATCGGACAGGTCCGATTCATTCAGTGGAGCGGCAAAGATGAGACATCGGCCGGCTGGATCGACGGAGAGCTCGCGTCGCTCGATGTTTCGAATAGGTTCTTCGCTGGACGTTTCGAGGGTCATCAACTCTGACTGGCAAGCTTGGATGACGGTGTGCCTTGCCGAGTTACCGCGATGATGCTGCCCGATGGCACGCTCGAAGGCGAAATCACAAGAAGTGAAGGCCCGGTCCGATCGTTCACCGCGGCACGTGTTTCTCCCTGACCTTTCGAACACCCCATAAACAAGGCGAACATCACCTTGAATGAACGCCCCCGCAACGCCCGGTGGCCGTCTGGCCAAATCCTACCTTGAACCACGCAGCCCATTGCGGTACGGTGCGATCGGGTTACGGAGGAGAGTCACATGCTCAGGCTGCTTGCGGTCATCGTCGCTTTACTCGTCAGCTGTTTTCCTGCATTCGGGCAGACGATCGACCGTACTCCAACAACCAAAGCGCCAATCGGCAGCACAGCCTTGATCTCCCCGATCGGACCGGGCGTGAACTTTGGCAACATGCTCGAAGGACCATTCGAGGGCGCTTGGGGCTTCACGGTTGAAGAACGGTTCTTTGACGCCGCGGTCGATTCCGGCATGGAACACATTCGGCTGCCGATCAGCTGGACGTATCACACCGACACAGCAGCTCCCTACACCATCGACCCCGCGTTCATGGAACGCGTCGAGTGGTGCGTGGACCAAGCTCTTTCTCGCGGACTGAAGATCATCGTCAACGTGCATCACTACGACGAACTCAACGCTGATCCAATCGGTGAATCCCCGCGTGCTCTTGCGATGTGGGAACAAATCGCGGCACGGTTCGCAAACCGATCAAACAAAGACGTGTTCTTCGAGGTGCTCAACGAGCCGCACGGCGCGTTCAACGACGAGCCACTGCTATGGGATTCATTTTTTACCCAAGCACTCGGCGTGATTCGCAACACGAATCCGAATCGCTGGGTTCTTGTCGGTCCGGTGCGGTGGAACTCGATCGCGGCGCTCGGCACGTTGAATCCACCCGCAGACCGCCGACTCATGCTCAGCGTGCATCATTACGAGCCGTTTGAGTTCACGCATCAAGGCGCCGAGTGGGTCGATCCGTCACCCCCGGTTGGGACGCAGTGGACGGGCGAACCCTTTGTGATTGCCACGCCTTGGCAGAACTGGTCGTGGGGCACAGGCATCGTGTCCGAGCCAAACGGACTTTTGATTGATTATCAGGAAGGCTGGGCCGGGCTGGCATTCCGGCGTGTGTTCCCGGCTGCGAACCCAAAGACCGTACGCTTTGCCGTCGATCGCGCGATGCCGCTCAATGTGATCGTCGGAAACGAAAACACCCAGCAAACGTTCTTTGTCCAAACCGACGCTGGCGGAGGCGTTTATCACATCGAACTTCCCGTGGGCATGACAACGATCGATCGGGTCACACTCCAGAATGCATCGAGCAGTCCGCAGGCGGTGTTTCAACTCTCGTCGATCGAGATCCGCTTCGGCAAAGGTTCTCAATCCGAGTCATTGTTTGAGACCGAACTCGGAGCGATCGACGCTTCGATACGGGCCGCTGCGCAATGGGCGCGGGATCGGAACATGCCCGCCCATCTCGGCGAGTTCGGTGCGTACAACCCCGCCGACATCGACTCGCGGGTACGCTGGACCCGAGCGGTGCGTGAATCCGCAGAGCGGCATGGGGTCGCATGGGCCTATTGGGAACTCGTCGCGGGCTTTGGTTACTTCGATCCGCAAACAGACACGTTCCGACAACCGTTGCTCGATTCCCTAACCGATTGATCACAAGCGTATTGTCCCGCATGGACATGACGCCCGAACGTTGGAACACCACCACAACCTACCTCGACGAGGTCTTCGGCGAACAGGACGAGCACCTTTGTTCGCTGATGCCCCGCGCGATCGAGGCCGGCTTGCCCGACATCGCGGTGTCGCCCAGTGTCGGAAGATTTCTGATGCTGCTCGCGCGGCTCGTTGACGCGCGCACGATCGTGGAGGTCGGCACGCTGGCAGGCTATTCGGGCACTTGGTTGGCGCGGGGTATGCACGCTGCAGGGAAACTGATCACACTCGAGCCCATTGAGAAACATGCGGCGTTCTCTGAAGAAGGCTTCGCCGCCTGCGGCTTCGCCGATCGTGTCGAGGTGCGCCGGGCCACCGGGCTCGACGGACTGCCCGTGCTGTGCGACGAACTCGGGCCCGGCTCGGTCGATCTGGTGTTCCTTGACGCGGTGAAAGCCGAGTACCCCGATTACTTCCCCCACGCCAAGACTCTGCTCCGCCCGGGCGGGCTGCTGGTGGCCGACAACGCCCTGGGCAGCAACGACTGGTGGATCGGCGAGCCGGACGGGAATCGCCCGGCTCACGATGGGGCAGACGGTCTGAATCGCATCCTGGCCAAAGATCCAGAGTTCGAC
>JBGCEB010000078.1:0-14603 GCA_045106075.1 Phycisphaerales bacterium
TGGTCCACACGCTCCGGCCAAACCATCGACCAGATCACCAACCTCATCGACTCACTCAAAAACAGCCCGTGCTCGCGCCGCCACATCGTCACCGCGTGGAACCCCGCCGACGTCCCCGATATGGCCCTGCCCCCCTGCCACTGCCTGTTCCAATTCCAGGTCCAACGCTCCACCGACGACGGCCCAGACTGGCTCAACTGCCAGCTCTACCAACGCTCCGCAGACCTCTTCCTCGGCGTGCCCTTCAACATCGCGTCCTATGCACTGCTCACCATGATGATGGCCCAGGTCACCGGATACCGCCCCGGCGAGTTCATCCACACGCTCGGCGACGCCCACATCTACCTCAACCACATGGCTCAAGTCAACGAACAACTCAGCCGCACGCCCACAGCGCTCCCAACGATGCGCCTGAATCCAGACGTCAATGATCTGTTCGCGTTCACCTACGACGACTTCGAACTCCAAAACTACGAGCCCCAGCCGCACATCCGCGCCGAGGTGGCCGTGTGAGCGACGCAGCCTCCGGTTCGCAGAACCAACCACAACCCATCGAGATCGTCCTCGTCGTCGCCGCCAGCGAGAACAACACCATCGGCAAGGACGGCGGGCTCCCGTGGTCCCTCCCCAACGACCTCAAACACTTCAAACGCACGACGATCAACCGCCCGATCGTGATGGGCCGCAAAACCTTCGACGAGATCGGCCGCAAGCCGCTGCCGGGCCGACCCAACCTCGTCATCTCCACCACGCTCGATCCGGCTGACATCGAGCACGACGCTGTCAGTGTCCACCGCTCCCTGCCCGACGCGATCGACCACGCCCGCGCATTGATCGACCCCAGCAATGCAGACGCCCCCCCAGAAGTCTGCATCATCGGCGGCGGGCAGATCTACCGCCAAGCCCTCCCCATCGCCAACCGCATCGTCCTGACCCGCGTCCACGCCGAGGTCGAAGGCGACACCACCTTCCCCGAGATCCCGCCCCACATCTGGACCCTCGACCGCGCCGAGCACCACGAATCAGACGACCGCCACGCCCACGCGTTCACCTTCGAATGGTGGTCGCGGAAGTAAGCGACTCAGCGCCGCCGTCGACCGCCCAGCACACCACCCGCACCCAGCATCCCCAACACACCCGGCGAAGGCGTGCCCAGCAGCGTGTCGCTGGTAAACACATCGATCCCGTAGCCCGGCACGCTCCCACCAAACGCACCACCTGTAACACTGAACGGATACGGGGCACCATCGACGACCTCTGCCGAGTACGTGATCGACCCCGTCCCGACCCGTTGCAGCGTGAAGGTCGTGATCAGAATCGGATTCGAACTGTCAATCGGCGGGATGAACGAGAACTGACTCGCGTTGATGTCGAGCACATCCGAACCCGACGCAACGCCTTGCCCATCAAGTCCCAAGCTCGCGTTGTTCCACGCTACGGGCGCGACATCCACAACGTCATACACGTCGCTCGAACTCGCGATCAGATCAATGTTGACCGACGACAAGTACGATCCCGCGGGCTGGTTCATAAACTCCGCCGTCACCATCGCCGTCACGATCTCACCCATCGCCGCATCGGTCACGTCGAATGACAGGTGCACCGACAGCGACTGCGCCGCTGCAGCCGTGCAAAGCCCCGCCATCGCGACGACCGCCGTCCCCTTCGAGTATCCCATGGCATGTCTCCAGTGCGTGCCGGGCACCAACGCCCACACCGATAACATGCATCAATCCGCGGCCAGGACCAGCAAATACTTCACCCCACCCGGCGCCGCCGAGCGGAAACACCCAGGCTCAACCCCAGCAACCCGAGCGCTCCCGGCGAGGGGATCGGCGGAAAGCCGCTCCCTGAGAAAGACTCGATACCGTACGCAACGGACGCATCACTGAATCCCCCACCAGTCACCGTAAACATGGACGGCGCACCGCTGGCGACCTGCGGCGACCATTGAATCCCCCCTCCAGCAACACGAGTCACACTGAATGTCATGATCACAATCGGACTGCCAGCCGTAATGGGCGGGATCAGACTGAACTGCGCCGCTTCGATCCCCAAAATGTCCGAGCCAGACGCGATCCCTTGGCCATCGAACCCGAGCGCGACGTTGTTCCAAGCAACCGCAGAGACGTTACTCACCGTAAATGACGAACTGCTCGCGATCAGATCGATGTTGACCGACGAGAGATACGCACCCGCAGGCTGACCCGTAAACGATGCGGACAGCGTCCCAGTCGAAGTCCCACCAAAGGCGATTGATGAACTATCAAATGACAAGTTCACCGAGAGTGATTGAGCGGTGGCAGCGCTGGCCAATCCGGCGAACGCCAATGCGATGAGTGAACGGTTGAGCATCTGTTCGTTCCTTTATTCCGTGTTGCGACGATCTGCGTCGCGAATCAAACCCGTCGCTTTTACTATGACGGGTTCTTGCAAACCAAACAAGCCAAAAGCAACAGCCCCCGCTTGCGAGCAAGCGGGGGCTGATGAATCTTGGTCAGTTCAGCCGAGGCTGATCTGTGCCTTCGTATCCAAATCCCAATGGGATTTAGCGACGACGACGACCGGCGACCAAACCACCGAGGCCGAGAAGGGCCATAGCGGAAGGTGCTGGGGTGACGGTCAGGCTGCCCGACGAGAAAGCGTCGGTGCCGTAGTTGACCGAGGGATCAGCGAAGCCACCACCGGTGACCGAGAACGGCGTGGGGGCGCCAGCGGCGACTGCAGCGGAGTAGCTCAGGTCGCCTTCAGCGGTGCCGGTGACCGTGAAGGTCATGATGACGATTGGCGAGCCAGCGGTCACTGGGGGAATCAGCGAGAACTGAGCGGCTTCAACACCGAGGACGTCAGCGCCCGAAGCGGTGCCCTGGCCATCGAAACCGAGACCAACGTTGTTCCAAGCGACGCCGGAGACGTTGCTGGCGTCGGCGAATGCGCCGGAGGCGAGCAGGTCAACGTTGACCGACGAAACGTAAGCGCCGGAGGGCTGGCCGGTGAAGCTAGCCGAGAAGGTCGCGGTGGCGGTTTCGCCGATTGCGATGCTCGACTTGTCGAACGAAAGGTTAAAGCTGGCGGACTGAGCCGAAGCGACGGTAGCGAGGCCGGCGACGGCCATCAGAGCGATGCTCTTCATATCTATTCTCCTCATCATGAAATACAAACGGTGTACGGTGTACGAAAGACCTGTTGGAAACGAACTACTCGTTCCTGACCCAAAGAGAGCATACCCCCACCTCTGGAAGCGTGCAACCAGATTGTCCGCACCGAATGGGGAATTTACGTGCAACACATCAGAACACCACCACCTCCGGGTGCTAATTTCACATCCAGCGGGCCAATTTCCCCCTTAAATCAACGTTTTTGCCCGATCAAGCACCATGAGAATTGTGGATTATCGGATCTTCGCACACACAAATCATGCTCCGAAACGAACCAGTTGACCCCCAGGTGATCAATTGACCCCGCCATCACCACCGAATCTGGCTCGGTTGTGGTTGAACTTGGTTGAAACTCGAGGCGGAAAGCCAAACGAACCACCCAAAGGCAATCCGGTCTGCTTCATATATATGGCTAGCCCACCGCCGGGACCGGACTTCAGCCCAGATTCACGGCCCGGAACGTCCCACGCTCCCGATCCTTCACCAATCCCGGGAATGCCAAAGCCCGCCCGTGGGCGACCAGCCAAACGCCGGGATCGAGCACACCCGTGGCAAAGATCGATTCCGTCAAGTTCTGGAGCGCGTCACTCCGCTTCATTTCGAACGGCCGCATCGCCCCCGTGAGAACCACCGGAACCTTGACCCAACCGCCAATCCGCTCTTGCAGCAAATCCCCAGTCTGGCACAGGGTATCTGTCCCATGAAGAATCACGACCGCTTCATGGGCTCCAGGGTTCGTTTCCGGACCCGCCACCAGCTCGACCGCCTGCACAATCCGATCTCGATCCTGGTCGGTCAGCTCGAGCGAGTCTTTTTGCATGAGCTGCAAGGTGTTGACCACCGTGTCTTCAATCCGCATCAGCCCCAACATCTCTTGGACCACCGAGGACCGGTTCATCAGCGAACCAGAGTGCTCGTCATAGGTCTTTTCGATGGTGCCGCCGGTAGAGATCAGGGTGATCCTTCGCATGGGGGTAAGGTTATCCCGCCCCTCGGCCCGATCCATGCCGAGTCAACCCGTCCGCGATCCCGGAGCAATGCCCGTTATGCCCACCACCGACCTGAATGAAGCGCTCAGTTCCATCCACGAGGTGTTCCTGCAAGGCCGTTACAAGTTTGCCCTTTCTCAGACCGAAGCGGTTCTCCGCCAACGCCCGGGGCACATCCCTTTTATCGGCCTCCAGATCGCATGCCTGCTCCGACTTCAACAGCCAAAGCTGGCCGCCCGCGTGACCCGCCGTTCCCTGCGGCACGTCACGCACTCCGGGCACCGCGCGATTCTGGTATCCCAGCTCGTCGAAGCCCAAACACAACTCAATGAGTTCGATGATGCCATCGCGATTGCTCGCGACGAGTTCGAGCGCCAGCCCGAGAACCCGTTGGTGGTCAGTTCCTACATCCATATCTTGACGCTGGCAGGGAAAAAGGATGAGGCGATTGCCATCGCGCAGCAAACCATCGCCGACAACCAAACCCCATCGCCCAAGCTCGGCGCCAGCTATGCCGAAGCAGCCCTCCGCACAGAGCACGCATCTGACGCCATGGAGTATCTATTCAAGGCCGTCGGCACCGAAGACAACCCCTCCAATGAGGACGCTGCGTACGCCCACACCCAGCTTGGCCACTTGCTCGATCGGGCCAAACGCTACGACGAAGCGATGAAACACTACAAACTCGCAGGCGAAAAGTCACCCGTCATTTACGACAACGCGCCCCACGCCGCCCGCGTTGAAATCACAACCCGAGCGTTCGCACCTGACCGATTCAACAACGCCGTCCAACGCCCAACCCCCGCGTCCCCCCGCCCGGTCTTCGTCGTCGGCATGCCGCGTTCGGGCACCACGCTCACCGAACAAATCATCGACGCCCACCCCAAAGGGTTTGGTGCCGGCGAACTGCACTTCCTTAACGAAGTCGTCCGCGATGCCATCGGCGAACGAGGCACCATCGAGAACATCGCCCCAGACGCCATCGATCCTGCCAAGCTCGCAGCGGCTGCAAATCGCTACCGATCCGAAACGCTCGCCATGGTACCCGACCCCTCCAACCCGCCCGAACTCATCGTCGACAAAGCTCCGAGCAACTTCTGGCACCTTGGTTTCATCGCGCTTGCGTTTCCGAACGCCAAGATCATCCATTGCCGCCGTGATCCACGTGACAACTGCCTCTCTTGCTTCTTCCAAGCGCTCCACGCTGCACACACCTACGCATTCGACCTCAAAACGACCGGGCAGTTCTATCGAGAATACGACAAAATGATGTCGCACTTCCGTGAGCTCTCAGTCGATCCACGATCTGGGCTCGATATGCTCGAAATCGAATACGAAGAAACCGTTGCGAATCAAGAAGCCCAAACCCGACGTATCCTCGACTTCATCGAACTCGATTTCGACGAAGCCTGCCTCCGATTTAACGAATCCGGTCGAGTCGCCCGCACTCTTTCCAATGACCAAGTCCGCCAACCTATCTACACCACCTCAACCAAACGCTATGAGCGCTATGCCGACCACCTCGGCCCGTTGCTCGAAGGACTGGGCGATGTCATCGATCGATACGAAGCCGAACACGCCTGAAACCGCCTTGAATGCATGAACTGACCGGACCCCAAGCCCCGGCCTCTCCGAAAGCGAACAATCAAACATGATGCCCGCCCAACCCAATCAGCCGCAACACACCCCACAAGAAATCTTTGAGCTCACCAAAAAGCTCATCGCGATGGGTGACTTCCACGAAGCGGCCCAACACGCCGCCATGCTCCGCAGCCACTTCCCGGAGCAAACACCCATCCTCGGCATCCACGGCGTCGCGATGGCGGCCATCGGCGCGTACGGCATCGCCATACCCGATCTTGTCCGCACCGCCAAAGACACACAAGAAGCACTCGACACCGGCGAATCCGAAAACCCCAATCGCCCCCGCATCGTCGATCAGCTTCTGCGCATGCACTGCGAACTCGCACGCGCCTACGAAGCCCTCGGCCATACCGAACATACCGACCAGTCTCTCAAGGACGCGGTCGACTTGGATCCGGAAGCACCCGAAGTCGTCCGCGTCCGCGTCGACATCCTTGCCGCCCGTGGCGACACCGCTTCCGCCCAAACTATACTGAACGAAGCCAACGAACTCGGTCTCGAAGAACTTCCTGGCGCTCTCGCCGCAGCTTCGATCGCACTCGCCAAACCGGACACGGCACATGACGAGTTGCACGTGCTCGCGATCCGATTGCAAGCCCTCGCCAACCAAGTCGGGCTCGATGCTTCGACCCAGTCGCGTGTACTCCGCGCCGCCGCCGCGCTGTTTCATCGCGCCGGCGAGTATGACGAAGCATTCCGGAGTTACACCCGCGCCGCCAACTTCACCCGCGGCAACTTCGATGCCGCCGTGAACGCACAACTCACCAACGCGGTCCTTCAAGGCTGGGCGCCAGAAGCAATGCGCAAAATCTCTCAGCCGAAAACTGAGAACACAAACCGCATATTCATCGTCGGCGCCGCTCACTCAGGCTCGACTGAACTCGCACACGCCCTCACCCAGCACCCAGACGTTGCCAACATCGGCCCGCTCGACGCGCTCACACTCGCGGCCGCCCGCAAAGCAGGTGCCCGCCCCACGCCTTATCGCCCGGTGATTCCAGACTGTACGAAGCTCCGCCGCGATCAACTCGAAGGCGTTGCAAGCATCTACAACCGCCAAGCAGACGGCACCGCCAAGCCCGAAGGCAGAAGTGTCACCGTCGATCCATCCATCTTGCAAGCACACTTTGTTGGCCTCGCAGCCCTCGCGTTCCCGGGCGCCAAGTTCGTCTTTGTCCGCCGTGAACCACACGCGAACGCACTCGCATGCTTCTTCAACGGTGTCCCAGGCAACCATCCATACACCAAGGATCTCGCCACCATCGCGTCTTCCCTGCGCGACACCGATCGACTGCTCGACCACTGGCACGCCGCGTTTACGGAACTCGGGGTCACCGGCATCGAGACATCTCGCGAGGCACTTGCAGCCGATCCGGCAGCCGAAACTCGCCGCATCGCAGAAGCATGCGGACTCTCACCAAGCCCAACCGTCGTTGGACCAACATTCATCCCGCACCCTTCCGATCTTCCTGAGCATTACACCAAACGCCTTGAGTCGATCGAGTCGCTGCTCCCCGCTGCTCGCGTCTGATTCCGATGCCAGACTCAATCGACGACCTCTTTGCTTCGCTCGACAAACCCGCCGATCGTCCCGTTCACCCCGCCGCCCTCGAAAACGAGGTGCTCTTGTCGCAGTGCACGCTGGAACATAAAACCTCAGGCGGACCCGGTGGCCAGCACCGCAACCGAAATAAAAACGCGGTCTGGATCACCCACCGCCCCACCGCTCTGCAAGCCCACGCAACAGAACAGCGACATACCGAAGACAACAAACGCATCGCGCTGCGGCGACTGCGGCTCGAGCTCGCCGTGCATCACCGAGTGCATGTCCCGGATGGAGAAATCCGATCGGAACTTTGGAAGTCACGCACCAAGTCCGGCCGCATCGTTCTCTCGGCCAAACACGCCGACTACCCGATCATGCTCGCCGAAGCACTCGACGTTCTCGACGCCGCGGGCTATGACCCACGAAAGGCTGCGACTCGCCTCGCTGTTTCGCCCACCCAACTCATCCGCATGGTCGCAGAACACCATCCGGCACTCGTCGAGGTCAATGCTCAGCGGGCAAAGCGAGGCCAGCACGATCTCCGGAGCTAAACAGCATCGGCTGTTAAGTCCTACCAATCAGCGGCCTGCTCAGCTGGCAACAGGAACGTTTAGAATCTGCGCTCGAGATGCACACCCTCGCGTTCCAACGTTTCGCGTAGTGGCGTGACATGCTCGCTGAACCTCTTCCAACGCCCCACTGACTTATCTGAGATCGCCGACGTCACCTGATCTCGCGAGATCGTCTGCACCACACGACCCGTGCGCTCCGGCGTCAAACAACGCTCATCAAACGTGAGACCCGCGTGATCGAGCAATGCTCGGATGCTTGGTTCCGGATCACGCACGAGTTTCTCGTACGAGAGTTCCAACATCGCAGGCCCGAGCGCTTCAGCGGCAGCATCAAGAACACGCTCGGCGACCGCGAAGTACATGCCACAATCTACAAGATCGCACGCATACATATGGTCGGGCCCCAGCGGCGACGTATAGCAAGATGTACAAACATCCATCGCCGACCGGCGGCAACGCACCACCCGCAAACCGGGCAGAGCTGGGGCTGCGACTGAAAGCAAGAACAAGTTCATCGGGTTCTTATCAGTCACCACGGCCGTACCAACCCGCGAAGCTTCCGCGCGGAGATCTTCCGCGAACATCGCGCCCGCACGCAGCAACTCCGCATGATCTACGCTCGGTGTGATCGGACGATTCAAATCTTTACAAACTCGCCGGGCCATCGCGGGTAACGACTGCGACTCTCCGCACGCACCCACTTCGGGATGCGAGGCAAAGATCTGCTCGGTCAAGCTCGTGCCCGAACGCGGCATCCCAACGATTAAGACAATCCTCGGATAAACGCTTGCTGAGTCCGCCGCGATGTTCATCTCGCGCAAGCCGGCAAGCGCCGCAAATTCCTGATGAATCAGCGCTCCTCGATCCATGCGCACACCCATCGCAACGTTGGCACGGCGAAAGGACTCAAACGCTTCATCGAACCGGCCGACCGCTTCCAAACACTGACCCAATGCCGCATGCACGCCAGATGTCGAACTCGAAGCTTCACCCGCGCGCGCAAGCTGCTCGATCGCGTCTTGAGCACGCCCCTGACGGAGCTTCAAGCGAGCAAAGACACTGGCAAACGCCGGGTCGATGACGCCGTTGACGATAAACCCACCGACTGCCGTTTCCGCGTCTTCGAATCGTTCCGCATCAATCAATGCGTTTACAACTCCGTTTATCGCTGCAGGATTGCTTGGCTGCAACGCGATCGCACGCTCAAGAGCTTCGAACGAACCGACGTCATCCCCAAGCGCCGACCGACACTCCCCAAGCAACGCCCACGCCGCTGCCTGGTGAACAGGCGGAAGTGCGCTCCCGACGGCAACTTCGAGTGCTCCCACGGCATCACGTATCCGACCACACCGCAGCATTGTTTCGCCATGAAGCAAAGCAATCACGGGTCCGTCGGGACGCGCATGAAAAAGCTGGCGAGTGATCTCGCCAGCTTCTCGGAACTGTCTTTGGCCCAGCAACTGCTGGACTCGTTGAATCGCTTGCTTGGCGTTGACCCGCATGGTCAACGTTAGCAGCCTCGATCAGCGACGCCGACGGGCAGCGAGCAAACCCACGCAACCGAGCGCCGATGCAAACCCGGGCGCTGGCACCACGTTGAACGAAAGGGTCAAACGAGTCAGATCGACACCGGTCTGCTGCACCCAGAAGGAATAGTCGCCAGCGCCGAGTGTCGGGCCCGACAATCCAGCAAGGTCGGGCAAAATGTTGGTACCAATTTCAGCGGGTCCCCCGATCACGAATCCGGTGAGCGGCGCGGGATTCGGCGCGTCGGGGTCAACGGTCACTTCGGTGCCGAGCTGCATCGCGATGAATGCCACCGCATCGAATCCGCCAGCAGGGTTAGTCGACGAAACGAGCGTGATCGAATCGATCGAAAGTCCGGCACCGATGGAGACGGTGAAGTAATCGAGATCGCCGTTGGGCTGATCGGAGTCGATCACGTCCATCGTGAACAGGCTGACGCCTTGGGTGAGACTGAATGCGGTGGGGTTGGCCCGGTCGTTGGACAGATCGCCGTCGATGGCTTCGTCGTAGGCAAAGCCGGCGTGGGCGGTGCTTGCACAGGCTGCGAGTGCGATGATCGCGCGGGTACTCATGGGTTCTCTCCTCTTTCTCGTGCCCGGCGTGTACTCAGCCAGGCTGTTGGGGTCTCTCTTGGCCGATCGGCCGCCTTTAATATACCTGAATTCGGGACTCGATACGCGTGAAGTATCAGGTTGGAGGCGGGTTTTTCTGCGGATATCCTTGTCCACTTTGGTAGGCGGGGCGAGCGTGCTAGGCTGAGGGGTCGCGGGCCAGGGTGGCTGGCGGCGTGGGGACTCCAACGAACGGAGGGGCAAAAATGCTCGATCAGTTGATTCAACAAGTGCTTGGTGACAAAAAATCGGACCTGATCTCGATGCTGACCAGCAAGCTGGGCGTGAATGACGGCCAGGCGGGCGGTTTTCTTGAGATGCTCGTGCCGCAGGTGATGGGGATGCTGAAGGGCGATAAGTTGGACGTTTCGAGCCTGATGGCTGGGAAGACCGACACGCTGAAGCAGGGTTTGGACCTTGAGGCGCTCGGCGGGCTGCTGGGCGGCGGGAAAGAGAAGGCTGAGACGGCGGTTGATGCCGTGGCTGGCCCGATTGGGGAGCAGCTTCAGGGCATGGGCGATCTGTCGAGTGTGATGGGGATGCTCGATGATGGCAAGGACGGCGGGATTGATGACATGGTCCGCAAGGCTGGGGGCGGGCTGCTTGGGAAGATGTTTGGGAAGTAAGCCCGGTTGACCGGTCGGCGGATTCGCTGACTGGGAACTTGAATGACGAAGGACGCTCGGTGTTGGCCGGGCGTTCTTTTTGTTTTGGTGGGCGTGGGTCTGGGTTGGTTGGCTGTGGGTGTTGTTGGGGTGAGAGTTTGAGGAGGGTGGTGGTTGCTTTGCGGACGCAGTCGGCGTCGTTGGTCGTCTGGATGGGGATGGTGGTAATGTCGGCCAGGCGGGCGAGGGCGTTGGTGTGGACTCGGCGGGTGTGGTGTGATCGGCGGGCGTCGGCGAGGGCGGCCGTGCGTTCGAGGGCGTGCTGGAAGCGAGGCGACGCGATGACTTCGTGCAGCTCGTCGAGGTTGAGGGCGTAGGTGTCACACAACGCGAGGTCTGGGACGGCGGGGTTGAGGAAGTCGAGGAAGAGGGCGTTGAAGTCGGCGTCGGAGAGGGTGGGCAGGTCGGCGGGTTGGTGTGTGTGCTGGTCCATGCCGCGAGTTTGGCAGGGTGGAGCGGGGATGCAAGGGGGAAGGGGGGTATGTACAGGAAACAGCGCACAGATGCGGTAGATGCGAGGGAGAAAAACAGGCTTGCACAGTTCGCAGCAGGTCCACCGATGCATCGCTACAATGGTTGGAGTTTGACTGGGAGGTCAGCCAGTGCCGTTCGACACGCAAATCAAGTTGCCATTTCAGCGGTCAGGCGAGGGTGATGGGCCTCTGTTCGCTGAGTTTTTTGCGGGCATCGGCCTTATGCGACTCGGACTGGAAGCCGCCGGTTGGCGTATCGGCTGGGCGAATGACATCGACTCGATGAAGTACCGCCTGTATGACGCACACTTCGGCGATGCCGCCGAGCACTTCGAACTTGAAGATGTCCACAAAGTCGAAGCAGATTCGCTCCCTGCAGTGGAGCTTGCCACTGCGTCCTTTCCCTGCACAGACTTATCGTTGGCTGGAGGGCGTAAAGGCATTAACGCAGGCGAATCCTCAGCGTTCTGGGGATTTCGTGACGTAGTAGCTGGGATGGAACACCGGCCTAGGTACATCCTTCTGGAAAATGTTCCAGGATTCCTGACTTCGCATGGCGGCCAAGATTTTGAACAGGCGATGCTCGCTCTCAACGAGCTTGGCTACACGGTTGACCCGTTCTTCGTTGATGCAAAGTGGTTTGTTCCACAAAGCAGGCTCCGCCTCTTCGTAGTTGGCGAACTCGAGGGTGAAGAATCACTCGGCGACATGAAGCCAACCCGAACGCGACCAGAGGCAATCCAACGGTTTATCCGTGACCACCAAGACATCGCTTGGGGTGTTCGCACATTGCCGGATCCACCTGAACGGTCTGGGCATTTACTTAACAACATCGTCGAGAAACTTAAGCGAGGCGATAACCGTTGGTGGAGCGATGATCGGGTTGACTATCTCGTGAACCAAATGAGCGATAAGCACTATGCGTCGCTAGAACCATTGATCGATAAGGCAAAATGGTCCTACGGCACGGTCTTTCGTCGCGTCCGGAAACAGGGTGACGGCTCGAAGCGATCAATGGCCGAGTTACGACTTGATGGGATCGCCGGATGCCTGAGAACTCCCAAAGGCGGGAGTGGCAGGCAGATTCTCGTTCAGGCAGGGTACGGTCAGGTACGCGCGAGACTTCTCACTCCGCGTGAATGCGCCCGGCTCATGGGAGCTGATGAGTTCCAGTTGAGCGGCACAGACAACGAGGCTCTATTTGGATTCGGCGACGCGGTCTGCGCCAAAGCTGTGAGTTGGATCGCACTGAATCGGCTGATGCTGACAACAAGCCAGGAAAACAATGACAGCGATCGATCAGTTCACAAGCTGGTTTCATAGCCTACCCGAAGACACTCGGTACGGTGGCCTGCCACCCAAGGGGGTCGTCGCAGCATCTCTCGCAGTGCTGGAGCGAATGCGCGAGAAGCAATCTACGGATTTCAAGGATTACGTGACTTCGGGCAAGGGGCAAATCGCCGGCGCGACAGGTGCGAAACTCGCCATGATTCTGGCGAGGTATGCCGAGAACCGCACATTTCTATCCGAGGGCGGAAGAACCAATCGTGGAAATCACGAGTACATCACTTCGATGCTCTTCGCCATCGAAGCGAGTGGATTCGCAGCCATGGACTCTGATTCAAAGATTGGATTCATTGACCAAGCCCAAGAGTTCGTAGCCAACAAAGTCAAAGAGTACTTTATGCTTGAGCGAATCAAGTTTGAGTACTCGCCGCTTTGCACTGCTCGTGACATCACCTCCTTGATTTTGGCTTCAGCTAAGAAACGGTCTCAGCATGGGGCTGTTGCTCAGCATCTAGTTGGAGCAAAGCTGTCGTTGCGATTCCCGGAAATGGAGTTGGATCTCCATCCCGTTTCTGCCCAAGACAAGCAACTAAACCGGCACGGAGATTTTCAAGTTAATGACATGGTCATACATGTCACAGTCGCCCCCAATGATGGCCACTACCGAAAGTGCGCTGAGAACGTGAAACAGGGGCTGCACACCACCCTACTGGTTCCCGATGATTTGCTGGAAGCGGCGAGGCGATTGCTCAGACTACACGTGCCTGGACTTGGAGCTACGGCCGAATCGATAGAATCGTTTATTGGGCAGAATCTAGGGGAGATCTCGAAGTTCAGCCGCGATTCACTTTCGCACTGCATGAGCCAATTGCTGGAACTCTACAATGAAAACATCCGACTCGTAGAGTCGGATAAGTCGCTGCAGATTGAGATTCCAGACGCGATTAGCAGAGGTTGATCACCCCATGTGCTTGATGATGTCGTCGCCGAACTCCGAGCACTTGCGGAGGGTGGCGCCTTCCATCAGGCGTTCGAAGTCGTATGTTACCGTTTTGGCCGAGATGGCGCCTTCGATGCCTTTGACGATGAGGTCGGCGGCGTCGTTCCAGCCCATGTGGCGGAGCATGAGCTCGCCGGAGAGGATGACGGAGCCGGGGTTGACCTTGTCTTGGCCGGCGTATTTGGGGGCGGTGCCGTGGGTGGCTTCGAAGATGGCGTGGCCGGTGTCGTAGTTGATGTTGGCGCCGGGGGCGATGCCGATGCCGCCGACGCAGGCGGCGAGGGCGTCGGAGATGTAGTCGCCGTTGAGGTTCATGGTGGCGACGACGTCGTACTCGGCGGGGCGGGTGAGGATCTGCTGGAGGAAGGCGTCGGCGATGACGTCCTTGATGATGATCTGCTTGCCGGTGTTGGGGTTGTTCATGGTGTGCCATGGGCCGCCGTCGAGGGGCTTGGCGCCGAACTTGGTGGCTGCGATTTCGTAGCCCCACTGCATGAAGGCGCCCTCGGTGAACTTCATGATGTTGCCCTTGTGGACAAGGGTCACGGAGTCGCGGTCGTGGTCGATGGCGTATTGGATGGCGGCGCGGACGATGCGTTCGGTGCCTTCTTGGGAGACGGGCTTGATGCCCAGGCCGGCGGTGTTGGGGAAACGGATCTTCTTGAAGCGATCGGGGAAGTGGTCTTGGAGGAGCTTCTTGAATGCGGCGCTTTCTTCGGTGCCGTGCTCGAACTCGATGCCGGCGTAGATGTCTTCGGTGTTCTCACGGAAGATGACCATGTCGGTGTCTTCGGGGCGTTTGACGGGGCTGGGGACGCCCGCGAAGTAGCGGACGGGGCGGAGGCAGGTGTAGAGGTCGAGGATCTGGCGGAGGGCGACGTTGAGTGAGCGGATGCCGCCGCCGGTTGGCGTGGTGAGGGGGCCCTTGATGCCGACGAGGTAGGTTTTGAAGTCTTCGAGTGTTTGGGCGGGGAGCCATTCGCCGGTTTGGGTGTGTGACTTTTCGCCGGCGAGGGTTTCGTGCCAGGTGATCTTCTTCTCGCCGTTGTAGGCCTTTTCGACGCAGGCATCGAAGACCTTGACGGATGCGTTCCAGATGTCGGGGCCGGTGCCGTCGCCCTCGATGAAGGG
>JBGCEB010000079.1:0-17833 GCA_045106075.1 Phycisphaerales bacterium
GTTTTTCGGGATTCCGATCGCCGGGCTGGGTTTGGTCGCGATGAACCCCAAAGCCCGCAAGCACGCGATGCACGTCGCTGTAATCTTGGGGCTGCTCGGCTTCATTGCCCCGCTCGGCCGCCTGATCCCGGTCGCGATCAAAGGGGAGCTGCAGATGGTCGCGTCTACGTTCATGCTGATCACGATGGCCGTGGTTTGCCTGGTGTTTGTGGTGCTGTGCGTGCGGAGCTTCATTGCAGCACGCAAGGCCTCGGTCGCAGCGGCATAAACTCGAGCCGTTACCCCGGAATGCTGATTTGGCCGCGCAGATACGTCACCGCGTAACCCGAGATCTCGATCCGGCCCGGCTTCCCTTCGGGCAGGTTTAGCCAGAGATCACCGCCGCGCTTGGCGATCTGACGCGCGGTCATGGAGCGCTTGCCGAGCCGCTCGCCCCAATACGGCCCGAGCATGGTGTAAAGTGAACCGGTTACCGGATCCTCGTCGATCCCCACGGCTGGCGCGAACAATCGCGCCACAAAGTCGTGCCCTGCTCCAGGCGACGTCACGCCGATGGCCCGAACATCTTCGATTTTCGCGAGCGCTGGAAAGTCAGGCCGCAGCTCGCGCACATGACGTTCGTTCTCGTACACGCAGATCAGGTCATACGACTTGTACACCTCGTCGGGCATGATGCCCAGTGCTTCGCCCAGCCCAACCGGCGGGTCGATCCGTTCGATCGGGATGGTCGGGAAATCGAGCGTGATCAGCCCGTTCTCGCCGCGTGTGACGGTGAGGATGCCCGACGACCGCGACTTGAACCGGATCGCATCGAGTTCGCAGCCAAGCTCATTCCAGAGCACGTGCGCCGTCGCAAGCGTTGCGTGCCCGCACAGCGCGACCTCGGCCGCGGGGGTCATCCAGCGGAGCTCGTAGTCCGCGTCATCGCCGGCCCACGGCACGTAGAACGCGGTCTCGGAGAGGTTGTTCTCCTGCGCGATCGCCTGGAGCACGGCGTCGTCGAGCCAGGCATCCAACGGCACCACGGCCGCGGGGTTGCCGTCGAACGGGCGGGCGGCGAAGGCGTCGACTTGGAACATCTGAATCTTGCCCATTGGTAGTCTCCGTGCGCACTCAGTTTATCTGTATACGGAAATTATTCTTTGATAACCCACATTTTTGCTCTAACGCTAGCATCTATTGAAGTGTAAACTGACCTGTCTCGACAGTACGAACGGCAATCGGCCTTGGATGAAACCCATTTTAAGAAAGCTGTTACCAAATGAATGCCATCTCCAATCTGATTCTCACGGCTCTGATCGGTACCGCCTCACAAGCATGCGGCGAGGTAATCATTCACCGCGGGAGTATCGGGGGTATATGGATTTGTGGCCAAGATTCCAAGTTTGTTGATATGGTTCAGCCCCTTGACATGCAACCTGGAGACCAAACAGGTAGCACCGTATTTATTCTTAACAGCACAATTGGGGGCGGCTGGTGCAGTATCGAAATGTACCATGCATCCCTCTCGACTACACAGCCGATAGGTATAGGTCATGTCGCGACGAAGCCGGCCCAATACAGTATGTTTTACCACGGCGCTGAGATCGGACCAGACTTAAATTGGTATGATTATCGCTCGGTCGGGGGAACACTCAATGAGACCCCGTTATATTTCGATCCGGATCTCCATGGACGCCTTGGTTACGTCGGTGTGTCGTTCGAAATCGAATCCCGGATCCATTACGGGTGGATTAAACTCATCAGATCTGGCCAAGGAAGCGCTGGAATTGTTGCCTGGGCATATGAGTCCGAGCCTGACACTCCGATCGTCGTGGATGAATGCGGATGCGCAAGCTACGCGAACTTCGAGTGCGATGAAAAACTGAACTTCTTCGACATCTCGAGCTATTTGAACGCATTTCTCTTAGAAGATGTGACCGCTGATGTCGCAGCACCGTTTAACGTGATCAACTTCAACGACTTTTCGACCTTTATTACAGAGTTCGTGGAAGGCACCTGCGAATAGACGCGTTTAACTTCACAGATTTCCCCGACGCTCTGCACACCGCGCCACGAATCATCGCGGCTCGAAGCTAACCTGACTGCCAGTTGATCGGACTTACATTGGCGACAAGCTCCAGATCAGGAGAGTGCTGTCGACTTGCAACAAGACTAGTTCCCAATCAGGAACCCAAACACCTTTCAACCGGTCCATGCCCAAAACTGGGCGCGAGCCCATTGTCTAAGGGTACTCGCAAACTGAGAGCGACACACAGAGCGCGAGCCCGCTCACAGATTCCCCCGCCGTTCCTGTTCCAGCTCAAGCGCCTCGAACAGCGCCTTGAAGTTGCCCTTGCCGAAGCTCTGGCTGCCGCGGCGGCTGATGATCTCGAAGAACAGCGTCGGGCGGTCCTGCAGCGGCTTTGTGAACAGCTGCAGCAAATACCCCTCGTCGTCGGCGTCGACCAGGATGCCCAGGTCCTTGACCCGCTGGTGGTCTTCTTTGACGGCCTCGTGCCCGTTCTCGGTCAGCATGGTGTTGACGCGGTCCCAGACTTTTTCGTAATAGCTGTCGGGCAGACTGAGGAAATCGACGCCGCGGGCGCGGAGGGCAGCCACTGATGACAGCTCGTCGTCGGTGCGGAGCGCCAGGTGCTGCACGCCGGGCGTCATGTTGTGCCACTCAAGGTACTCGAGGATTTGGCTCTTCTTTTTGCCGTCGGCCGGCTCGTTGATCGGCATCTTGATCAGGTTGTTGCCGCTGGCCATCACCTTGGACATCAGTGCCGAGAAGTCGGTCGAGATGTCCGCGTCGTCGAAGTGCTTGAACATCTTGAACTCCAAGACGTCCTCGTACCACTTGACCCAGTAGTTCATCTTGCCTTCCTCGACGTTTCCGACGAGGTGGTCGACGAACATAAGCCCGGCCGGATTGGCCTTGTTGTATGCATTGATCGGCGAATCGATTTTCTTAAAAACCGGCATGAACTCGGCGTCGCCACGCTTGATGTTCTCGAGTTCGTAGTGCCCGGTGCGCGAGACGAACGTGTGGATCACCCGGCCGTAGGTCTTGATCGACGCGACGGTGACCGATCCTTTGTCGTCCTCGATCGTGCGGGGCTCCTGGGCCGACTCGGCGCCGTTGCTCATCGCGCGGTTGTACGCGGCGGTCGCGTCTTCGACGGTGAACGCGACGTCCTTGACGCCGTCGCCGTAGAGCTTGATCTCTTCCGACGCAGGGTGATCGGTGGTCAGCGGGCTGGTCAGCAGGAGCCGGATGTTGCCCTGGGTGAGCAGGTAGTCGGCCTCGTCGCGGCTGCCGGTGGTCAGATCGGCGACCTGGGAGATGTTGAATCCGAAGGTATGGGCGTAGAAGTAGGCCGCCTGCTTCGCGTTGCCGACGTAGAACCGGACGTGGTCCACATCGATCAATGCGAGCGGATCGGTCGTCACAGACGGAGCGGTCTGGGTGGACGCGGTAGTCATAACGGTATGTCTCCAAGCATCTTGGGCGGTGTGGTGCCAGCATGCTGGCGGGAGCCCAGGTCCCTGAGGAGCATCATATCCGCAGTGAACGCGATTCTCCAAATCACGAAACCCGGCTGGCCCTGCTCAATCGCGTATCCTGATGGCCTGTGATGAAGCAAAGTGACACCATCCGAGCCGAGTTCGCCGAAGCCGCCCGAGTTGCTGCCATGCTCGCAGCCGACACAGAGTCGATTTCAAGGGTGGCAACAGTCGCAGATCAGATCGTTGAACGGCTCCGGTCCGGCGGAAAGGTCTTGGCTGTGGGAAACGGAGGGTCTTGCGCCGACGCGGTCCACTTCTGCGAGGAGCTCACCGGACGGTATCGGGCGGATCGGCCCTCTATCGGTGCGATCGCCTGTTCGGACGCAGGGCACATCACCTGTACTGGCAATGATTTCGGCTTCGACAGCATTTTCAGCCGATGGATTGAGGGACTCGCCCGGCCGAATGACGTCCTGATCGCTATGTCAACCAGCGGAAACAGCGCCAATATCTTGGAAGCGGTCCGGATAGCCAAAGAAAACGACCTATTGGTCGTCCTGCTACTCGGCAAGGACGGCGGGCAACTCTGCGCTTCGGGCGATCACGCCTGGATCGTGCCCGGTGCCACTGCGGATCGAATCCAAGAGCTCCACATGCTGATCCTTCATAGCCTCGTCGGAGCGATTGAGCGTTCGATGGGATTTGCGTAAACACGCCACGAAATCAACCTTAAGAAAGCCCGTTCGTGGGCAAAGCGATACACTCCTCTCATGCAAGCGCGGATCGTCATTGCGGTGCTCCTCGGCGTCATTCTCGGCGTCCCCTTTGTCATGACCGCAGGTGCGCGCAGTGGTCACAAAGCGGCAGCCAATACGCCTCGACTTATCATCGTCTCGCCGCATGTCCCGCAGATCCGCACCGAGTTTGGCCGTGCTTTCGCCGATTGGCACGAAGCCAAGTTCGGCGAACCCGTCGAGGTTGATTGGCGTGCCCCCGGGGGAACAAGTGAGATACGTAAGCAGCTCGACGCAATCTTTCAGGCCGCGGTGAAAAACCTCGCTTCGAAAGATGGGATCTCTGCCGACACACCGGACACGTTCATGATGCCTCAGGGTTCTGTGGAGTATGACATTTTCTTTGGCGGAGGCTCGTACGACCACGGCGGCGCGGCTCGTCCGATGAACATTGCAGTGACGAGCTCTAACGGAGAGGTGTTCACCGCGAAGATCCGGCAAACCGCGCCGGCAGGATTCACACAAGCTGAGTTAGATGAACTGTTTGGCCCAAACTTCATCGGGCCGCAACAGCTTTACGATCCGCAACAACGATGGATCGGCACGGCACTCTCAAGTTTCGGTATCGTCTACAACCGCGATGTCCTTGAACGGCTCGGAGTCGAAGTACCCACATCGTTCCGAGCATTGGGCAACCCGAAACTCATCAGTTGGGTCGCACTCGCAGATCCACGCCAGTCAGGGTCCATCACTACAACCTTCGATTCCATTCTTGGCAATGAAGGCTGGGAAGATGGATGGAGAACCTTGCGTTCAATGTCGGGCGCCACACGCTACTTTACCAATAGTTCAACCAAACCCCCGATTGATGTTTCGCAAGGAGAAGCCGCAGCGGCATTGGCGATCGACTTCTATGGCCGCGGCCAAGCCCAAGTCATCGCCGAATCAGGCGGCGGAGACCGCGTTGGATACACCGACCCCGCAGGTTCGGTCTACGTCGATGCCGACCCGATCAGTTTGATCAACGGCGGCCCAAACCCCGAACTCGCCAAACGCTTCATTCGCTTTACGCTCACGGATCAGGCGCAGGCACTCTGGCAGTTCCGGGCGAGTGACGAATCGAATCCGACTGGCCCGAACGGGAAGCCCATGGGACCGACAGAGCATGAACTTCGGCGCATGCCGGTTCGAAGGGCGATGTACGACCAATACTTTGACGCTTTCATTGACCGGGTCGATCCCTACGACATTGTTTCAGATGTCGAAAACCCAGGCTGGCGTACCGGCGTGCAAGTCATGATGGGTTGCTTCGGAGTCGATCTTGCCAATGAATGCCGTGCCGCGTATGTCGCTCTCAATGAAGCTGAGGCTTCCGGCGACTTCACGCCATCTGAAATCACCAAACTTGAAAGGATGTTCTACGCCTTCCCGGAGACCGATATTCAGGCACTTGCAAACTTGCCGGGATTTACAGATCTCTCCGAGGCCGATCGAACAACAATCGCCAACAACGATTGGAAATGGATCACCGATGTTCCCGCCGATGCGAGTGATTCCATACTGAGCATCGTCAACACCAGCCACAGTTTGCCTTTTACCGAATCCAACTATCGCGCTGTCCGAAACGAATGGCGCCAATCCGGCCGAAAAGCACGACTCAAGATCGAATACACCAGATTCTTCCGAGAGCAATACCGGGCGATCGTCCGAGAGGTCAACGCACGATGAGCAAAATCATGTCTGAAATCAATATCTCTGCCGGCACCCATGCTTCGGCGCCGTCTTGGCTTGCAACGGAGAACACCAATCCGCCACACGCCAAGATCGTTGCGACACTCGGACCCGCATCTGATTCCGTTGAGATGGTTGCCAAGCTCGTCGAAAGCGGCGTGAGTGTCTTCCGGTTCAACTTCTCGCACGGCGATCTCGCCGCGCAAGATCAACGGCTCAAAAACGTCCGCGAAGTACTCGATCGCACGCCCCATGCCGTGGCAATCTTGGGAGATCTCCAAGGCCCGAAGATGCGCGTCGGAAAGGTCGCAGACATTGATCCCGAAGGGGGAATCATCGTCAATCCAGGCGATGACATCATGTTCAAAAATGGGCAAGGGCTCGCAGAGCTCATCAACGGAACCGCCACGTTCGGCGCGACATTTGATCGCCTCTATTACGACGTCGATCCCGGTCAACGCGTCCTCATCAATGACGGCGCGATCCGCATGCTCGCGGTTGATCGCTTGGATGGCGAATGGCTCCGCTGCCGTGTGACCGTTGGCGGTCGGATTACATCTTCGAAGGGCATCAACCTGCCCGAGTCCGATCTTAAAATGCCAGCGATCACCGAGCGAGATTGGGAGTGCGTCGACTGGGCGGTTAAAAACAAGCTTGATTACCTGGCACTTTCGTTTGTCCGGTCGGCTTCAGAGATCCTCGAACTCCGTGACCGCCTCGATGAACTCTGCGATGACATCCCCGATAAGCCAGGAATCCCAGCACGAATCCCTGTGATATCAAAGGTTGAAAAACCGCAGGCATTGATCAATCTTGAAGAGATCATCGATGCGAGCGATGCGATCATGGTCGCTCGCGGAGACCTCGGCGTCGAAATGGACGTCGCTCGTGTCCCAGTTGCGCAAAAGCATATTCTCGCAGCTTGTGCCCAAAAAGCAAAGCCATGTATTGTCGCCACTCAAATGCTTGAGACAATGATCGACAACCAAACGCCGACGCGTGCGGAAGCATCTGATGTTGCCAATGCGGTTTTCGATGGAGCCGACGCTGTCATGCTCTCCGGCGAAACGGCGGTCGGAAAGTATCCTGAAATCGTCGTCGAAACCATGCAACGAATCATCCAAGTTACCGAAGCACGCGTCGACGAGCTCGCGGAACGCGGACACATCCCACACCGCCTCGAGGAATACCCCCATCGATCGGCAGCCCTCGCGCACGGCGCTTGGCATATCGCAGATGAGCTCGACGCGAAATGCGTAGCAGTCTGGTCCCAAATCGGTGGAATGGCGCGATATCTCAGCCAGCACAACTTCCGCATCCCAATCTATGCTTACACGTCCTCACGCGTTGCGGCTCGTCGCATGGCGCTGTATGGCGGCGTGACACCTGTTTGTATCGAACCCGAAGGTGCCGGACGCCTCCGGGATTGGACCACGACCGTTGAAAAACGCGTGCGGGAGGACGGCATTGTGACCGATGGGGACGCCGTTGTTCTCATCGCAGGCAAGCCACTCGGTGAAGTGCGAGCACAGAGCACGCTCGCGATTCTTCGCGTCGGCGATCAAGACTCCGGATTCCGACCAGCTGAAATCGATACGTAACACCGCGGGGGATCAGCCACCTCCGACAAGTGTGACGATTTCTACTTTGTCGCCATGAACGAGCACGCGGGCCTCACGTTCACGCTTGGGCACAAGATTTTCGCCAACTTCGGCCGCACATATCGCATCCGACAGCCCAAGAAGCTCTATCAGTTGGGAGACAGTCGTTCCATCGGGCAGTTCTGTGGATTCACCATTGACCGTGCAGTTCATGCTTGATCCTACGCGGGGACCACCTTGACAGATATCAGCCAGACCAATCCTTCCCGCGAAGAGCCCCCAAACGACGCGGTCAATGAGCCCCTGCCGCTGGGCATTCTTGTAGGTATGACCGTGATCTGTTCATCCGTGTTGCTGTCTGCGGTGATCTGGGCCGGGATTCGTGTTTGGCCAGACAAACAGTACCCGAGTGACACACCGCGGGCAGTCATTGAATCCGCTGGCCAGATGCTTATGGACGGTCGTGCTGATCGTCTGGTGCAACTGATTGAACCGGTACCATCGGCTGACCGTGGCACGGATCGCGAACAACGGATGAACGATCTGTACATCCGTCTCGGTCGCGTGCTCGTCGCTGCCCAAGATCTGCACGGCACGATCCAAGATGAAATGCCCGAAGAACTTGAACGGCTCGCGCAGCAAGTTGAATCAGCCGAAGCCCGCGGCGAGAAAACAAGCCTGCTCGCAGCTTTCACTCCGAACCGTCGTAGATCGAGTGAAGACCAGCGCGAAGCAAGAGAGCGGGTTCTAACACGGTTGCTTGCCGATCCATTTGCAGGATTAGATAGCGCCGTGACCGATCAGATCGACCGGGTCGGCACCCAAGAGATCGGAATCGATACCGTCGCCATAACTTGGGACAACCGAGCCGTGCTGCCGCCGTTCGGATTGACCATGCGGAAGAACGAAGATGGCTGGCGCCTCGTGCCTCCGACAAGCCTGCCAATGGTCAAACGGGTAATGCCAGATTCAGATGCCGAGTACCAAGTTTGGGGCAGCATGCTCGCAACCTTGGAGTCTTTGCTCGATGATCTACGCAGGGATGTCAAATCGGGTCGTATCTCTAACATCGAGGAACTTCGACGCCGAGCAATCGAAGACGCGATGATTCCGATGGGCATGATGATGGTGGCACTCGGCAACGCCGACGAAGAGGACTGATCCTCAACCGTCTGAGTACAATTTGATCAAGGCCTGTTCAATGGCCGCGAGCGCCGAGATGATTTCAGCGCTATCGATAGGCTTGGGCTCGGTCACGATCGAATAGATCACACCCGCCTTTTCCTCACCAAGCACCCGAATGAACAGGGCAAGCGCTTCGATCGTTCCAAAGTCGACTGCTTTGATTTCAATTTCAGTATCAACTTCGCCATCAGCAAACGCAATCCGAGCTCCAAGGATGCCGCCCTCGAAATCACGTACATAGGCCTGCACTCGCTCTTGAATGCTTGTCGGATCTGTTTCCGATAAACCGTACTTCAACCAGGGGTTCATGTCACACACAAAGTGCTCGAGCGGATACGTCTCGCCGTGAGCGTAATTGAATGTCCCATCGTTGAAGCCATCAAGGACGAGTTTTCCGTCTGCGTCGTATACACCCTCTCGGCCATCGACATGCACATAGACCGTGTTGCTGTCATTCCCGCGCATTCGATGGACGTAGTTTTCATTGGTGTTCCTAAGAATCTCACGAATCACAACGAGTTTCATCGGATCAACAGCCCCACTTGTGATCATCTCAATCTCAGGTCCAAGCAGGTACTCGATGCGCGTCCCAACCCCCATTGTTCGAAGGATTTCCGGATCAGGTGCTGAAGCTTGGAGCTCGGGCTGAACTGGTTGAGCGTCCGGCCCACCCACGGTCGTGGCACCTGAAGTGGCGGCAATGGGAGTCTGTTTATCTGATTGCCCGACGGGTGCGTTTGCAGCGGCTTCGCCTTCGGTACGGGACTGTTCAGCTGCGGGCTTGCCACATCCCCAAAGCAACACTACCAAGCAAGCCATCAACAACCAACGAAGCAAAATCAGCACGATTGGGCTCCCTTTCTTCGATATTCTCTGAAACAAATCAGACTGCCGAACGTTTCGAGCGATGCGACTGTACCATTCTCACCATGAACGCGCTCGAAAAACTTCGTGAAGTCACCAACTCCATTGCCACAGCTGACAACGGGCTCAAGATCGTCGATGCTTGGGCGTTGGCTGGGCGACTACTCTCTCGCTTCCCAGTGGACGCGACTGAATCCGCCCGTGTGCTCAAGGATAAGGATCACCCCGGTCTGGATCGAATGGTATTTGCTCTCGAAAACCCACAGCCCAAAGCGGCTTCCGATTCTTCTATCGAAGTCTCCGACTCCGATATGAAAGCAGCCATGCGTGCTTTCCACAAGCGACTGAAACTGACCCGGCTCGACGACGAATCCAGGCTCGGCGGACGCCACCTTTCCGGAGGCAGAAAGTCAGATGTCGACGCGATTCAGCCACCAAACGAGTTTCCGAAAGAAGTCTGGAAAGCCCTCGTCGCGGCAGGGCGTCTCAAGCCCGTAGGCAAGGGGTTCTACGCGGATGCGGACAATGAACCCAAACCGTGAATGAAACGCCGCGCATGACTGATCCGAAAACGATTCCCAACTCAATCCGGTTCGCTGAAATCCTCGATTCAAAGTTTGAGATGCCCATGCTCGGTATCCGCTTTGGCATCGATCCCATCATCGGACTTGTTCCTGTGCTTGGTGACACGATTTCGTTCGTGCTTGGTCTCGCAATCGTGCGTGACGCGTGGGTGCTCAAAGCGAGCAAACGTGTTGTTGCTCGTATGCTGTTTAACCTGGGCATTGATTGGCTCATCGGTCAAGTACCGATTTTCGGCGACGCAGCAGACTTCTTTCTCAAGCCCAACAAAGCCAACGCCGCTCTACTCCAACGCGAGCAAGACGCCGGGCGACTCGGAACACGGCCATGAAGCCATCCATCTCGATCGCCAGGAAGTTGATGCTTTGGTCTGAACTGACGCTCCTTTATGTCTTTATACCGCCGATCGTCGCGGGGCTCATTCAACCGCAGCTTGGTGACGGCGTGTTGCGGGCGATCGGAATCACCGGTCTGAGCTTCGATCTTGGCTTACCACGGGGGCTGTTCGTATTTCCATTCTTGTTGGTTACGTTCGTAACCATGGTTCTCTTTCTGAGATTCGACCCAACCTTTGACAATGCTCGTCTATGGAATCTCGCCGGTTTCAAACGTGATCTGCGCCGCATTCTCAAAGTGTTCGTTCCGTCCGCGATCATCATTCTGATCACTACCTGGCTCTTGGCATTTCACACACCGCTGCTGCCAGAGTCTGGGTTTTTGCGATTGCCCCGAGAGATGCCGGTTGTAATCCTGTTTATCTCGATTGCCTATCCATGGATCAGTGCGTATCCGCAAGAGGTCACCCACCGCGCGTTCTTTTTCCATCGATACCGCCAGATCATCGGCGAGGGGCACCTCGCGTTCACCATCAATGTGCTGACATTCTCATGGCTGCACATCACCATGTGGAACTGGATTGCGATCGTAATGACGATCCCCGCGGGCATTCTCTTTGCATATACCTATCGACGCAGTAACTCCGCGCTCGCCGCCGGTTTCGAGCACGCCATCTACGGAATCTGGGCCTTCTTCTGCGGGCTCGGGTACTTCGTTTTCACCGGCAATGCGAACGGCATGTAGTTCGATTCGCAAAAGATCATGGCTGTGCCCAGGCATCCCCCCCGTGCCCAGTTTTGCGTCCACCGGCGCGGCTGACGTCGTGAGGGCATTCACAAAGATTAAGACTTACCAAAAGATGTTCACCCGCTTCGCGATCTACGAGCAGATCGGTTCCCACACCAAGCACGCCATGGCTCGAACGGTACAAAAACCAGACTGCGTCCCCCTCTCAAAGCTACCGGATCACCTCCAGCCACGCAAAAAATAGGGTTTACGCCAGTTATTGACCCTCCTACCATCTCGACCCGGATCGCCGGTCCCCAGACCGTCCAGATTCGTTGATCAGTTCAGCAACTCGAAGGAGACTCCCTATGCCGGCCGTCGCTTCAGATACCCAAGTCACCCTTCCCGCAGATACCAATCAGGCCCTCGGCATTGCCAAGTTCGCCATCGACTTCCTCTCAGACGACCCCTCTAAGCGCGGGGAACCCTCGCAGGCAGTCCTTAACAAAACCAACGACTTCTTCACCGATGCAGTCCTCTGCGGCCTCTCCGCACTGGCGCTCAAAACAAATGCACCAACCGTGCTCCGTGATGAAGCGACCCAGTACCCCGTCACCGACGCAACCCACCTGATCGGGCGAGCTCAACGACGCGGCGCGACGGTCTTTGGCTCGAATGCACAACTCCAACCCGAGAAAGCGATCGTCGCCAACTGCTCAGCAGTCCGCGAATGGGACTCCAACGGGACCAACTTTGGCTACAACCCAGAGCTAAATCACACCGCTGGCGAGTTCGGACACAACGATTTCTACTCTGTTGCGATCGCCGCCGCTCAGCTTATGGGTAAGGACGGCGCCCAAGCACTCAAAGCGATGGTCCTCCACGACGAAATTCGAGGCCGCCTGGCCGAAGTCTTTAGTCTCAAGACGTACAAAGTTGACCATGTCGTCCACGGCGGTATCGCCTCTGCCGCTGTGTTTGGAGCCATGCTTGGTGCGACGGCCGAGCAGATCGAATCCGCCATCGGCATGACGGTCGCCCACGCAGTCCCGTTCCGCGCGATCCGCGCTGGCAAGCAGTTGTCGGATTCCAAGGGTTCTTCGGCTGCGATTACCACCGAGTTCGCGGTCCTTAGCGTGAAACGATCCATGTCCGGCTTCATGGGTCCGCGCGACATTTTCCGGAACCCAGAATCGATCTTCCGCATCTTCGAGGGCCCCGGCCAAATGTTCCAAAAGGTCGGCGCCACCGAGGCCAACACCAAACAAGCCGACGCTTCGCCCTTTGAGTTGGTTCTCAGCCGGGCCGGCGATGACTTTGCTGTGATGGGCATGCACTTTAAACTTGGTCTCTACGAGCACCAGTCCGCCGGCGCGATCCAGGCGATCATCGACTTGCTCAACAAGGCTCCTCATCTCCTTGACGACGAGAGTGGTTCAAAGATCGCCAAGATCAAGATCACAGCATACGAACCTGCGTTCGGCATCATCGGTGATCCCGCCAAGCGGGACCCAACCACTCGGCAATCCGCCGATCACTCAATGGTCTACATCATCTCGACATTGCTCCGTAAGGCGCTCAGCCAGCAAAAAGCTGACTGGACAAGCCTGATGCTCGAGCCCTACGACTACGCCCCGGATGCCATTGTGAACGAACGCACCCGTTCGCTGATGGATCGCATCGAGTTCGCGCATGGCGGCGATGAGTATGACCGCCGCTATCCCGACGGGATCCCCACCTCGGTCATCATCACCGACACCGACGGGACCGATTTCGATTCTGGAATGGTCATGTATCCCGGCGGACATGCACGCAACACCACCGCGGACCTTAAGGCGATCCTTGCCCACAAGTTCAACCTACTCGGTCAGCTTGTGCAAGAGAATCCTGCGACGATCATCGAACGCTTCCAGAACCTCGCCGCCAAGTCGGTCGACGAGATCCGTGACCTACATAACTTCGAGATCCAGACCCGTGACGGCTACGAGTAATCATCGCGGTGCAGCACCGACCAACTGCAAGTATGTGGCGGTCTTCTGCGGCGCACGAACCGGTACCGATCCGATCTACTCAGACACCGCCCGCGCGATCGGTCGTGGATTGGCGGAACGCAACTTCGGGCTTGTTTACGGCGGCGGTAACGTCGGGCTCATGGGCATCCTGGCCGACGCGGCAATTGAAGCGGGCGCCCCGGTCATCGGCGTGATCCCGCGATCAATGGTCGAAGTAGAGCTCGCTCACACCGGCTGCACGGAGTTGCACATCATCACCACGATGCACGAACGCAAAGCCATCATGGCCGAGCGTGCGTCAGCATTTCTCGCGATCCCTGGCGGCGTTGGCACGCTCGATGAAGTCTTCGAAGCGATTACCTGGAATCAACTCGCTATCCATGACAAGCCCATCGGCTTTCTCGACACCGATGGCTATTACAGCCAACTCAAGTCATTCATGGAACACAGCGCCGGGCTTGGTTTCATACCGGATACCACGATGCAAAGACTGATATTCGAAACGCAAACATCCCTGATGTTGGATCGTTTGGGTACCGAAATGAACGCGCCGGCCAACGCTTAACAAGGATCAGTCCCTCGATGGCATTGGAAAAGCGACCGGCGACCGATATCCGTCTTGGTCATATGACCGCACGCCGAAGATCCAGTTGTCTTTGCTTCGATCAACGGTGCCTTCAGTGGTGTTGCCAACGTCGAGTGACTCTTCCCAAACAGCACTCGTTGTTTCGCGCCAAACGATCTCATACCCCGCGACATCAAGCTCTGGGCTTGCATCCCACCGAAGCGTTGTGTCTGTATCAAGGTTGGCCACGATGATTCGGGCATTCACGGGTGTCGATGGTGCGTTTGCGATGTGAACCAAAGTAACGGCATTCAGCCGCGTAACGTCGGCAAGATAGTCTGCGTCGACAAACTGGGCGAGATCGCCATATTGCAAGCCGTTCTCGATTCGCACATCTTGATGCTGCTGCGAGTAGTCTTCATGGACCTCACAGAACCGAACGCCCGCAAAACCAAGCTCGTTAAACGGGGTGTGATCTCCGCCGCGCAAGAATCGGTCCGGCCGAAACACCAGCTTGGCCCGAACAGGCGCTCGGTGCAACTCACCGATCTCGTGCACGTATCGAGCGAGCTGCCGCGAAACACCATCTGATTCAGAACCCAACATACGTGCTTGCCGCACGAACGTCGCGAGCCGTTCCGGATCTTGCGCCAGTACCTCCAATGGCAGCCCCTCCGAAAGGATGCGCACTTCATCGCGAGCTTCACGTCCGTCTGCGCCCAGTGGATTTCCGATCGTGTCATTGTTGAGCACGCCGCGGATATCCGCCCCTCGCGCCTTCGCTGCTTGCGCGTGATACCGAGCCCCGTAAAGGCCCTGCTCTTCACCAGAGGTCGCCATAAGAACAATCGTCGAGTCCAATCGCTCTTTCGACAAGACCCGGGCCAACTCGATCATCGCAGCGACTCCGGACGCGTCGTCGTTAGCTCCGGGAGCGTCGGATACCGCGTCCGTTGGGTCCGTCGCACGGGAATCCAAATGACCCAACACGTAGTACAAGCGTCCGCGAGAGGCAGGGTCGGCACCGGGGATGGTGCAAACAACATTGACCACTTCCGTATCTTGTAAGATTCGCCGCCCGTCGGCCGGAACCAAATGCGAGTCAAACGCAACACGCACCGCCAACTCACCCGTCCTGCCCGAGCCCGCAGCAGCATCTTCAAACGCCGATTTCACCCAACGCCGTGCAGCGCCGATGCCGCGCACTTTCGATTCGGTTTCTGACGAAGTATGGCGGGTTCCAAAGCTCGTAAGCGTGTCCACGGAGTGCCGCACATTCTCTGCCTGCACAGCCTCCAAAACCTGGTCCGGCACCTTTAACATAATCCGCCTCGCTGTTCGTTCCATGCGGCCCCGCAGTCCGTACTCCCGACCACGCGCTACCGCAGAGGCATTGCTATACCCTTCGTTCACCGCTAGGTGCGCGGCCCAAAGCCCATTCACTCGACCACCGGAGGCACAATGGAGCAAAACGGGCTCGTTATCGAGCCGCAGCGTTTCACCGAAGCGTTCCACCGTACCTAGATTGAACTCGCCCATTGGCATCCAAACGTACCGTAACCCAAGCTCGTCCATCAACGCCGACTGATCAAAATCCAGCTTGTCAATTTCTGCTTGAGTCCGCAGATTGACGACCGTCTTACCTCCATCCTCCGCGAAGGCCCGCAACTCACTGGGTGTTGGCTGACGCATTAAAATTACCCGACCGTCCCGTGACTCAGCCGCAAGTGATAATCGCCCTTCCACAACTGATGACTCCGCGTTCGCCGCAGGCATCCGTTCAACTGCCGCCGGGCGAGTTTTGAGTCTGGGCGAGCTACAGCCCACACCTGTCGCAACCGCCACGATCAACGCCATCATTCCGATCCCAGTCGTCCTGCGTGCTACTTTCTTCATGCTGGCAGTCTACAGCAGGCCCCGCCTTAGGTTTCGCATAACATGCTCCATGACGAACGAGCACCCCGGCAAGACCCTCCGCGAATCCATGTCCAAGGGCTGCGTCGCCGCCCCCGGCGCGTTCAACGCCCTCGTCGGCATGGCCGTCCGCGACGCCGGGTTCGACGCCGCTTACGTCTCGGGCGGCGCCACCTCCGTCGCCGCAGGCGTCCCAGACGTTGGCCTACTCACCCTCGACCACTTCGCCCGCGTTATCCGCGAAGTCTGCCAGGGCTCGGGCCTGCCGGTCATCGCTGACGCCGACACCGGGTTCGGCGAGGAAGAGATGACCCGGCGCACCGTCATCGAATACAACCACGCCGGCGCCGCCGGGCTCCATCTCGAAGATCAGGTCTTCCCCAAACGCTGCGGCCACCTGGACGGCAAAGCCCTCATCCCCACCGATCAAGCCGCCAACAAAATCGCATGGGCCGCCCAGGCATCCAAGGACTGCTCGAACGGCAACTTCATCATCTGCGCCCGCACCGACGCCAAGGGCGTAGAAGGCTTCGACGCCGCCGTCGAACGCGCCAAGGTCTACGTCCAATCCGGCGCCAGCATGATCTTCCCCGAGGGCCTAACCACCGAACAAGAGTTCGCCGACTTCGCGTCAGCTATGGACACGCTGGGCGACCAACGCCCCTTCATGCTCGCCAACATGACCGAGTTCGGCAAGACCCCGATGATCCCGCTCAGCCGCTTCGAGGAAATGGGCTACAACATCGTGATCTACCCGGTCAGCACTTTGCGTCTTGCACTGCACGCCATCACCACCGCGCTAGCCGACCTCAAATCCACCGGCACCCTCGAAGGGCAACTCGCCAACATGCAGACCCGCGACCAACTCTACAACATGGTCGGCTACAAACCCGGCACGCCGTGGGAGTTCCCCGCCTGATCAAGCCCCCGCCGAGATCGACGATTCCGAGTCCCGATCACCCGCGGCCATCAGCGACCCCAACGTAAACACCCCGCCGCACTCCGGGCACGTGGCCTCGCGCTGATCCGCGAGGTCGTAGTTGCACACCGGGCACGCCAGCACCACGCGCCCGTCCGACGCTTTGCCCAGCCGGGCCATGCGCTCACTCTTCGATTCCCGCCACACCAGGATCGACGCGATCGGCCACAGCACGCACGACAACGCGCCCCACATGAAGAAACCAAAGTCATCTCCCACGACCATCCCAAGCAACCACGACACGCCGCCCGAAAAACCAACCACGCCAAGCGTCATTCCGATGCTCAAACCAACCCGCCCGCCTGTCCAACGCACCGTCGACCGCCACAGCAACGTCCACAGCGACATCGTCAGGATCAGTGTGATCAGCCCGGAGTAGAAAAACGTGGCCTCGTTGTTAAATCTGGTCAGATCTTCGAGCAGAACGAACGCAATCACGTAAACCAATGCCAACGCGGGCAACAGCAGCATCGCCAACACCAACTGAGACACAATCCGGCTCATAAACACCGCTCCTGATCCGCCTCCAGCAGACCCGACAGCATCCTATCATCTTCCGTTCGTACCTACTTCCAATCCAGACTCCGCTGCAGAGGGATCCAGCCATGTCCACCACCACCACCGCCCCCGTCACCAAGGGCCTCGAAGGCGTCATCGCCGGCGAGACCGCCATCTGCAACGTCGAACAATCGGCGCTTATCTACCGAGGCTACGAGATCGCCGACCTCGCCGCCAACGCCACCTTCGAAGAAGTTGCGTTCCTCCTCCTCGAAGGCCACAAGCCCTCGGCCGACGAACTCAAACGCTTCACCGCTGAACTGGTCTCGGCACGTGACATCCCGGAGGAAGCCAAGTCCTTCCTCATGAACTCGGCCAACCTCGTCAAGAACCACTCGGGCGTCCCGATGGACCTGCTCCGAACCGCCGTCTCCATCTGCGGCCACCTCGACCCCGACTGCCAAGACAACTCGGCCGACGCCAACCTCCGCAAAGCCAAACGCATCCTCGCCCAGGTCCCCACCATCATCGGGCACATGCAAAATAACATCGACGGCAAAGACTTCGTCGCCCAGAATCCCAACCTCTCGCACGCCGCCAACCTGCTCTGGATG
>JBGCEB010000080.1:0-36461 GCA_045106075.1 Phycisphaerales bacterium
GCCGAGAAGTCGTTCACACGTTCGTAGACGTTTTCCATCATCGGTCTTATCTCCCGCGGTTGCGGAAAGGGATCTGTGTTCAAACCGTGGCCGAAGCCATCGTGGCGGGTCGCCCCCGCCGGGCTAACTCGCAGTCCGGGAAGACTGCATCAGAGCAGGCTGCCGCCTTCGAGTTCTTTCTTCTCGAGGGTGACGTTCATGCCGAGTCCCTTGAGTTCGTTGCAGAGCACGTCGAACGCCACGGGCATCCCGGCTTCGAGCACGTTCGTGCCCTTGACCATCGACTCGTAGATCTTGGTGCGTCCTTCAACGTCGTCGGACTTGACGGTCAGCAGTTCCTGCAAGATGTAGGCGGCTCCGTACGCTTCGAGCGCCCAGACCTCCATCTCTCCGAAGCGCTGGCCGCCCGTGCGGGCCTTGCCACCGAGCGGCTGCTGGGTGATGAGGCTGTACGGGCCCGTGGCACGCGCGTGGATCTTGTCGTCCACGAGGTGGTGCAGCTTGAGCAGGTACATGAAGCCCACGGTCGTCCGCTGGTGGAACGACTCGCCGGTGCGGCCGTCGTAGAGCTGGACCTTGCCACCCGCGGGCATCTCTGCCAGCAACTCGCGGTGGTGCGGCCATTCGCCCTTCTCTTCCATGTCCGCCCAACGATTCTTGACGTGCTCGTTGGCTTCGCGGACCGCGGCGTGGATCTCGTCCTCGGTGCAGCCGTCGAAGACGGGCGTGACGGCTTGGAAGCCGAGCACCTGGGCCGCCCACCCGAGGTGGGTTTCGAGGATCTGCCCCACGTTCATGCGGCTGGGCACGCCCAGCGGATTGAGCATGACGTCGACGGGCGTGCCGTCGTCCATGAATGGCATGTCTTCTTCGGGGACGATGCGGGCGATGACACCCTTGTTGCCGTGACGACCGGCCATCTTGTCACCGGCGGACAATGTCCGCTTGGCAGCAATGTAGACCTTGACCATCTCGAGCACGCCGTTGGGCAACTCATCGCCACGCTTGATGTGCGCGACCTTGCGTTGCTTTTCGGTCTCGATCGCTTCGATACGCGGCCAGAACTGACGATAGACCTGCTCGGCCTCGTCCTTCACGTCCTTGCCGCCCTTGATCCACTTCACATTGAATGTCTTGATCTGCTCGAGGATGACCTCGGGGATGTCCGACGCGCCGACCTTCTGACGGGTCATCGGGTCGACCATCTCGGTGCCGATCTTCTCGTTGATCGAGTCGGTCATCTCCTTGAAGAGCTTGATCGCCTGCGCGTCCTGCTCTGCTTCGTATGCCTCGATCTCAATCTTGAGCTGCTTCTTCTGTGCCTCGTTCATGTGAACGCGACGGCTGAACTTGCGAGTACCGATCACGATACCGCTCGTACCCGCTGGCACTTCGAGCGAATCGTTCTTCACGTCCTCACCCGCACGACCGAAGATCGCGTGGAGCAGCTTCTCTTCCGGAGTCAGCTCGGTCTTGCTCTTGGGGCTGACCTTACCGACCAGGATGTCACCAGGGCCGACACGAGCGCCGACGCGAATAATGCCGCTGTCATCGAGGTTGCGAAGCATCCGCTCCGACACGTTCGGGATGTCCCGCGTGAACTCCTCGCGACCAAGCTTGGTCTCGCGGACTTCCACGTCATACGCATCGATGTGGATACTCGTGAACGCGTCGTCCTTCACCACACGCTCCGAGATGACAATGGCGTCTTCGAAGTTGTAGCCGTCGAACGTATTGAACGCGACGAGCGCGTTATGCCCGATCGCCAGTTCGCCTTGCAGTGTCGAAGCGCCGTCAGCGATGACCTGACCTTCCTCAACCTTCTGCCCGGGTTTCACGATGGGCTTCTGGTTCTGGCAGGTCCGTTCGTTCAATCCGACGAACTTGCGAAGCACATACTCGTCGGCGTTGTCGACGATGATCCGTTGCGAATCAACGAACGTCACCGTGCCCGAACGCTTGGCTTTCACCAACATGCCTGAGTACTGGCCGACGTCCTTCTCCATGCCGGTTGCCACACAAGGCGGATCAACCATGAGCAACGGAACCGCCTGACGCTGCATGTTCGAACCCATCAGGGCCCGGTTCGCGTCGTCATGCTCGAGGAACGGAATCAGCGACGCCGACACACCCACGATTTGCTTGGGCGAGATATCGACATAGTCGATCTCGGTCGCTTTCAGCTGGGTGAGTTCGCCGTCCACGCGGGCAAGAACGTTGCCTTCGCCGAGCTGGCCGCCCGGCTGAATCGCGTCTGCCGGCGCGAGAATCGCACGGATCTCTTCGTCCGCACGCAGGTATTCGATCTGATCGGTGACCTGCCCCTTCACGACCTTGCGATAAGGCGTGCGAAGGAAGCCGTACTGATCAACCTCGGAATAGATACCCAGCGATACGATGAGACCGATGTTGGTGCCTTCCGGCGTTTCGATCGGGCAAACTCGGCCGTAGTGCGAAGTATGAACGTCGCGAACCTCAAAGCCCGCACGCTTGCGGTTCAGACCCCCCGGACCAAGCGCCGAAAGACGACGCTCGTGCACCAGCGTTGAGAGCGGGTTAGTCTGGTCGACCACCTGACTCAACTCGCTGCGACCAAAGAAGAAGTCAATCGCGCTCGAAACACTCTTGGAGTTCACAAGATCAGCGATCTTGGCAACCTCCTCCGGGTCCTTCACGCTCATGCGCTCTTGGACTGTGCGGCGAAGCTTCAAGAAGCCCTTACGCAACTCTTCGACCGCCAACTCGTCCAACGTCCGGAGACGACGGTTGCCCAAGTGGTCGATATCATCCACATGTGCCACGGGGCGACCCGTATCAGCATCGAGACGGTTGCTTCGAAGGTCGAGCAGGTACTGGACAACCTTGAGGAAGTCGATACCCAGCAGATACATCTGATCTTCCGGCGTATCCATGTCAAACTTGCGGTTGATACGGAAACGGCCGACCGAACCAAGACGGTACCGGTTGTCGTCGAAGAACTTCTCAGCAAACAGCTGCTTGGCCTTCTCAACCTGCGGCGGGTTGCCCGGACGCAAACGAGTGTAAACCTTCAGCATCGCGCGATCGAAGTCGCTGTTGACGCCGGGCACTTCGTCGAACTGCTCCAGCTTTTCCTCGGCGATCGAGTTAAGAATCAAGGTGTCCGATGGGTTCTGAACCACGCGGATTTCTTTGAGCGAGCTGGCACGGATCGCCTCGGCGGCTTCCTCACCAATCTGACGGCCGACGTGCACGAGCTCTTCGCCCGATTCGGTGTCGATGATCGACGCCGCCGCCCAGTCGTCCTCGTGGACGTCCTTGGCCTTGATCTCGGTCACCTCATAGAACAGACCGATGATCGCATCGGTCGACGCGACCGATTCATCGAGGCACCGAAGGAACGTCGTCGCGGCGAGTTTGGCGGACTGGTCGATCCGCATCGCCAGCACGTCTTTCTTGGTGACTTCAAGCTCGATCCAAGAGCCACGCTCTGGGATGATGCGGGCCGAGTGCAGCGGGCGGTCAGCCTCGCTGGACACGATCGAGAAGTCAACACCGGGCGAACGGTGCAACTGGCTGACGATGACGCGCTCGGCACCGTTCACGATGAACTCGCCGCCGCCCATCATCACCGGGAACTCGCCCAGATAGATATCTTCTTCGGGAAGGTCGCCGTGCGTCTCGCGCTTCAGGCGCAATCGCAGCTTGAACGGCAAGCCATAGGTAAGACGCAACTCGCGACATTCGTCCGACGTGTACCGTGGTTGGTCCAGGTCGTACGAGATGTACTCGAGGTGCATCGTCCCGTCGTACGATTCGATCGGGAAGATCTCGCGCAGCAGCGATTCGAGACCCATGTGTGGGTCTCTCGCGTCTGGGTCGAGCCCAATCTGGAGAAAACGATCGTATCCGCCCGACTGAACATCCCACATGTTGGGAATGCCCGCGCCGTCGCCACGCTTGGCGAAGCTACGGACGGTGCGTTCACGCTGCATCCTGCGCACTTTGGTCGCTGCCATCAGGGTCCTCGCGATGGTTCCGATCGCGCCGCCGCTCTCAGCTGTTGCCGAGCGCACGGGCGAGGAGTTAAATATTTGATGTGCCCCAGTTTCCGCCGATCCGAGAGTCTAGACACACGGACACAACGGCTCCACTCGCGACTGAGAACTCAATCTCAATCCGATTCATCCGCTGCTTAGATGCCGACCGGTCTGTCACCGCGTCAGCCTCCGTCTCTGCTTGCCCGCCTAGGAAGGCACATTCCCTAGACGAGATCCACTTTGCCTCCGGACGACCGCCCGCCCGAAATCGTCGGCCGAGCGTTTCCACCCGACCGAACGTGATCTTTGACGGAAAACAGGTATACATACCCGTAAATCCGCTTGGAGCTCGATTAAGCGACTTCGACTTCGGCGCCGGCGTCCTTGAGCTTGCCAGCGATCTCTTCGGCTTCTTCCTTCGACAGGCCTTCTTTGACCTTCACGCCGGCGGTTTCTGCCATTTCCTTGGCTTCCTTCAGACCGAGACCGGTGATCTCGCGGACAGCCTTGATCACGCCGATCTTGTTGCCGCCGACTGCCTTGAGCACGACGTCGAACTCGGACTGCTCTTCAGCAGCAGCGCCGCCGCCGTCAGCAGCAGCAGCCATCACAACGCCGCCGCCGGCAGCAGCTTCGATGCCGTAGGTGTCCTTCATGTAATCAGCGAGGTCAACCGCGTCCTTCAAGGTCAGCCCAGCGAGCTTGTCGCCGAGGTCCGAGATCTTCGCGTCGTAGGTTTTGGCTTCGTCAGACATGTGTTACTTCCTTACAAAATCCGGCACCACTGCGTGTGAGTTCGTGCCTTGTCACCTTCCAACCAAGAGGGGCCGAACCATTCAGCTCTTTAACCCTCCGGCACACAATCTCGCGATCGTCACCGGCCATCGGGCCAGTCGGTTGGAGTTGATGTTCCAAACTATTTCATGCTGGTGCCGGACCGAATCGCTTCGATCCGACACCGGTGATTCTTAACCAAACAGTCTTACAACTGGACTCAAACCTTGGCGATTGCCTCACCCTTTTCCAGCTTCTCTTCGATCGCCTTGACGATGCCAGCGATTCCGGAACCGGGTCCCTTGACCGCACCGAGCAGGCTCGCACCTGGGCCGAGGATGATCGAAACGTCCTTGGCGATCGCCTCGTCCCGCGTGGGGAACTTGCTGAGGCGTTCAACGCCGGTCGCACCCTCGAACAACTCGCCGTCGAGCACGGCGCCCTTGAGCTCGATGTCGGGGAACTTCTTGGTGAGCTCGACGATCTCGCGAGCGACTTCAACGACGCTCTCAGCGCCATACGCAACCGCGTTCGCGCCGGAGAGGATCTCCTTGAGCGACTCAAGCCCGGTCCCGGCAAATGCCTGGCCGAACAGTTTGTTGCGAACGATCGTCACGCGGATCGACTTCTCAGCCAAACCGGTACGAATGGTGTTGGTATCGTTCGATTCGATGCCACGCAGACCGATCACAAGCGCGTCTTGGGTGTCCCCAAAGCGATCCTTATAATCCTCGATGATCATGTTCTTGACGGGCTTGCTCATGGGTTACTCCCCCGCTTCCGCGTCTTGGAACGCAACTTGGACGCCCGGGGTCATAGTCCCCGAGACGGTGATGCTCTTGACGTAATCACCCTTGACCGACGAAGGACGAAGCTTCTCGATCGTGGCAACAAAGTGGTCGTAGTTCTCAACCAAATCGCCCTCGGGGAAGCTGAGCTTTCCGATGACAGCGTGGATGTTTCCGCCCTTGTCAGTGCGGTACTCGACCTTACCGGCTGCGAACTCAGCGACCGCATCAGCAACCTTTGGAGTCACGGTGCCGTTCTTGGGCGAAGGCATCAGACCCTTGGGGCCAAGCACCTTGCCGAGCTTCGAGATCACCCGCATCATGTCGGGGCTCGCGATCGCGACGTCGAAGTCCATGAAGCCCTTTTCGACTTCTTCCATCAGGTCTTCGCCGCCGGCTTTGATCGCGCCGGCTTCGAGCGCCGCCTTCACGTGCTCTGGAGCACAGAACGCGACGACCTTCTTGCTCTTGCCAATGCCCTTGGGCAACGACACCGAGCCGCGGATCATCTGGTCGGCCTGCTTGACGTCAACGCCGAGGTGCATGCACACTTCGACCGACTGATCAAACTTGGGGCCCTTGAACTTCTTCAGCGTCGTGAATGCAGCGTTCGCCTCGATCGGCGCTTCTGGCACCATCGCCGCGTTATCTTTTGCTCTCTTAGTCATCTTCGGCATCGGATTAACCCTCCACCACAACGCCCATCGAACGGGCCTGGCCCTCGATGATGCGCATCGCTGCTTCGATGGAGTTCGCAGTCAGATCAACCTTCTTTTCTTCGGCGATCTTCTTAACCTGCTCACTCGTGATGGTGCCGACCTTGTCGGTGTGTGGCACGCCCGAGCCCTTCTGAATCCCAGCCGCTTCCTTAATCAGGACCGAGGCAGGAGAGGACTTGACTTCAAACTCGAACGAACGGTCCGAGTACGAAGTAATGATGCAACCAACAACCTTGCCGTTCAGCTTGGCGGTGGCGGCATTAAACTGCTGGATGAACTGACCCGGGTTCACACCCTTGGCACCCAACACCGGACCCAACGGAGGAGCAGGCGTCGCCTGGCCACCCGGAGCCATGACTTTAAACTGGTGTACAACTTCACGCTTGGCCATCGGTCTCCACCTCCCACGAGCGGCACTCGATGCCCCGGCCTTGCGGGCACCACCACCAGTGGTTCATACGGTTCACGTTATCCCGGCACGCGGTGTGCAGGGCCACAACCCTAGGCGCACCCCCCACCCGCAGGCAAACCCTAGTCCTGCCACAATTTGCGGCAACAGATGAATTTCACACCAGAAACTCAGCGCTGCGTCAACCTCAGCCGCATCCGGTCGGCAACGCCAGCATCGAGCCCTTCCGCGACCGCCCGATCGATCATCTTTAACGCCACCGCGTCGCGACCCTCGGCCTGCATCAGCACCGCCACCAAAAGCCACACGTTCCCAGAGCTTGACCGATGCCCAAACCGCACCGCGTCCGTCACTGAGTGACGCAGCCGAAACGCAGAATCGCCCCATAGCGCTGGGCCCATCGCCTCGTTGGCCAACCCCGGCGACAGGCTGTATGCATACCCCATCAGGGCCACCGCATCGACCGTTCGCCCGCTTTCGAGCAACGCTGCGGCATACTCCCGCATCACGCGGGCATCATCCGGATTTTCATCCAGATGCTGGCGATACCACTCGGCCGCCTCGACTTCTTTGCCGTAATACATCCAAGCCCGAGCGGATTCTAAAGGCGTAAGTGGTTCTTCAACATCACTTTGTGCGCCCTCTAGCTCGGTGTTCGCAGGCCCGTCCACTGTCCCCGCGTATCGCTCTGGGATCGTGTAGTACCCCCATCCGTGATATCCACCCCACCCCCAACCCCACCCATAATAGGGGAAGCAATAGTGAGAATGGCCACCTTGATGCCCATCGTCCCCGCCGCCCGGCCCCGGATCGACCGGAGTCCCCCCGTTCCCAGGCGATGTCGAAGGCGTGCCTCGCGGCCCAACGCCCGGCGTGCCCGGCCCACGAACACCACCCCCCGGTGCTCGAACGCCGCCTCCGGGGCTCCGAACGCCGCCGCCCGGAGCACGTGTGCCGCCGGGGGAACGGGTCCCGCTCGGCGTTTCTCGGGTCTGGGCGGGTTGGGTTGTCCGTGTTCTCGTTTGATTGGTGGTTCGGGTAGAGCGCGTCGTCTGCGGCTGCCCACCCGAATCACGGGCCGGCTGAGATTGTGGCGATCGTTGAGGCTGACCACTTGGCGCTCTTTGCCCGCCGGCACCGCCCCGGGTGCCGCTCTGGGCGGTGGCATCCGCCGCTGCTCCTGCGATCAACACACACGCCAACGCCGTCATCCGCTGCCATTCTGCTCGACGCATTGCCAAATCCTCCTGTCACCCCACACCGTGATTCCATCAAGGAACAACCGATCCGCACGGCCCGCTGACACTGTTCCTCACAGCCAAAGCCAGTTTCTCACAATACCTGCCGTTGCTCCAGCCAGAACTTCGGGCCCGACGGACCCTCAAGCCAGAAAAGCAAACAATCGGGCGACAGGCTACGCTGAATCCTCATGCTGACCCGAATGCAATCCCCCTTCGCACGCGTCCCTGCCATCGCCATCGCCGCGGTGCTCCTCACAATCCCACTCGGCGGATGCGCCGGGTTCGGCGGCGGTGGCTCGGGCGGCTCTGGCTCGATCATCTCTGAGTCCACCGGACGCGAGCTCCGTCTCGATCTGCCGCGTCGCGCAACGGTGGTGCAAGACAACAACACCGCCGATGTCTACCTGACCGATCTCTCCCAAGATACCCTCGACCGAATCGCGGCCGGCGAATCCGGGCCCGACATCTCGGGCACACTCGTCCAAGTACACATCTTCCTCAATCCCACGCCGGGCAAGACACCGATCGAACCAACCGCGGCCAACGCGACGGCACGGGTCATCGTCGTCGCACGCGGCAACGTCGGTGTCTACGACAGCGCCGGCTTTTTGTTAGCCGGCAAATCACTCGATAAAAACCGCGCCGCGGGCACCCTCCGAAACGCCCGCGCTCGACTCACCCGATCAACCGATGGTTTTCAAGATCTGCTCGGCGCGGCCACGCTCGAACTCAGCTTCAGCGCAAGACCGGACCAGCCGACGTCAGACTCCATCGCACGCGTCATCCGCATACTGACCGCTGCGGCTGCTCCGCTCGATTAACATCCTGAACACTTCAATCAACGCGCGGATCTTCGAGCATCAGATACAGCAAGTTATCTGTAAACGCATCCGAACGTGTCAACCCTAAATGATCCTCAGCTAAAAACTGCACACGGTGCCAATGCACGGGCGATTGCAGTCCATGCTCCCAATCACGGCCGACTCGCTCATCCATCAATGCACTATCCCGCGTCACGGTCCCATCGCCCAGCGATTCTTCAACCACGCTCAAACGCCCACGATCGTCGACTGCAACCACCGAACTCGTCTCTTCGCTATCCCCAGCGAACAGATAGATCTGGGTTCCCTCGGGCGGCGATGCCGGCACATCCAACGCTCGGAAAAACTGATCCGCCCGCGCGAGGCACTTACGCAAGTGATCCATCGCGATCCGCCGACGGCCTTCCCGCGTCGGCTCGTCCGGCAATAACCATGCAAGCTGCTGATCCGCACCAGGATTCGCAAGCCCCCATCCATACCGCTCCCAAACCGCCGCATCGAGCACATCTATTGCTTGGCCATCCGCATCAATCACCCGCCCGTGTCTAGTGCGCGGTAACAACTGATACAACGCCGGCATCGTCCCCACCACTGCCGGGCGGTAGTTCGGGAACAACGGATTTAGGTCGAGCCCTTCGACAAGCCTCTGCAACGAACCCAACGAGCCCGCACTTGGCGTTCCAACCAAAAACGCCCGGCCAATGTTCTCCGCGCCCGCCCAGGTGAGTTCGGGCAACGACCCGTCCTCTGGCATCGCCTGCGTGCCATATCGCAGGTAATACCGCAAGACAAGCCCGCCCATCGAGTGCGCCACCACATCGACCTTGACGTGATCGTCCGCGTCTAAACCGCGCCCTCGGCGAACCTGCCACTGCGCATCAATGATGTGCGCGTGCAGCGCTTGCGCACTCTCTGAGACATCCCGGCGCCAGTCATACGGATACTGAAAGCACGTAAAATGCAGCCCGCCGTAATCAACCGCACCGCTCTGCCCCAGCGATTCGTCCCGAAACTGCCCCACTGCCAACGACATCAGAATGTCAACATACGCTCCGATCTCGATCCCTCGAAAAATCCCGACGTCTGCAACCACCCTGTCGAGCACGTCAACCGCGATCCCGCCATCGACCAACTCGGACAACGCCGAACCCTCAGCCATCGGCAACGCAAACGTTCTCGCGCCGTCTGGGTTATCCGCGTCGGCCGCGCCGAAGGTAAAAGAACCCCATATTTTCTGCCCAGTTGTGTCATCTTCGAGCTTCGTGCCCAAGATCCCAGGAACCACCACCACCGGCGTGCGATCTTCGCCGATCTGTTGGGCGGCGCTGTCATACAAACGCCCAAGATCCAACTCCGGGCCTCGCGGTGCGCAGCCAGTGACTGCCGTAATCATGATCGAAACGGCGACCAAAACATTGAAAAGATTCGGCTGTACCAGAGAGCTTGACATCGAAAGCCTTTCGAGACTGTTGCAATCACGCCGCGGAAGATCCGCGCCGTTGTCAGTCGAAAGCCTATCACATCCAAATCTGCTTTATCGGTGACCATAAAACCGGGCATCGGCCCGGCTTGGTTCATCTGTCGAGATGCCTGCTCAAGCAATCACATGCCAGCAGCGGTCAGCCAGCACGTTTGACCCGCGGCCGAACACGCCCGCCAACGACCGTCGCCGGGTGACCCGCAAGGAGTTTTCCCGCACACATCGCACAGACCGCGACCCATCGCCCAGCGCCGCCGGGACGCACCCGTACCACGCGCCGAGTCGTGTGATCGCAGCAAGGGCAGATCATCCCGCCGTGTCGGCGAGGCTCGTCTGCACACAAGAGATCGGCCAGCGAACCGATTTCCGAAGTTGGATACACCGATTGCGGCTGAACTTCCGGCACACCACCACCCGCCGGCTGTTGCCGTTGCAGCGCGTCGTCGAGTTGAATGCGTGCCAAGCTCATGCCATCCGTTCTTCGACCGTGTTGACCTGTCCGCTTCAGCATCGAACCCCACTTCATCAACACGCTCACAAATCACGGTTCTCGGACGCGGATCAGAACGATCCGCCGCCACGCTTCTCTTTCGGAGAGATGCGTAAGGAATTGCATCCCGTCACGCGAATCAAAGATTCAATCGCAAGCAGCGGGTCCCAGTTGACGAGCTCGGCGAGCACTTTCCATGAAAAAACCCGCGTCGGACACGGGTATCGGAGCGATTCAGATTTCTGATTTGTCAATTCAGAATCAGTTGGGCGTTACTTAGTAGCGGTCGCCGCCGCCGCCACGACCACGGCCACCGCCGCCGCCGCCCCAGCCGCCGCCACCACCGCCGCCGCCGTAGCCACCGCCGCCGCCACCGCGACCGCCGCCGTAACCACCGCCGCCGCCGCCGCCGAAGCCACCGCCGCGCGGGCGATCCTCACGGGGACGCGCTTCATTGACCACAAGACCGCGACCATCGCAGTCGGTGCCATTCATCTTTTCGATCGCTTCGCGACCCTCGGCATCATCCATTTCGACAAAACCAAATCCGCGAGAACGGCCGGTTTCGCGATCCATCACGACCTTGGCTGAGGTTACCTGCCCGCATTGCGAGAAGAGCTCTTGGAGTTCGCCGTCCGTCATCGAGTAGGGCAGGTTGCCCACATACATCTTGATCATCGTGTTCGCCACGCTTTCAGAGCCCGAGAGAAAAAAGAAACGAGAGACTGCGAGACTTTCGGGCCATGGTCACGCAACCGTGCCAACGGCGGTCCGTCGGCATTCTCAAGATCGTATCGCGCCTCGTCCAGATAGCTAGCGCCGACTCCGCGACACGATTCAAATTTCAAAGGGACTCCCGCCCTCAACTCCATGGCAACGCCAATCAAGGGCCCAGAGCAGCACGAAAACGAACCCACGGCAACCGTCGCAGCCGCGTTTTCGTTCCAAATCCAACCGCCAACAGAACAGATCTAGGTCTCGTACCAACGGTCCAGCGTTGCCTCGACTGCATCCCGGTACAGCACCTCGAGCATGGCCTGAGGCAACGAACGCCCGACAAGCTTCGGCGCATCCATCTCCGAGAATCGATCAGGATCCACCATTTTCAAGTCCGGGTCTGCGATCGGCGACTCGCCGTCATAGTCCGTCTCGTACATCATCCGCAGTGCCCAGTATCGTGATGCGTACAGATCGAACGCTTCGGCTTTGCTCGCTGCCAACGTGCTCCCGAATGCTTGGCTACCACTCTCGCCGAGATGATCGTCGCTCGTCACGATGTCAGACCCAAAGAGAATTCGACCCGAAAAATCTTCCAACAACGCGACGAGTTCGTCGCGAGGGTGCATGCTCAGTTCTCGCAACATCCATTTCGTGGCGCTCGTATCCAATACAAGCTTCGGATGCCGTTGGAGATACGCACGGAGGAACCCTAGATCTTCTGGCCACCCGCCCATGTGCGCTCCAAGGCAGTTCATATCGGTTTGATCCAGCAAGCTCGACAACGATTCATATTGGTCGCGCTTCGTGCCGTACCGCGATGAATCCTTGTACATCGTCTTGAACCAGGTGTCCGGATCGGCCACGTGCACCATCAATGACATACCCAAGGACTTCGCTTTCTCCGCGACCCGCATCCGCGCATCGGAATCGAACAATGCTAACTCAGAGGGGTCCAATCCGATTGATTCGGTGAAGTCGCGCAGCCGCGGCGCGCCCCAGAACTTGACCATCCGCGCTCCCCGCGCGTGCCATTCATCGAGGTTGCTCAAAAACCCATCGGTAAACGCCCATTTGCGGTCCTCATGCATGTACTCAGGGATCGCAACAAACCGAACCCGATCGCCAAGTACAGATTTCACTGCATCGGCTTGCGACAACTGGGTCTGCGAGTACACCCGCTCCACGCCATACCGATCGCACACATCCAGATAGACTCTTGACGCAAGCTCTCCATTGATGTGGGCGTGGGCGTCGACAATCGGGCACACGGGTTTGCCTAAACGTTCGGCTTCCGCCCGGTAGTCAAGCCCGAACCGATTCGCAGCCGTCGCGTTTTCCGCCACCTTCAACCCGCCAGCCATGCCATCTCCTCCGCTTTCCTGACCCTGCAAGCCACGATCCTAGACCTCGACAGATCACCCACTTGTTCTCACAAGGATCCGAGCATTCTTATTCCAGATCCCCAACAAACCCCGCCGAGGCTCGCCCTGGTCCACGATTGGATCGTTGCCAAGCGCGGCGGCGAGCTTGTCCTGGCCGAAATCGCACAAGCACTCACAGAACCCACCGAGCACTCCGAATCACCCGATACGCCCAACTGCTACGAGCCGGCCTTTTTGTACACCATGTTCCATAACGGAACGCCCATCGCGCCGCAGCTTGATGCCATACCTGCTCGGAAGTCCTCGCTCAACAACCTGCCCGAATCACTCCGCCGCTGGCTTCTCCCAGCGTACCCCCACGCGATGCGCGGACTCTCCAACACACTCGCCCACGATCACGCGCAACAACCAATCGACCTGCTGTTCTCAACCAGCTCCATCGCGGCCAAAGCAATCCGAACTCCCTTCGGTGTTCCACACATCTGCTATTGCCACACGCCGGCACGCTACCTTTGGTCGCAAACCAACCAGTACACCCGCGGCGGCGCAAAGGGGAAACTACGTGCCGCGGGACTCGCACTCTTCCGCAATCGTCTTCGAGCGTGGGACGCAACGACAAGTCAACACGTCACAGGCTTCATCGCCAACTCAACCCATACGCGCGATCTGATCCGCGATGCCTATGACCGTGATGCTGTGGTGATCCATCCGCCCGCGCGAACCGATTTTTTCACGCCCGACCCGGCAACGCCGCGCGACGGATCGCTGCTTGTGGTCTCGGCGCTCGAGCCGTACAAACGCGTCGACCTCGCGATCGAAATCGCGTCGGCTGCATCCCGACCACTCACCATCATCGGAACTGGATCACACGATCGGGCGCTTCGCGATCTCGCCGAACATCAAACCGGCGCCAAGATCACGTTCCTTGGACACACCGACGACGAAACCGTCCGCGATCATTATCGCCGGGCGAGCGCGTTCTTGATGCCGCAAACCGAGGACTTTGGTATCACCGCGATCGAGGCCCAAGCGTGCGGCACGCCGGTGATCGCCCGCGCTGCCGGTGGCGCCCTTGATTCGGTCATCCCGGGTCAAACGGGGCTTCTGATCGACTCGGAATGCTCCGAACACTGGGCCTCTGCGATCAACGGTACCCCCCTTGATCTGGCGGATTCTTGCAGAACGAATGCCGAACGGTTTGCCCCGGAACGCTTCAGAAAGGCGATTCGGGCGATTGCCGCGGAGACCTCACCTGCACAACCTGACCAATAAAGACACGTCCGAAGCGCGTTTGCGTACGAACCTGTACAGGGGAGCCCCGATCGCCGATCACCGGTGGAGGGCACAACGGGTTTGCGGCCCAGGCGAACTGGCCGACGGAGACGGGGATTGTCAGAGCACGAACACAAAAACGGGGTTGACGCTTCGGAAGCTGTTCAGAGCAGCACCCCGCCCGCACCGGGCGACAGCGTGACCACACGCGCCCTCCGCTCTTTTCCAGACGGCACCTACCTCATGACCAGCGGGTATGAGGGCGATCGCGCCGGCGTACTGGTTCACTCCGTTTTGCCCGTGAGCATGGACCCGCCGATGATCGTCGTGGCCGCCCGCAAGGGACACGCGATCGATCCGATCATCCGCGACGCACGCTGCTTTGCGGTCGGCGTCGTTCGCCCGGATGACAAACTCATCCGCAAGCGTTTTTGCTTTGCCGACACGGCCGTTTCGTTCCGTGCAGAACCAGATAGCACCGATGTGTTCGATCCGTTCCCAGAACGAACGCTGGCAACCGGAGCGCCGATCCTTGATCGCTGCCCGGTGTGGCTCGACTGCGAGATCGCTCGTCATATCGATTTAGATTCTGACTATGAGCTATTCGTGGGGCTCATCGTGGCCGCGCGAATAAATGACGCCACTTCCTGAGTCGGACCCGAACGCTTAGTTCGAAATCACCCAATAGTATCGATCGTTATCATCGAGCTGGCGAAACACACCAGTCGCCAGGTCGCCGTTGTCGAATCGTGCGTCGATATCTTGCATGAACTCATCGCCGGGATTGTCGCCTCGGAAATGCACCCCGAGCGCGGACGACACGCCGTTCTCATTTCGTTCGACGTCCCACTCGCCGCCGATCGGTGTGCCGTCAAGCCAACCATCGACATCGATGTACCGCTCGAGTCCGTCGGGTACTTCTCCGGTCGATGAGTCTTCGAGGAACCCGCCCTCCCGGGCGTTGTGGTACTCCGCCGCGTCGGCGAAGATTTTTAACTCGGCGATGAACGCACCCTTACGTGCTTCGTCTGTGGTTCCGCCGAACGCCGGGACGACGACCGCAGCCAAGATCCCAAGAATCACGACCACGATCAAGATCTCGACCAGCGTGAAACCACGCCGCATCGCCCGTCCCGCTCGAAGCGGAACCGGGTCTTTCGATTGAAGCTCGCTCACGAACATGGCTACCTCCCGCCTTCTTTCAGACCCATAGACAATCCAATCCAACATTCCCCTACGCCAGCCCGTACACACACCGGGTACTGAAATTTGGTCCGAAAACCCCGGATCAGGCAGCCCAACCCGATCGAATACCCAGTACCCACCCGCGAAACCGTGTCAGCCGACGCTGATATAATGGGTGACTGTCTGGGCGCTTCGATCGCGCCACAACTTTTCGGACCCCGGGAGATAGATATGAGCTGTGATTGCTCCTCAGAGAACCATTCCAAGTCCGGCGCCCCCATGCATTGGGTTGCCGCCGGTGCCGGCATCGTCGCCGGTTTCGCACTGCTCGCTGGTCTCGTCGGCTTCACGCAGAACAACAAAGCTGACTCCAACATCATCGCGGTGTCGCACGAAGTCACCCAGGACGCTGCCCAAGATCAGGAGGCCAAGGTCGTGCTCATCAGACTCGAAACCAGCAAGGGCAACATCGACATCGAGCTCAACCGCGAGAAAGCGCCGCTCTCCGTAGACAACTTCCTGACCTACCTCGACGAGGGGCACTACAACGGCACCATCTTCCACCGTGTCATGCCCAACTTCATGGTACAGGGCGGCGGGTTTGATGAAACCATGACCCAAAAGCCTGTCCGCGAAGGCGTCAAGAACGAATGGGAGAACGGTCTTTCCAACGTCCGAGGCTCCATCGCCATGGCGCGTCTCGGACGCCAGCCCGACTCGGGCACCGCCCAGTTCTTTATCAATGTCGCCGACAACGGCTTCCTTGATCAGCCCCGCGACGGCGCAGGCTACGCGGTGTTCGGCAAGGTCGTCGAAGGCATGGATGTGATCGACGCGATCGTCGCGTCGCCCACCACCAGCAAGGGACCGCACCAAAACGTGCCCGTTGAACCAATCCTCATTAAGACGGCTGTCCGTGTCGCCGACGAAAAGGCCGAGCAAGCGGACGGCTGATCAGGTCCACCCCACCCGATCAACCGACCATCCAAAAACGAAAACGCCCGCGAGTTCTCGCGGGCGTTTTTCATTGAATCTCAACCAGTCGACCAGCCCCTACCGGCCCCTACCGGCCCGACCGACCCGCGTTGCTGCCCATAATCGGCATCGGGTAGTCGACGCCTTTTAAGCCCAAGAACGTCCACCGATACCGTTGGCTCAGCAGCGTGTCATCACCCAACCCGCCCAATGGAATCGGGAAGGTGTCCAAGGGAAGGTACGTCTGCACCCAGGGCACTTTATCCCGGATCTCATCGGCATTGACCGAAGCGTTGGCATCGCCCGACGCCCAGTTATTCACCGAGCCATCAAACATCAGCTTGTCCGGCCGGGCATGGTCGTACGCGAAGTACGGGCTGCCCGCCTGCTCGCGGTCGTGCTCCTCAAAGTAGTACACCTTGGCCGACGGGAATCGGACCTCTACGAACCGGCGACCGCTGCTGGTATCGATGGTCGAAGTAATATCAGTACTCGGATCGTTGTCACCCAATAAATGTGGAGTAGTCGCGACGGGATGAAAACTCGCCTCGCCGCTGAAACCGTCCGGCTGCCACGCATGACTTGTCACCGCATAGCTGGGCGCGAACGCCCAACGATTTCGTACTTGAGCGCGTAGCCAGTTGCCGTCACCGTCATACCCCGGCGGAATGTTGTCCCAGTCTGGAAAGAAAGCGGCATACGGCACACCGCTCCCAGGACCAAAGTTGAGAGGATCTGCCGCCCAACTGAGCTGGTTCGCATCCGCGGGATCGATGAACATCGGATCCGGGAACGGACGATCGAGGTAGTCCATAATGATGAGGTTGGTATAGCGACGGTTCCACAACCTTCCTGCGTAAAACCGAATTTCAAACTCGCCGTCATAGCGGCCGGTCCTGCGCCGAAGTATCTCCGCATTTTGGGCGGCTGCACCCGTAATGTCATCCCTGACCCGGGCCTCAGCTCCACCGCCGATGTCATAATCAAAAACTAAACCGCCCAGATCCCTACCCACCGAATAGTTCGGGATGCGGTCCGCGTTGTCCACGCCGTACATGCCGGCGCCCTGCCCGATCTGCATCAAGTTAGACGCGCTGCCCAGCCCGCGATTCTGCTGCCGAGCACGCTTGGCTGCCGGCATGACCGCCGATGTGATCAATGTTGTTGCACCGATCACCGCCGCGAGTTCGACCAGCGTGAATCCACGCTTCTTCTGGTAAGCCATTCGATTTTCTCCTGTGCGTCCCGTGTGTGTGGTATCCACCCCGATGAGACCCCCGCGCTCTATCGCCGCCGTACGTTGCTGCCCATGATCGGCATCGGATAGTCGACGCCCTGCAGGCCGCCGAGGGTCCAGCGGTAGCGCTGGCTCAGCAGCGTGTCGTCGCCCAAACCGCCCAATGGCACCGGGAACGTGTCGATCGGTACGTACGTCTGCCGCCACTCGGCCTTGCCGTTCGCACCCGGTTGATCAACATTGAACGATGGGCTTGCGTCGCCCGACGCCCAGTTGTTGACCGAGCCGTCAAACATCAACTTCTCGGAACGTGCCTGGTCGTATGCGAAGTACGGATTGCCCGCCTGTTCGCGGTCGAACTCTTCGAACTGATAGACCTTCGCGCTGGGGAAACGGACTTCGCCAAACTCTCGGCCGAACGGGATATCAGGACCTTGCCCAAAACCGTTGTTGCCAAACAAGTGCGGCGTGTCAGCGACCGGGTGGTACGAAGGACCATCCAAGCCGTCCGGTTGCCATGCAGAGGCTGTCGTTTGGTAGCTCGACGCGAACGCCCACCGATTGCGAACTTGGTCACTCACCCAGTTTCCGTCTGAGTCATATCCAGCGGGAATTCCATTGGCATAAGGCACCGTGCTGCCCGCATCAAAGTCCAGCGGATCTGATGCCCAAGTCAGCTGGTTCGCATCTGCTGGATCGATGAACAATGGATCTGGGAACGGACGATTGAGGTAGTCCATGATCACCAGATTGGTCCAACGACGATTCCACAGCCGGCTTGAGGACACCTGAATCTCGAAATCACCATCGAAGCGACCCGTGCGCCGACGCAAGATCTCGGCCTGCTCAGCCGCGATAGCACTGATTGAATCTCGGACTCGGTATGTATCCCCGCCTCCGATGTTGAAGTCGTACGGAGCACCGTTGATTCTTCCCGGCGCGGTGTACGCCGGGATCCGATCGGCGTTATCCACGCCGTACATGCCCGCGCCTTGCCCGATTTGCATCAGGTTGCCGGCGCTGCTCATGCCGCGATTGGTGTTTCGGGCCCGTTTGGCCATGGGCATCACCTGGGCTGCGATCAGCGAGCCCGCACCGATCACGGCGGCCAGTTCCACGAGCGTGAATCCACGTCTGTTCTGCTTGATCATGCGAGAGACCTCTTGTGTTGCGTACACAACTCCTTTCGTAACCGTGGTCACGCCAGTTCCAGAAATTACTTTGCGCCGCCCGATGCGACAGCCGTGCATCATGTTCATTTGAAACAGTTGTTTTAAATAAGGTTCAAAAACGAACAACCGCCCGGTGGTGGGTCGGGCGGTTGCTCAAGTAGGAGTGGCCGGTCTGGGGGTGCGCTCGGTCGAACGCTCCGATGGGTTCCGCATCCCTGCGTTGCCCGCCTTCCGTGGTGGGTCGGTGCTCGCCGTCCCCCCGATCAGCCTCCTGGATGTCGCCCGGCGGTGAGCCGAGCACTGAGAACGCGGCCGTGCGTCCCAGCTACATCAAACCTGTCCGCCCGAACGCCGAGGCAAGCCTCGACGCCCGAGCGCATGTTCCTTCTTTTCGATGCCGACTGTGATCATGCCTGCGTGCTCCCAAGTCGTTCGGCCAGCGATGCAAGCCCGGCCAACCGATCCTTGAAGTCTTCCTGCCAAGGCCCGCGGTCGCGGATCTCCAAGTGATCCCCAGCCCCCAAGACCACCACATCGCTGTTCAGTTCCAGCGCTTCGACCTGCCACGAGGCAAGACGGATCCGGTTGCTCGCATCCATATCCACCTGCTCGGTCGCCGAGTGCAAACGCAGGTCCAGCTCTGCCTGATCCGCATTCGGGGTCAGACTCGGCGTCCGCCGACCGGCCCGGAACAGCTCCTCGTAGGTCGCCTCCGGATACAGCCGCAGACTCTTCGTGTCGACCCACGGCACGCAGCACCATGTCGAACCCAACGCGTCCTTGTCCCAGCGGGCCCGGAACTTGGCCGGGATCGCGAGACGCGATTTCGCGTCGATCGTCGCCTCGGCTTGTCCCGTGAATAGCACGCTCGGTCATCCCTTCATCCCAATCGAAACTCGCCGAACTGGACGATCGGAGCTCATCCGTCCGATCCACTTCGGCACGGGCATCCTGCCCCATCGCCAATCGCAGTCCTTGCTTGGTCATTCATGGGATTCTCGCCCACTTCGACCCACAAAGCAAGCAAAGGTCGTGATTCTGTACAATCTGTGGATGAACCGGCACAGACAAAGACCGAACGAGGCGCACGAATCGCGCCCTGCCTCATGCGACCACTCAGATCCATTCTGACTACTCGCAGCGGCCTTCCGAGGTAACTCAACAGCCGCTCAAAACCGAGCCCCCGCCAGCCCTATTTGATCGGCAACTGGCAGCTCAGCTCAAAGTGCTCCAACCCATGCGCAAACGGCCGCCCGCGCCAGGCTTCGAAAGCGGGGTTGTCATCTGGCTCGAACCCGCTCTGGGGAAGCCACGTTCCAAACAACCAATCCAGCGCTCGCAGCTCGAGTTCGATATTGCCGCTGAGCACCACCTCCGCGACGCGCATCGCCGGAAAATCGAACCGTCCGATCTCACCTTCCGGCACCACGTCATCAACGACCACCGCAGCGTCATACCGACAGTCTTTAAACGCCACGATTTCCGGGTCTTCCCACATGTACCCGAGCCACTGTCCGTCGGCCAATCCGTGCGCCTCCGCCCACGCCAACAACTTTTCGTATGCGTCAAGCACCCCTGTGCCCTGATATGGGTCAAGCACTCGGATGTAAGCAACTGTGCGCGCTGGAATCCGGCGGAGTTCCACTTTGAAACCGTCTGGATTCTCTCCCGCTGGCAGCCGCGACAACCGAGGGCCGTCCGTTTGGCTTGACATCAACGCCTCGAACTCTGCTCGTCGCGAATCACGGAACACCCGTAAATCGAAACCGCTCGGCGGCACCCCAAATCGCTGTTTGAAACCACGCGAGAAATCTGATGACGATGCAAAGCCGCACTCGAGCGCAATCTCCGTAAGCGATCTCTTGGGCGCGTGCGACATCAGGTACAACGCCCGCTCGATCCGCTGGCGTCGCACGAACTGATTCAGTGTCTCGCCCAACTGGGCTTTGAAAACACGATGAAAATGGAACGGCGAAAACCGTGCCGCCCGCGCCACGTCCTCGAGTTTCACCGGGCCTGACAAGTGACGCATCACATAGTCGATCGCCCGATTCGTGCGATCTATGTAGTCCGAGTCGCCGGTTACCTGGTTTGGTTCGTCAGTTCGCAAGATATGGCAAGCGGGCATCCCGCAGGTCCGTCATACTGAGTTTTCTCGATCAAGCACTGGCAGGGCCGGGGATTCGCACAGGGCCCACCGAACACGACCATTCAATAGGAAGACACCGATGAAAGCCACCTCTTGCCTCACGATCGCCGCCGGCATTGCGATCACTGCTTCGGCCAACATTACCAGTCAGCACAACAACCACGAACACAAGGAACATCCGATGCACCTAGGCAACTTTTCCGTCAGCCTCACTGTCAAAGACATCGAAGCGTCGCGGGCATTCTATGAAAAACTCGACTTTAAACAAGTTGGCGGCAACGCTGCCCAGAACTGGCTCATTCTACAGAATGGCTCGACCACCATCGGGTTGTTCCATGGCATGTTCGACAAAGACATGATGACCTTCAACCCCGGGTGGGACAAAGACCAAAACACACTCACTGACTTCAAAGACGTCCGAGACATTCAACGCACACTCAAGGAACGTGGAATCGCATTCGTCATCGAGGCTGAAGAAGACACTACAGGCCCGGCCAACTTCATGCTCATCGACCCCGATGGCAACCCCATCTTGTTCGATCAGCACGTCGACCGCCCAGAAAACTGATCGCATCACTCCCGCAGCCGCCCAATGATCTGGCATGTGCGGCAGAGGCGTCATCAACGACACAATGACCTGGGCTCAAGTCCACGCCTTTCACCGGGGCGATCGCCAGACGCCGGAACATCCCATTCACGCCAGCTACAACATCGCACCCACCGATCCGGTTCCGGTGGTCTGCGCACGCGAAAGCACCGTGGCCCACTGGGGACTCGTCCCCGGCGCAAGCTTCCCAACGTTCAACGCGCGGAGTGAAACGGCGCACGAGAAGCCCACGTTCCGAGAAGCGTTCAGAGAGCGCCGATGCGTGGTGGCGCTCTCGGGGTATTACGAGTGGTCTGCGCCGAAACAGCCGCACTACATCCGCCGCGCAGACGATGCTCCGCTGCTTCTTGCGGGCTTGTGGTCTGTGGCGAACGAGACTCCAACTGGCTTCGCATGCACCGTGCTGACGTGCACCCCGAACCAAACCCTGGCCAAGCTGCACCAACGCATGCCCTGCGTGCTCGAGCCCGAAGAAGTTGCGTCTTGGCTCGGACCTGCACCAGTCGAGGCGCATCGCGTATTGCTGAAAGCGACGCCCGAAGGAGTCCTTGACCACCACCGCGTCTCGAAGCGCGTGGGCAATGTCAGCGCTGATGACCCATCGCTTATCGAACCGGTTGCGCCCGAGCCGCCCGGCTTGTTCGGCTCGTTAAACCTATAAATAGAGCTTCAAATGAGACTGAAAAGAAGCTGATGTTCAATCGCATTCAAACTCAAACGAATCGATCAACTCTCGGATATCAAAGAAATCAATGACTCCATTGCCGGTGAGATCTGCATTGGGATCGCCCGCGATGAATGCGACGAGAAAATCGTTGATATCGAAGAAGTTGAGAATCCGGTCGCCGTTGAAGTCTGCCAAGCAGGTTCCGATCAATGACATCGCGTCTGCATGCACGCCGAATGGGCCGGCATCGATCGCTTCGAGTCGAAGCTGCCAATGCTCAGCCAGCGACGGGATCGCATAAGTCAAGCTGGCATCCGCCCACGTCGTATCAGTCGGAACAACCTCGAATGAAGATGCAAAGAGCTCTTCGCCTAAATCGTCAAACGCGGACAACGTTGCACGCAAGCTGCCACCCGCAGGCACGCGGACTTTCCCACGCCAGAACACCCGATCACTCCCGAACGGGTAATCACCGAGCTGTTCGATCGTGCAGGTGCCACCCGTGCTCGGGCCGAGTACGACAAAGCCCAATCCTTGACTTGGTGTGAGCACGCCCAGCCCACCGCGATCGACGGCACCGCCATCGATCAAACCCGTGGTCCGGGCCGAACCCGACACCAGCGACCAGCCGAGCGCCAGCGGTTGCTCGCCACCCCCATTGACCAGAAGCTCTGGCGCACCTTGGGCCGATCCCATAGCGCATGCCGATGCCCCTGCAATCATCCACCACTTCATACTGAACTCTCCTCCGTCCTCCAGCCTACCCACAACGTACCCCCCAAACCATTTAAATACCCACCTTTACGGGGTGTATGACAGCGATGAGACCGGCCTTGGGGCCGATTTCGTAAGCCCCATTGCCCGGATCCGTTACGCTCTTGCGATGCCGGAGCTGCGCTCGAAATCCAAACTCCCCACGGGATTGACCTTCTTTGTGTTGGCCTACATGACCGCGTGCTCGGCCATGGCGTTGCGGCAGGGCAACACCGAGTTCGTGATCTACGCGGGCGCCATGGTCGTGTTTATCGCCCTCGTGCTTTCGCTGCACGCCGCGGTCCGGTTCAGCACCCTTTGCCTTTGGTTGCTTGCCCTTTGGGGATTGCTGCACATGTTGGGTGGCACGATCCCGATCTCGCAGGCCTACGCCGACACGGATTCAAATCGATTTGTGCTCTACGCGTTCCGCCTCCATCCATCACTGCCACGCTACGACCAAATCACGCATGCATTCGGCTTCTTCGCAGCGACGGTCGCATGCTGGGAGTCATGCCGATCATTGCTCGGCGCCCGATCGGGCGTTCCGCTTTCCGCAGCCGCAGCGCTGATGGGCATGGGACTGGGATGTATCAACGAAGTCATCGAGTTCTACATCACACTGACCATGCCCGACAACGGTGTCGGCGGGTACATCAATACCGGCTGGGATCTTGTTTCGAACACCGTTGGCTGTATCGCTGCGGGCATTTGGTGCCTCACACGCCGCTGAACGGACGAGTTAAACAATGTCGGCGGCAGCAACCGCTTCGTTCATCGCCGACAGCTCTTTGGCATCCAAGTTGATCCGTCCGCCGACCGCGTTCTCTCGCGCTTGTTCTGGCGTCCGCGCCCCGACCAACGCATGGGTCACCCCGAGCTGCGCGACCGTCCATGCGATCACGAGTTGAGCAATCGTGCCGTTGTGTGCGTCGGCGATGGGCGCGAACGTGGCAAGCAAATCTGCGACTCGCTGCCTGTTTTCCACAGAAAATCTTGGGTTGTTTCGGCGAAGGTCTCCTTCCGCGAAAACACGGTCCGGCCCGACTTTTCCCGTGAGCATGCCCAAGGCCAAAGGCGAGTAGGCCAATACTGCAATGTTGTGCTCGGCGCAATAGGCGTTTTGGCCAGTCTCGGCTTTGTCCATATTGAGCATAGAGAACTTCTCTTGATCGGAATCGAGTGGACCGACCGAGCGATATCGACCCATTTCATCAGCCGTTGCATTGCAGACGCCGATCGCGCGGACTTTGCCCTCTTCTTTGAGCCGCATCAAGGCGCCCATGGTGTCTTCGAGCGGCGTGTCTTCTTCCTGCCAGTGGGTCTGGATGAGGTCAATCCGGTCCGTGCCCATTCGCTGAAGACTCAGTTCGACCTCGGCGCGAACGGAATCGGGGTGGTTATAGATGGAGACCGGGATGTGCCCGTTCTCGTCGGGCCCGCCGGCGGTTGATCGGAACATGAATCGCCCGCCCGGCGCGTTGGGCACCATACCGACTTTCGTCGCCAGCACCACTTTGTCGCGTCGGTCTGCGATGGCCCGCCCTACCACGATCTCTGACTGCCCGAACCCGTAGATCGGCGCGGTATCGATCAGCGTGATGCCTTCATCGATCGCGGCATGGACGGCTGCGATCGAGTCCCCTTCCTCGGCCCCGCCCCACATCCAGCCCCCCATCACCCATGTTCCGAGGGCAACAACCGATGCATCAATGCCAGACTGACCGAGCGGACGGGTCTTCATCTCTATCACTTCCTATCGAATACTCTGCTGATTTCAGTACGTTCGCGGCGATGGGCACCTTCTGGACGCGGCAGCCCTTCAATATCTTGGAGCCTAGCCCCTTCAGATCAGCCTTCATGCTCTCTCAACCAGCTTTGATGGCGATCCCGTGTCAAGCTTCGATAAAGCGCTGGTTTTTGCTGAAAAAGAAAGCACTTTCTATTGACGTAGGGAACATCACGGTTAGCATGGTCACAGACGAGCAGCAATTGCGGCATCGTCAGGAAAGAACTTTCTAGATCCCTCAGGGCGGTTCGGATGACTTCGGTATCCGGACCGCTCTTTTTTTACCAACGAAATGTAGCCTGCGGCACGATGTAGCATGCGCTACTATTGCGCGGTCAGTTCAGTTTCAGAACTCGTAACGAGATCACGCCATGCCTCCAGCAATCACCGCAGCCCACAAGCGCACGCGGCAAGACCATGCCAATGAGACCGCTGAGGATTACGTCGAAGCGATCGCTGACATCATCAATACACGCGAAGCCTGCCGGGTCCGCGACCTTGCGGATCGGTTTGGCGTGAGCCATGTCACTGTGGTTCGGATTACGAAGCGCCTCGAAGCCGCGGGTTATATCACGACCGAACCGTATCGGCCGATCGAGCTTACAAAGATTGGCTCGCTGCTCGCCACGCAATGCCGAGAGCGTCATGACATTGTGTATCGCTTCTTGATCACGATCGGGCTTGACGAGCAAGTCGCAGCCATCGACTCAGAGGGAATTGAACATCATCTCAGCCCGAGCACCCTCGCACGATTCAAGGAGATCGCCAATGAAGGCGCTTTGTAGAAAATCATACCTGTCACGAAAAATCGCGACACTGCTTTGCTCCGTCACTCTCTTCGGGACAGCAGCTTGCAGCCGAGCGCCAAGTGATTCCCTTGCCGAACCCACACAGACTGATATCGAAGTCGTCGCGACAACTGGAATGATCGCCGATCTGGCGCGCAACATCGCTGGCGAATATACCAATGTCACCGGGCTCATCGGCGCCGGTATTGACCCGCACCTTTACAAGCCAACGCGCAGTGACATCCAGCGGATCATGAATGCAGATATCGTTTTCTACAACGGCCTGCTGCTCGAAGGAAAAATGACCGATGCACTGAATCGTGCCGCGACTTCTGGCAAACCCGTCCATGCTGTGACCGAGCTGCTTGACGAACAGTATCTTCTCTCTGCCGATGACAGCGACCACTACGACCCGCACGTCTGGATGGATCCCTCGGCGTGGGCGCAAGCCATCGCGGTCATTCGTGACCGCTTGATCGAGCACGACCCCGAGAATGCTGAGGTGTATCGCACGAACGCAGCTGAGTACTCCAGCAAGGTGTCCGAGCTCGATTCCTACGCCGAAACGATTCTTGGAACCGTACCCGAATCGAGTCGGGTCCTTATCACTGCACACGATGCCTTTGGCTACTTTGGCCGACGGTTCGACTACCGAGTCATCGGCATCCAGGGTATCTCCACCGAATCCGAAGCGGGCGTGCGCGACATCGAACGGCTCGTCGATATTCTAGTTGAGCAGCAGATCAGAGCCGTGTTCGTGGAGTCAACGGTTTCAGATCGCAACATCCAGGCCATGATTGATGGGGCTCGCGCCCGTGGACACACCGTCGCCATCGGCGGCTCACTCTTCAGTGACGCGATGGGCGCACCGGGGACTTACGAAGGAACCTACATCGGCATGATCGATCACAATGTGACAACTATCGCCCTCGCACTTGGCGGCGAAGCGTCCGAACGCGGCATGAACGGAAGTCTCGCGGAATGACCACTCACACGCCTCACGCCAACCCGGCTTCTCGACTCGCGGACCGCCCCGAGCATTCTTCTGATAGCCCGCTGTCAATCCACGCGATGACCGTGGCGTATGACCGTAAGCCGGTTCTTTGGGACGTTGACTACGACGCGCCGAATGGCGGACTTATCGCGATCGTTGGCCCCAACGGCGCTGGTAAAAGCACGCTCATCAAAGCTTGCCTCGGGTTGATTCCACGAGCATCTGGGCTTGTGGAGTTTTGGGGCGAGCATTACAAAGACGCTCGTGCACGTATCGGCTATGTGCCGCAACGCGAATCGGTTGACTGGGACTTCCCCGTTTCCGCGCTTGATGTCGTTTGCATGGGCCGATACAGAAAAATCGGCTGGTTCAAGCCCGTCTCACGATCGCACAAGAACGCTGGACTCGAGTACCTTGACCGCGTCGGAATGCGTGAGTTTGCGAAACGCCAGATTTCTCAACTTTCTGGCGGACAACAACAACGCGTGTTCCTCGCGCGAGCGCTTGCCCAAGAGGCCGATCTGTATTTCATGGACGAACCGTTTGCCGGCGTTGATGCCGCGACCGAACGCGCCATTGTGGATGTCCTTCGCGAACTCCGCTCACGTGGCAACACGGTGATTGTGGTTCACCATGATCTTCAAACCGTGGCTGATTACTTCGACCATGTGATTCTGCTCAACATGCGTGTGGTTGCAGCCGGACCCGTCGCGGACGTGTTTACCAACGAGAATCTCCAGAAGACATATGGCGGGCGTCTGACCCTGCTTTCAGAAGCTGCCGAAGCCATCGCCCGTGCTGCTGCTGGTACCAAACTGTGACGCCCACCCAACCGACACCGCCAATTGGTTGGACAGAGATCTTTGAAACGCTCAGCATGCAGGCAGGGTTTAACACCAATACGGTGATTGTCGGCACCACGCTTCTCGGCGTTGCCGCGGGCGTTGTTGGCACCTTTGCGCTTCTTCGCAAGCGCTCTCTCATGGCAGACGCCCTCACCCACGCGACCCTACCCGGTATCGCACTTGCCTTTTTGGGAGCCACCATTCTTGGATACGACGGCCGAACACTTCCGGTATTGCTGACCGGCGCTGCCACTACGGGCATCATCGGTGTGCTGTGCGTTCAGCTTCTTCTGCGTGTCACGCGACTTCGAGAGGATGCCGCTATCGGAATCGTCTTGAGTACTTTCTTCGGCGCGGGGATTGTTGCCCTCAGCTACATTCAGAAAAACGCTGGATCCCAGGCTGCCGGGATCAATGCATTCATCTATGGCCAAACTGCCGCGATGCGCATCTACGACGCGGCCCTCATGGGCGCGATCGCGCTTGCCGCTGTGATTGCTGCGATTTTCCTAATCAAAGAGTTCGCGGTTGTCTGTTTCAACGACGCCTTTGCCCGCGTCGCCGGCTGGCCGGTCGGTTTCATCGATCTTGCCATGATGGCGCTTGTTGTGCTCGTTACCGTGGCAGGCTTGCAAGCAGTCGGGCTAATACTTGTCATTGCGATGCTCATCATCCCGCCCGTCTCGGCACGATTCTGGACCGATCAACTCCGCAGCCTCGTCGTCATCTCCGCGATCATTGGGGGGTCATCTGGGTTCATCGGATCGGTGACCTCATCGCTCCTGCCTCGCAAACCTGCCGGCGCAATCATCGTGCTCACAGCTGGCACGATGTTCGCGATCAGCATCACTTTCGCACCAAAACGCGGCGCTGTGGCGACCCTGGCTCGGCGTGTTCGCGCACGCCTGCGGATCGACGCTGACCATGTCCTCGAAACCGCTGTCGAAACCGATCCGCGAGCAGATCAGATCTCGCTCACCAAGGCAGACCTGGCCTTCATCGCAAGACGCCGAGGCTGGAACACTCCGACCCGCCCCCTCGTCATCACCCTTCTGCGCCTGCGAGGATTGATCGTGCCCACCGCTACTGGCGTGAATCTGACTCAGGCCGGCATTGCAAGGGGACGCACTGTGCTGCGCAATCACACGCTGTGGGAGCATTACCTGACTCGCTACGCAGATGTCGCACCCGGCCACGTTGACTGGTCCGCCGATGCGGTCGAACACGTGCTATCACCCGAGCTCATTAAAGAACTTGAAGCGATCGCTGCTTCGAATTTGATAGAGACTGCATCATGATCGGCTTTGATATTGGGCTTGATCTGTTTCCCCTGCTGGCTGCAACACTGGCAGCCATATCGTGCGCACTGCTTGGTAACTTTCTGGTATTGCGCAAACTCAGTTTGATGGGCGACGCGATCAGCCACAGTGTGCTTCCAGGCCTTGTGGTTGCATTCCTGATTACTTCAACTCGATCACCGTTCGTCATGCTCACCGGCGCGGCGGTAACAGGCATTCTCACCGTTGTGCTCATCGAAGTCATCAAACGTGTCGGTCGCATTGAACCGGGCGCAGCAATGGGCGTTGTTTTTAGTATCTTCTTCGCACTTGGCGTGCTGCTCATCGAACAGGCTGCCGCTCGTCATATTGATCTTGATGCAGACTGTGTCCTGCACGGCCAGCTTGAAACGCTGGTCTGGTTTGATGCCCCCGCGCATTGGAAAACGCTTCTTTCTCTCGAGATGCTCGCTGCTACTCCAAGGCAGGTCTGGACACTCTTCGTGATGTGCGGGGCGATATCCTTGTTCGTCACGGTGCTGTTCAAAGAGCTCCGTATCGCTTCATTTGATGCGGCATTGGCGACCACGCTCGGCTTTCATGCGACCGCGCTGCATTACTTGCTGATGGTCTTCGTTGCCGGCGCGACCGTGGCGTCCTTTGAAGCCGTCGGATCTATTCTCGTCATCGCGATGCTGATCTGTCCCGCAGCGACCGCGCGACTTCTCACAGATACGCTACGAACGCAGATCTTTGCGAGCGTTTTGATCGCCGCTTCTTCCGCGGTGCTTGGATACTTTGGCGCTACCGCGATTCCGGCGTTGTTTGGAAAGGACTCGGTCAACGCTGCTGGATCTATCACAATGATGTCTGGCATTTTGCTTGCCATCGCCATCGTCGCATCACCGAAACATGGGCTCATTGCCAAACAAGTTCGGAACCGATCACTCACGCGGAATATCGAGCTCGATGATCTCCTTGCCACTCTCTTTCGCGCTTCTGAACAGGACAAACTACCGATGAGCAAAGCGGCGATTGGAATGCTCCTTCCGGCCGTCAAAATCGAAGCGACCATTCATCGTGCTCTCAAACAAAGACTCATCGAGGTTGTCCGCGAGCGCGTTTTGCTTACACCCGATGGCAGATCACGTGCCGCCGAGCTCGTCAGACGGCATCGACTCTGGGAAACCTATCTGGTCCACGAAGCCGACATCGACGCCGAGCACGTACACGATACCGCGGAGCAGCTCGAACACATCAGCATTCAACCAAGGTCCGGCCCGAGCTTTGATCCTCACGGACGCCCGATTCCCTAAAGCTGAATCCAAAGCTAGATGATTCGATCAACGGAGCTGAGGCATTCCACTGCTTTCGCGAGCAGATCGTGATAGTTCCAACCATGGTGCAATCACAGGTCGGTTTTCATGCACACTCGCCCACCTCTCGGCGGCATCGATCATGGGACCAGGCGACATCGTACCGATAACAAGTACATCGGCGTCGCGTGTATCGACCATCCGAACGCCGCAGGATCTCAGCGATTCAACAACGCACCAAGCATTCTTGCCTGAATCTACAATGCATGCAGTATCAAACGATTGTTCCGCGTGAGCTTCGGATATAGCAGCTCGTGCCGCAGCAAGTCCTGTGAATCGATCAAAGAGCACTGGATTCATCGCATGACGTTGCTGCGCCCCAATCGTGCGCCGAAGGTCTTTCAAGCCGCGGCTAAATCCGGCTCGCGCGTTTTCACGGCTTGCAATCGTTCGACACCGGTGCCGAATCTCACGCAGTTGCTCTCGACGCACGTCATCCGGTGCGTACCGCTGCATTACCCAGCCATTGTTTCGGACGAGCCGTTCGAGAATCACGTTCAGGTCGCGTCCGACGACCGACTTCATGTGATCGACGCGGAAACGTGAATCGAACCGAACCGAACCGCCATCGAGCAAGATCCTTGCGGCGAGGTCGTATTCTTCAGCGTAGTAGCCAAACGACGCGTCGTATCCGCCAAGCGACTCAAATGCCTCGCGACGGACCGCGACGCCGCACCCAACGAAGACCTCAGGCAATCCGCCCATCTCACGCGTTCCCGTTGCGGGCAAATGGATATCGGCGCTGATCGCCGACACGCCATCATCCGCTTCGCGAAGCGCGTCTACGAAGCCAGCATCTACGGGGAACGAATCATCATCGAGCATCAGAATCCAGTCGGCGTCGGTCGCGCCGATGACTCGGTTCCGTGCGCCGGTCCCCTCATTAAATGCGAGGCATTCAAGCTGAACCGGAATCCCATTCGCGAGGCTGCCGGGGACCAGTGCTGGCGCTTCTGATCCGTTATCGATAACGAGAACCTCAGCGGACAATCCGTGTGAGACATCGAGACGTCCGATAGCAGTGAGTGTTCGCGCGAGATCCCCGCCTCGATCTCGAGTCGGGATGACAAAGCACACCGTTACCTGTTTCATAGTTGCTCCATTTACGAAGCAATCGGCGAAACGCCGCTGGTTCTTTGGGCTGCGAGCACATCTGCTGGAACAAAGCTGAGCGTGCGTGCCCCCAGCCCCTCTACCCGCCGCCGCAATGTCGCGATATCCAACGGCACGTTGCCCATACGAGCTCCGTGGATCCAGGCGCCCAGCGAACCGACAAACGCCGCCTCGACCAATGATCCGCCTGATGCAAGCGTAAGCGTTGCAGCTGTCAGCAGTGCGTCGCCGCACCCGAGCGCATCCACTGCGTGTGTCGCCATTGAAGGAATATGCTCGCCGACCACGCGTGAGGTCCAGTTGTCCTCGTTCGCGTCACCTTCCATCGGACGGAACGCGACCAGACCTTCCGCACCCATCGTGACCAAAATAGCGTTGGTGCCTGCGTGAGAGAGGTGCTTCCAGACGACCGCGGGCAGTGACTCGTCATACAATCGCGTTGCATGACGGAGCTCACTCTCTGAGGGTGTTACTAGGTCCATCCCGGTCATCGAAGACAGATGATTCCGTTGCCCAGAAACGTCCCCGGTCAGTACATTAACGTGGGGTCGGAGTGCCGTCGTCAAGCGCTTGAGTAGCGTTGGACTCAAAAGCCCAAGCCCGAAGTCTGTCACGATCGCCGCGTCGCAACCCTTGGCGTGCTCACCTGCCAGTTCGACCAATCGATCCTGCTGGTTTGCATCGAGCACGGCTTTGCGGACCCAGTCGACCTTGACGACTTTTTCGTTTCCAACCAGCATGCGTTGCTTGCATGCGATCGGTGTCTCTTGGTCGACGAACACCACACGGATGCCTTCGCTTTCAAGGCGTTCACGTAACGCTCCAACCGCTCCCGCATCCCGCGGCAACGCGGTGACCAAAGTTGCTTCACCACCGAGCGCTGCAACATGGCGTGCGACGACTGCAGCTCCACCGTCAAACCGACGCTCTTGGACGGGGCGAAGCGAAAGGATCGGTGACTCTCCCGCCACGCCGGGCGGATCGCAGAACACGTACGAGTCTTCGATCACTTCACCGATGACCACGACCTTTTTTCCACAGAACCCAGCGAGACGCAGCTGAAGTTGTTCTGGATGCAACGTTGGATTGCGGAGCAGTTCGTCGATGCGAGCATCACTCGGGTTGATCGATTCTGCCATCCCAGCGATCAGCGCCGTCGAGCTAAAAACCACATCCCCGGACGTGAAAACAACCCGCCCGCCGCGCCGCTCGACCGCTTCACGCTCGGCTGCGAATCCCGGATGCTGGTTGGTTTCGTACTCCTGCCCCTTCACATAGATGTCAGGGCTTACCGCCTCAAGCAGGCCAACGGCGGTGGCTTCGGGCTCGACGCAGACCCAGTCCACGAAGTCCAACGCGGCCAGATTCTCTGCTCGCAGTTCTTGAGGGATCAACGGGCGACCGGTTCCCTTGTCAATTGCTGCATCCCCGGTAATGGTGATCAGCAAGATGTCGCCGAGCTGCTTTGCTTGACGAAGGTGCCGCACGTGCCCAGGGTGCACGATGTCGAAACACCCGTGGCAATGGACCACGCGTTGCGAAGAAATCCGGGCCGATTCCCGGCGAGCCAAGAGCTCGGCCTTGGTGCAAATCTTGGGGCTCTTGGTTGGATCCGGATGTCCGCTTGAATCTGGCACTGCTTCTCCGTCTTTCATCGGGGTGGCACGTGCCTTGTTTGTCGGCCAAACCCCTCAGATCCCAAGAATCCCCAGAGATTCTGGAAGGACCGGGAATATCAGACCAACAGCACGTGTGTACATACAGTGAACACCCGTTCACATATCGATCCGCAACCCTACCTTTATCCAAACAAGATTTCGTAAACAATATGCACGACCCACGATCTGCATCAAACTCGGGCGAAGAGAACACCAAGGACCGCCTGCATGGAGCGGCCCTGCGATTGGTCGCGCGCGACGGCGCGGGCGCTTCGGTCCGAGCGATCGCGCGTGAGGCTGGCGTCAGCGAAGGGGCTCTGTACCGGCATTACAAGAGTCGCGAGCACCTGATGGGCGCCGTGTTTGAAGATCTCGTCCGCCCGATGATCATTCAGAAAGAGGGGCTTCTCGCGATGCGAGCTCCGCTGCATGATCGTCTCCGCGAGTGGATCCGTTGCACGTATGCAGGTTTCGATCGCGATCCGGATGGCTTTGCATTTGTCCTGCTGACGGATCACGCGCTTCCTTCGGATATCGCTCATATCAAAGGCCGCCAAAGCCAACTGCTCACCGGGCTCCTCTCTGAGGGTCAAAATGCGGGGATCCTCCGCCCACTACCGATCGCACTCGCGCGGGCCATGTTCATCGGGCTGCTCCTCAGCGTGCCAACACGGGTGCTGAACACCGAACTACAAGGCCCAGCTTCGGCTTACACCGACGAGATCGCGCGAGCCATCTGGCTTGCGCTCGCGAATGACAAGCATCATGAAGACATGCCCCGTATCGATTGAATTCCACTCCTCTTTGCCGCGGCCGGCCAACGCCTACCACGGCTTTTTAGCACGATAAATCGGTCGTTTTCATTAAGCAGGCGTGTGCCCGCGTGGGCGATCGGTGTGTCCATATCGCGGCGTTCATCGCCGCACTACTTTGCAGGAGGAATCCATGAACATCACCCGTCTCGTCGTACTTGCCGGAACCGGCACCGCGCTCGCCGCCAGCTTCGCATCTGCTCAGTCTGTCGAAATCGAAGTTACGGTCCGGAATCTCGCGCCGACCAATAGCGTGACTTTCGCACCACTGCGCGTCGGTTTCCACAACGGCACGTACGACGCATTCAACGAGGGCGAAACCGCGACGGCGCCGATCATCTCGATCGCTGAAGGCGGCTCGGGCTCAGACTGGTTCCCCGCGTTCGGAGCGGCCGACCCCACCGCCACCCTCGGCACCGTGATTTCGGACCCAGCCGGACCGCTGCTTCCAGGGGCGACTGCGTCGGCCGTCTTCACCGTCGATGCCTCGCTGAACCGCTTCTTCACGTTCGCTTCGATGGTTGTGCCCAGCAACGACCACTTCATCGGCAACGACTCGGCGACCCAGTACGAACTGTTCGACAACAGCGGCAACCTGCTGATCAACAACATCACCCAGTTTGGTAGCGACATCTGGGATGCAGGATCGGAAGTCAATGATCCGGCGAATGCCGCGTTCCTCGTCGGCGGCAACAACGGGGATCGCATCGCCGACAACGGTACCGTCGAGTTTGACTTTGAAGGACTGGATCTCTTCAACGGTTTGGAAACAGCCGCGGGCTACACCTTCGATCGCCAGTTTGGTGCAAACGACGCCATTTACAGCATCTCGTTCGCGGTTGTCCCTGCCCCCGGCGTTGCCGGGCTCTTCGCCGCCGGTGGTCTGATGGCCGCCCGTCGTCGCCGGGCTTGAAACCAGCCCCGAAGCGGGGCGACAGCCTGTGAATCTGACGTTCTCTTTTTCTACCGGCCTGCACCATTTGGTGCGGGCCGGCGGAGTTTTTGTGACCCGCAGGTCACGGCACCGGTTCGCCAATCCCCGATGCACCAAGAATCTCACCAAAAGTGCGGTCCAACGCCGACATTGCTGGTTATGGCCAAGTCTGTTAACACACGCCGAAGCACCCGTCCCTACCGCGTCAGCGAGAAGGATCTACCGCCACCCGAAGGGCTTGTTCTCCTTGCCCGGCTCGGGTGGATCACGCTGGGGGCCTTTTGGCTCTTCATCGCTGCCGGACTGATCACGTTCGATGCTGGGGACGCGCCGTCCCACGCCGTTTGGCCAGTCAATGAAGCGGTCACCAATATCACCGGCCCCATCGGTGCCAACATCGCGTATCACCTGCTCCGCACGCTGGGCTTTGCCGTTGCGATCCCCATGGTGTTTGCAGCCGTCGCCATTGTGCGGCGGGCCATCCGCGTGCCGGTTCAGCAGCCGCTGATCCGAGCGATTGGTGTGCTGATCCTGACCGCCGCGGTCGCGACAGCCCTGGCCGTCATCTTCCCCAAAGCCGGCCCGCTGCCCGGGCTCTCGGGCGGAACCATCGGGTTGGTGGCAGGTGCTGAGATGCTCCCGCGCTTCGCGCTCGGTGGCACGCTGGTCTGGACATCACTCCTTCTGCTCGTGGGTGCGATTGTCGCAGCCGACAAGATTGTGTTCGCCCTGCCGCTGATGATCTGGCACGCCCTTGTTCCCGCGGCCAAGGTGTCGGCCGCTGCGACCGCCGCCGCTGCACGCTCGACCGGATCGGCAGCTCTCAAAGCCAACCGCGCGGTTGATCAAGCCAGTGAAACGTCCCGCGCTAAATCGGGCGGCCTGCTCGCCGGGCTTGGCAGCCTCCTGCGTCGCACCAAGACCATCCGCATTCGCCCAAACGACATCGATGGCGAGATCATCGAGGTCAAGCCCGAACCCGTCGCACGGGCGAACAAACCCAAGCGCGTGGTTCGGCCCGTGCCAAAGCCCATTGAAGAAGACGAGATCGAAGAGCTCGACGATGCGGCGGCGGAGTACGAAGACGAGATCGAAGACGAAGAAGAACTCCCCAATGCCCCGCAAGTCTTTGACCGCGACAAACTCCGTGAGAAGATCCAAGCACTCCCGGTCCGCTTCGGCCAAGCCAACAAAGCCATCGCCACCGACGAAGACCTGTCCGAGTTCCAAGACGTCCAGAACCTCGAAGGCTACAAGTTCCCGACCATGGACTTGCTCGAAGAACCCGAGATCGGGTTCAATCAGAAGCTCGAATCGCTGGTGCGTGAGCAGGCTGAGAACCTCGAAGCCGCGCTTCGTCAGTACAAGATCAATGGCGAAGTCGTCGACATCGAGTCCGGACCCGCGATCACGCTCTACCACATCCGCCTCGCGCCAGGAACCAAGGTCGCTGCGATCAATGCGATCGAGTCTGACCTTGCCCGCTCGCTTAAAGCGGTCAACATCCGGGTTGTTTCCAACATGGAAGGACGCGACACCGTTGGCGTCGAAGTTCCCAACCCAACCAAAGAACGTGTCCGACTCAAAGAACTCATGTCCAACCAGGACCGGTTCAGCAAGATGAAGTTGCCGATGTTCCTCGGCAAGGACGCCGGCGGCGAACCGCTGATCGCCGACCTGACCAAGATGCCCCACATGCTCATCGCCGGCACCACCGGCTCGGGCAAATCGGTGTGCATGAACACCATCATCATGAGCTTCCTCTACACCAAGAAGCCCAACGAACTCAAGCTTGTGCTCGTCGACCCCAAGATGGTCGAAATGTCTCAGTTCAAAGACATCCCGCACCTGATGTGCCCGGTGGTCACTGAGATGTCCAAGGCAGCCGCGATTCTCGAGTGGGCGGTCACCAAAATGGACGAGCGTTACGAGCTGCTCGCCGAAGCGGGCTGCCGCGACATCGCCGGCTACAACGAGATGGACTGGGAAGACATCAAGGAAGCCTTCAACTGCGA
>JBGCEB010000081.1:0-39899 GCA_045106075.1 Phycisphaerales bacterium
CCACGCCTTGCCTGCGGCCCGGTGCAACAACGCGTGAGCACCATGAGCCCCGCAGCGAGCATCGCCGCAACCATAATGGGTAACACTTGGAACGTGATGAGCACAACCAGCAAGCCCAATATACCCATCGCGACCCAAGCACGTTCATGACGGAGCGCCGCGGGTTTCCCCAGTTCGGTCGCAAGGTAGAACTCTTGACTGCGCGCAACCCGTTCAGCGAAACCGCTCGGAGCTTCCATCAACAAAGTATCGCCGGGTCGAAGCCGGATATCTCCAAGCCGACCATGCAGACGCTGCCCTTGACGACGAACCGCGATCACCACCGCGCCATAGCGCGTACGAATCCCAGATTGACGAATCGTGCTGCCAGCAAGCGATGAGTTGGTCGAAATCACCGCTTCGGTCAAGCGCAGGTTTGGTCGATAAGACGGGTCTTTATCGCTGTTTCCGGCAGGAACAAGCCCCCGAATTTGTTGCAACTCGACAACCGATGCGACCTCGCCAACAAAGACCAGTTCGTCACCAGCTTGGATAACTTCTCTTGGTGATACCGCGGGTACCGACTCATCACCGCGCTCGATGCGTGCCAAGAAAACACCGGGAAGATTCCGAAGATCCGCTGCTTCAACGGTTTTGCCCACGATCGAGCAACCGGTCTCGACACGCAAGGTCGCGTGATACGCCGACTGATCATCCACAACATCATCAACCGGGTCGTTTCGATCCGGCAATAAGCGGCGGCCAAACAACAAGATGTAGGCAATCCCGATGATCGCGATCGGTAAGCCGACTTTGGCCAATGTGAACATACCAAACCGGATTGGTTCGCCGTCCGAATCAACCATATCACTTTCGCGGACCATTTTGTCGATGAGAATGTTGGTGCTGGTGCCAATGAGTGTGCAAACTCCCCCGAGAATTGAGGCGAAGCTCAAGGGCATATACAGCTTGCTCGGTGCGATTCTCGCTCGGCGCGCGACGTTCGCTAGCGTCGGCAAAAACATGGCCACGATCGGTGTGTTGTTCACGAACGCGCTCATACCAACAACAGGCAAAGTCAATCGAACTTGGGCTTGACGTTCTGTTTTCGGGCGACCCAGCAACACATCGGTGATCGCATTCATCGCGCCGGTCTCTTTCAGACCGGTCGCCATGATGTAGAGCATTCCAACCGTTACCACGCCTTCGTTGGCAAAGCCTGCGATCGCTTCGCTCGGCTCAAGCACGCCGAACAACAAAAGGATCAGCAGCACGCCCATCATAATGATGTCCGGCGCCCACCGGCCGGTCGCGAGCACCGCGACCATCAGCAAAACCACCACACCAGTCACTATGTCGTGCGGAAACGGCAATCAGACCCCTCGTATTCGAACCAATCGACGCATACTCATGCGTCCTTTCCGATACCGAGCGCTTCAATCGCTCGCAAAATCACACCGTGCACCCGGGGCGGCGCACAAATCACGCCCTTGTTCACTTCGAGTCCACGCCCGTGCGAAAAATCGAGGTTTCGGCCGAAGATATCAGTCACAAATGCACCCGACTCGTTGGCAATACAACTTCCCGCAGCGTGATCCCAGATCCGTTCGACATAGTCCTTGCGGGTTGGCAGCCGGAGGTACGCGTCCGCCTGACCGCGTGCGACAACCGCGTATTTACACTGGCTATCGAGTCGAGCCGGCTCGCCCGGTTTTCCATGACCGCTGGACTCGATCCATTCGAGAATCCGATCGACATCACTCGAGTTCGAGTGCGCTGCTTCAACCGAGCCACACACGCTGATCTCATTGTCATCGTGGTCGAGTCGTGTAATACGTGTCATCTCACCGGAGTCGGTATTACACGACGTCTCGAATACACCTTCGTTTTTGACCGCGAGGTACATACATCCGTCTGGGTCTCGTTCATCCAGCGGCATTGACATATCGACCGGCAAGTTTGGACATCCCATGACACCGATGGTGGGGGTGCCGTTTTCAACATACCCGAGCGCGACAGCGTATTGCTGATTGCGAAGAAAACCCTTGGTACCGTCAATGGGATCGAGTGTCCAGAACTTCCCGTGCGTCGTATCACCCGAACCGATATCGATGGCTTCGAGAATGTCGGCTTCGGTCGCTTCTTCCCAGACTTCCTTGACCGCCGCGAGTGTTGCTGCGAGAAAAACAGCATTATCCTCATCCCGCAGAAAGCTCGATGCTTCTTCAGCCACCAACACCACGTCGCCCAATCGTTCGCGCAATGCAAATCCAACTATCGCTTGACTGGCATAGTCCGCGACCGTCACAGGGCTTTTATCGTCCTTTGTCACAGCACGCACGTCGTCGAGCGCGTCCTGCACTGACCGGCAGACAATCGACGCAGCAGCGACAGCGTGACGTCCGGCTTCAGAGAACTTTGCATAGTCTGTCATCACGTCTCCACGCGTTTAGGTTGCTTCCAGATCATTCCATGCCGGGCAGAATGCCCGCGCGGGTCAACGCGCCGATCAGGTCTGTGACCGACTCTTCTACGGTTTTCTCAGCCGTCTTGAGCACGATCTCAGCCGACTTCGGCGCTTCATACGGATCGTCAATCCCGGTGAATCCCTTGATCTCGCCCGCACGAGCTTTTTTGTACAACCCTTTCGGGTCGCGGCTCTCGCACACCTCGATCGGTGTGTCGACAAACACTTCCAGGAAAACCAAACCGCTCGCTTCGTGCAACGCACGGACCTTGTCTCGGTCGGTTCGATACGGGCTGATAAAACTGGTCACCGCGATCACGCCGGCGTCGGCGAAGAGTTTGGAAACCTCGCCGATCCGCCGAATGTTCTCTTCACGGTCTGTAGCTGAGAAACCAAGGTTCGCGTTGAGCCCGTGCCTCACGTTGTCGCCATCGAGTCGATACGCGAAGACGCCTCGTTTGACGAGCGCAGCCTCGAGCGCCGAAGCAATTGTGCTTTTACCGGACCCCGAAAGCCCTGTGAACCACAACGTGCAACCCTTGGCCGACAAGAGCTTCTCCCGCTCAGCGTGAGGTAAGTGCCCCTCATGCCAGACAATGTTCTCAGCTTTGGGCTTGGACTCAGACAAGGCGGTCCTCTCGGATGGTTCGTTCGGGCAGCAGACGGGATCTCACTGAGTGGCACAATATCGGGCCCAACGGGCGGATGTACCCCTTCGAACTCCCACAGCATCGGAGTACCGCCCGTCCACGCCTATCGTTCGGCGATTCCGGCGTCTGAATCCCGCCTCAATCCGGGCCCGATCCCGGTTTCTGTCTCGGGAAACATGATTCACTCGCCGATGGTGTGATAGATGGTGCCGAAATCGGATCGGGGGGTGTTCCCTCGCCTCAGATCCGGCCCAAACCCACGACCGACCGGAGCCGACCCGGCATGACCGCGACGACTGATCATCCCTACCGCCTGACCCACCTCAAAGCCCTCGAAGCTGAGGCCATCCACATCATGCGCGAAGTCGCCGCCCAGTTCGAGCGGCCCGCTCTGATGTTCTCAGGCGGCAAAGACTCCATCGTTATGGTGCGCTTGGCTGAGAAAGCATTCCGCCCCGCCAAGTTCCCCTTCCCCCTCCTCCACGTCGACACCGGGCACAACTTCCCCGAAGCACTCGAGTTCCGCGACCAGATGGTTGAGCGCATGGGCGAACGCCTCATCGTCCACAAGGTCCAGGACATGATCGACCAGGGGCTCGCGTCCGAGGACCCGGGCCCGTTCCCCTCGCGCAATCGCGCTCAGATCCCCACGCTGCTCAACGCGATCGAGGAGTACCGCTTCGACGCCCTCTTCGGCGGCGCGCGACGCGACGAAGAAAAAGCCCGCGCCAAGGAGCGCATCTTCTCCTTCCGCGATGACTTCGGCCAGTGGGACCCCAAAAACCAACGCCCCGAGTTGTGGAACCTCTACAACGGCCGCAGCCGCATGGGCGAGAACATCCGCGTCTTCCCGATTTCCAACTGGACCGAGATGGACGTGTGGCAGTACATCATGACCGAAGAGATCGAGATCCCCTCGCTCTACTTCTCGCACCAACGCGACGTCGTCAAGCGCATGGGCCAATGGGTCCCCGTCACCGATGCCCCGTTCGGCCCGCGTGAAGGTGAGACCGTCGAGCACCGGACCGTCCGTTTCCGCACGGTCGGGGACATGTCCTGCACCGCCGCCACCGATAGCCCGGCCGCGACGCTGGCCGACATCGTCGGCGAGGTCGCCGCCGCACGAGGCTCCGAACGCGGCGCCCGCATGGACGACAAGAACAGCGAAGCCGCCATGGAAGACCGCAAGAAGGAAGGGTACTTCTAAATGACTACGGAAACACCAACACAATCCGACCGCGTGCCCGATCCCATGGCCAACCAGGGCATGGAGTTCTCGTCCGATTCCTACCTGGATATGGACCTGCTCCGCTTCCTGACCTGCGGAAGCGTCGACGACGGCAAGTCCACCCTCATCGGGCGACTGCTCTATGACTCCAAGTCGATCTTCGAGGACCAACTCGAAGCCGCCGAGCAAGCAAGCCTCAACCGCGGCGACGAGCGCATGAACCTCGCGCTGCTCACCGATGGGCTCAAAGCCGAGCGCGAGCAGGGCATCACCATCGATGTCGCGTACCGCTACTTCGCGACACCCAAGCGCAAGTTCATCATCGCCGACTGCCCCGGGCACGTTCAATACACCCGTAATATGGTCACCGGCGCTTCGACGGCCAACCTCGCGTTGATCCTCATCGACGCCCGGCACGGCGTGATCGAGCAAACCCGCCGCCACTCGTTCATCGCCAGCCTGCTGCGCATCCCGCACCTGGTGGTCTGCGTGAACAAGATGGATCTGGTCGACTGGTCCGAAGAGAAGTACGACAAGATCCGGGACGACTTCGAGGCGTTTGCTTCGAGGTTCGAGATCACCGACATCACGTTCATCCCCATGTCCGCGCTCACCGGCGACAACGTCGTCAACCGCAGCGAGAACATGCCCTGGTTCAACGGCTCCAGCCTGCTGCACCACCTCGAAACGGTCCACATCGCGGGCGACCGCGACATGATCGACCCCCGCTTCCCCGTGCAGTGGGTTGTCCGCCCGCAGTCCGACGAGCACCACGACTACCGCGGCTACGGCGGGCAAGTCGCCTCGGGTGTCTTCCAGGTCGGCGATGAAGTCATCGCCCTGCCCAGCGGCATGGAATCCAAGATCAAGTCCATCGACGTTGGAGGCGTTCCCCAGCAGACCGCCTACCCGCCGCAGTCCGTGTCGATCCAGCTCGAGCACGACATCGACATCTCGCGCGGCGACATGATCTGCCGCCCCAACAACAAGCCCAAGTCGGGCCAAGATATCGACGCGATGGTCGTCTGGATGGCCGAGCAGCCAATGGTGGTCGGCAAGAAGTACACCATCCGCCACACGTCCAATGAAGCCCGCTGCATGATCAAGAACCTGCACTACCGCATGGATATCGAGACTTTGCACCGTGACGAGTCGGCCGAGAACCTTAAGCTCAACGAGATCGGCCGCGTGTCCTTCCGCATGACCAAGCCGCTGTTCTACGACGCGTACCGTCGCTGCCGGGCAACAGGCAGCTTCATCATCGTCGACGAGCAAACCAACAATACTGTTGGCGCCGCGATGATCATCGGCGAAACGACCACCTAAGACTCCGCCAACTCAACGAAATCTTCGATGAGAAACGCCCGTCCGGAAAACCGAACGGGCGTCTTTGTGTTGATTCGAAAGTCTGTCGCCAAATCAGCGACGGCGACGGCCGGCGAGAAGTCCGCCAAGTCCAAGCAACGCCAACGCACCCGGAGTCGGCACCGTGTAGTTGATGTTATCAATCCCAGCAGATCCGCCCAAGCGAAATACAGCACGATCAAACCCGCCCGCAACAGTGAGCCCGCTGATGCGGTTTAGAGAGTTGTCGAGGTAGATCGCTCCTTGGTCGAATGTACCACCGGCTTCGAACGCTGCGAATCCGATCGACAGTACCGAAGTGTTGTCACGAAACAACTCGATGGTGCTTGCTTCCGATGTTGATCCTTCAAGATCGACCAAGTCGAATCCGATCGTTTGGATGTTCTGGTTGAAGCTGAAAATCAACTGGCCCGCTGCTCGGCGTCCTTCATCATCAGGGTTGTCTGCGATGCCGTCAGCGATACCGTTATCGTTCTCTTGAATGATCAAAACGTTGCCGATGTCGGAGTTCACCGGCAGGTTCCCGCCGCTCCATGGGCTCTCCAGATCCGAGTCACGTGTTCCGCTGAGATTCGTGTCAAACGCTACAGCCAAGTCAAAGGAACGATTCGGGTTGACGGCTGAAATCGTCACGCCAAGTGCAGCGTATTGATCGGCAACAATCCGGCCGTGCTCCAAACCTTCAAAGTCAATCAGGTCCGCCGAAGCAACAGTCGATCCACCCGCCAATACACACAATGCGATCAAACGTGACATATCTTCATCTCCCTCATCAAACAGCGAACCGTCTCTTTCTTACATCATCATCTTGCACCAAGAACCTACCCGGCGTTGATTGAGCTGCCGAGTAGGTGTGCAAGAAAACAACGTTTGCGTGAGCGACTACGCGGCCATGAAGGCAGATAACGTTTGGAAAGCTGATACAAACCGTATGACCCGTTTCGTTCGCCTCGTTTGCGGACGTGTGTGACACCGACTGGGTTCCCGCACTGATCATGTTTCAAAAATGAGAAACGCCCGCCTGGTGAAACAGACGGGCGTTCTAAATCTAGAAATCAGTCAGAGCCGATTAGCGACGACGACGGCCGGCGACGAGGCCGCCGAGACCGAGCAACGCGAACGCGCCGGGAGCCGGCACGGTGTAGTTGATGTTGTCAATCGCACCCGAACCACCGAGGTTGATCACTGCACGATCGAAACCGCCAGAAACCGCGATCTCATCGATGCGGTTCAGCGTGTTGTTGCCGTAGAGAGCGCCCATGTCGAACGCGCCGCCAGCTTCGAACTGTGAAAAGTCGATGCTGAGCACGGACGAACCAGCCAAGAAGAACTCCAAGGTGCTGGTCTCGGAGATCGCACCCTCGAGGTCCACAAGGTCAAAGCCAAGGCTTTGAATCGAAACGTCGAAATCAAAGATCAACTGACCGGCGGGGCGGCTGCCCTCGTCGTCGGGATTGTCGGCGATGCCGTCCCCGATGCCGTGGTCGTTCTCTTGGAGAATCAGCACGTTCCCGAGGAACGTGTTGCCCGAGATGTTGCCATCAACGAACGGATCTTCGAGGTCAGGATCGGCGGTGCCGATCTGGGTCGTGTCAAACGCGACGGCCAGATCGAACGAACGATTGGGATTGACCGCCGAAATCGTGACGCCAGCGAACTGGTTGGACACGATCTCGCCGTGGGCAAGCCCGGAAAAATCGATGGTCTGGGCACCAGCAAGGGAAACACCCCCTGCAAGGGCCAAAACGGCTGCTGTACGAATCATCTCTCTGCTCCCTAGTTTGGGTATCTCTCTTCTCTTAGAACCACTGGTTCCAGCAAGAGAATAGCCATAAAAGGGGGGGTTAAAAACCTCTTTTTAGAAAGAGCAAACGACTTTCAAGAATTACGCAAAGAACCCCACTTGAAAAGGGGTTCATAGAACACTGGATGCGGTTATCGGTCTTAAGCCAGCAAGTCGATGATGCTCGCTTGAGCTTGGCGAGAGGCATTGATGGCGTAGATCGTGGCCTTCGCCCGGACGCTCCCACTCGCCAACGAACTCGATTCCTTGCCGTAGTCAGCATCACGGATGGCCGAACGGGCAGCCGCGGTATTGATCGCCTCGGTCTCCGCAACTCGACGATCCGAATCGGACTGACGCTGACGGATACCGATCTCTGCCCGCTCCACCACTGAATCAACGCCCGGACGCGATGCCGCGATGGCTGCCTCCGAGATATTCAACTGATCACTCTGCCGGCTGATCGCACGGATCTGACTTTCCAGCTCCGCTCCTCGGGCCCCCAGACTCTCTGACGCGATCAAGCCGGCAGGGTTGTCCGCTGCACTGTTGATCTGCAATCCGGTCGACAAACGCTGGAACGACGTGGCTTGCGCCCCGCCGATGCTGTTGAGCCGAAACGATCCCGAGATGGCCGCGTTGATCGAGGTCATGGAGAGATCATCGGAAACAGCAAACGTCGAATCCGCTCGATTCCAAAGTTCTCAAAGGTTTCCGGTCCGATTTACCCACTCGGCCTACCCAACCAGCCACAAATCAGGCAACAACGTCCGATCACTCCGCAAGTGATTTGTCTCAGTTGTTGATCTCAGTTGTTGAGAGGCTGAATCGTCGGCACGCTGGCGATCAGATCCAAAACACGGTCAGCTTGCTCGCGCTCGACCAGCATCGCTTTGATCGTTGCCTGCTCAAGGATCTGAGCCCGGATCAACGACGCAGATTCTTTCGCAAAGTCCGTGTCTTGGATCGAAGACAGGGCTTCTGCGTTCCCCTCGAACTCGGCGTACAGCGCCCCGCGCTCCGCGTCGATCTCGATCAACCGATTGCCGATCGCACCGCGTCGGCCTGCAACTTCATCCACCGCTTGATCAACGATTTCTTGCGCTTTCTCTGGGTTCGCGTCGAGCGCCTCGATGAACTCACTCAGGTCCGGACCAAGGCCGGCAAGCACCTGATCACCGTTGAAAATCGTCGTTGTCTCCAACGTCCCGATTCCTTCTATGATGCTTTGAGCCTCTATTTTCAGTGCTTCCCGCTCTTCATCTGACATTGCGCCGGAGTTCGCAAACGTCACCGCAAGTCCTTGCAAGTCGATCACCATCTCGCTGACCACACTCAGTCCGCCTTCGGTGGCGCCCAGACGTGTCTCCTCGAACTCAAACCGTTCGATTCTTTTTTCAAGCGTGGTCATCCGAAACTTAAACTGCTCCGCCGCGATGAGCCCGGACGGATCATCGCTCGCACGGTTGATCCGCTTCCCGGTTGCAAGGCGCTCAAGCGAGGTTGCGACTGAACTTTGATGCACCCCAAGCATTCGCAATGATCCAAATGATCCGAAAGAACCTTGAATACCTGGGAGAGAGTTCACCGTTCATTTATCGGGTGGTTTGGCATCAGCCTGAACCCGATTTACCTACGATGATGCATGCCACCCTCTGACTGGGACATTGCCGAGGGCCTAGACCCCGAAGGGCCATCCGCCGAGGACCTCGATGCGTTCGGCGACGAGTTAATCTCGTGCCCTCATTGCAGCCGAGACATCTACGACCAAGTTGAACTCTGCCCGAACTGCGGCATGGCACTCGAACGCCAACCCGGACGGGTCCCCGCATGGACCATCGCTGTGGTGTTGGGTTTGATCGGACTCATGCTGATGTGGGTTCTCTAGCTGGCATCTTGGTGCTTCGTTGGAAACATCACACGCGCCGTGGGCGCCGCGAGCAACGCACCGATCAACTGCGCGACAACGTAGCCCGGCACGCGTTTGCCCTTGAACCGCCCCGAGACCCAGAACGCGATCGTGACAGCCGGGTTGATGTGCGCCGCCCGTAGTGTCATTGATCACGATCGCCCCGGTGCCCGCCAGCACGAGGCAGAACGTTCCAAAGCACTCAGCCGCAAGCTTGTTTGTCGTCGTCGCAGCGTGCGTCGTCATGCCTTGCGGGCCGACATATCAAGGCTCGTGATGTAATCGCCCGGCCCGGTTCCCTCGGGTAAGCCCGACGCGATCCGCTCGTACAGCGGATCGCCCAACGACGACATCGCGTCGACATAATCCGACTTGGGCGTGAGCACGATGTCCGCCAGACCGGCGGCGTTCATCTGCGCACGCGTCTCTTCGACCAGCACCGCGCCGCTCACACAACCCACCAACGCTTCCGCATCGGCCATCACGTTCTCAGGCAGTGCTTTCAACAACGCCAAGTCCGACACCGCGACCCGACCGCCAGGTTTGAGCACGCGGGCGATCTCCCGCCACACCTGGGCTTTGTCGGGCGCGAGGTTGAGCACGCAGTTGGAAATCACCACATCGACGCTCGCGTCAGCCACGGGCAGATGCTCGATCTCGCCGAGCCGGAACTCGACGTTGTCCAGCCCAGTCCGCTCGGAGTACGACGCGGTGTTCGTACGCGCCTTGCCGATCATCTCGGGCGTCATATCAATCCCGATCACCCGACCCTCCACGCCAACTTTGCGGCCGGCGATGAAGCAATCAAACCCGCCGCCCGAGCCGAGGTCGAGCACCACCTCACCATGCGTGAGCGACGCGAGGGCGGTCGGGTTGCCGCACGAGAGCCCCATGTTGGCCGACTCGGGCGTTGACGCCAGTTCATCGTCGCTGTAACCGATCGCCTGAGCCAACTGATCTGGCGTGAAGTCGCTGGGCCCGCAGCACCCGCCACCCGACGAACAGCAGGCATCCACACCATCACTCGAGCGAACCGCCCGCGCATCGTTCCACGTCCCCGATTGCGCGATCTGCGCATACCCGGTCCGCACGGTCGTCCGTAACTGTTCGCCCGCCAGAGCGGCGACGGAAGGTTTCGCGCCCCCGCCACAACACCCTGTCGACGGATCGCAGCAGCCATCGTTGTTCGTATTCGTTTCGTCACTCATGGTGGACTCCTTATGTCGTTTGCTTGGGCTGCTTCAACGCGTCGGGCAACGTTTCGATGTACGCTCGGATCTCATCGCGGACACGCCGGTAGTGGGGCAGCGCTTCGTCGTCATCCGCGGCGTCTGCTGCAAGCTTGGGCGGATCGTCGAACCCCTGATGTACCACTCGCGCGCCGCCCGGGAACACCGGGCAAGTCTCGTTTGCCGAATCGCACACGGTGACGACAACATCGAACACAACACCAATCTCGTCCGGGTGTTTACTTGTGTGCGATGTCATGTCAACGCCAACTTCGCGCATCGCTTCGATCGCCAGCCGGTTCATCACGTGCGGATCGGTCCCGCCCGAATACACATCGATCGAGTCGGACTTGAGCGCCCTGGCCCATCCCTCGGCCATCTGACTTCGGCACGAGTTGCCCGTGCACAAAAACAACACGCTCGTCCGCTCGCCAACTCGTTCAGTCGTTCGTTCAGCAGCAGCCATCGTTATCCCCGCAGCAGACGGCGTCATCCAAAACACACGCTTCCAACGCGTCGGCGATGTCACGCAGAACCGCACTTACATCCGCGTACCGGGCCTGGTACCGCACAACTCGACCATCGCGCTCGCTCGACAGCACGCCCGCTGACTCAAGCAGCGTCAAGTGACGCGACACGACCGACGTGTCCACCGTGCAGCAAGCCGAGACTTCTTTGACTGAACACCCCCGGCCGCAGCGCGCGATGCATGCAACAAGCTTCGCCCGCGTGGGATCGGCCAACGCCTTGAACAGAGCAGCGTCGAGCAGCCCGTCGAGCAGCCCGGGCCGGTTTCCTGCGTCAGCGGGTGTCTCGGGTCTGGGTGGGTTGTCCTTTATTTGCATGACGGTGCAATATATGCACGAATATGCAAATAATCAATCTTCGACACCAAGGTCACGTTTGGTAAACAGCGCTTCGAAGCGCAGCCCGGCACCCTCAATGTTCTCGCGAGCGCCTTCTTCCCGATCGATCGCCGCGATGATTGCGACCACCTCGGCCCCGGCCTCACGCAGCACCCCGACCGCTTCGAGCGCCTGCCCGCCGGTTGTCGCAACATCCTCGAGGAAGACGACCTTGTCGCCCGCTTCGACGAGCCCTTCGAGCTGCTTGGCGGTGCCGTAGTCTTTTTTGGCGTTGCGAACAAACAGCGTCGGATGCCCGGTCACGAGGCACGCCGCGGCCACCAGCGGGATCCCGCCCAACTCAGCCCCGGCCAACCGATCAACGCCCCCGAATGCTTCAGAGATTTCAGCGATCCGCTCGGCGAATAACCCCGCCACCGGTCCGAGGACCTCTGGACGGGTCGAAAAGCGGTACTTATCAAGGTAGTACGAGCTGGTCCGCCCGGATCGCAGCGTAAACGTCCCCCGAAGGAGGGAAGCGTCGGCGATCGCTTTGGCAACGGCGTTCCGATCAATACTGGCATTGGTCATGGGGCAACCGTAGCCGGCTTCGATGCGAAACGTCCTATAGCCAATCTGGCTGAAATCATGCCCAAGTTTGTGTATTTCTAGAAACCCAGGCGACCCCATAGGCATATACCCAGCGACCGGCGTTCATCCGGTCGGGATCAATCACGCCGATCATCTGCCCGATGGTGGTAGCACGAGCGGCGGACGAACTACGCTTGTGGTATGGATCAGGGCCCCGCCCCGACCTGCAACCGACCGAAATCGCGGCCAGCCCGCGCAGTGAGAGGAATGAAGATATGGAGACGCGCATGTTGCTCAAAATGATTGCTGTCCTTGGACTGAGCGCTGGTATGGCGCAAGCCCAGGTCGCGCCGCCACCCCCGGCCGAAAAACCCGCCGAGCCTGAGTACACACCCGAACCGACTCAGCCTGCCGCGCAACCCCAAACTCAAACACGCCCACGACCCGCGACCCGCGACAACCCCGGGCAAGCGACCCGACACAGATCCATCCCAACCGACGTTCCTTACCCAAAGCTTGCTCAACGTGGTGCTGATGGCCAAATCGTCATCCTGGAAGACCTTCCAGACATCCTCGCGCTTCGTGCCAATCCCATGGTCGGTGACGGCTCGGTTGATGCGATCATGCCCGTCGTGTACGGCCGACGCGCCCGCTTTGAAATGCTCGTCATCGAGAACCTCGACCTCTATTGGGAACTGAGCGCCGGCGCAATCGACAACCTCGATATGTCTGATCTGACAGAACTCTCGAGGGTCGCAGAAATGGTCAAGCCGCTTGTCGGCAAAACCACGCTCACCGACGAACTGACCAACCGCGCCATACTCACTCGCACCCAGGGTGATTTTAACAGCCACATTGTTCAGGAGTACAAGAAGGCCGTCTCTGAAGAGATCCAAGCCCGCGAAGGCACCGACGGCCTTTCGAACTTCATGAAGTTCGTCCTCAATGACTCGCTCCACGAGGCGCGCTTGGCGTATCAGGGTCTCCTCGTCGAAGCCAAAACCAAATCGCGCGAGCTGCTCGATCGGTTGGGTATCGAGAACCAAGCCATTGCCAACCTCAACGGCATGATTTCATCCGACCCAGAAGTCGTCCGTCTAGAAGTCGCCGAGTTCGACGCCGCGGTCCGCACGCTCTCGATCGACAATGGCATCCGCTTTTTCACCGAACTCCGCAGCACCCGCGAAAACCCAAACATCTCGCCGACCGTGACACGCCTCGATGTCTTGCACGATCGCAAGGTTGTCTACAAAGGTGGGCTTGAAAAGAGAGATCTAAAGGGCGACGAACTCATCATCAAGGGACTTGAAGGCAAGACTGCAAAGCCACCACAAGGTGAAACCACCGGCAACAACGACGGCTGACCCCAGCAAAGCCTGACTGACTTATACAAAACCCGGCGCTTCGGCGCCGGGTTTTTCGTTTTGAGTACCTAGATCTTCTATTGCGAAAGCGGGCGCAGGAACGGGAACGGGATGACTTCGCGGATCGTCTCCTTGCCAGCCATCAGCATGATCAGCCGATCAATACCAAGCCCCATACCCCCCGCAGGCGGCATGCCCACCTTCAACGCATCGATGAAGTCCTGATCGAAGTTTCGGAACGTTGATTCTTCATCATCAATCCCAGCCAACTGCTCCCGAAACTTGGCAGACTGGATATCCGGGTCATTCAACTCGGTGTAGTGAGGACCAACCTCCATGCCCGCGATAAACAGATCTGACCGATCGGCGAACGCAGGGTCATCTGTGCAAGGACGAGTCAGCGGCGACAACGCCGCAGGATATCGCATCACCCACGTTGGGCGGGCCGGATCCAGCGTCGGTTCTGCGACATCTTCAAACAGCTCGTTCGCAATCCACAGGTCGTCAAGCGGCTTACCCTTATCGTCGACCGTCTTTTTGTGACGGCGTTTCGCTTCTTCGCGCACGCGTTCCGTGTTCGTCATTGAAAAACCGAGAGCTTGTTGGAACAAATCCGCATAGTTCACCCGAACAAACGGCTGCGCATAATCAATGTCCAACTCGCCGAATCGAACCACGAGACCTTCAAGCCCACGCTGCTCGGCGGCCACTCGAGCCGACTCACGCAGAATCGCCTCGGTCACGTCCATGACGGTGCCAACGTCGCCGTATGCCTGATACAGCTCGATCGCGGTGAACTCGGGGTTATGCCGCTTGTCGACCCCCTCGTTGCGGAAGTTGCGATTGATCTCGTAGACCTTCGGCATCCCACCGACGAGCAATCGCTTGAGATACAACTCTGGCGCGATCCGCAGGCTAAGTTCCATATCCATTGCGTTGAGATGGGTCAGAAACGGGCGTGCCGCAGCGCCACCAGCCTGCGATTGCAGCATCGGCGTTTCAACTTCGACAAATCCCTGACCGTCAAGCAAGCGTCGGATCGCCGACACGATCTTTGATCGCAACAACAGCGTGTCGGTCGTCGATGGATTCGCCCACATATCGATGTACCGTCGACGCGCCCGCAACTCAGGATCGGTCAGACCCGCATGCTTCTCCGGCGGCGGCATCAGACATTTGCTCGCGGGGCGTACATCGCTGGCCCAGATCGTGATCTCTCCGGTCCGCGTCTTCATCAATGGCCCTTCGACAACCATCAGGTCGCCCAAGTCCGCGTTGGCAGCCGCATTGAAGCCAGTCTCGTTGCAATCGCGCTTGGAGATCGCGATCTGGAACGACTCGTCCGTGTGGTCGCGGAGATTCATCCAGATCAGCTTGCCAGTCGGACGCCGCAACATCACACGACCGGCAACCTTCACAACCGGACGCCCATCGACATGCCCATCAGCCTTGCTGTTTGCTTGGTGGTGCTCGTCGGCTTCAGCGTTGTAGAGGTCTCGCGCTTCGGCCAACGTGACGAGCCCATCTTCGCGTTGCCCGTAGGGGTTCACGCCAAGTTCAGCGGTCGCGTCACGATTGATGCGACGCTGCGCTTCAAGTTTGTGAAGATCCTCCGGTGTCGCCGGTGCATCGGCGTCATCAGAAGGCAGGTTCACACCGGCCGGTTCATCGTTGGGGGGGGTCTGCTCGCTCACGTGCGATCCTACCCCGCATCCGGAACGAAATGGCGCGAGAACTCAGGTGTTCCCAAACGTCATTTCAACCTTGGCGGTCCGAGTCGTATCGCACAACGGCCGGGTGGCATCAGGCTCTGAAACGATGTCTTTGAGTGTGACACCCCCAAAGTGATCGATCATTGACTTTGCTGCTTGATCCATCCGACGGTGCAGCGGGCACAGCTGGCTGCCGTGGTTCTCAAGCCCGAGTGGACAAACCGTGATCCGTTCAACCTTGGTGATCGCGTTCATGACCTCAAGGAGTGTGATTTCTTCGCTTGGTCGGTTGAGCTTGTATCCACCACCCACGCCGCGCCGCCCAACGATCAGGTCGGCCTGAGCGAGCGATTGGAGCACCTTGGCCAAGTAGTTCGACGGCACCTTGGTCACCTCGGCCAGCTCCACCGTCGAGGTCAAACGGTCCGGGTCGTACGCAAGGCAGCTCATGGCACGAAGCGCATATTCAGTGGTTTGACTCAGCAAATCAGATCTCCAGCCCACGAAAGAGGCTTTTCGCGACAGCGAATCAACTTTCTAGAAGAACCACACTCTAGCAGATTACGCCCGATCTTGGAGAACTTTGTCTGCTAATCGACGATCTGAGTCTGATTCGCCCGTCACCGGCACACCTTCCAACAACGCATCCACGATCGAATCCGATGTTACTTGGTCGGCTTCGGCGTTGAAGTTCGTCAAGATGCGGTGCCGCAATACCGGATGGGCAACCGCACGCACATCGGCGTCCGTCACGACCCCATTGCCCTTGATCATGGCATGCGCCTTCGCGGCATGCACCAGCGCCTCCGATGCTCGGGGCCCCGCACCCCACGCCAGATAGTCACTCACCACCTGCGGCGAGCCCTCATCCCCACGTGTCGCCCGTACCAATCGCAACGCATACCGCAGCACATACTCCGGCACCGGGCAATGCCGCACGATGTGGCGGACCTCCCGGATGGACTCAGCGTTGATCACCGGCTCGATCTGCACGTCACTCTTGCCGGCGCTGCGACGCATGACTTCCAGTTCTTCCGCTTCGCTCGGGTACCGGATCAGCACCTGGAACATAAACCGATCGAGCTGGGCTTCAGGCAGCGGATACGTGCCCTCTTGTTCCAGCGGGTTCTGCGTCGCGAGCACAAAGAACGGATCGGGCAGCGGGTGGCGAACGCCCCCCACAGAGACCTGACGTTCCTGCATCGATTCGAGTAGCGCGGCCTGGGTTTTGGGCGGCGTCCGGTTGATCTCGTCCGCCAGCAGCACGTTGGCAAACACCGGACCAGGCACAAACCGCAACTCACGCCGACCAGTCGTCTTGTCTTCTTCGATCACTTCCGTGCCCGTGATATCGCTGGGCATCAGGTCAGGCGTGAACTGCACCCGGCTGAACTCAAGGTCCATCGCCCGAGCAATGGTGGATACCAGCAACGTCTTAGCCAATCCCGGCACGCCAACAAGTAACGCGTGCCCATCACAGAAGATCGTCATCAAAATCTGGTCGACCACTTCTTCCTGCCCGACGATGACCTTGGAGATCTCTCGTCGCAGGCCATCGGACGCTGCCCGAACCTGGTCAATCAGCTCTTGGCCCATACGCGTGTCATCTGTCGGTTGATTCAGATCGGTCATGAAAACTCCGTCCGGGCGGCACAGCCCGCCGGATGATACCGACTGCCCAGACAAACGGTTCAAATCCGCTCGTCCGCATCACTCAATCGACCCTTCTCGAAGTTCAGTCCCAATATGTTTCAAAACCACTCGGCCGGCAGATCTGACACAAAAAGAAAAGAAGCCCACGCGGGGTCTCATCGCGTGGGCTTCGTGAGCCGCCCTGTACGTCGAAAACGACAGAGCCGGCGTCGTGGCTTGTGAAGGACAGTTGGGATTGCCAACCATCCGATTTCATCGGACCGGAGTTTTACCAGCCCCGATGGCCTTGGGTTTCACCCAGAGCCAATCTTGACTCAGTCTTCTTCTCGATCCGCGAAGCGCTCGAGTCGGTCGGCCAAGTGCTCCATCAGGTTCGCAAGCCGTTCCATCCGCCCGCCGAAGGACTCCAGCCTTGCGTCCAGCTCGGACTCGACCTGCTCGAACCGGCGCTCCATCGCGTCCAATCGGGCGTCAAGCTCGCTCTGGATGCCCGGCATCCGCTCGTCGAATCGGTTCTCCAACTTATCGAGATGCTCGAGCAGCCCGAGCTCATCAAGTCTTTGGAGACCTTCTTCGCGCTCACGGAAGAACAGCTGGCCGTCACGAAACTCGAGCACGCGGCGCTCAGCTTCACGCATCGCTTCTTCGATCTTGCTCTTCATTTCATCAGACTGCAAACGCGCTAACTTCTCTTGGGCTTCACGCGAACGGTTCACTGCACCCTCGATCACTTTCTCGTCGATCTCAGGAAACTGCCCGTTCCGCTCGACCCAGAGCTTGATGTTGCCTTCTTGGTCCTTCTCAGTCCAACCTGCGAACTTGGGATCGTCGTCGTAAATAATCGCGGGCATCTGGCCGGAGGTTGTTTGGCCGAGCGACTCGGCGTCATACGCCGCGAGCTTTGCAACAAGCTTGATCTTCTCGCCCCCACGCATCACGATGATCTTCATCTCATCGCCCGCAGTTTTCTTGCTCATGACTTTTCCGAGCGAATCGCTCGAAGCACCTTCCGAGCCATCAAGCGAGACGACTACGTCAAACTTTTTCAGTCCGGCCTTTGCGGCAGGCAACCCGTCGATCACGCCGTCGATCAAAATCGCTTTGAGATCACCAAGACCGAGCTGGGCCCGCAAAGCATCGCCGGGCTCGCTCAGATTGATGCCCAGCATCACCGGAGGCGCCTCGTAATCACTGTCCAAAGTCGCGGTAAAGCTGACTTTACCTTGAGCTTGCTGACCGTCATTCGAGAAGAAATGCGACTGAGGGGCCTTCGGTGCCTTCGGCGTCGACACCCTGAAAACATGAAGCACTTCGCCGGCATCGCCGAGCAGTTTAATCATGTCGTCATCGCGTACAACCCGCCCGTTACCGACTTTGTCGCCATCAACCCAAGCTGCTTCTACTTCGTCATTGACGACAACAATCTTGTACTTCTGGCCATCATCGTTGGTCACAATAAAAGTCTGCTTGGCAACTTCAACTTTCCGATCTTGCGAAGCTTCGGTGTGAGCATCAAAAACGAACTGTGCTTGTGCTGTGCCAGCGAGCAACGCCATCACGGCGGCCGGTGCGAAAATGCGGTTCTTCAGAGTCATAGTTGGGTCCTCCCACTCAGGGTGTGTGTTTTTTAACTGTGCCTTGTGTACTTCGATCAAACAGGATGCGCCATCCGACGCAACCCGTCAGAAAAACCAACTCAGAACGATCGCCGACGCTGAATCTGATCCAAGGAAACAGGGACGGGGACGGTCTTCCCGGCATCGTTCACAGAATCACGGAAGACCTGATCGGTCACCCGGCGTTCGATAATCTGACGGAGATACACAACCTCGATCGAGCCGTCTGGCTGCGGCAAGGTCTCGATCACCAACCGATCGGGCACTTCGCCCACGACCGAGCCGGCAGACTGGCCGGCGTCGATGTACCGGGCCATCGCTTCGTCCGGGGTCGCGTCTGCCAATGTTGGGCCACCGACCAATGACGCGCCTTGAACACCCGAACCTCCCCAACCATTGCGCTGAAACCCCGTGCCCCAGACCAGCAGCAACGCTGCCGCTGCAGCCCAACCGCCCCAACGACCGACCGTGTCCAGCCGACGCTGAAACGGCTGTGTGTCTGTGATCAGTTCTGGGAGGTCGACCTTGTCGGCTACGTGAATCGAAGCGCGGAATCCCTCGCACAGCGCTTCGTTTTGCTGTTGGGCATCCGCCAAGTCACGCCAAATCTCCGGGTCAGACTCCGCCAACTCGCGGAACGCAGCCCAATCTTCGGGCGACGCCTCCGCATCGATCACCCGGGAAATCAGCACGTCACGCCCGTCGGGAGTATGCGGATCAAGGCGCGCAGACTTTGAACCCTCCGGGTGAGATACACCTTTGTCAGGCAACCCCGTGTCAGGCAGCCCTGTGTCAGGCAGATTGGTTGACTTGAACTCTTCCATCAGTCACCTCCCGCCGGATAGGCCCGGCTGGATTCTCTTCATGCGCCCCCGGCAGCTGCCGGAACACGCTCACCCGGTTCACACTCACGCTGCTTCGATTCACGAGATGCCAACTCACGCAACATCCGTCGCCCACGAGCGATCCGAGTCTCAATCGTGGTCTCGGGCAGCTCCATCGCTTCCCCGATTTGCCGATAGCTCATTCCCTTTACGCACCGCATCAACAGCGGCTCGCGATACCCCTCAGGCAGGGTCATCGCCAGATTCATGAGCCGATCCGCTTCTTCTGTCCGGGCCGTTCCCTCATCAGCCCCTCGTAGATCACTCGGCTCGGGACCGCCTCCACGCCCAACGAGCCGGAGAAATCCCTGTTTCTTTCGCGTGACCGTTCGCCCATCTGCCCGGGCGGTGTTGATCGCCACCATTCGCAGCCAGGGGCGGAAGGCTTCTGGCTCACGCACCTCGCCGATCTTCCGGCAAAGCTGAACCGCCACCACCTGAAGCAGGTCATCAAGATCCGTTTGGCGAGCCTTATGCGCCAAAATGATCGCTGCCACCCACCGGCGATGATCGCGCCAGATCTCCCGGAGCGATTCCCGATCACCCGCGATTGCCGAGGCGATCACCGCAAGATCTGTGCTGCGATCATCCACGACGCAAAGCTCCCTGTGCGACGGCGTGCTGCCAAACGGAGCGCACGCCACCAAGACCCACGCCGCTAGGATGCGCTGCTGTCGAGAACCCGTCACGCGGCCATGACAATGTTGTTCGTCCGAGAATCATGCCAGATATCCCTTCTGATCCCGATGCCCACCCGGACCAAGGTCCGGACGAAACCCCAAACCGGGTCCCTGATCCCATGCCCGGCGGTCAGCCCGAGTCCGGATCAGATCCAGACACCCGCCCCGTCCCAAGTTCTGACCAACCAACGTCCAGACAGCAGGAATCGGCATCCAGGTCATTCGAAGGGCAGATCCCCGGAAGAGTCGAGCCAGACCCGCACACGGTGATGTCATTCGGGGATCACCTCGAAGATTTGCGTCGACGGGTGATGTTTGCATTGCTTGGCCTGCTCCCGATCTTCGCGATCGCATTCCTGTTTGGGCGTGATCTGCTCGGGCTGTTGATCGCCCCTGCTCAGCGTGCCTTGATCGCCGGCGGACAAGACAGCTCGCTGCTTGCGACCGGGCCGTTCGAGACGTTCGGCACGGTCGTTCACTTGGCCGTCGTGGTCACGGTGCTTGTGGGTGCCCCTTGGGTGCTCTATCACCTGTGGATGTTTATCTCGCCCGGGCTCTACGCCCACGAGCGGCGATTTGTGAATATCTTGCTGCCGTTCTCCGGGCTGCTGGTCATCGCCAGCGTTGCATTCATGTACTTGGCGATCTTGCCCGTGGTTCTCGCGTTCTTTGTCGGATTCAGCGCTCAGATCGAGTCTGCCTCCCAACCGACCGCGCCGCTCCCCCCGGGTATCGAACTCCCGATCTTCCCCATGCTCGAAGCTGACCCTGACACTCCGCCGATCGGTTCAGCGTGGATCAACAGCGAGATTTGGCAGCTTCGATTCGCGACCGCTGACCCAAAGTCGCCCGGCGATATCACGATCAAATCGATCGGTATCGTCGAATCACAGGGCGTCGTTCAGCAGTACCGCATCTCCGAGTATGTCAAAACACTTCTGAATCTAGCGCTTGGATTTGGAGCCGCGTTCCAGACGCCGGTCGTGATTGTGATGCTCGGCTGGGTCGGGATCATCGATCCCCGGAAAATGTCGAGATACCGCCGCTATGCCATCGGCGTTTGCACGCTCATAGGCGCGTTCCTCACGCCAGCTGATCCGGTTTCAATGATGCTGATGGCTGGCCCGTTGTACCTTCTCTACGAGCTTGGTTTGCTAACCCTCCGTGTGATGCCGGCGGAACGTGTGCTGGGCAAAATCAAGGAGCCGGCCGACGCCGGCGATGCGTGATGAACACGCCGGATCCGTCTGCGGCGACTGATACAGACCACGCGATGATGCAACGCGCCATCGAACTCGGCCGAACCGCGGGTACCCTCGGCGAGGTCCCGATCGGCGCGGTTGTCTACGACACTGAAACAGGCGAAGTGCTCGGCGAAGGCTCCAATACCCGCGAAACACAACGCGATCCGTGCGGGCACGCCGAACTCATCGCGATCCAAAACGCATGCGAAAAGATCGGCGATTGGCGATTGAATCATTGCTCGTTGGTCGTCACGCTCGAGCCATGCCCGATGTGCGCCGGCGCCATCGTCAATGCCCGGGTCGGACGGGTGCTTTACGGTGCTGATGATCCCAAAGCAGGCGCTGTCCGGTCGTTGTTCTCTATTCTGGAAGACGAACGACTCAACCATCGGTGCGTTGTCATTCCAGGAGTTGAACAAGAAACCTGCGCGAACATGCTGAAGACGTTTTTCCAATCGCTCCGCCAGCGCAAGAAAACTCCCGAACCCGGCAGCGGTGCCTAGACGTGCCAGAACTTCCCGAAGTCGAAACCGTACGCCTGGGGCTGGCGCAGATCGTCAACGTCCCGATCCAGCGCTGCCGGGTGAATCGACGAGACGTCGTCCGGGACCTCACGGAGCGCCGACGCGGCACCTTGGACCTGGCCGACCTGCTGCAATGCGACAAGATCAGCTCGACGCGCCGGCATGGCAAGCAACTGGCACTCATCGGGCATGCCGGCCGAGTCGTGTTGATCCATCTTGGCATGTCCGGGCAGCTCCTGGTGCTCGCACCGGGCGAGCGAGTCGAAGGCGGTCACGCGCATGTCGCTTGGTCGTTCACCGACGGCCGACGGCTGGTGTTCCGAGACCCTCGTCGCTTTGGGGGTGTCTGGCTGTTGCTCGATCAGGCCGCCCTGGATGACCGTTGGTCACGCTTGGGTGTCGATGGGCTGTCTGCGACGGGTCAAGTGCTCAACGAGCGCCTCGCCCGCTCCAGACGCTCGGTGAAGGCTGCCTTACTCGATCAGCAAGCCATCGCAGGTGTCGGAAACATTTATGCCGACGAAGGGCTGTTCAATGCTTGTATCAAACCAGCCCGATTATGTTCATCACTGAACACCGATGACTGGGCTCGGCTGGCACAGTCGCTTCAGCGGGTGTTCCGTGCCGGTCTCCAGGCTGGTGGATCCACGCTGCGGGACTACCGCCGACCGGACGGATCTTCCGGGCAAGGTTCAGCGGGGCATCTTGTGTATGGCCGGAGCGGGCTGCCCTGTGCCCGTTGCGGGCAAGTACTTGCCAGCGGATTGCTTGCGCAACGAACCACCGTTTGGTGTTCACGTTGCCAGCAATGATTCCACATTTCTCCCGTCACGCTGGAACTGTTCCAAACCAAACCGATGCCAGGCGTGGCGGCTCGGTTTCTTCTTCTTACTCTCATAAAGAGAATAAACTAGTGGTAGTAGGAGTAAGTCTGGCGCTTGGTGCGTAGGACATGCTGATTCGACTCTAAACAGCTTCTCAATAAAGACTTCCATCTACGAAAAACGATCGGACAGGCTGTCGGTTCTCTGTCGATAGCGCTCGGAGGTTGACGAACAAGTGTTCAATGCCCATGAAGACGTGAAGGCGTGGGATGGACGAAACAGATCACAGCCGAGCGCCACCGAGCGCTTATCCACAGGCATTCCCCAACGAACTGTCGGTTCCACCATCGGTGAGTATGGTTTTTGGAAGGGTCTTATCAAACTTCGAGTTTGAGTCGATCGGCGATGGCGGTGATTGCTTGGTCGACGTCCGGGGTTGAGCCTCGGAGGTCTTTGATCTTGCCGTAGGCGTGCATCACGGTCGTGTGATCGCGTCCTCCGAAGTGAACGCCGATCTCTTCGAAAGATCGTGAGGTGGTCTCTCGGGCGATGTACATGCCGATCTGGCGGGGGAACGCGATGGATCGGAGTTTGCGTTTGCCGAGCACCTCCGTCCGTTTGATCTGGAAGTAGGTGACTACTTCGTTGATGATCTGATCAATGGTCGGAGCTTGCGGCGTGTTCTGGCTGATCAGTCCGGCGAGCGTCTCACGGGCCAACGAGAGGTCGATTTTCCGCTTTTCGATTGATGCGACGATCTGGAGTTTGGTGATCGCGCCTTCGAGTTCGCGGATGTTGGTGTCGATATGTCGTGCGATCTCTGCTGCCACTTCGTCGGGAAGTTCGAATCCTCGGACAAGGGCTTTGCGTTTGAGAATCTCGACGCGCGTGTCATAGCCGGGCTTTTCGACTTTACAAACCAATCCCCAGTTGAAGCGTGAAACCAACCGGGCTTCAAGGTCGGGGATCTCATCGGGGGCGGCATCGGACGAAAGGATGATCTGTTTGTTGGCTTGGTACAACGAGTTGAACGTGTGGAAGAACTCTTCCTGCGTGCGATCGCGCTTTGCTAAAAAGTGGATATCGTCAATCACGAGCACATCCACATCACGGAACTCATGACGGAACTCGACCATTTTGCCCGATTGGACCGAGGTCATAAACCGTGTGAGAAAGCTGTCGCACGAGACATAGAGCATGCGCAGGTTCGGGCGGTTTTCGAGCAGGCTGAGGCACACCGCTTGCAGCAGATGTGTTTTGCCTAGCCCGACATCGCCGTGGATGAACAAGGGGTTGTAGCTGTGCCCTGGGTTATCAGCGACCGCCAGCGATGCCGCATGCGCAAGCCGGTTGTTGGGCCCTTGCACAAAGTGCTCGAAGCCATAGTCAGGATTGATCGGCAGCGCGTCGGGTCCGCCGAGTCGATCGCGCTCCGAACCGATATGCATGGCGGGTGAAGGATGCAAAGCACTCTGGGCGGTGGCTGGCTCTACTGATTGTGTTGGAACGGAACGCGCTCGCGTGTTTTCCGATCCGGACTCCCACGGGTCATCTGGCCCGAGTATTCGAACAGGGATGAGCTGGCCGGTCGCGGCACCGACTGCGTCGTTGAACGCATCGAGCGCATTGCGGAGGAGAAAGTCTCGGTGCAAGAGCGAGTCGGCGCGGACGCCAAAGGCCCCGGCATGAAGTCCGAGCGGCACAAGTTCTTCGAACCAGTGGCGGCACACAGCGGGATGCTCGGATCGGAGGTGCAACAACACACCTTCCCAAATCCTTCGATCTTGGTCAGACATCAGATCACGATCTGTCTTATCAGACACGTTTGGACGCATCCGATGGAGGAGTGGAGCGAGAGTCATCCACAACGCGTGTCAGCCGCCGGTCCAAAGGCGCACGCGTCAGGGAATCCGTGGGGCAAGGCTACCGGACCTTGCGAGGTGCTGTCAACAGGAATCCAAGAGCAGGCACGCTTAGGGGGTGATTGCCTGAACTTCTTGTTCCTGCTGCTCATAACGCGATCTATTGGTCCGGTGGTCCATAAGGAAGTGCACTTTGCCAGCCAGTTCTTCGCCAGCTGCCTGTATGAGCTGCTTGCGCGCCTGACCCAAATGGGTGCGTCGCGAAACATGTGTGAGGACCATGTGCTCGCATTCGCAGACACGCAGCCATTCGGCGATGTCGTTGATGTGCATGTGCATCCCGATTTTAGCTCGGCCGGTATGGTCATTGTCGAAGAACGTGCACTCGGCGATGAGCACTTTGGCCTTGCGTACATCGTCGGCCAGCAGATGCGGACCGGGCAACGTGTCACCGGTGAACGCGATCTGCGGTACTTCGAAATGGCGAACAATCTCGGTGCCGCGTTCTTTGAGCTCGCGGAGTTTCTCTTGGGGCATGCCCATGAACTCATCTTTGAGTTTAGTGCGTTTCTCGACAATCGCATACCCGATCGACGGGCAGGTGTGCTCGGTTTTGAAGCACCGCAGAGCGATGTTGTTCTTGATTTCGATCTCGTCGGGGGTTTCCGACTCCGCGTTCATGGGGCGGATCTCGAAGGGTGTCTTCTGGCGTTCAAGGGCGCTAAAGCCCTCCATCATGGCCCGCACATCTTTCTCGATGCGTTCGTCGCACACGATGGTGCCCGGGCCCATTCCTTGGAAGTTGCGTTGCGAGCACCAATATGCCAAGCCGCCGGTGTGGTCCATGTGCCCGTGGGTGAGGCAGCAGAACTTGGACGCCAACGCCGAGCGCGGGCACATGCCCATGTCGAAGGTGACGTCCATCTCGGGGATGGTGATGCAGGTGGCTTCGCCGGCGACGGAGAAGCCCTGCACACGGAACGGCGGGAGATAGAGGAAGCCGAGGGCGCCATCGCGCGGCGGGGGCTTGGGGATCATGGTCGAATCCTCCGGGCGGCGCTGTCACGCCGACGGATATCGGGGTGGTTGTCGGCCCGCCGACTGGTGGCGGGTTGAAAGGATGCTAGGCGGGGTTGGCGGGGTCGCCGAAGGGCGTGCCGCATTCGGGGCAGGTGGCGCAGGTGAGGTTTATCAGCGGGTAACCGCAGTTGAGGCAGAGATGGTCACGAATCCGCTGGTCGTGCTTTCGATTGACGAACGGTCTTGTACAACGCCATGCCACGGTGAGCCAGATCCAGTCGAACAAGAGTGCTAGCAGGAGTTTCCCGGGCGTGAAATGCAGATAGCGGAAGTCACCTCGCGTTGAAGCTGTTCTTAACGGACTTGTCGGGATTGCGTTGAGATAGTCCCACGCGGCGAGCCGGGCGGCTTGATGTTCAAGCTGGGACAACGGAACGGCGGGTAGGCCCGATGGGAGGTTGATCTGGTCGATTGATTCGATCCACGCGAAGACACCACGCGACTCGAATACAGGAAGGAACAACGGGATTGGTGTTGCAGGTCCACTTTGAGAATATGCATCACAAGACGCAGCCCTGATCAAAAGATCACCGGTGAACAAGCTGTCATCAGCGGGCACACCCACCCAGGTGTTCGGAGCCGATTCTAACTGCACGATCCAAAACTGCTCCGACCAGGGCGTAACCCTTGCTCCGCGTGGCGGCCCGGTTGCGCCCGAGTGCGGCATCACTATGACAAATATCAACGAGATGATGAGAGCAACAACGAAATACTCGGTCGGAATCGTGTCTTCAAGCTTGGGCTTTCGCAGGTATCTGAGCACCGATTAGATACGCCGCTTTCGCCGATTGGATCGGGTCAGTTCGGCTACCATCGCCGCATGACCGAGGAACCTCAGCAGCCGGACGATCAGCACGCAACCGCCGATTCGGGCGAGCCCGACGCGTCTTTTATGGCCGTGTTCGGGCGGCTTGGTCTCGCCGGGTGGCTCGGGCTCGCTTGGGCCGTGGTGCCGGCGATCGCCGGGATCACGCTGCTGACAAAGATGAAACCGGTGTCGGAGAAGATCATCGAGTTGGCCGGTCATGGCGGGGCGGACCTGTGGAAGAGCGTGGGCGCGTATGTGCTCGGGTTTGTGGTGCTGTCGGGCGTCGGGGTGCTGCCAACGTTCGCGATCTCGGTGCTGGGCGGCTACGCGTTCGGGCCGGTGGTCGGGTTCGGGGCGGCGCTGGCCGGTTTCGGCGGGGCGTCGGTGGTGGGGTATTTCATCGCCAGGCTCATCGCGTCGGACAAGGTCGAGCAAGAAATCCAGCGCCACGAGAAGGCCCGGGTGGTGCGCAACGCGTTGATCCGGAGCGGATTCGCGAAGACGTTGTTGATCGTGACGCTGGTGCGTGTGCCGCCCAACTCGCCGTTCGCGTTGATGAACGGGACGCTGGCGACGACCGGCGTGCGGCTGCCGGCGTACATCGTCGGCACGCTGGTTGGCATGGCGCCGCGGACATTGGCGTACGTGATGATCGGGCATCAGGTGACGGATTGGTCGAATGTCGACAAGCCCAAGTGGATGATCTTCGGCGGCATCGCGGTTACGGTCGTTGTGCTGGCGATCATCGGATCGATGGCGAACAAAGCACTGCAGCGTGTGACCGCCGGCTCTGAAGACGCTGAGTTTTAATCATCTAAGACAGCGCATACGCCATTGAGATCATCAAGCACATCAACGTTCCGTTGTGCAGGAAGTGAGCGGTCATCGGTGCGATGATCGACCCGCGCCATTCACGCATGAACGCGAACATGAACCCGAGCGCAATGAGCGGAGCAACCATGAGTGGGCCATAGCTGTGCAGGTATGCGAAGAGCACGGCGCTGATGATCGCAGCAATCGGCCAGGCGATGCGCGATCGAAGGTGGCGGAACAACGCACCGCGAAAGATCAACTCTTCTGTGATCGGTGCCCAGATCGTCGCAAGTGTCACGATGAAGATGATGATGGTTGGATCACCAGAACCGATCAGGTCCACGATCGGATTGCTCGGCGGAACAGCTGGGGGCGCACCTGCTTGGGAAGCTTGCATCAACATCTGCACAACGATGACGATGAGTGTGATCCCTACACCCACCAAGAACAGCGGCAGCGAGGCAAGATACGCGACAAAGCCAGCGCCGATTTCTCGGAATACCCCTTGCCCTCGGGTCAATCCCATCGCATGCCGCCATTCACGTGAACGCATTCCTCGCAGCAGCGGCCATAGGGGAACCAGCATCAGTGTCCATTGGGCTGGCAGCGTGTACAAGGCGTATTCGGGAAGGTGGAACTGGATAGCGGTCGCAGCGACGACATAGACAAAGAACGCTCCGACGAACCAGGCGTAGGTTTCGAGCATCACCGAGCCGCCGGGCTCTGGGATGGGATGATAGAACCGGGTGCGCGCATTACCGATCCAGGTAAGCCCCCACACTAAAATCCCGAACCCAATCAAGACGGAACCGATGACAAGCACGGTAAAGCCGAGTGCGATGCCCAAAAACAACCAAGGTTGTCCAAGCATTGCCGCCCTTGTGTTTTCGCTTTGACCCCAACTGAGGGTGAGTTCGCCGAACACGCCGTATCGGGCAGCGAGTTGATCGCGGGCACTTTGGTCGAGTTCGTCTGGACCATCTGTGTACACCGTCTGCAGGCTGTTGAGTTCTTGGATCGCAAACTCATAGCCCACAGCCTGAGCCGCGGCATATCGGGCAACGGCATCGTCTGATGAATCGATCTGCAGAGCTTCTCGGTCGCCCATCAGATCAAACCGCAGTGTCTCGATGCGATCGAGGGCTTGTTCGGGCCCGACCATCTCAGCTTCGAGGATGACAGTGCGGATGCGGTCGGCTGGTCCCTCAGCGAACGCGTCGACTTGGTTGATGAGCTGTTCAAGCCCGTCTGGGTCTTTGGCCAGTTCAGTTCGGATAGCGGTGGCGTTGTTCATTTTGAGATACATCCGGAGATACATCTCGGTGAACATGCTGCCGGGCGCCCGCGTGTCGGAAGTGGGGATGGTCGGGACGGGTTCTGGACCGAGGACCGCCGCACGTTGAACATCCTCGGGCATGTTCTGCCACCCGATGGCCAGTGCAGCGAAGATGATGGTCAGCAGCAGTGTCAAAGCACGGCTGCTGCGTGTACCCGGATCAGCAGGCACGATCGGGTTGCCCCGGCGGGTCCGCCTTGGGCGGTGATCCATCGTCATTGAGTCAATCAGCGGCGTATTTCCCCTGGAAGACCCTCCGGGCTGGAATGGGGCGCCGGGGTCTTGTTGGCGTTGTTGGCTGGGATCCATTGGGGTCATCATCGGTTGTTTGCCTGGGGAGGGCCGAGTCGCTTGGGAAGGACGGTGATTGTTCGGTTTATCTATGCCGGGGTTCCGGATATCCCGGCGGGCGCTTCGTTGGATCTTGGTCGCAGGGCGTCGGCCGTGCGGTTTGAATTTGACCTCGAAAAGGTCAGAGCTATTCTTCTCTTCCTGCCCGGGGTTCCGGGCATTGAACTTACAAGCTTGCTGAGGCTATGGAGCCTTGGCCCGCCCCGCCCGGTAGGCGGCGTACCAAGCCTGATTCATCAGGCCGATGCCCGACCCTTGTTGATGGGTTGTATCGGCCGAGCCAAGGAGCGTTTCGATGTCGATCAAGAAGACCCGCGTGCACCTCCGCCGCCAGACCTGGGTTGCCAAAAAGGGTGAAGTCGCCCGCGGATGGAACCACATCGACGCGACCGACATCCCGCTCGGTCGTCTCGCGGCTGAAGTCGCGACCGTGCTCATGGGCAAGCACCGCCCCGAGTACACCCCGCACGTCGACACCGGCGAGTTCGTGATCGTGACCAACGCGTCGCAGATCAAGCTCACCGGCAACAAGAGCACCCAGAGCCTCCGCATGCGGTACTCCGGGTATCCCGGCGGCCTGAAGGCGCAGTCACTGGGCACCATCCGCGAAGATCACCCAGACCGCCTGCTCAGCGAAGCGGTCCGTCGCATGCTTCCCAAGAACCGCTTGGGTCGCCAGATGCTCAAGAAGCTCAAGGTGTATGCCGGGACCGACCACCCGCACGCCGGCGTGAACGCAACCGAAATGAAAATGCCCGGCTGATTGATTCGAACGTCGTTAGATCGATGTTCGATCACCGTCAAATGTTTGACTGAGATCGAAAAACCACGCTCACCAAAGCCTCTCGGGGTGTTCCCGGGACGGTGGATGCGGCGAGCGTCAACGAGGATTTATACCACATGTCCGGATTTGATACCACGATCATGAACCCCGAACTCGTCGGCACCAAACTGGTCGCCGACGCCGGTCCTGAGAAGGAAGAGCGCAAGCTTCCCGACCCCGTTCCTGCCGACAAGCATGGCTGGTGGTGGGGCACCGGACGACGCAAGTCCGCGGTCGCTCGCATCCGTCTTCGTCCCGCCCAAAACTCGGGTCAGGGCGGCGTGAAGGTCCAGGTCAGCCGTAAGAAGTTCAAGACGATCGAAGAGTACTTCTCGGAGATGCGTGACCGCAGCGACGCGATGGCACCGCTGAAGGTGACCGACACCGAAGGCAAGCTCGACGTGTTCGTTCGTGCCCACGGCGGCGGGATCATGGGACAGGCCCAAGCGGTCCGTCTCGGAGTCGCCCGTGCTTTGGTGGCGTACGACCCCAACTTTGAACCCGCGCTGCGTGATGCTGGCTTCCTGACTCGCGACGCCCGCAAGGTCGAACGCAAGAAGTACGGCCAGCCCGGTGCCCGCAAGCGGTACCAGTTCTCGAAGCGTTAAACCGCTTTTCGAACAACCTGCTCTGTTCTTTCGCGCGGCCCGGACTTGTCCGGGCCGTGTTTCTATCGTGGGTGGATGGCATCAAGATCCCGAAAGCCCAATCAACCAAAGAGCGAACCCCGATTTGGGGTGCGGTCGATCGTGGGCGCGATGGCGGGCGTGCTTGTGTTGTGGATCGGTTCGTTGGTGGTCCTTGGATTGCTCGACAACACGCCCTCGTGGTGGCCAGGCATCGATCCGGGTGATGCAGAGGTCATCGCGGCTGCCGACACACTCGAACGGGCCTTTGCCAGCCAAGCATCAAAGATCCGGCAACCCACCGATGAGACCGGCGCCGACTGGCGTGTAGCGATCAATCAGAACAGCGCTAATGCGTGGCTGGCGGTGCGGCTGAGAGACTGGGCGCTCGATGGGAAAGCTCCGTGGCCGGATCAGCTTGATTCAGTTCGTGTTGGATTCGAAGACGAGCGTGTCGCACTTGGCGTGCGTGTGAAACACAACTCGGGCATGTCGGTCGCGTGGCTGTTGTTCACGCCCGAAGTCCGCGACGACGGTTCGGTCTGGGTGCAGAGTCATGGCGCTCGGATCGGTGGATTGCCCGTGCCGGATCGTTGGGTGATCGCTCAGCTTGAGCATCACTTCCCGCCGGACCCAAACAAGCCTGATGCACCGACGATGCGGCAGGTGCTGTCAGGTGAAGCTGCGGCATCCGTCGAACCGGTTGTCCATCTTCCCGATGGGCGGGACGTTCGGATTTTGGCGTTGCAGGCCAAGGGCGGCAAGGTCGAGCTTTCGCTACGGACCGAGTCGGCTCAGTAATCTGTGTTTTAGTGATGCGTTGTAGATCAGCCGTCGTTGGGTTTGCCGGAGTCGATATCTTGGTCACGCACGCGGCGGGTCATGTCGCGGAGCATGCGGCCGCCTCGAGCGGTCTGTTGGGGCGACGCCCGGCTGCCGACGACACGGTTCATGGTTCCAAAGAACTGGCCGAGTTCGCGGGCGGACGTATCGCCGTTTTTCACTGCGTCGACGTCGCGCTTGGCTTGTTCTTGAACTTCGGCGACGCGTTCTTCGTCGGTCTTGTCATCATCTTCACCACTCATGGTCGACATCAGGCGGTGCATTTCGGCGATCGATTGATCGAGCTGTGCTTCGCGTTCTTCCTTGGTCGCGTTGGGATTGTATGAGACTGCTTGTTCATCGATCATGTCGAGCACGAGACGAGATGCGTTTTCCATGAGCTGTTCGCGGGCTTCGCCATTGATCGATGAGGCGAACGCAGCAAGCAGCACCGAGTCGGACGATCCCATGGATCCGATGCGGTCGACAAGCTGTCCGATGAGTTCTGCACGCTCTTTGACTGAAAGTCGGTTGAAATCGTCGGTGAGCAGTGTGTATCGGAAGATTGTGTCGATCCGGTCAGCGCCGTAGTCAGGCTTGGCCGGTCCCATCGCCGTCGCGATGCCGACAATGCCCCCGGCGAGCATCAGCATTGCCGCACATGTTCCCACAAACAATCGTGCGCGGCGGTCTTGGTGCAGCCGGTTCCAGTTCTGCTTCAGCCAAGGGATGGTCTTTGGACGCCGCGGCTTTGCAGTCGGAGCAGCTTCGGCGATCTCATCGAGCAGCGAGGGTTGGTTGTGCGACATGGGACTCTCCGGATGCGTTGCTGCGAATCGGGGCTCACTCTAGATCAAAGGTCTATGGGCGAAGCCCGGCGTACTGGGCGGCTTGTTGGACGATGTCTGAGAAGAGTTGGTCTTCGGCGCCGTCAGTCATCCATGCGACATGCCCGTCGAGATAGGAAGCTTGGCGTGGGGTTTCGTTCCCGCTGCGTGGGTGCCAGTCATCTGCGTCGTACAGCACCGGCAGATCGACGATCCGTTTGCGTGAATCCACGAAGTCATTCCATACCAGCGTGACGGGACGCGACAGTTGACCAGCGCTCGCAGCGCCGGTGAACTCGAGCACCAGCATCGTCAGGCCGGGCAGGTATGCGTAGGACGTGCCGAACGATTCGTTGACGGCTCGTCCGTTCTCTTCTGGATCGGTCGAGAACCGATCTTCGGGGCACTTGAACGGGTCCTGTACTTTCCAAGGTCGGTCATCGACCGGACCGGCGAACGCTGTGTCGCGCTCGGGAAGTGGGGCATCGATGTATTTGGCGAGGATGGGTAGTAGTGAGGGCTCGTTGCCGTTGACGAAGTCGTCACCGAACGACCCGGGGTCGACGATCGGCAGCACCTCGGGCAGCAAGCCTCTGGACTCCTGATCCATGTACATGGTGAGGCCGAGTTGCATGGATCGGAGATTGACCAAGCACTTGGTACGCCGTGCGGTGGCGCGGGCGGATCCGATCGCTGGGAGCAGGATCGAGATCAGGGTCGCGATGATCGCGATGACCACGAGCAGTTCAATCAGGGTAAAGCCTGGTCGGCGTCGGGGGAACGGGATGCCTGTTGCATGGGTCATAGTTGTATCCGTGGTACCGGCGAATCGAGAATCGGGTTCACGCACCGCACCGGTTCAGTCTAGATCGGCGATCGGATGCTCCCAGCTTTGCCCGTCTCCTGATCAACGATTCGACGTGCAGCCGGGGTTTGGATGCTCCGAATCGTGTCTGAATGGCGTTCAAACACCGATTTAAACTCTGGATCCTGCATGGCTTTGCTGATCGATGTCGCGATCGACCCGGCACCTTTGCGGACTTGGCGTGCTCTGATTATGGTCGCCAGCAGTGCCGCTCCGAGCAAAGCGGGCCCTTGGGCGGGCGGCGGTAGGAAGGGAGCAAGAGCGCCGATGCCCTGCGTGATCGAGTCTGTGGGCGCGGTGATCTCAGCGATCACTTGGTCGGCGTGAAGAATTGCCGCGTCGAGCGACGCCAGCTTTGCACGGGCGGCGGCCAGGGCTGCACTTGTCGAAGCAGACTCTGGAGCGTTCGGAGGTAACACTGATTGCGCTGATTCGAGTGTGTTGACCTGCGTCGCGATTTCTGTTCGTGCTATTTTGGCTTGGTCGCGGAGTGCCGAGGTTTGTGCGAGTGTTTCTTGGATGCTGCCGCACGCGGTGAGCGTCGAGAACGCGACGAACGTGAACGCGATGATGACGGATGTGCGAACAACGGAACATATCTTCTGCATGGTGTATCCCTCCGGCCGATGTGCAACGACTCGTCGATCGGCCTAGAACCGGTCGAGTCGGCGGGGGTGGGGAGGGGATGCATCAATGCTAACGCGCCGCTGACAGAACACAATGCAATCATCGCGCATGACAACAAAGTAGCGCACGAGTTATGTCGTTCGTGTGAGTTATTGTGCGTTGAGAATCAGTTGGCAGAGCGCGTGCGTGTCGGCGTGTCCTGATTTGTGCGCGCGAACCTTCGCGTGCAGCGGACGCCCAAGCAATGCGAGATCGCCGATGAGATCTAAGAGCTTGTGGCGTGCGCATTCATCGGGGAATCGCAAGGTGTTCTCAATCGGGCCATCGTGATCGATCACGAGTAGATCAGCGGGTGTGAATCGGCAGAAAAGACCGAGTTTTTTCATCTGATTCGCTTCTGTTGCGGTTGAGAAAGTCCGGGCGGGGGCGATGCTTTGGGCGAAGTCTTCGGGGTCGCCGAGCCAGCGGGCGGTGGATTCTGGGATGGGAGAATCCGGGCCGTAGTCGAGGTGGTAGGTGTAGTCGGTCGTATCACAGGGCTCGACGATGATCGTCGCATCGCGATCGTGATATTCGATGGTTTCATGAATCTGGATGGGCTGGATCGAGCTTTCAAGTTTGACGATGCCGACAGCTTGGATTGCCTTGGTGAGATCGCGAGCGGATCCGTCAAGGATGGGTAGTTCGGTCGAGGTTGTTTCGAGTATGGCATCGGTCACGCCGAGCCCGGCGAGTGCAGCCATCGCGTGTTCGATCATGGCGATGGAGTAGTCTTTGCCAGCACGTACTGAAGTGCACCGCGGGCGTTGGGACTGAAAGATCGGGTGCGCAGGCTTGTCGCTGACTTGATCGATGGTGATTGGTGAGATCTTTGAATCGGCGCGAAAGCACAGGCCGGATTGGGTTGGAGCGGGTTGGACGACAAGTGTGCTGTCAAGCCCGTTGAAGAGGGCGGGCCCGGCGATCGTGACCGGCGCAGCGATAGTGCGCCGTTGAATCATGTGTTGCTTGACCGATCATCTTGGGCTTTGTTCAGTTTGGCGAGGGCCTTGTCGACGCGTCGGGTGAAGTCGGCGAGGCCTTTGAAGGCGGCGTAGTTCGCGAGCGCTGTTCGGGCTGGCATAGCCGGTGTGCCGGCGTAGGTTTCGCCGGCAGGGATCGTGTCCATCGCGATCGAGCCGCCGGCGACGCGTGCATTGTCTTCGATGGTGACCTGATCGGAGATTGTGACGGCACCGCCGAACATAACTCGTTTTCCGACGGTCACCGAACCGCCGAGCGTGGTGCGTCCACACAAGATTGAATCATCGCCGATGGTGCAGTTGTGCCCGATATGGACCAGGTTATCGATCTTGATACGGTCGCCGAGTGAGGTGACGCCGAGCTTGGCGCGGTCGATGGTGGTGCCAGCGCCGATTTCACAGTCATCGCCGATGATCACGTGTCCGATCTGAGGGACACGGATTGCCGGGCGGTCGGCGGTTGGGGGAATGAACCCGAAGCCGTCGGCACCGATCACAGCGTTTGGATGGACGATGCAGCGATCCCCGAGCGTGCACCGATCACCGACAACGACGCCGGGGTGGAGAAGCGAGTTGCTTCCGACGCGTGAGTCGGCTCCGAGGTACACATTGGCGATCAGGATCGAGCCCGCGCCGAGCTCGACATGGGGCCCGATGGTGCAGTTTGGGCCGATCGAAGCTTGAGGATCGATCCGAGCGCTTGGATCGATTGAGGCGCTGGGGTGGGTACCGACCGGAGGTGTGCTGATTCCAGGGTCCAGGCGTCCGAGGACTTGGGCGAACGCGATCTCGGCATCGGGCACACGGATCAGGGCCCGGGTCGATGGGTCGTGATCGGGGATGGTGACTGATTCGGTCACCAATGCGGCGGAGCAGTTGCAGCTGGACCAGAGTTTGGCGAAGCTTTGGGCCCGGATGAAGGTCAGATCGCCGGGAGAGCCAGTCTCGATCGGCGCGACACCCTTAAGGGGTAGATCGCGCGGCCCCTCGAGGGTGCCTCCGATGAGGTCGGCGAGTTCGCCGGCCGAGATGGTCAAAGTCGTTTCGATGGTGGTTGCGAGCATCGTGTGATCGATGTCTCCGTTGGAAGAAATCCATGGCGGTCTGGACTGGGTATCGGCGCGGAACGAGCTTCTTCTGTACGCGATGGTTTATGGAGCGTATTCGTTGTTCATCAGGGTGATGACTTGTTGGGTCAGGTCCACATTGCCGTGGCGATAGATCACACCCTTGGTGATGATCGAGCGATAGACGTCATTGTCTGCCGCATCTTCGGGGATGGGGAAAGAGGAGTCATCAAGGATGACGACGTCGATGCCGTCACGGTCGGCGATCTTGGCGATCGCTGCTTGGATTTTGATGTAGAGCTGGCGACGCATGGCGCCTTGGTCGATCGAGATGATTTGCTGGAGCGCGTTTCGGCGTGCTTCGGCGACGGCTCGCTGTTCCATGAACTCGCGGACCTTTTCCTTGTATTCATCGGTGCCCGACTTCAGGGTCCCGGTCTGTGGGTCGAGGTCGGCCTGGATCGCTTGGATCGTTTTGTTGATCTCGTCGAGTTGTGACTGCCGGTTTTCCACGCGGGTCTTGAGCTGGGTTTCGAGGACCGAGCGTTCGTTGAGTTGTTCGAAGACATCAACGATGTCGATGGTGGCGACCGCGGTGGGCTGGGCGGGTGGGCGCATGGTGGTCGTCGCGCCGGCGTGCCATGCGACGGCGGCGGTCAGTACGAGCATGACCGGGAGGAATGCTCGGATCTGGTCTTTGTTGAAGAAGTTGGTATGGGGCATGGTGGTTCTCCGTCGTGGTTGGCCTCGGGCGAGCCGTGAGCACCAGGTTTGTAAAAAGGGTCCTGTGGTGGGATGGTATCTGCGTGGTTTGGGCGGAGTCGATACCAGAGAGAACCGTTTGGGATCGGCGATGCTGACAGAATGACACGAAAAAGTGTGAAATGCTGGTTCAAGAAAAACCCGCATCCATTCGGGGGGTTGCGGGTCGTGAGAATCTGTCGAAGGCCTAATTGGGCTCTTTATCGTCACATTTTCACTGGGTACAGAGATTCTGCGGCGATGACGCCACCGAGATTCTGGAGGGCCATGGCGGATGGTTCCTGAGTGTCACGCTCCATTGCCCCGCAGTTGCGACCCGGGGGATATCCGCGGGGCGTTATGAAAAGCAGGGTGATCTCAAAGAACAGGGCGTGGACGAAGAAGCACAGGTGGTCTTTGGGCTGTTCTTTCCCTCGCTTCCGGTAGGTGGCTTGTGCGTCGGGCGAGGTACAAGATAAGATCGGATATGCCAGTTTTCCTTCGATGGTTGTTGCGTCTTGGCCCTTCGAATCCGATTGCTGTCCGTTTGGTGCAGAATGCTTCTCGGCGTTCGAAGCACAACATGGTGCGGTCGGGCTACCTTGCTGTCCTCATTCTGGTCTTGCTTTGGGCGGTGTTGGGGAACACGCAAGGCGGCGATGTGAGCTACCGGGAGTTGGCTTCCAGCGGTGCGACAAGCTTCGCGTGGGTGGCGTACTTGCAGGTGGCGTTGATTTGCATTCTGAGTCCGGTGTTTATGGCCGGTGCGATCGCGCAAGAAGCGAATCCGAAGACTTGGGACATTTTGCTGACCACACCGATGTCGAGAATTGAGATTGTTCTTGGGAATCTTTTCGGTCGACTCTGGTTTGTGCTGGCACTTTTGTTTGCCAGCTTGCCATTGTTCGCGCTGACGCAGTTTTTCGGTGGCGTGCCGGGACGCTCGATCATGGCCAGTTACCTGGTCGGAGCCGGGGCCGCGGTTTTGGTCGGGGCGTTGGCGATCTCGTTGTCGGTGTCGCGGTTGGTCGGGCAGCGGGCGGTATTCGCGTTTTACGTTTCCGTGGTGACGTATATCGCGGCCACGATCGCGGTTGACGCTTGGTTACGATCGCGCGGCATGGGCGCTGGCGTGAACGGGAGTGGTGTCACGATCATGACGTGCATCAATCCGTTCTTGGCGTTGCGATCACTCTTGAGTCCAACGAGCTATCCGGTTGCAGAGATCGGGTCATATTCGGGTTTGAAAGCGCTCGCGTTCGAGACGCCTGTGCGTGCGTGGGTTTGGGGAACACTGCTTCTGAGTTCATTTTTGATGCTTGCGAGCACATTGACGGTCCGCTCGGGCGGGTTGCGTCAGATTGCGTCTGGATCCTCAGGGATCCCTTGGTATCGAAGGGTCATGGGTTTGGGTGCGAAGGGCGCCGAGCACCGCCCGCCTCGCACGGTGTGGAGCAACCCGATCGCTTGGCGTGAGGCGGCAGCCCGCAACGCGACATTCTGGCGGATCTTGGCGCGATGGTTGTTTATCGCGATCGGTCTTTTGATCGGTCTTGCGATCGTGATCTTCTTTCATATCGGTTCGTTGTCGCCGGTTGATTTCCGGTTTGTGGTGCGCTCGGTGGTGTTCACTGAGGTGTTTGTGATTGCGTTGGTGGCGATCAATATGGCAGCGACCGCGGTGAGCCGCGAGCGGGAGGACGGAACACTGGATTTGATACTCACGACACCGATGACGCCGGGCATGTATCTGACCGGTAAGCTGCGGGGCCTTGTTGCGTATCTGATTCCGTTGATTGCGGTGCCGGTGTTTTCCATCGGGCTTGCCGGGCTCTATTCATACTTTGGCAACAACGTCCGCGAAGGCGGCACGATGGTGATGGATCGCATCCAGAACACCCCTGTGCCGGTGTCGGCGGTGTTGCCCGAAGCCGGGCTGGTCGCGGCGATGGTGCTCGTGCCGTTCATGGCGTTCTGCGTGATGGTCGGCTTGCAGTGGTCGCTTAAGAGCAAGGGCACTTTGGGTTCCGTGATCGGTACGGTCGCGGTGGTGGGGATCATCAGTGGCATCGTCGGGTTGTGCGGCTGGGCGAGTGGTGCGGATATGCCGGTGATCGGTCCGGCGGTGGCGGCGATCTCGCCGGCGAGTTTGCTTGACGCGTTGGTGGCGCCGGTGCAGCGCATGGATGAGACTGTCAACGATGCTGGTTTAAATACGGCACGTGTGTCGCTGGCGATCGGGGCGGTGATCAGCGCGGCGGTCTACATCGCGGTGGTGTATGCGATCCACGCGGCGATGGTGCGCGGGTTTGACTTCACGGTGCGGAAGTTGGCGGGGACGAAGTAGGAATGACTATCTACGAGATCACCAAGGACGAAATTGTTGAGTTGGAAGAGTCAAGTTTTGGAGCGAATCAGATCCGCGAGCGAGACGATCTGCAACGGCTGCTTCGCGAGAACATCGAGATTATTAGTCCAGGGACACTCGTAGTTGCCGAGGAGTTTGGACAATGGGAAGATTCGAGGCGACGGATCGACCTGCTCGGCGTCGACGCAGATGATGCAAGGCTCGTCGTCATTGAACTCAAGAGAACGAGCGATGGCGGCCACATGGAACTGCAGGCGCTGCGATATGCAGCAATGGCATCAACCATGACTTATGCGAAGGTTGTGGAGATATTCTCCGCGTATCTCGAGACTCTCGGTCGAGACGAGGATGATGCCGAAGAGGTTCTTCTGCGACATCTCGGCTGGGATGAACCAAAGGAAGAAGACTTCGCGCAGGATGTTCGAATCGTCCTGGCTGCAGCTGATTTTTCAAAGGAACTCACCACTGCCGTCATGTGGCTGAATGAACGCGAACTCGACATTACTTGTGTGCGTTTGAACCCATACAAACTCGAAGATCGGGTTCTTCTTGATGTTCAACAGGTCGTTCCGCTTCCGGAAGCTGCGGACTACCAGATTCGTATTGCACAGAAGCAGAGTTCTGAGCGGGCATCGAAACGTTCCGTCTATCACGGCGATTCAAAGCATCTGGCGGCGGCGATCGAGGCTTACCTTTCAGACGAGATCGGGTGCCCGTTCACGCAGCGGCAGGGAAAGAGAGTAAAGTTCCTCACCGAGGAGTTGGATCAGATTTTGCCTTCGATCGGAACATCATGGCCACGTTTGGAGCGGCGTACTCCGTTTGTTCTATGGATACAGATCAATAATGGCCGGCCGGGTCTGAAACTAGTTGCAGAGTTGGGATCATTTCCCAACCGATCTCTGCGGAAGCAGTTAGTTTCTTGTTTCCGCGAGGTGGGTTGTTCGATCGATCGACGAGGTGACCGGATCGATGCTGTATTTACAAGGTGCAATTCTGCTACGCATCGTTTTTCAGTTGCATCGATAGATCAGGTCAGTGAGCAGGAAGCGATCGAGCAGTTTGCCATTCTCTGGGGCCGGTTTCAGACTGATCTTGCGCTTCTCATACCAGTTCTTACACAAACAGATTGGAAGCAGGCGTCAGTTCCCGGTTAGTGCTTAGAACTGTTTGCGCATGCGGGCGGTCGGCACACCGAGTTGGTCGCGGTATTTGGCGACGGTTCGTCTCGCAATCTCGATGCCTTTTTCGTTGAGCAGTTTGACCATCTTCTCGTCGCTGAGCGGCTTGGCTTTGTCCTCGTTATCGATCAGG
>JBGCEB010000082.1:0-18520 GCA_045106075.1 Phycisphaerales bacterium
TCGAAGTACTTGAAGCCAACGTCGCGGAGCGGCCGGAATGAGATCAATCCATGCACGGCTCAAGCGAATGGAGAAGAAGATGCTCGATCCGAGCAAGTGCGCGTGCGGCGGGCCGTGGCGGATCCAGATCTGGATGGGCGAAGGGCCCGAGCCCGGCCCGTGCCCGAAGTGCGGCACATCGGGCAAGGTGATCCACTTCATCCGCGCTGAGCTCCCTGAATCAGAGGGTGATCAGCCGGAAGTCGCTTGATCAATGCGCGGACAACCGGGTATCACTTCATGGATACGGGATTGCGGACAATCCGTATCCATGAAAGGAGAAGGCATGCGCTACCCGGCGGAGGTGCTGACTAGGGATGAAGTGGCCCGGCTGCTCGAAGCCTGCGGTACAGATCGGTGGACGTCGCGGCGCGACCGGGCGCTGCTTGCGGTGATGTACCGGGCGGGGACCCGGCTGGGCGAGACGCTTGCGCTGCGGGCGTGCGACTTCGAGCTGGACCGCGGCGCGATCCGGGTGCTGCACGCCAAGGGCGGGCGAGCCCGGACGGTTGGTATCGACCGGATCGGGATCGACGAGGTGCGGCCTTGGATCGACGAGCATGTCGATCTGGGATTTGATCCTGCCGGGCCGCTGTTCTGCACGAAGTCAGGGAGACCGGTATCGCAGGCGGTGATGCGGCGCAAACTACCGCAGCTGGCGGCAAGAGCCCGCATCCAAAAACGTGTGCATGCTCACGGATTCCGTCACACCCACGCTTCAGAGCTTCGGGCCGAGGGGATCGATATCGCCTTGATTAAGCAACAGTTGGGGCACCGGTCATTGATGATAACGATCGAGTATCTGGATCATCTCGAACCCTAAAAGATGATAGAGAAGCTCGCATCACGTTCCTGAACAACGGGAGTTTAAAGGTAGTGAACAACATGCCCAGCCAGTCACCCCGGGGCATACCCCGTACCGCACGCCCCGTGCGAACCCAACTAGAAACAGCTATCGCCTGGATCGGGAATGTGAACACCCGTGCAGGCTTGAGCAGCCTTGAACTCCATCCAAACTTCATCCCGTTTTTGAGATTTCTGATCCTCGGCCTGCTCGGATCCCGTTACTCTAACTGATGCACCTGAGTCTGGCGGCCACGTTTCATGTGGTGATTGCTTGGCCTAAGCCTCAATGGGGAGAAGAGATATGTTGCTCGTTCGATTTGGCCGTTTGGCGTTGGCCGCGCTGTTTCTGCTGTTGACCACACCAGTGGATGCTGCCGCACCGCAAGGAACAGGGTTTACATACCAGGGCCATCTCGCGGACGGAGGCTCTCCGGCCAATGGGACGGTGTCCATCACGTTTCGCATGTTTGATAGCGAAACGGGCGGGTTGCAGGTTGGAACCGACATCGTCCGGTCGGTGACGCCCGTGGACGGCGTGTTCAGTGAGTCGCTTGATTTTGGCGCGGGGGCCTGGGCCGACAATCAGGCCCGCTGGCTTGAGATTGAGGTCGAGGGCGAGCTCTTGGGGCGGCAGGCGATTGAATCCACGCCGTTCTCCTTGAACACGCGCGGGATAACGGTGACCGCAGACAACCGTGTCGGGTTCGGGACAGAAGCCCCGACGTTTCCGCTCGAACTACATGCCAATGCCCGCGGTTTCGCGCACATCGATCCTGCCAGCGGTGTAAATCTCGGAACCTATGCCAACTCGTTTGGGGGTTGGATTGGAACGTACTCAGATTCGCCTCTGTTTTTCTTTACGAATGACTCCGCTCCATTGATGGCGATCGATACGGACGGGCAGGTGAGTGTTGGCCTGGGTTTTACTTCGGCGCTCGCGCGATTGCATGTCCGTGACTTCGACATGGACGGGACGGGTGTCCTTGTCGACCAAAGTGGTCCTGGGATCACGTTCGGCGTGGATGCGACGGTCGGCTCTGGATTCGGCGTGCGTGGAACGGCCACGGAGACGCTGGGGTCGAACTACGGGGTGTATGGTGAAGCTCAGGGGGCGAACTCCTGGGGCGTTTTTTCGAACGGGCGGATCGGAGCGACCGGCACCAAGTCATTCGCGATCGATCATCCGCTCAACCCTGAGGAATGGGTGCTGCTGCATTACAGCTCGGAGGCTCCCGAGCCTCTGAACACGTACTCGGGGACGGTGGTGCTCGACGCGACCGGTTCTGCGGTTGTGACGCTGCCGGATTACTATGCCTCGATCAACACGGATGAGCGGTACCAGTTGACCCCGATCGGGGCACCCGCGCCGAACTTGTACATCGCTTCGAAAGTGGACGGGAATGTGTTCGCGATCGCGGGCGGCCCCCCGGGCATCGAGGTGTCATGGCAGGTCACGGCCAAACGGAATGATCGGTTTGTAAAACAACGCGGTGCACCGATCGAGATTCGCAAGACCGGCCCGATGCGTGGGAAGTATCTGGTACCGAAGCTGTTTGACTCTGACGAGCAGATCGGTGGCGGACGTTGATCGGGGTTGATTATCTGCGGCGGAGCCACATCTTTGGATGTGAGGAGATCTCTCCATGTTGATACGATTCAGACTTTATCTCTCGCTCGCGCTCGTTTGCGCCGTGATGCATTGCGTCGCGTCGGGACAAACAAGCGCTGACGATTCGAGGAATGACGAATCGCTGCGTCGGTTACGTGAGCGGGTTTCGCCGATAGCCAGGCAGATGCTGCCCGATCCCGAACGGGGTTCCGCGTTTGAGCTGCTATGGGAAACCGAACTGACCGATTTCTTCGGGCAGTTGATCTTTGAGGGACATTTGAACGTCCTCGGTGAGTTTGTGCACACCGATGACGCTGGCGTAACAGTGTTGGACGTGACTTCGATCACGGCACCACCGGCGGGAACAACTCGCGCCCTACAGATCGCACCGCTTCCGGGACAGACCCAACAGAGTTGCTACTCCGTTGATTCGAGCCTTGACGGCGCCATCGTGGCAACATTTACTTCTTTCTTTCCCGACTCTTCGAGTACTTCGAGAGTGGGGTTTTTTCCGGCTGGTGCGAGCAGCCCATCCTGGACCCAGAGTATTCCTGGGCGCTCGTATGAGATTCGATTCACTCCTGACGGCGACATCCTCGCGATAGGGAATCTGGGGAGCGCCTCCGGATCATTCGCAATGCTGATGGACCCATTCTTCGGAGGAGTCGTCTGGTATCGAGAGTTCTCGGGCGTTGGCATTTTCCAGAGCGAGTTTGGAACACCTACCTCAGACTTTGACGCTGCAGGCAATGTTCTTGTCAGTGCTACACAGAACCTTCAGTTTGCTGTGCGCCGCCTTGATCTATCCACAGGATTTGACAGTTGGGATGCGTTCTCGATCGATGTCCCTTCCTTCCCGTTTCGACAGAAGGTTCGTGTCGGGAGAAAGACCGGCCACACCTTTGCCGGGTTTACACCAAACGATCGAGCGGGCGTGCAAGTAATCTGCCTTGGAGACGATGGTGGTTTGTTGTGGGATTTTGAGCTGACTGACACCGGATCCGGCGGCGAGCTCGAGTTTCTCGACCTGGCGGTCGCCCTCGACGAGTCGTGCTACATCTTGTACTACGACGACAAAGTGCCGGCGATCTGCAAGATATCGGGAGACGGTTCAACTCCCGACAATCAACCCGTTTGGACGCTCGAAGCACCAGACATTGTTAACGGAGTTCCGATTAACTTTGGCCAGGTCATTACAGGTGATTTTCCGGGAGTGTACTTCTACGTGCCCCGCGGCGGGGCTCCATGGATCGGGCGGATCGATGAAGAAGACGGCACGCTGCTATGGGAGCATGATGCGCCGGCGGACGTGACTTATACGTTGCCCAGCATTTTGACAGTGGATGGGGGCGGGAGCGTATTCTCCGGCGGCGATGAGTCCGGAACGAACTCAGACTACGTCCTGCGCAAGTTTTCTCAACCGACTCCCGATGACCCAACGATTCAGACTGCGCATCCAAACCTAGTGCTTGGTGACCAGAGCATCTGGGCTCCCGGGATTAATCAGGTATCAACAAGCGGTTCGTTGGGCGGCGAGCTCCCCATTGACTTCGATGAGGGCTTTAGTGCCGGCGGCTACTTCAATACGTTTTTACTGGGCGAGTTCGGCGGGAGCATCGACTTCGATATCGACAGCGAGTTCGACCTCGGATATCGGGCCGAAGCGTCCGGCGGGAGCGTTGACATCAAACTCCCGCTTGACATCGAGTGGACGATTCCGGCACCGAATGACATCGGGATCGACCCGAAGAACCCGGACGCTCCGATCATCGTGCAGATCGAAACCGCGTTCGAATACAACGACGCGGCGGAGATGACGACCTGCTTCACCCCCTACTACAACGCGGGCCTCACCGGCTCGTTCGATGCGGGGATTGAGTTCTCTATGTCTGCCACGGCATTCAGCCAGACTTTGTTTGACGAGATCATTGTCAACGAATCCGTCTCGGTTGACGAAGGCTACATCCCGTTCTTGAGCGTGCAGTACATCTTCGATTATCTAGGTTATCCGCCCGACGGGGACTGGTTGACACAAGCGTATGTCTGGGGCAATGTGACGGCCCGGTATCCCGTGATCACCGCCCAGGCATCGCTCGTCAACGGGGAGATGCAGACGGGCGAGATTCGGGACAATTTCTTTCGATCGCGATCCAATCTCACCGAACTGTTAATGAGCATTTTTTACCCGGGCCTTTCTCCGCTGAATCAGCAAGGCTCTGGCAGCAAGTACGGGATCAATGGGTCGTTCGATTATGGAGCGCTGCAGTTCATTCTTGGGCTCGACTTTGAGTCCACGCAGAGCTTTGGATTGACCGATATCACGCCGCGGGTCCGGTATGAGATCCGGGACAACGCAGGCGATACGCCGTTTGCAACGGTGGTGCAGGACCTGGGCGACCCCCTCGTGTTCGAGCTGCCCGCCGACTCGGACGCGCACGTGACCCCGTTCGTGTTCGCCGAGGCGCAGTTCAACAACCGCACTGCGCTGGCTTTGGTTCCGAAGCTTATTTTCGAGGTACTGAGCTTTGCTGCTTCGTTTGGATTCAGCAGCTGGCAGCTGTTTGACATCGATAAGTGCTTCTTCTGTGACGAGGTGGGTCTCGGAGACATCTTCAACTTCACGTTGTACGACACCGATTTCCCGTTGACACTTTCCGAGGTCGAAGTCGCGCCGTTGATTGTGACGGGTGCAACGGCCTCGGGCCCGACACTGATCGGTTCGAGCCGGTCTGTCATGGACATGTTTATCTATGACCAAACGGCTCCCACGCCGGGCGCGTTCAACGTCATCGCGAGCCGCGAATCGAAGTCGCTCCTCTATGGGAATGACTTTGAGCCCAGCGGGAACAACAACACCACCAAGGCATGGATCACGCACTTGGGGCGGACTGAAGAGCTCGATGCGGTTGTTCTCAACGACGCGACCATGCTTGTTGATGTCCCAAACCGTTTCCGGATGCTCCCCGGTGTCGCTCGATTACAGGTGACGACCGGTCTTGGCACTTCGCGAATGTTGGATCTGCCGATGCAGTATCCGACGCCACGGCTGGATACGGTGAACCCCGGCATCTGGGCGGCAGATCCGGACTTGAATGTGATTCCGGTCCAGGTGATTGACCGCAACAACCCGCTCGGCAACAACACGTTTATCGCCCGGCGGGATTACTACCGGGTTCTGCGCGATGAGCTTTGGAGCGGTTTTACGGCCGGAGGATTGTCGGCCGATGAGTACTTCCCGTGCTTTGACTTCGATGCGTTGCCTGCGATCCCGTCGGTCTTGTTCGGGGGCAATCCGCTACCGCCGTACATCCAGCCTGTCGAAAACGGGATCTTGAATGCACGACTTGCTCCAAGCGATTTCGATCGGCCTCGGGTTGTGGATGTCGTGCTTTGCACGCCCGGTCCTGGTGGAGGAGTGAGCGAGACTCGACAGTTTCATGTTGCGGCTCCCCGTCCTGTGACAGCGATCATCGATCCACCCGAGATCGAACCAGGCGGTGAGTTGCTGCCGGGCGAGGACCGGTTCGAACTTCGCATACTCGGCCCGAGACACGTGCCGACTTGGGATGGATTCGAGGAACCCAAGTTCAGCAACTTCAATGCCGACACGGTGGTCTTGTTCGATGGAGTCCCGGTTGAGACGGAGTTCTTTGGTTCTGGCGAACTAAGGGCCTTGGTCCCCCCCGCACTCGTTCAGCATCCCAGGCGGGTTTATGTGACCGTCCACACGCCGGACAACGGGACTGAGTATCTAGAACGGCTTGTCGATGGAGCCGGGAACGTGGTAAGCTTTGAGATGGTGCCCAGCGGCGGCGAATCAGCTCCCATCGCGTTCGACGTTCGATTCCGACAACCTGAAATCGAGCTGCTCACTCCAAGCGTAGTTTCCGCACTAGATCCGGCGTTCGATCTTCGCCCCCTGGGGCAGGAGCAAGCTAATCTCCAGGTACTAGGCCGAAACTTCCGGGATGGGGCGGTGGTGCTCGTCGATGGCGTGCCGCGTCCGACAGAGTATGTTGGGCGCAGGATTCTGAAGGTACAACTCTCGCCGGAGGATGTGGCGACGCCCGGGGTGCGGCGGATCGCTGTTCTGAATCCGGGTGTCAGCGGAGACACTTCAGCAATGGCGGAGTTCGTCGTAACCCCGGCGGCTGGAAAGCGATTGATGAACCACCCGTAAGCTCCATCAACTTGGTTAGCCAGCCAAACATGGCAAGTTTAAGTCAGTACAGCAAACGGATGAACAACGAGGCCTTACTAGCGAATCTTATTGGCCTGAATGATTGGCGTCAGGTTGGCAACATCATGATCTCTCACCGATTGCCGGTCTCTCAACTACAAGGATTAAGTGCCGTTTCGAATCGGCATGACTTGAGCCTGAGCAAACTCTTCGCCCTTGTGCATGTTCAATAACAAAACGCCCTGGAAGATTTGAGTCCATGTTTCGCCGGACTCCGCCTACAGAACTGGAGAATGAAATGCACACTCTGTTTCAATTTTGTACCAGCTTCTTGCTGCTGACAACAACCGGAACGTTCGTCAACAATGTTAGTGCTGCCCCACCGAACCCGCATCACGCCAAGGCCGCTTTTCAGCCTGGCAGTTTCAGTCGTGCGCACGCAACCGAGTCGTTTGACCCGGACTACGGAATCCCTTGCGATGCGATCGGCAGAACGTTTCGGTTCGACACAGGAAGTTCTGGCTACAAAGTCGATGTTCAAGTCTTCGGCATCGACGCCAACTCTGATGGCCATGTCTCGGGAAGCAGTGGATTTTACTCGGAACCCGAGACCGGAGAGATCATTGACCTCCGCGTCAGCTTCACGATTGATGGCGTGCCATCTGACTTCTACATCAATGTTGAATCCGGCGAAGTTCTCTATCCTTACTTCTACTTCGACTGGGATCTCACGACCGACATGATTCTTGCGTGGGATCTCGGGGCTGATCCTGGCACATTTTTCTTTGCCGGAACACCGGTCACAACAATCGGTGACATTTCCTTTTATGACTCGGTGCGCGGCGTTGTCGGGACGATTGGAGATCTGCTTGCGGCTGATCCAGGACCGACATTCTCGGTCGAAAACGCTGCGAACGGGATTTGCTATAACTCGATTTCGATGGCAATTGCCGAATCGGTTGCGGACGACGAACTGTACGTTTCACCGGGATCCTACGTTGGGCCCATTGTGTGGCCCGCACACGACATCAAGCTGATAGGATCTGAAGGCGCCTCGCAGACTGTGCTGTATGCCAGCGCGGCCTACGGCGAGCCGATTGTGCACATTGGTCCAGAAGCGACTAGGTCATCTCTGCTCGCCGGATTCGAGTTGAACGGCAATCTCTCGAATGGCGGGGCGAACTATGGATCGGCATTAGTTATTGAGGGGTCCCCGTCCGTCTCGGACTGTGAGGTCACCAACAACTTAGCCGGCTTTTCTGGTGGCGGAATAGCGATCTACGGAAACCCGCGTTTGGATCGGGTTCGCGTGACGAACAATGAGACCAACGCAGAAGGCGGGGGAATCTACATTGGATGGCCATCGATCAGCAAGCGAGCCGCAGGAACTGCATTCCGGTCTGACCTCAGACCCCTGAACAACATCGGCGGGGCAGTGAAAACAGAGCTCGTAAACTGCCTGGTCGGCGCAAACTTCGGTAACTACGGAGCCGGCGGAGTTGCGGTGTATCGAGATACTGATATCACGAACTGCACGATCTATAGCAACAGTTCATTCGGAGAAGGCGCGGGGGTGTCGATCGGCGGCGAAAGTGATGTGAACATCGCGAACTCAGTCGTTTGGGCGAATGAGTCACAGTATAGTGGGTTCGGAGATGACATCGTGGACTTATCAGCACTTGGCACACTCACACTGAGGTACAACGTGTTTTCAGGGGCAACAGGCGACAACATTGACTTGGACCCGATGCTCACCTTCTCCGGCACAACAGTTCAGGTGCTGCCAGGCTCTCCAGTGATTGACTCGGGGTGTAGATTTTTGATTCCACCGGATGTCATCGTGGATTTGAACGGAGCTCCGAGGTTCCGCGACGACCCTGGGACTGCCGACACGGGTTGCGGCCTAGTTCCGGCTGTAGATCGAGGGGCGGTCGAGTTCTGACAGTGATTGAGAATTGGCGAGGGATTTGAACCGTAGCCGTGCTGTCAATCTTGATTGGTTTCCGCCAGGTTCTTCTCAGCGACCCAGTGATTCCTTTCGGTTTCATGACCTTCCCACTGACTGTAGAGTCTGATGAGGGTTTCAATGGACGCGATCGTTCGGCGATGGGCTGCGCCGAATCGGACTCGCCTGCGGCGCTCGCTTTCATGAGCGAAGTATGCCGCTTCGTCCCATTGCTCTAAATCGATGAGAGTTTCGGCGACTCGGCCCATGGATGTCAAAGTTTTGGGGTGATCATCGCCGAGTGCTGAGATTCGGCCTTCCGCCGCGAGCCGATGGTATCGGAGTGCTTCTTCGAAGCTGCCCCGAGAGTACTTGACCAAGCCCATGTTGTTAGCCGCATCGAGTGCGAGTGGGTGCAACGGGTCGAGAATCTTCGCGGAGGTCTGGAAGGCTTCAAGGAAGTACTGCTCGGCCGTTTCGAAATCGCCCGTCGTCCAATGCAGGCCGCCCATGACCGAAAGCGAGGCAAGCGTATCAGGGTGCTCGTTGCCGAAACGGCGCCGGTCTGTGGCCAACGAACGCGAGAGCAGTGGCTCTGCCTCCTCGAACTTGCGCTGCGACATCAATAGAAAACCGAGGTTTGACACGGAAACGATCGTGTCCGGGTGATCTCCACCGAGAACTCTGGTTCTAGCCTCCAAAACATCCCGATACTCTTGTTCTGCGGTATCGTACATTCCGAGGTCATGATGCGCGGACGCCAGGTTGTTCATCGCGGTCAGCGTGTCGGGATGTTCTGGCCCAAGAGTTTGGCGGCAGGCACTGACCGCCTTCTCGTAGAGCTCACTGGCGGCCTGATACTCGCCCGTTCTGCTGGTAAACAACGCCAGATCGTTGAGAGCTCCGAGTGTCCGACGGTCGAGTTCGCCAGCGATGGCAAGGAAACCTGCGTACGCCCGCTGGTAGTGCGGCCCCGCTTCTTCGTATCGCCCGAGCCGAGCGAGAAGCCACCCGAGGGACTGAACGCTCGTGAGTGTGTCCGGGTGATTGGCACCAAGCACTGAACTCCGGATGCGAAGAGCTTCTCGAATGGGCGGTTCTGCCGCGGCGAGCATCCCCAGCTCCCCCATAGTGCGCCCTGTAACGTGGTACAGGCGGGCCTGGACGGCGGGCGAATCCCTGTGGTCAGATTCGATGGTCGCGAGTGCTCTATCAAAGACGCTCGTGTGCAGCGTCTCCCTCGCGAGATCAGCGAAGTTCACTTCCGATACTGATTCCGCGAAATCGTCGATCGCTGACGGATTCGATTTTGCAACGGCCTCGTTCAGTCGGCTCTGAATGAATGTGCCCATGGTCTCTAGATCGAGGCCGCTAAGCTGGTTTGCTTGGAAATCGGCAACTCGTTCCGATTCTGATTTGGCGGATTCGGCTTGGGACTCGGCGCGTTCGGCCAAGGAACGCTGGCGTGATTCGGAGAGCCCGAACCAGACCGAAATGGCGGTCGCGGTCACGAGCGAAATCATCACGATTGAAGCGGCGATTGTCGCTGCTCGATGCCGAAGAATGAACTTTCGGAGCACATACATTGCTGTCGGAGGCCCGGCTGACACCGGCTGATGAGCGAGGTATGAGCGGATGTCCGCGGCGAACTCGGCGACGCTCGAGTACCTGCGTTCACGGTCCCGTTCGAGCGCTTTGAGAACGATCCAGTCCAGATCGCCGCGCAATTTCTTGGATTGGAACTCGAAGGCCTCGGCCTTGACATCGGTTTGAATGTGGCCCGAGCTGCTGAGACGCTCGCTTGGCTTGGGCGGGTCCTCTTCACAAATCAACCGCTGGATCTCGTAGAGCGAAAGTTCATCGGTGGCGAACGGGCGTAGTCCTGTGAGGAGTTCGTACAGAACGACGCCGAGGGAGTACACGTCGGATCTGGTATCAACATCGCCGTTGTCTGACCGCGCCTGCTCGGGGCTCATGTAGGCGGGCGTGCCTACGACCTGACCCTCGAGAGTCTGGACAGGGTCGTGGCCCCCGGTTTCGGCCAAGGCCTTGGCGATCCCAAAATCGATGACTTTGGGGACCGCACGCCCATCGACTTCACAAACCAGTATGTTGCTGGGCTTGAGATCTCTATGGATGACACCTTTGGCATGCGCGTGTTGCACGGCATCACAAACCATCGAGAAGAGTTGTAATCTATCTGGCAAACGCGAGTTCTGATCGCGGCAGTGCTCGGTTAACGGTGCGCCGCGCACGAGTTCCATCGCGAAGTATGGGGTTCCCTGGTCGTTAGTGCCAGCCGTATAGACCGTCGCGATGGAAGGGTGCTCCATCACAGCGAGCGATTGTCGCTCGGCCTCGAACCGCCGTAGCACCCGGTCGCCCTGGAAGCCGGGCCTGATCACTTTGAGCGCGACGTCTCTTTCGATTGCCCCGTGCTGCCGGGCCTCGTAGACGTGGCCCATGCCGCCCGAACCGAGTAAACCGGCGATTTCAAACTCGCCGATTCGTGTCCCGACAATGCCATGGGGGTCCGACGCTTCCGGGCAGAGATCGCCTGCTTCGCGCATGGCGCGATATCTCAGTTCGATGTTTGAGTCGTCGAGGAAGTGTTCGTGGCCGACGGAGTCATCGAGATAAGGCGCAAGCGAGAGGACTTCACGGAGCAGGGACTGGTCGCCTCCACACAACTCTTCGGCCGCCTGTTCACGCGATTCGCGAGGTTGTCCTGCGAGATTCTCAAGAATCTCCGCGACTCGTTCGGCTGAACTGGATCCACTCACGCCATCTCCTTGAATGCTCGCATGATCCATGCTTTTGCGTACCGCCACTCACGCTTTGCGGTGGCCTCTGAGATGCTCAGCAGATCGGCTACGGCAGCCATCGGGAGCGAGCCGAACAATCGGAGCTCCGCTACCTGTGCAGAACGCGGCGACTGCTCGCCGAGGCGTTCGAGACACTCTGCGAACTCAAGGAGACCCAGCTCCGACGGAGGGGCTTGAGCGGTGGCTTCATCTAGGCTCAGGCGGATGCGGCCGGCGCCTCGTTTTTGTCTGTTCTCGCTGCGAGCAATGTCGATCAGAATCTGACGCATCGCTCGAGCGGCGAGTGCCAGAAAGTGGTCGAGACTTGTCACGCTGTCCAGTTGGCCTGAGAGTTTGACCCAGATCTCGTGAACGAGAGCTGTAGGCTGCAGCACGTGTCCGGCGTCTTGGCCCTGGAATGCCCATTGTGCGATCAGTTTCAGTTCGTCGTAAGCAAGCGTGAAGAGCTGATCGGCACGCGGAACATCTTCGCCTGATCCGCGGAGGTAGGTGGAGATCTCGGAAGCTGTAGTTTTGGACATGTCCATGGTGCCGCGATTCTATGTTCGTTGGGCATCTGCCTCCCAGATCTGGGACCAAGAAGCACTGAATCGGCGTGGGGATCATGATTGCGTCCGCGGCTGCTTTCTAGACCATGTTTCGACCACACCTGGACGCGATTCGAGCGACTAGAACCCAGCATGATTCGGGCAAGCGATCGGGGACAACTGGCATCTCTCAGTCAGTCATTCTCGGGACAAAACCCTCGAGTATCAGCGTTAGTCTTCGGCCTACCGGGTTACCGCTTCGGCTTGCAAGTCTCACTTCCACATGCGCCGCCGCGAACCCACCGCCGGAAGGTGTCGTAGCCCACAATCGAGATCAGGTCCTTCAGCGCCGGACCGACCGCCAAACCGAGGCGCACAAGCCGGCGGCGCTCGGACCCCGTCACCCGAACCGGGCCCTTGATCTTGGATCGCAGGATCCGGTTCTCCGCGGTGAGGTACTGGACCTGCCGAGCCAGCTCGGCGTGGTCGGATCTCACAAGCCGGAGCATCATCGGGATGAGACTAGCCATCGGCGCAGTATCGCCGATTCCAGAACGTCACGCGGGTGGGCGCGGGTTTTTGCACACCGGTCTGGCGGGCTGTTAACCGCGAGAACGCTGTTAACCAGCCAATCCACAGCCGGACCCGTAGACCGGTTCGAGCGAACGAAAACCGGCTGATTTCAGATTAGGATTGGAGGTCAAAACCGCCCCTCAGACATGCTGAGGGCGATATCTAAAGGCTTGAAACCGTTGTGATCGGGGCGTTGAAGGGCCCGTGTCCATTTGGACGCGGGCCTTGTTGTTTACAGGGCTTCTCCCGTAAAACCCGTGCACCACGGCACTTCAAACCGGGTTGTCGCGCTCTCGCGTTTGAGTGAGAGTCAGGGGTGCTACGGCCAGTCAGATCTCACGCACGACATCGCCCTCAGATCTGAATGTCCTGACGGATCATAACCAGCCGGTGGCGGGTCGCCTTTCGACCTGTGCGGCCGATTGAAAGCATGTCGATCCGCTCGTCCTCGACATTGAGATTTCACACGCAGAACACACGGGTGACGCCGGGGGCATGGGGATCTGTACTGGAACTTGGACGACCGGTGCATTAATGTTGGATGACACCATAGCGCAGGCCGCTTTGCACGACATGGCGAAACGAGTCGGGCTCACGCAACGCGACCCTCTGTCTTTCTAACTGGATCATGGATGGAATAGTTGATCAGGGGCAGTCTTCGTTGAAGGCGTTGATGTAGCTTGCGATGTCGAAGAAGTTAAACATGCCGTCATCATTCCAGTCGATCTGGGAGTTCAGAAGCGTGCTGATGTCAAAGAAGTTGATTGAGCCGTCCATGTTGATATCTTGGCGGCAGAACTCTCGGAACACCCACACCCGCCCTTCGATATCCAAGTTGGGGAGAGACGTTCCGCTCGATGCGAGGATGGTGCCGTCTTGGATCGTAACCTGCCAACCGAAGAACTGTTGATCGGCGGCTGAATCTGGGAGAAACACCGTTTCGGTCAGGGTGCGAGTCGCCAGATCGAAGATTTGGACGGACCCCCTGTCGGGCCCTTGCCGGTCATCTCCCTGCGCGCCGACAACGACGGTCCCGCTTTCGATGCTGATGCTTCGCCCGAATCCTTCGTAGCCCGGGGAGTTGTTCCCATCCAAGTACCCGATCAGGTTCTGTGTTTGAAGGTCATACACCGCGACTTTATCAGCAATGCCCGAAACTGCGCCGGCTCCGGAAGCAACGAGGAGCCTGTCCCCCTCAAGGGCGATTTCGAAACCGAACTCGCCCATACCAAGGGTATCGGGTATCGGACTGGTAATGCGGCGGAGCAGGTTGCGCGTCTTGTACTCGTAAACGTACACAGCACCTTCAACTCCAAAGAACGGGTCTCCTGGCGCCGAGATCGCGATGAAAAAGTCATTGTGGGTAACTTGTGAACCAAACCGAAAATCGTTGAAAGTCGGATCGGATTCGAGCGTGTCACTTAGCATGTAGTTGGCGGTGTCATAGATAAAAACTTTACCGTCAAAATCAATGCGAGGTGCGCCTACCACCGTGACAGCATCATTGACCGAAATGTTCCAGCCGAACGAGCCGCGTGTCGTGAAGACAGAGTTCTCTTGGAACGTGTTAAGCAATGCACCTGATCCAGCATCGAACATGTACACGGCCCCATCGTCACCGATCGCGTTCTCGGTAAACGGAGCTCCCACCAAGAGAAGACCTTCAGAGTACATCGACGAGAAGCCAAAGAAGTCGTTGTTCGGGTTGGTCCCGGTGCCTGCGAAAGTACTGAGATACTCGAGGGTATCGATATCATACTTGTAGACTCCCGTCGGACCAGATCCCGCACCCGGCTGCGTTCCAACCGCGCTGACGTAGACGTTCCCGTCTTCGACGGTAAGGCTCGCTCCATAAAAGACCGAGTTGACCTCGGGGGTCATGGGGATCTGTACAGGAATGTTGATGACCTGTGCTTCGGTGGCCGCCGCCAGCAAGGAAAGAACGACTACGTTTGTGAACACGCTCGATGATTGTGATGGCATTTCCAGTTCCTCTGCAGTCCTGAGTTACGCTGTCGAAAGCGGGGATTGGTCAGGGACACGGCTCGTTGAAAGCCGTGATGAACCCAGCGATATCGAAGAAGTTGAAGCCACCGTCGCCGTTCCAGTCGATCGCGAACTTGATTCGTGAACTGATATCGAAGAAGTTAATCGAACCGTCAAAGTTGATGTCTTGGCGGCAGAACTGACCGAGCAAAACACCGATCGATAATCAAGAAACAATGGCGAGTCCTCGTCGAACGTTGACGCGAGAACTACCCCGTCTTGGATCTCAACTTCGATACCAAACGCGAAGTAATCGTCTGGTTTGTTCGCGATGGTCGCCTTGTCGATGAGCTCGTCTGCCACTATGCCAAAGATGTACACAGCTCCGCTTTCTCTGCCCAAGAACCCCGAAGCTTCTCCATCGCCGGGGGCCCCTACGACTGCGATGCCATTCTCTAAACTGATGCGCGCACCGAAACGGTCGCCCGGGTTGCTATTGACCGGCTCAAGGATGCTGGTGATGGCCCCCGTCTCGAGGTCATATACATAGATCTCTCCGTCACCGACTGCGAAAGAGGCCCCGAGACCATCTCGGTTGACCGAGGGCGGCAGCGGAATCTCGATCGGTAAGTAACAGAGCTGCGCGGATGTCTGACTCGCGAGCACTGCGGCGACGCAAAAGGCGATCAAACGGAAGATCATGCATTCTCTCCTGAGCGTGTCCGGGATCGTTCATTCATCGAGGCATGCTCCGGCCGAGGGTACCGGGCTGGTCGCCGATAGCCGGTTTACTGTGCATAGGGGCTTATTCAAACCAAAGGGCAGTTAGACCCATGGCGAAAGGGAGTAAAGAGTCTACCACAGTTTGCACGCGGGCCCTAAGACAACAGCCAAGATGGCAGCGAGGACTGGTTCTTAGTAGGACTGTGTTTGGGCCGCGAGACCAAGCGATTCGTGATCGAGTCCAAAGAGAGCAAGCCCGGCGTGACTCAATCGGCCGAAAATCGGCTGATTGCTGACAAGCTTCGGAATCGAAGTACATCCCTCGTGCATGCTGCGGGCAATATCTTGACGCTCGTAACCGCTGTGATCGGGGCGGGAGACCAGAGAGTTCTCGGCGGACTGCGCTCACCATTCGATTTCAGGGTGAATCTGGAGGCCGTAGTCAATCGAGGCTGCTGCCAACCTAGCGAGTTCAGCATCATCGGGAACCGGCGGCGACTCCCCTTCTTTGGCAGGCACGCCCGCGGTTCGTACGAACGTGTCAAAGCCTGCAGGGGTGAAGAAAGCCATGAACTCCGTTTCCTCAGCCGTACGATTGCGGAAGGCATGCGGGATTCGTCGTGGCAGGAGGATTGTGTCGCCTTCTGACCCCTCGAGAACTCCACCTTCACTCCAGAACGACGCCCGCCCCTTCGTGATGTAAAAGATCTCTTCGTCACGCGAATGCGTGTGGGCGAGTGGTCCTGCGCCAGGAGGTATCCGGAAGTGAACCACGCAGAACCGTTGGCCGGTCATACTGCTATTGACTTTTATGGTGTACTCATCACCCGCAAGCCAATAGCGCTCGCCCTCGTTCGCCCGGACGATGGTGGGTTGTCGCACTGAAGTCGGCTGAAGTGGGCCCTCTTCGACTGTAACATCCCAGACCGAGAGTTCGTTCGCGAACTCGTCTTGGACGGCGGTCTGAGAGCTGCCGCCTAGAGCGATGAACGCTTCCTGCACAGTGCCGGGCGCGAATGCAACGAGAACCTTGGACGGCGACGAGGATCGCGTGCGAAACTCGCAGCCGCGCGGGATATATGCGATGTCGCCTGGCCCAAGCGTTTCACGCACCACGGCGCACTCGATTTCGAGGAGGCCGTCAATGACGCAGTACAACAGATCCTCCGCCGTATGACGGAGGAGCGGCGACTCCTGACTGGCAGGCAGCTCGACCAGAGAGATCGCGAGCCTGCCCCCTGTATCGCGGACACGAACGGGGAAGCGATGCACTTCCATTCCGACCGTTGCTTTGGGCTGGTCGTGGGATTCTATTCGGATCTGGCGCATACGCGACATGTCATCACCCCGATACCGTCTGGTTTTCCTCGGTTGTCCGTGACAAATGTATCGAGGAAAGTTCTCAGGAACCTGGCCGCAGAACGACTAACTCATAAGCCGGAGCGTTTCAGCGTACAACAGAACGGATCCGATTGATGCCAGGCTGCGCACATGGTTCCAACGGGTCCAGACTACCAAGTAGCCCTGCCAGAACTGGGCAGTTTCACTCTCGTCGGCACCCATCCGCGCGAGCTTCTCATTCAGTGGGACGTTTCCGATAACGGTCACAAGGAACAAGCCGACCGCGTACAGGAGCCCGGCACCAAACAGTTGGCGCCACCACGACTGATCCATGTTCATCAACGCGAAAACGACTCCGCCGATCGACAGCATGGCCGTCCCAAAGAATGGCCCCATGAACCACGGGGTGAACACAGTCTTGTTGATCTGCTGCATGGCACGAATGCCCTCTGCATCTGGCATTCGTTTCAGCGCCGCCATGATGAACGTGGAGAAGGCGAACAGCGAACCACCGATCACCATGGCACCAACGATTGCTAGGCGGATGAGGATGGTCAGGAAGTCATCCATGACTGACCTCCTGAGCGGTCAGCAGACCTTCACGAGCGGCTTTCGCGGCGAACTCGGCGAAGGACTTTGCAGGCCGGCCCAAGACACGCTCAACATCGTTCGTCGGCGATGCATTGATGCCGCTTCGGGTAACTTCGAAGAGATACGCAAGCAGATCGATGTACTCCGTGGGGACGTTAAGCTCAGTAAGCTCGGAACGGAACGAGTCTTCGGAAATCGATTCGTAGCGGATCTCACGGCCGGCGGCATTCGAAAGCTCCGCTGCGATTTGGTCGTGCGTCAGCGCCTGCGGCCCCGAGAGGTCGAGCGATTGACCATTCAGGCTTGTCTTCGTGAGTGCGACAGCAACCACCTCGGCAATGTCGTCCGCGTCGATGATGGGTTCGACGGCATTGCTCATCGGGAGAGCGATGACGCCGGATTGCGTCATGAAGCCGAAGTCGCCTTCGCTGAAGTTTTGACTGAACCATGCTGCCCGGACAAAGGTCCAATCGAGCCCGGAATCCGCGACGATCTGTTCTGCTTCCAATGCTTCCTTGACGCCGCGACCACTTAGCAAGACGACCTTCCGCACACCCTGCTGCTTGGCGATCTGGGTGAACGCACGGATATCGTCAGCAGCGGCCGGAACCGCGAGGTCCGGCTGATAGACCACATAGACGGCGTCCATTCCTGCCAGGGCGGCCGGCCATGTGTCACGCGATGCCCAGTCGAACGCGGGCGTGCTCGACCGCGACCCGCGGCGGACGTTGACCCCCCGCTCCTCGAGAAGCGGGACGACTCGGCGACCGGTTTTGCCATTCGCGGCGATGACGAGGACGTTTTGGTACGGGAGGGTCTGAGTGCTCATTGCATGCTCCTTATAAGGCTAGGGCCGGGCGATTCACATGTATCACCGTTCTTCATGGGATCAGTATCGGGGCCACTAGTAGCACTATCAATGATTCATTGTCCACACATCTTGCCCGATCGTCCTAGGAAGTGATCAAGCATCGGATCATTGATACAATCCGGCATGAAAACTGCCACAAGCACTCTCTCAACCCCACCCCCAGCAACGGCATGGGCCTCATCCGATCCGCTCGGGGAGACGCTTCACTCATTCCGCCTAGAGGGCGTCGTCTATGCCCGGTCTCATCTGACGGCGCCATGGGGCGTCGTAATGCCGCCCATGCCGGACTGCTTGATGTTCCACATCGTGACGAACGGGGAGTGCAGGCTGGAGTTTGAGGATGGAGAGGCGGTGGTCCTCCGCCCCGGCGAGTTCGCGTTGATGCCGCGCGGAGAGGGCCATTTCATAAAGCACGCCAAGGGGGCAAGCACCGTCAACTACTTCGATCTCCCGATCGAGCATGT
>JBGCEB010000083.1:0-42749 GCA_045106075.1 Phycisphaerales bacterium
CCCTCTGGCAGAAGGCCTTGCCGCTGGAGAATTACTTCAAAATCATCAAACGACAGCTTTGCGGATCGAATAGTTGCTTCCGCCGACACAGGAGCATTGAAGAATCCGATGTTTGCATAAGAGTCATAGCCCCAACGATCCGACGAAGGCATGTTGGTCACCTGCATCCTGACGATGTAGGCACGCGAGTCGCCGCGATAGACCGCGTCCTGCACATAGCGCTCGAGCATCTTGACTTCTTGGAACAATGCCGTTGCAGCCATGTATTTTAAGAACGCGTCTCCCTTTAAACTCGTCGCGGACGGTGGCGTGTCGCTCGCACCCAACAAGCCACGCGATCCAAACCCCGAAGGATTTGGTACATCGTCGCCGGCAAGCGTTTCCGCAGAATCTCCATCATCCCCCGTTGAAAACCCGGGCAAAAGCACATCGCTCGGCGCAAGTTTGAGTCCGACCTGAGCCCGAAACGCGTCGAGCACCGAGGCTTCAAAGGATCTCGAATCCGGCATCGCCGCCGCGAGCGCTCCCTTGGCATCCAGCTTGAACGCTGGCGAAAGCGCCGCCCGGAAGTCCTCCCAAGGCGTGACAGAGAGCGTCGCGACATGCATCGACCCCAACTCGCTCATATCACGGACCGAACGGTTCGAACAGCCACCGGCCCCAAGCATTGCGAGCCCAAGCAGCATCACTAGCCATACCCGCGCACAAACTCCAGCACCCGAACCGACCGAGACACATCCGCGCATTTTAGAGCTCCAATGTTTTCTTTCGTTCAAACTGCCATGGGCAATCATGATACCTCAAAATCAAATCTAAACAGGTATAAATGGAAACTCAACATTGTGTGCTAGCTGCGTCCTATTTGAACTCAACCAATATCCGCACCATTTGGTCCGACACGTACACAAATCAATTATCACTGCGCAAGAGCAGTCATTGGTGTAACATGCCATATCCGAGGATGAGAGCCCGGATTTCGTCGATGCACCTGTCGCGTCGGCACGAGAGATTGAAGAGCACCCAAGAGACGAAAGAGAGACATCCATGAAGATTTCTGCCCTCGCGCTTGCTGCAGCAACTGCCGCCGCATCCGCCGGCGACCCGTTCACGTTGTCGTTTGACGACACGTTCAACGGGTTTGGCTCAACCCTGCCCATCGGATCGGGCATCCAGAACGAGAACTTCGCCATTGCCCGAAACGATACCGCCGGCGTCGAAATCGGCCTCCAGGCGATCGAACGCTTTGTTGGCACCGTTCCCAACACCGACGAACGCTACTTCGTGAACCCCGGTTTCAGCCCGGTTTCAGGCTCGGACCCCACGCCCTCCACCAACTCCACATGGAACTACAACTGGGGCATCGTGCTCCCGACCGCGACCCAGAACTGGGATATTGAACTCCGCGTCGACTTCGACAGCGGCTTTGGCATGCAAGACTTTGTTGCTGTCGACCTCAACGTATTTCTTGATCCATTGAACATCAACACGGCAGCCGACTCACAGAACCTCGCGTTCGGATTCTGGCAGCTTCCCCCGTTCAACGCGCCCGCATTCGATGCCAACGCCTTTGGGGAATACGACATCGATCTCACCGTTCGCGATCTGTCAGGCGGCATCGTCGCCCGGTCGGCAATCGTCGTTGAAGTCGTTCCCGGCCCGGGCTCAGCCGCCCTTCTCGGTCTTGGCGGACTCGTCGCGATGCGCCGCCGCCGCTGATCGAAGGCAATCAACGGCTTTCTCTCAAACTGTCCGGCGTGGCGCCGGACAGTTTTTTCATGCCCAGCGACTGACCACTTCGCAATTCTCATGACACCATCGAGGCTCTTGCCGGTACCATCAGGACCAAGGAGTCTCGATTTATGAACACTGCGCTTCCCCTCGCCCTGGCACTGGCTTCGGGCGTCACATTCGCCGCCGATCCGCTCGCGCCCCGCCCCAACGGCATGCAGCCGAGCCACCCCAGCCGCGTCCTGATCGACAACGCCACCGTCCACGTCGGCCCGGGCGACACACTCGAGTCGGCCGATATCCTCATCGAAAACGGACGCATCGTCCGCGTCGCCGGCACGATCAATCACGGACAAGGGCAAGCCGCGGGCGCCAAGGTCATCGACGCCCAAGGGCATCATGTCTACGCCGGCTTCATCGACGCCTATGTCCCCGTCGATGCGCCCGCGCCCACCGCCGGCGCACCGGGCACGCACTGGTCCAAGCTCATCACGCCGCAGGTCGACTCGCTCGCGGGCGAAGGACTCCCCGAAGCCGACGCCAAGAAACTGCGAGCCCTCGGCTTCACCGCCGCCGGCATCGCGCCTTCTTCGGGCATTTTCCGAGGCACCGGCGCCGTTGTCTCCACCGCGACCCCCTTCGATGACCCCTCGCTCGGGCACCTGCCCGTGTACCACGCAAACGCCGCCGAGCACATGGGCTTCGAGACCTCCCACTGGTCCAGCGGCAACTACCCGACCAGCCACATGGGCGTGGTCGCGATGATGCGTCAGTCTTTCATCGACGCCGAACGCCGGGCAGGGATGGACAACACCGATTCGTCTTGCCTGGATCACATCGACCCTGACGCCCTGATGATCTATGACAGCAGCAACCCGCTCGAAGCGATGCTCTCCAATAAAGTCGCCCTCGAGTTCGAACACGCCAACGTCGCCATCGTCGGGTCGGGCAACGAGTTCAAACGACTCGAAGCCATGGACGCAGCCGACCGCGCGATGATCGTGCCGCTGGTGTTCCCCAAAGCACCCGATGTCTTCAGCGTGGGTGAAGCTGACGCCACCAGCCTCGACGACCTCATGTCCTGGGAACACGCTCCCGCGAACGCCCGCTACCTCGTCGCGCGCGGCCTGCCCGTTTCCATCACCAGCTCCAAACTCCCCAAGAGTCAGAAGTTCTGGGCGAATATGGACAATGCCATCGACGCCGGGCTCTCATCCGAAGACGCCCTCGCTGCGTTGACCACCAACCCGGCCAAGCTGCTCGGTGTCTCCGATCAACTCGGCACCATCGCACAAGGCAAAGTCGCCAACCTCATCATCGCGACCGATGATCTCTTCGACACCGACGCCGACGCGACCATGCTCTCGCTCTACATCGACGGCCGACATCACCACCTCGCCGACGACGAAGACACCCGCTTCGACGGCCGCTGGGCGGTCAACATCGTCGGCAACAACGCCGTCGTCGCCTACATGGAAATCGAAGGCGAGACCATCCACAGCATCCAAGCCCAAGACCCAGATCAAACCAAGAACAAAGCACGCAAGGTCAACATCGAAGACGACCGCATCTCGTTCCTCGTCGACGACGCACAGTTCGGCACGTTCCTCATCTCCGGCATCCTCGGCTCTGACAACATCGTCCGCGGCACCGGCGTCATGCCCAACCAGACCACCTACGAATGGGCCGCCGCATATGAGGCACCGCTCGCCGAAGCGGACGACGACGCCGATGAATCGGACAACGCCGATGCCGAATCGGACGAAGAAACCGAACTCACCCAAGCCCCTGTCGGCGCCCCCTTCGCCAACTACACCGTCGGCGAAATGCCCGAGCAAGGCATCTTCTTGCTGACCAACGCCACCGTCTGGACCCAATCCGACGAAGGCATCCTCGAAGACGCCTGGGTCCTCGTCAACAACGGCAAGATCACCGGTGTCGGCACCGGGGGCTTCCCACGCATCGCCGCCACCGTGATTGATTGCGAAGGCAAGCACATCACGCCCGGCATCATCGACGCCCACTCCCACACCAGCCTCTTCCGCCTCGGCGTCAACGAGTCGGGACAAGCCGTGACCTCCGAAGTCCGCATCGCCGACTCCATCGATCCCTCACACGTCAACTGGTACCGCCAACTCGCGGGGGGCGTCACCAGCGCCCTCATGCTCCACGGCTCGGCCAACCCAATCGGCGGCCAGTCCCAAACCGTCAAAGTCCGCTGGGGCGCGAGCAAACCCGAAGACATGCACTTCGAAGGCTCCACACCCGGCATCAAGTTCGCGCTCGGCGAGAACGTCAAGCAATCCAACTGGGGCGACCGCAACACAACTCGCTATCCCCAGACCCGACTCGGCGTCGAAACCCTGATGCGCGACCGCTTCACCAAAGCCGCCGAGTACGGCATCGCATGGGGCATCCTGAAAGACAACGCCCGCACCGGGTCGTTCTTCTCCTCCGAGCGCCCAAGCGGATCACGCTCTGGCGACAAGCCCCCGAGAGATCTCGAACTCGAAACCATCGCCCAGATCATCGCCGGCGAGCGCCTCATCCACTGCCACTCCTACCGCCAAGACGAAATCCTCATGCTCTGCCGCATCGCCGAAGACTTCGGCTTCAAAATCGGCACCTTCCAGCACGGGCTCGAAACCTACAAGGTTGCCGAGATCGTCAAAGAGCACGCCATCGGCACCTCCATCTTCTCCGACTGGTGGGCCTTCAAAGTCGAAGTTCAAGACGCCATCCCCTACGCCGGCCCGATCAACTTTGAAGCCGGGCTCATGACCAGCTTCAACTCCGACTCCGACGACCTCTCGCGACGCATGAACGTCGAAGCCGGCAAAGCACTCCGCTACGCCCTCGCGTCCGGCATCGATATGTCGCCCCAGGACGCTCTCGACTTCGTCACCCTCAACCCCGCCAAGCAGCTCCGCATCGACGACCGCGTCGGCTCCATCGAGCCCGGCAAAGACGCCGACCTCGCCGTCTGGTCCGGCAGCCCGCTCTCGTCCATGTCGCGCTGCGAACGCACCTTTGTAGACGGCCGTCAGTTGTTCAGTCTCGATCAAGACCAACAACACCGCGAACGCATGCAGGCCGAACGCGCCCGCCTCGTCGCAAAGATCCTTGAGAAAGGCAAGCCCGACGCCAAGGACGATGACGACGAGCAAGAAGACTCCGAGTCCGAAGCAGCACCAACCCGCCGCTCACTCCTCGCCCGCGCGTACGAGCAAGCCCTCAACGAACACGTAGAGCACGGCACCCAACCCGGCGAGTGCGGCTGCAACCTGCTTCCCCGCCAACTTCTCCAACTCAACTCCGGCCTCAACGACTAATCCAAATGGCACGGGCGTCCTGCCCGTGTTTCTCCGAAGGAACACCATGCTTACCAAACTCACCACCATCGCGGCGGCCATAACCCTCAGCCTTCCCGCGATCGCACCCGCATTCGGACAAGACCTCACCCCCGCCGCACCCCCGCAGGAAAACACCATCTTCCTCGTCGGCGCCACCCTCCACACAGCCGCAGGCGAAACGATCGAAAACTCGGTCGTCTCCCTCACCGACGGCAAAATCGGCATCGTCGGCAACGCCGACCAAGTGATGTCACGCATCAACCTCACGCCCGACACACAAATCATCGATGTCTCCGGACACCACATCAGCCCCGGCTTCATCGGATCCGTTACCCGTCTCGGCCTCACCGAGATGGCCGCCGTCCGCGCCCAACGCGACTTCAACGAAGTCGGCGACGCCACCCCCGAAGTCCGAGGCTACGTCGCCGTCAACCCCGACTCCGCACTCATCCCCGTCGCCCGCACCAACGGCGTCCTGACCGCCGGCGTCTTCCCCTCCGGCGGACTGATCCCCGGCCGCGCTTCCGTCATCCGCATGGACGGCTGGACCACCGAAGACCACGCCATCACACGTGATGCAGGTGTCATCATCAACTGGCCGAGCATGCGCCCTAGTCGGAATCGGTTCGACCAACCCAGCGGCGATGCCGAAGAACGCATCGATCAACGCATCGCAACCCTCAACAACTGGATCGACAACGCGTCCGCCTATCGCGACCTACGCACGGCAGACGCTTCGACCCCCGCCGACCTCCGTCTCGAATCACTCACCACCATCTTGCCCGACCAACCCGACGGGCATGCCCAGAACCCCATCTTTATCAACGCCAACGATTACGACCAGATCGTCGCCGCTGTGAACTGGGCCGCAAATCGCGAACTTCACGCCATCATCGTCGGCGGCCGCGACGCGGGCATGTGCACCGACCTCCTCAAATCAAACAACACCGCGGTCATCGTCACCGGCGTCCACCGCTTCCCTAAACGCGCCGACTCAAACTACGACCACGCCTTCACACTCCCCGCCCGACTCGAAACAGCCGGCGTCCGCTGGTGCCTCGCTTCGGGCGCCGAAACCGGGCACGAACGCAACCTGCCCGACAACGCCGCCATGGCTGTCGCCTACGGCCTCTCCCCAGAAGCCGGGCTCCGATCCATCACCGCCAATGCCGCTGAAATCCTCGGGCTCGGCGACACACTCGGCACCATCGAAGCCGGCAAGTCAGGCACCCTCATCGTCACCACCGGCCATCCGCTCGAGATCACCTCGTCTGTCGTCCACGCTTTCATTGATGGCCGACAGATCGACCTCACCAACAAACAAACCAAACTCCGCGACAAGTACCGCGAAAAGTACCAACAACTCGGTGTGACGCGCGAAGAAGACTGATTCCACCTTCATGTGAGTAAACCACAAAGCCCGCGTTTCCAACGCGGGCTTTTTCTATCTCCCCACAATGCAAAGAGTGATCTAAACCCCGTGTTGATCTTAGGGCCGCACAACGAACTCATCCCGCAGCACCACCGCAGTACCATCCACTTCGCTGGTCAAGAACAGCACACGCAGCCGGCCTGCGACCCCTTCACCCGATTGCACCGACTGGCCTAGCCACGTCGGCAATCCGCCAAGGACAATCCGGTACGTCCGAGTCGCTGGATCATAAAACGATGCATTCTCACCGAGCGTTCGCAGATCAACATCCCACCGAACAGCCTCTTGGGCACTCTTGCCGTCTTGCCAGACCTGCGCCTGGACCCGACCAATCCCCTTGACCGTATCTCCCCACGCATCTTTGAGTTCAACATGCACCACCACACGCGGCGAACCATCGGCATCCAACTCCGCGTGGGTCAGCGGGTGCACCCGCATCGCTTTGGGCGCAAACGGACCCGGCAACACCAAGCCCTCGCTCGTCCGCACCACTTCTTCTCGTACGACCACGCCGCGCTGCTGGCACGCGGGCAGCAACGCCAGCATCAATCCAATCGCAATCAATCCGGTCCGTGGCACGCCCGCATGGTATCACGCTGCGTCCTGTTCGTTCGGCGTCTTTCGGACTCGATCCGTTTTCTCACAGATATCACGCTCGATCAATGCCGCCAGCACCCGCTGCCCAGCTTCTAACGCCACCATCGCTCGAGTCGTGTCCCGCACCAACTCGGTAAGCAAGGTCCGATCGAACTCACTCTCTTTGAGGCGTCGATGAGCATAAGACAGATGCCGCTCTCGCTCAGCCGTTGATCGGCGCTCGCTCAACCACATCCACCCAACCAAACCCGCCGCACCAAACTGGGCAAACGACGCCATGATCTCAGCTTCCATATCCGACCCCCAAAGAGCAACCTAGTCGCCCGTGATTCGCCCAAACTCCGCGTTGTATCCCAACGAGAACACTCGCCCACGATCCGTTGGCCCGCCGGGTTCGAACTCAATCAGCTTTAATCCGGTCCAGCTCTGCCCGTTGCCATCGGCCAATGTGCCAGCCGACGCCGTGCTACCTGCTTCCGCCACAATGTCATCGCGCAAATCCCACAGATCAGACTCACTGTCAGCCACGAGTCTCCCACGCACCGTAATCCGCAGCTCTTGATCACCCGACGAAAACGTACCCGCCAGAGAAGGATCTCCCGCAACCGCCGCCAAACTCACCACACGCCGACCTTCACGCCCCACGGTAAACCGATGAGGCCCACTCCCAAACAAGTCCAAACTCTTAAACGAACTCATACCAACTCCCTCTCAATCCAGGCTCGTCATTGTGACCGGATCCGTGTCACCCTGATCCGAAACCGCGATCAGCGAAATCACCCGTGTCGCACGCGATCCCGAAACTTGATGCGTGACCGATTCGATCACCGCATCAAAACGAATCAGCCGACTCCCCTCATCCGCACCCGTGCCAAGCTCGATCCGAACCTCCTCGAACTCACCGGGCTCGGGCCCATCCAGCGTTGTTTGATCCAACAACTGCCAGACTTTCGCACGAACCATTCGTTCCGGGACATCCACGAAGACCACACCCCCGCCATCGTCAGATTCCTCCCGAATCACACGCGTGCCAACTCGATCAATCGCGACACGCTCAACCGCATCCCACACATCACTCCCAAAACGCACCTCTGCCGGCCGCAATACCACCATGGCTTCCCCTCTCATCCACGAGTCATCGCAAACACACTCGGCCGGCGAGAAACTTCCGCGATCCCGTCGCCGTCGGTATCAATCGTTGCAACAACACGCTCACGCTCAGCGCCAAACCGTTCCCTATACAAAGCAGCACGATCCGCCATCCCCTGCCCACCCCGACCAGGCGCAGCCGCCGCGGCATAAATCAAATGCAACGCCCCCAGCGCCTCAAGCCTGACCAATGCGCCCGGATTCGTCACCGCAGACTCATCCAGTTGATCACCATTTGAACCACCGTCAGGATCAATCCCAATCATCGACAGCACCTGCCGATGCACCATCGCCAGCTGCGGCCCGAACGTGTACACCTTCACCGGCCGGTTCGTCTCCACCGGCGGAGCCACCGCCGCACCAGTCGCATCCGAACGCAACAACGAGACCACCGCTTGTGTCGCCGATGTCCTCGAGACTACCTCAACCGCCAACGAATCGATCAACGCAACCGAGCCCGCATCAACCCCCGAATCCACAAAGGACCCCGATGAGATCGTCAACGTGGTCCCGCTCACACTTCCGTTCACATCCAACACACGCTGCCCCGCCCAACCGGCATCGCGTACCACGCCCGGCTCAAGCACCATCAAATCTCGATCACTCGCAAACATGACATCACCCCTCCCATAGACAAAGCTTCAAGAACGAAGCTTCATCACGCTTCCCGTTAAACCCGGGGCAGACGTCTCCGTCCGCCCCGAGCGGCCCCGCTCCCCCCAGAGCCCCCGCACCGTGAACACCGCATCACACCGCTCTGACTAAACCGCCAAACCGCTGATGACGCCGTGCGCGTTCTCGTTCTTCATCTCCAACGTGTACTCACCGATCACCTGACCCGCAATCGAGTCGCCCGTCGCCGCCAACGGCTTATAGTGAAAACTACGACCCTGAAGCGGAGCCACCGACAGACGCGACGAGTCGAGCAAAATCACCTTGTCCGCCGGCGTCCAGCGCGAGAGCACGACCCGGCACACCCCAAAGTCGCTCTCATACATTGAGATCATGTCCGAGTACACCTGGTCCTCGGGCAAATAGGCCCGCGACCCTGTCGCAAAACCGTTGATCTTTCGCTTCTGTGCACCGCCCACAACAATCGTGTCAACTACACCAGACGATTGATCCCAGATCGACTTGAGCGCCGCATTGATCACAGCTTCATTCAGCTCATCCGAGCCGCCGCCGTCACCGTCCGGAATCCCACCAGACCCCGGCGTGAAGTCGTTGGTGTTTATCTGATTCAGAATGCCGCCCATCGAACGACGAACCGTCGAACTCCCTTGCTGATCACTTGCCGGCGCAACGCCGTTGATCACACAGTTCTCCAAATCACGCAAGAGTTCGCGCATCCGCTCTTGCTTCTGATAATCAACTTCGTCCTCGATCCCATATGCCGCGGCTGCCTGCATCGAACCTGAAACATCGACAGATGCAGTGAAGATTTGCGTGTAGTTCTGCTTGCGAATACGGTTCGTGAATCGGGCTTCCGGCGCCGCATCCCCCTCCAACGCTGCGTTACCCAGAATGTACAACATCATGTTGTCAGACAATGTCGCCGCAGTCGTGCCGCCATAGCCCCGAGTGACCACCAACACATTGGTCGACGTATTCACCGAGTTGACCAGCATCACCTCACCATTCGAACCCGGCCGAACAAGATCACCGACACGAAACACCGCTGCCGAATCAACAATCAACGCAGTTGCGGTCGTCGGACCTGGCGAAAAACTCGACTGGTTGATCTGACCCTGATTGGCCAGTAACGAGTCTTCAATCCACTCGTGGACTGTGCTCAACGCCGATCGCTTGGGATCACCGAGATGATCCAGCAACGGGGTCTCATGCGGACTCACAATACCGATGATGTCGCTGACATCTTCCACCAACTCCGGCAATCCCGCCCCGCCCGAATAACTCGCTTTTCCTGTAAACGCCATACATGCTCCCCTTCATTTCAAACCAACCAACCACATCAACCACGATCCAAACAACCAGTACAAACTCATCCCCGCCGCTGCCGGAGATAGCGAAGAAGCGCCGCCCGATCTCCACTCGACCTCGCTTGCACCGCCATGTCATCCAAACCATCACCGCTGTTTCCAAACGCTGGAACCATGGTCGCCCCATGCGCAGATGTTGAATGACCGCTAAAGAAGAACGGCTTACGCTTTCGCAGATCACGCACCGCCAACTCCACATCTGGCTCTTCCATCTGAGAAACCGCCGCCTCGGTCAACATGCAGCACGCCTCCAAATCCAAAGCGTCAGCCTCAACAAGTTCACGCTCGATCTGCCGGCGCAACTCTCCCGTCTCAACCGCAGCGTTTGCCTCTTCAAGCAACCGATCCTGCTGCTCTACCATCGCCTCTAAGACCACTACTTTTTCTTCCAGCTCTTCAGCCTTGGCCTTCCAAATCAACTCCTCACTAATAGGTGCTCGCACCGCCTCGGAAACCTGATCTCCACCTCCACCGAGCGGCTGTTCACCGCCACCAACTCCGTCTTTCATGCTCGCCTCCTTGTCATCTTCAATCCAGCTTCAAGCTACACGGTCAAACCACTCCAGGATCACGTTCGTCATATCCCAGCTCGCCGAGAACCCGGGTCTCATCAACCCCAAGCTCACGCTTCCGCGCCGCGACATCAAGACGATCGCCCTCGTCCTCAAACACAAACGCCGGCCAAACCACACGCACACCACGCTCACTCTCAGGAATCGAAACAACCCCCGACTCGTCAAGCGCTCGCAAAATTAGTGATCCGATTCGCTCCATACCGCGTCCATACGAAACACGCTTCCGCTCGGTCTTGGCAATCAAACCCATCAACGTAATGCGCAACGCATTCGCACTCGATAAGTTCCCGATCTTCGCACGCACGACCCCGCCCGCAACCGGCGGCACGCCGCTGATCTTGTCCATCGCTTCGCGAACCTCACCGATGTGATACTCTTCACCCGGGTTATACAGATCACCGCCAAACGCGCTGATCGATGCATCAGGATTGTTCGTACTCCACACCATGCCCGGCCCAACACTCGAAGCATCAAACGACTCGACGCCCTTCGCCAGATACATGCGAAACGACTGAAGCGTCACACGGTTGGCACGATCGCTGAGTCTTGTGTTTAACTCATCTTGCAACGCAACCAGCGGCTCAACCTCACCAACACCGCTATACACAAACGGCTGGCTCACGTTCTGAACATGCACCACCGGCACCTGATCCGCCAATACCGAAGACGGCTCGGACGAAATCAATGCTCCGTTTTGATACACCCGCCGTTCGCCGGCAAGGTAAACCTCGGTCACAGTCGCACGATGCATCGCTGGTTCCGATTCACGTGCTCCTCCAAACAATCTCGTACGTCTCGCAGAACGATTTGGGCTCGGCCTCGCCTCTCGTACCTCACGCTCTGCATGCACCGCATACCCGTCGAGCACCCGATAGTCTTCTGGAGACACCATCGGAACACCACGCCGCGGATCGATGGGCTCAACCGAGAACCCGCGAACCGCTTCTTCAAGATCGCCAAACAACTTCGACTCATCGACTCGCAACAACAAATCCACATGACCAAACACGTGCCCCAACAGCGCAGCGTCTTGCATCAACGAGATCCCGCCCGATGCTTCCCACACACGCTCAAGCAAGTCTTCGATCGTTGATCGCGTCGCTTCATCACTGGCCAACGATTCAAACCGAACCGGTCGGCCGAACATAAAGTCCACCATCGTTTGAATACGCCACCCGATATCGTTTTCGATCACGACCTCGCGGCGCCCATTCTCAGATCCAGGCACGCCATACCCACGCCCCTTGATCCGCACGGGCAAACCAGCCTCTTGCGCCTGCCGATACCACCCGACCGCCTGACCGGTGGTCAACACGCTCATTGCGTGCCCCGACACTCCGACCAGCTCGAGCGGATTGCGGTAATACGCCCATAGCCGCTCCATTCCGGGCAGCTCTCGCCGCCGATGCTCGCCGATGGCGAGGTTTGCATTGCCCCATACAGGGTCAGCGTCCGCGTTCTTCCGTTCGAGCCGGTCAGGCATCGGTCCCTCCTCCACTTCCTGACGTGCCATTCAGCGACACGCCTCACTAAGCCCTGACCCCGGACACCTCCGTGCGCACAAATCACGCGCATGCGCGCAGCACCCCGAGCGCAACTCGAGGCCACGCAACGAATAGAAAATTTGCAACAATCTTGAAAGTCGCGCGCCGCGACAGACACTTTGTGCGCCCGTCTCAAGTCATGCGCGCACAAACAACGCCAACCCATTTCAAACAGATCGGCGTCATATCAAACATTTGATTTCAAACACCCATGATCAGTCCGCTGATTCCACGCGCGAAAACTGATCCAGGTTCACCGTCACAAGCTCACCATCAGCGAGTTTAAGCTCCAGCCGATCCAGCCACAGCTTCTTATCCTTGCTGTGCGCAAACCATGACCCGGTCTTCTGCTGACCCGCACGAACGATCACGCCCTCAAACGTCGTTGAGGTTGTCTCCTGCCCGCGTGGGATCTGCTGGGTCACCCGCACATGGTCGCCGATTTGGTAGTTGCTCGCTTGGCTTGTCATATCACCCTCAGTATACGGCCAACCCGCACCCCCAGCCTCAACCGCGAACCTCGGCAATCCGATCTTCCACCATCGCGGCCGTTGCCTCGGCCATCTCGCCCGTTGGAGCTTCCACAATCACTCGCATGATCGCCTCGGTATTGCTCGCCCGCACATGAGCCCATACCCCCTCAGCGTCCCAATCCACCCGCACCCCGTCCTGCGTGTCCACCCGGGCATTGGCGTCTTTTCCAAACACCTCCACCAAGTGTTCCACTACCGGCACCGCATCCGCCTTGCTCGCCAAATCCGCCTTCTTCTTGATGATCGAATAACCAGCCCTCCCCGGCCCCATCGCCTCGATCATCTTCACCAGCTCCGACACCGACTTGCCCGTCCGAGCCATCAGCGACAGCGTCAACGCCATCGCCGACAGCGAATCCCGCACATACGTCACCTCGGCCCAGATCACCCCCCCGTTGCCCTCGCCCCCCATCACCACGTCACGACCCGAGGCTGTCAACGCCTTCATCCGCTCAACAACGTTCGCCTCCCCCACCGCCGTCCGAACCACCTCGGCCCCGTAGTGCGCTGCCACGTCATCGATCATCCGCGATGTCGAGAGATTCACAACGAACACCGGCTTACCGTTCCCGGCGGAGCCGACATCCTGTCGGCTTGCCTTTCTCCCCTCCATCAACGCCGCCGCACACAACACCAACGTGTACTCCTCCCCGATGTAGTTGCCCAACTCATCAACGATCGCCAACCGATCCGCATCCGGATCCTGCGCAAACCCCACATCCGCCTTGAGCCCCGGCACCGCATCACACAACCCGCCGGCGCCGGACAGATTCTCCCTCGTCGGCTCGGGTGTGTGCGGGAAGACGCCCGACCCATCCGAATGGAGCGGGACAGTCCGAACCCCGAGCTGGCGCAGCAACGCCGCCGACGCAACCCCCCCCGACGCATTCACACAATCGGTGACGGCGACGAAGTTCTTCGCGATCACAGCATCAGTCATATGTGCGAACGTGCGCTGGCTGACCGTCGCGACGTGCTCTTCGCTGGCCATCTCCGCGCTCTCGATCAGCTCGCCGCTGTAGTTCATCCATGTCACGCCGCCGGCTTGATAACTCCCCACAATCTCCGAGGCGTCGGACGCGGCGGGGGCAGCGGCATCAACCAACTCAGCAGCGTCCTCGGAGGGCAGCAACGCCTTGATGCCGTTCCACTCCAACGGGTTGTGACTCGCCGTGATGATCACGCCCGCAGCCATCCCGCCATGAACGTCCACCAACACACCGACCGTCGGCGTCATCACAACACCCACCACCTGAACATCGAACCCCATCCCGAGCAACGCAGAAATCACCGCGTGGTAGAACACCTCGCCCCCGGCACGCCCGTCGCGCCCCACCACGATCGTCTCGACCGACGCCCTGTTCTCGCGCAGCCACGTCCCGAACGCCCCCGCATACCGCACCGCCACCTCCGGCGTCAGGCTCTCACCCACAATCCCCCGCAGCCCGCTCACGCCCAGAATCAACGGTGCATCGCTCATCAGTCGCTCCAAACCAGTCTCGCGTCCATCTGCATCTCTATCGGCTCACCCAAACCTAGGCTCCCGACATGTACGACTTCTTCTTCAAGCACTATGGGCTCGACTGGGCCGCCGCCGTCTTCATGTTCCTCTCCATGTGGAGGCTCGGCAAGCACCACCGCGACGGCTTCGTCCTGGCCGCCCTTGCCAGCGCTTTCTGGATCGCGTTCAACTTCCGCGTTGACTCAGCCGGCGGCATCGTCGCCAACGCCATCATCCTCGCCATGGCCGCCCGCAGCTTCGCGGTCTTCAAAGCCCAATCCACCAATTCAGCACCCCCAAACCCTGATCGCTAAACCCGAACCCCCTCGCTGCCCCCTAACATTCCCCATGTACACCGTAGAAATCACCCACGAGTTCGCCGCCGCCCACGCCATCGTCATCGCCGGGCGTCGCGAGCCCGTCCACGGCCACAACTGGCACGTCACCGCCCACCTCACCGGACCAACCCTCGACGACGACGGCCTGCTCTGCGATTTCCACACCGTCCACGCCGTACTCGTGGACATCCTGACCCCTTTCCACAACAACGATCTCAACGCCACACCACCCTTTGATCAGACCAACCCCAGCGCCGAACTCATCGCCAGGTACATCGCCGATGAACTCACCGATCGGCTCGGACCAGATATGGCCGAAACCGCCAAAGTCGACTCCGTCAGAGTCACCGAATCCCCCGGATGCGCCGCGATTTACCGACCCGAGTAAGCCGATAGACCAACAGGAACCCACACGGACCGCATCGCAAACCTACCCATGACCACACCCACTCAATCGAACGCAGATCCGGAACGAAGCACCGCCGGTGACCCCGCGCGGTTCTTCAATCGCGACCTCTCGTGGCTGGAGTTCAACCGGCGCGTGCTCGCACAAGCACTCGACGACCGCACGCCGCTGCTCGAACGCGTCAAGTTCCTCGCGATCTACGCCAACAACACCGACGAGTTCTTCATGAAACGCGTCGGCCTCCTCAAGCAACGCGAACAGCACGGCAACATCGTCGCCCCGACACGCCCCGGCGAAATGGATCCCGCGACCACACTCCGAGTCTGCCGAGATATCGTTCTCGAAGCACAAGCAGACCTCACCAACTGCTGGACCCGCGACCTTGTCCCCGCGCTCGCAGAACAAGGCATCCAAGTCGTTTCATACAAAGACCTCTCCGCCGAAGACAAAACAACGCTCGATTGCTGGTACCGCGAACAGGTCTTCCCGGTATTGACACCCCTGGCAGTCGATCCCGGGCATCGCTTCCCGTTTATCTCAAATCTTTCTGAAAACCTCGGCGTTTTACTCGAAAAACCCGGCGACCCGGAGCTCCGCTTCGCGCGCGTCAAGATCCCGGACGTCCTGCCGCAGTATGTCAACGTCGAATCAATCACAGCCTCCAAACGTCTCCCGCCACCCAGCGCCGAAGCGCCGCAGCGATTCGTCCAACTCGACGAAGTCGTGCTCAACAACGCGGACGAACTGTTCCCCGGCATGCGGATCGCCGAAATCCTCCCGTTCCGACTCACGCGTTCCGCAGCAGTTGCTCTCGACGACGAAGATGTCGAAGACCTCCTCGAACACGTCGAAGCAGAACTCCGCATGCGCCGATTCGCTAGCGCGCTGCGAATCCAAGTCGCACCAAACCCATCCGAGCGCATTCTCTCTTTCCTACTCGACGAACTCGAGCTGCAAGAAGAAGACGTCTACGTTCGTCCCGGCCCGCTTGCATATGCCGACCTCTTCGAAATCGCCGCGATCGATCGCCCCGATCTCCAAGACACGCCATGGCGCCCCATTCGCCCGCCAGCATTCGCAGATCCGGACGCTGATATCTTCTCCAAGATCCGCGAGCGAGACATCCTCGTGCACCATCCATACGAGTCCTTCTCGGATTCGGTCGAACGCTTCATCGCCGCTGCCGCGAAAGATCCCGACGTTCTTGCGATCAAACAAACCCTTTACCGAACCAGCAAAGACTCACCCTTTGTTGACCACCTCGTCGCAGCCGCCGAAGACGGAAAGCAGGTTGCCTGTCTCGTCGAACTCCGCGCACGTTTCGACGAAGAAAAGAACGTCGCGTTCGCCCGCCAACTCGAGTCCGCAGGCGTCCATGTCGCCTACGGAGTCGTCGGTCTCAAAACCCACTGCAAATGCTCCATCGTCGTCCGCCGCGAACGCCTCGACGGGCAATGGGGCATCCGAACATACGTCCACCTCGGCACCGGCAACTATCACCCAAAGACCGCACAGCTCTACACCGACTTAGGCTTGCTCACATGCGACCCTGCCATTACCAGCGACGCAAGCCGACTCTTCAACGCCCTGACCGGGCATACCGCCGAGCAAGATTATGACCGTCTGCTCGTCGCACCCGTTCACATGCGCGACAAGTTCGTGGCGCTCATCGATCGCGAAATCGAGCACGCACGTGCCGGAAAACCCGCACGAATCATCGCAAAAATGAACTCGCTCGAAGATCGCATGATCAGCGAATCGCTCTATCGCGCGTCTTCTGCAGGCGTCAAAGTCGACCTGATCGTCCGCGGATTCTGCTGCCTTCGCCCCGGCGTCCCGGGCATGTCTGACAACATCACGCTCCGCTCGATCATCGGGCGATTCCTCGAACACTCCCGCATCTACTGCTTCGCCAACGGCCACACCGAACTCAAAGACTTCGAGTCCTACATGGGCAGCGCCGACTGGATGTACCGGAATCTCTCCGCCCGCGTTGAAGCGATCACACCCATCATCGATTCCAAAGCACGCGCTTACCTCGCAGAAATTCTCGATGCCCAACTCCGCGATCACCGCAACGCATGGCTCATCGACCAAGATGGGTTATCAACCAGGCTCGTTGCGCCTGAGAGCGCGCCCGAAAATGGCCCCGAGAAACTCGGCACCTTTGTAACGCTCATGCAAGCCGCCGCCAAGCATCGGACCCCAGAGTAGTCACCTAAATGACACCCAAAAACAGAAACGCTCCACGTTACCGCGGAGCGTTTCTTAGTCTTTGGACCAGCCGGCAATCGCCAATGCTGGTCAACGATGCGAGCCGAAACCTGCACCGATCCTGACCCACCGCATACACCATGCCCCAGATCAGCCCCTTCGCCAGTGATCCATGAGGACTTTTCAACCGCCTCTCGCGAACATCGGTCCCTAAGCCAAACGAAAGACTCTGCAAGTTGTTCAAAATCAACGACTTACGCCCTCAGAATCTGCAAGCAACTCAGTTTCCCGGTCGCGAGAAATTCCCGCTTTCAGCCCTGGCAAACCTCGCTCACGGTCCCAATCGAGCGTGTCTCGAGCGGTTTCTGCCAGCGATCTCGTTTCCAAACCAACACCAAACGCCCGATCCGCACGAACCTGCATCATGCTCGCTCCGCCGACCCCTGCCCACATCGGTACATCCCGCCACGGCAGCACATCAGCACCCGCCAAAACCGATTCATCGATCTCCACGGCCTCCCACTTGCCTCCCACTGCAGCCCCCACTTCTCGCAGAAACTCTTGCAGTGCCAAAGGCTCGCGCGGACCACACACATTCATGGTCCCATCGAACCCCTCATGCACACACCGCAACATGAACGACGCCAGATCTCGCCCGTCAATCCAACGAGTTGGCGCGAGACCATCACAAGGAACCAGCACCCGACCACCTTCGTAAAGCCTTCTTGGCCAATAGGTAAACCGATCCGTCATGTCACCCGGCCCGACGATCAAGCCCGGCCGAACCACCGCCGAGCGTTTGCCAAAGACACGATCGACGACCCGCTCGCACAACACCTTTAGCCCGCCGTACGTTTCACCGGTAACCTCTTCCACATCCGGATCGTCAAGCTCAATCACCGCGCTCGTTTCATCCGGAGCTCCACCGGCCGAAACCGGATAGACCGAGACCGTCGAAACGAACACATACCGATCGGTCGCTTCCTTGAGCAAGGTACAACTCGCCGAGACAACACGCGGCACATATCCACACATGTCCACGACCGCGTCCCAACGTTCACCCGCAGCAATCAAATCCCCAACGAGACCAAGCGCATTTGGCAACTCGTCGCTCGCTTTCGTGGGATCACGATCTCCCATGATCCGACGGACACCCACCGGCAAACCCGCGTCATGCTTGCCCCGGTGGACGACCGTGACGTCGTCCCCACGCGCCACGGCCGCCCGCACCAGGTGCAATCCACTGAACTGCGTTCCGCCCAGAACGAGTATCTTCATGCCCATCCATACCGACCCTGAATCGCTGGGATGCAACCTTGGACACCCAACCCGACCCTCCGACAAGATCCCACCAGATCAGCTCTGCAAGAATCCACACCATCTCATGTCCGATTCTCATCCGTTCCTGCGGAAAGATCCCGATTCAGCCGATCAATCGCCGATCTTCTAGTCAGGCACCATCGCCTGTCCAAGAGTTCCAACAACCAGCATGCCCAACCATCACCCAACCACAAATCGACGAACGCGAGTCCTCTTTGCCGCAGGCAACGGCGACGTCGGCACGACCCTCCGCCGATGGTCCGAGCAGGCATCCGATACGCGCATCATGGCCGAGGCGTACTCCGCCCAAATCTACGCCCTCGCAGCCGAACGAGGCTGGCGACTCTTCTGCTTTCCCAACAACCCCGCGCCACCCGTCCGACACGCACAGATCACCACACGCCCACTCCCAAAAGCGCCGGCACGAGGCGTTCGCTTTCTGGTCAACGAGTTCCGGTATGGATACTCGCTCGCCAAAATCGCCCAACGCCTTGAAGCTGACCTCATCATCGTCGCCACTGGAATGCACCCGATCGGACACGCAGCGATCGGCCTCGCCAGAATCCCCGTCATCGTCAGCCTGCACAACACCTTCTGGGCACGAGGAGAATCTCCCCCCGCAGGTCTTGCCGGACGCATTCTGCGCGCATCGGCCATGCGCCTCAATCAGTCCGTTCGATACGTCGTCGCCGTCTCCGAGGAAATCCGGCGACAAACCATCGAGCTCTGGAATATGGATCCAAATCGTGTCGCGGTGCATGTGCCGCAGTACCGGCTCGAAGCATTGCCGTGGCAGGAACGCGCGAACCAGCTGCCGCACACCATTCTCTTCGCAGGCAGACTCGAAGCTTACAAAGGTGTTGATGACATTCTTCAGGGCGCCCGAATACTCGAAGACAAACATCCAGGCCGATACCGCTGGTTCATCGCAGGAGATGGCCCGCACCTTGGCAACGCTCGCAAGCTCGCAGCCGATCTTGGAATCGATCACATCTGCGACCTCCCCGGGCAGCTCGATCGCTCGGAACTTACCGAGCACCTCAAAGCGTGTTACGCCACGATCACGCCGACCCGTCCAAGCTTTAAAGAAGGACTCGCCAAGCTACCCCTCGAGGGAGCAATCGTTGGCCGACCAGCCATCGTTTCAACGGTCGTCCCCGCGCTCGACCTCCTTGGCGATGCTGCCGAGCCTGTGAAACCCTCTGATCCGCAAGACATTGCCCGCGCGGTTCATAATCTCAGCACCGACCCATCGAACTACAAAACACGAAAAGCCGCTTGTAAGATCGTGCGCAACCTGACTAGCAACTCCCAAGTCAGTTTCAAATCTCAAATCGCAGCAGCTGCAGACGCCATACTCACGCCAGATACCACAGGATAAAACCAAAATGCCGTCACCATTGCTCGCCGATATTGCACGACCCTACTTCCGGTACGAACTGCCCGCATGGGGCAAACTCTATAAACTACTCGTGGGAGGTCCCGATGAACCAGCGTGGCACAACCGGCCCCGGCGTGTCATCACCGGAAAACTACACAACAAAAAAATGAACCTCGATGTCGGAGACTGGTCCGAACGATCCGCATACTTCCTGGGTCGCTACTACGACCTCGACAGCCAAATGGTGTACCAACTGCTCATCGACAAAGGCGATCACGTGCTCGACGTTGGTGCGAACGTGGGCATGATGATGCTACTCGCGTCTCACCTTGTCGGCGAGAACGGCCGCGTCGATTGCTGCGAACCAAACCCCGCTTGTGTTGAACGCGTGCAAGACCACATCGATATCAACAACATCACAAACACCCACTTGCATCACACCGCGCTCGCCAACGAGAACACAACGATGATTCTCCGCGTCTTAACCGAACACACCGGCATGGGCAGCCTCGCACCCGTCAAAGAAAAAGACGCACACCTCGTAACCGAAGAAATAGAGGTTCCGGTCTCACGAGGAGACGACCTCCTCGCTTCATGCCCGTCACCACCAAACCTCATCAAGGTCGATGTTGAAGGCTTTGAAGCAAAGGTGCTCGCCGGTCTCCCAAGCACCCTCGCCGAGCATCACCCCATCCTGATGCTCGAGTTTATCGAGTCGCACCTCGCACGCGCTGGCGCGAATCGCGCTTCGATCTGCCAAGAGCTGACCGCCATGGGCTACAAAGGTTTTTTCACCGATGTGCGAAAGTCAGGACTTCGCTACCGCCTCGCCCTGTACCCAATCGACCCCGCCAACCTCAGGTACGCTTCAACAGACGCCCTCTGGATCCACCAAGACGACCCGAAGCTCGTCCGCCTGACCCCGCACCTTGCGTGATCCCACCCAAGCTTCCTCAGCCCTCAGCCCGGCCGATCGACCTAGACTCACAACCCGTCAGCACCCGCTGACGATTCACATAGGCAACAACTTTCGCACCCTGAATACGCAGGAAACAACACCATGCCCAACCTCACCATCGACGTCGCCAAAACCCTCGGCGACGACAGCCTGCTCAACCACCAGTGCAAGACCATCGACAAGTCTCGCCTCTCCCTGCCCGGCGGCGACTTCATCGACCGCGTCCTGATCAACTCAGACCGCAACATCAACACCCTCAACAACTTCAGCCGCATCATGAACACCGGCCGACTCGCCGGCACCGGATACACCTCGATACTCCCCGTTGACCAAGGCATCGAGCACTCCGCCGGCGCATCGTTCGCCCCCAACGCCGATTACTTCGACGCCGACAACATCGTCAAGCTCGCCATCGAAGGCGGCTGCAACGCCGTCTGCTCCACCTTTGGCGTCCTCGGCATGACCGCCCGCAAGTACGCACACAAGATCCCCTACCTCGTCAAGTTCAACCACAACGAACTCATGACCTACCCCAACACCTTCAACCAAATCCCCTTCGGCTCGATCAAGCAGTGCTGGGAAATGGGCGCGGCCGCCGTCGGCGCAACCATCTACTTCGGCTCCGAAGAATCAGGCGACCAGATCCAATACGTCGCCGACATGTTCCACGAAGCCCACGAATACGGCATGGTCACCGTCCTCTGGTGCTACATCCGCAACAACGCCTTCAAGAAAGACGGCGTCGACTACCACGCATCCGCAGATCTCACCGGACAAGCAAACCACCTCGGTGCCACCATCCAAGCCGACATCGTCAAGCAAAAACTCCCCACCAACAACGGCGGCTTCAACGCCCTCAACACCGGCGACTCCTCCTACGGCAAGTTCGACAAACGCATCTACACCGAACTCGCTGGGTCCGACGAGAACGGGCAAGGCGGGCACATGATCGACCTCTGCCGCTACCAGCTCGCCAACCAGTACATGGGCCGCGTCCCCCTCATCAACTCCGGCGGCGCGTCATCCGGCGCGGGCGATCTCAAGGAAGCCGTGACGACGGCCGTCATCAACAAACGCGCCGGCGGCATGGGCCTCATCTCAGGACGCAAAGCCTTTCAACGCCCCATGAACGAAGGCGCCGCCCTCCTCCAAGGCATTCAAGACGTCTACCTCGACGACAACATCACCATCGCCTAAAACCCACTCCACCTGTTCAGGCCCGCCTAAATAGGTAAAAACAACACGTCTCAGAACAACGGAGCCGTCTCGGCTCCGTTTTCTTTGCGCTTACCTGAGCCGATCGAAGCACCCGTCTATTTTCGTTCTTTCAATTGCCATCACATCGTGTTAGCCTCGGCTTGGACGGAAAACGCACGATTGAAGGAGAACACCATGCCCGATCAGATGTTCCGCATCGCTCGGCGAGTTCGATCGAAGCTCTCCGGCAGCCGTGATCGCCCATTGCGTGATCGCATCCAAATCGAAAAGCGAGCCATCGGGACCGATCCATTCGCTGACTTCATCGACGGCCTACAAAGCGTTGAAATCAACTCGCCACTTGCCGCCATACAACCCGCTATCGATCGACAGCACGAACTCAACGGAATCCTCACCGGGGAAATGCACGAAACATCGTTCCGTCACAAGATCCAACGCATGGACGCAGCCGAGGTACTCGCTGCAGTCTCCAGCCCGTCCGCCGGCCTTGACCTGATCTACCTCGCCGCGTCTACAGCCCCACCCGGCTGGCGAGTCGAACTCGGGTCGGCGTTCGGCATCGGCACCATCGCCCTCTGCGTTGCAGAGACCGAAACTGACAACCCGGTCGATGGCATCGAGTTCGAAGAATGGCGCGCCGAAATTGCAAGTCATGGCGCCCAAAGTCTCGTCGGAAACCGCGCGGCCGTTCACGCTGGAGACATCAATAGCATCCTTCCTGAGCTCGCAACCGATCGGCCCAAAATTGGCTTTGCGTTCGTCGATGCCATGCACACCCATAAAGCAACGATGGGCTATCACTACTTGCTTGAACAACATACCACACCGGGCGCCCTAGTCCTCTATGACGACCTCTCATGGTCATCACAGATGGAGCACGCCTGGCGTGACATCGTCGGATCGGCCTGCGTCTCCGACGCGATCCGGATCGGCCAGCGATGGGGCCTCGCTCGGTATATAGGGTCACGACTCGCCGAATAGAACTTCCGAGTACGCTGCTTGTCTCGCAAGGAGACCCGCATGCTCGCTGCCCTCGCCCAGATCGCCCCCGTCCTGCTCGACCGCGAAACCACTACTTGTAAGGCCGTCGACGCCATCCGCGACGCTGCCTCTCAAGGCGCATCCCTTATCGCGTTCGGCGAGACCTTCCTCCCCGCCTACCCCGTCTGGCTTAGCCGCACCGATGGCGCCCACTTCGACTCGAGCGACCAGAAAGAACTCCACGCCCTCTACCTCGACCAGGCCGTCACCATCGAGCGGGGTCATCTCAACCCGATCATCGAAGCATCCCGCGAGCACAACATCTGGATCGTCGTCGGCATCGCCGAACGCCCGCCCGACCGCGCCGGGCACACGATCTACGCGTCCGCCGTCACGATCTCCCCGACCGCCGGCATCGCCAGCGTTCACCGAAAACTCATGCCTACATATGAAGAGCGTCTTGCCTGGGGAGTCGGCGATGCGCACGGCCTCCGCGCACACGATTGCCAAGACTTCCGCATCGGCACCCTGAACTGCTGGGAAAACTGGATGCCACTGCCCCGCGCCGCACTTCAAGCACAGGGCGTCACGCTCCACATCGCCATCTGGCCGGGCGAGGTCGCCAACACCCAAGACATCACCCGTTACATCGCCCGTGAATCAAGGGCGTATGTGCTCAGCGCATCGTCGCTCATCCGCGCGACCGACATTCCCAAGTCCACACCCCACCGCGACCGCATCGTTCGCAACGAATCAGAAATCCTCCACAATGGCGGCAGCGCCGTCGCCAATCCCGATGGCTCTTGGCTGCTCGAGCCACAAGCCAATAGCGAAGGTGTCTTCATCGTTGAACTCGACCCCGCATTTGTCCGACGCGAACGCCAAAGCTTCGACCCCGCCGGTCACTACAGCCGGCCCGAGCTCATGAACCTCAACGTCGACCGACGCCGCCACACCATCGCATCATTCAAGGATCAAACCTAAAGCAACAGACTCCGCGCATATCCTTCCACATGCCCCGCCCAGCTGTCTTTCTTGATCGTGACGACACCGTCTGCCGGAACGGAGACCTACCAGACGCTGCCTGGGGTCACCGCCGACCCGGCGACTTGCTCGATCCCGCATACATGCAGCTCCTCCCCGGAGCCCGCGAGTCGCTCGTCCGACTCCGGACGAAGGGCTTTGCCATCATCGTGATCACGAACCAGGGTGGAATCGCGCGAGGCGGCGGCAACATCGAAGACATCGATGCATGCCATGATGCACTGCGCGCTCTGCTTCCTCTTGAACACGCGGATAACTCACTCGCCCCGCACCCCGTCGCACACACATTGATCGACGCCTGCTACAGCGCTCCTCACCACCCGACCGGTTCAGTCAAACGATTCGCCGACGAACACCCATGGCGAAAACCCGGCCCCGGGATGGTCCAGTCCGCAGCACGCGAGCTTGGGCTCGATCTCGCCAACTCGTGGATGGTCGGCGACAAACAACGAGACCTCGATTCTGCCGTCGCTGCCGGTGTCGATCCCACGTTGACGATTCAAGTTAAAGCCGACGGCATCGATACCAACCCTTCGGCAAGCCCCACACTCAACAAACCCGGCGCAATCGTCCCGGATCTTGAATCTGCAGTCGATTACATCGAACAAACACTCGCACCAAAGTTGCCCATTCAGGCCGAGCGCGTCACGCTCCGAGCGATGGAATCTCGATCACTCATCGATCCGCGAACCCGCGACACCATCGCCGCAGCCGCCCGCGGCATCGCCGAACGCACGGGCATCCGACTCCTTGAACTCGATGTCAATGACCATTCGGTGACCGCTTCCATCGCCACCCATCGACTCGCAGCCGTCGCATTTCTCAACGAACTTCGCAGAACCATCAATACGTGGCACACTCGCACACACAACGCCCCACTCTTCCCAGAACGCGAAGCATGAGCCGGTGCCAATGAACTCAAAGCCGAAACCACTCAGGCTGCTCGTTGTTCTTCCTTCCTGGGTTGGCGACACCGCCATGGCCACACCCACGCTCCGACGCCTCCGCGAAAAACTTCCCGGGGCGTTCATCGGCGCACTCGCTCGGCCTGGCATCGACCAACTACTCCGCGGATCCGAACTCTTCGACGAACTCCACACGTTCCAGCCACACGGAATCATGGCACCCAAACGCGCCGCTCAAAAAGTGCGAGGTCGCGCATACGACACCGCACTCCTGCTCACAAACTCGTTCTCCACAGCCCTCATCACCCGACTCGCGTTCATCTCTCGGCGCGTCGGCTATAACCGCGATTCACGCGGCGTGCTTCTCACAGATCCTGTTGATCCCCCACGCAACCCCGATGGATCTTGGAAACTCACCCCTGCCGTCGATTACTACTGGAACCTCGCGAGTCATCTACTCAACGAACCCACCATCGATTGGTCGATTCACACGGCAATCAACTGCAAAGATCTGCCGCTCGCACTCCCGCGAGACACACATCTTGAACTCCCGATCAACGACGAGGACATCTCCAAACTCGCTGAAATCACCACGAAAGCCAACATCACAGATGATCAGCACTTCGCCATCCTCAACCCTGGCGGCAATAACCTTGACAAACGATGGCCAGCCGATCGATACGCCAAGCTGGCAGACCACCTGATAGCAGAACACGATCTCCTTGTGTTGATCAACGGCTCGCCCGCAGAATCTGAACTCTGCTCGGAGATTCTTGATCAGATCCAATCAAAGCAACTTGCCCACGCATTGCCGACCCTCGGCAACACACTCGGTTCACTCAAAGTGCTCTGCAAACACGCAGCAATCATGATCACCAATGACACCGGACCACGTCACATCGCAGCCTCGATGGGCACACCGTTGGTCACACTCTTTGGACCAACAGATCCCCGATGGACCACGATTCCCGTCCGGGCTCACGCAGATGGTTCATCCACCGAAACCGTGATCGTCGCCGACCCAAGCTTGCCCGCGAACGAATCCGCGAACGACCACCCGAAGCACTGCCGGATCGATCGAATCACCATTGATGAAGTAAAATCAGCTGCGGACAGCCAACTCAAGCACTCGCAACCTGCTCGGGCTTAGCAAGCACACGCGACACATCGGCCACCGCCCAACGCACACCAGGATGCCCGCGCCACAGCAAGTCAACGATTCCTCGTGACAGCCCACCCAGCGTCGCAGCGCGGCCGTGAACCTCCTCGATCACTCCGATCTGGGCTTCAACACACACCCGACCTCGCGCAATCACATCCTCGACGGACGTGTTCAAGCACTCCGATGAAAACAACCGGCCGTCTACATCGATCCACCAGAACCGCTCTCCGGGCAGTCGCCCATGGATCGTCAGATTGTCGGTCAAATCGGCCGGGGTGTCCATGGAGAGCCTCCACCCAACCGATCGACGGGATCTGCCCGTCCCTGAAGCTCCAACCTCCGAATTCATTCTGGGACCAGCTGCCAGCCCCGCCGACACGCCCAAAGCCCGTTTTCCAACCTTCGACCCGCCCAGATTGGGTTCGATCCCGCCAGGCCTCTTGACCAATCAAGCCCAGAACCTACCATGTTCCCCTGCCCGGCCTGCCGGGCGACATCCAAACTTGCGGGGGCGTAGCTCAGTTTTGGTAGAGCGCTTCCATGGCATGGAAGAGGTCGTCGGTTCGATCCCGGTCGCCTCCACTCCGCAGATGAAAACACCGCCGGCGAGCCCGGCGGTGTTTTCATTTTCAGCAAAATCAGAATCTGCCCGCTCCGCGAACCCGCTTCGACCATCACTCGCGATCTTCGAGCCGCTGCTCAAGCTTCTCCAATCGATCCATCAATGCCTGATTGAACCCCCGAAACTCGGCCAGCTCATCGCGAAGTGTCTCGATCTCTACCTGTTGCTCCTTGATCGCTTCAACCGCCAACGGCACCACACGACCGTAATCAAAGCCCATGATCACACCATCCGAATCGCGCGAGACCACCTCTGGAAGAACCTCCGCGATCTCTTCTGCGATGAACCCGATGTCGCGCCCCTCGCCGTGGTCCTTCTTCCATGCGAAACTCACGCCGCGGAGTTCCTGCAGCCGTTCAACCGGGTCGGCGAGTACCTGGACGTCCTCCTTGTACCGAATCGAGCTGTACGTGTTCCACGCATTCGCCAGACCGCGCCCCCCGGCGCCGTTGGTATTCGGTAGCGTCAGCCTCTGGCTCGCGCTCGCGGGCCCCACCGCGACGTAACCGAATCGGTTCGGATCAAACGTTTGGATCTCGAGCGCAGACGGCTCGGACCCCCCGGTTCCAAACGCACCGATACTCAAACCGCCAAAGCCGGTCTTCATCTCAAAGCGTGTCCCATTCCCATCGACAAACTCGACTTCCGCGCGTCCAGAGGTTGCTTCGAGCCGAAGATTCGCGTTCGGCCTCTGGACATGGAGCGTCGCGGTCGGCAGCTCAAGACCGACTCCGATACTACCGCTCGCGTTAAAGCTGATCAGTCCATCGTCGTTCTGCGAGTAGTTGGCGCTTTCGCCAAATCGGAACTGCAAAGACCGACCATTAGACGTACCAACCTTCCGCCCGATGCTCCAGGTTGTCGACGGGTTCCCGCTTCCCTGGGGCTGAATCTCGCGGAAGAGCAGATGCGAGCCAAAGTCCCCGCCCGCGTTAGAGACCAACGAGAGCACCGCATCGCTGTCCTCGATGATCATGTCATCCTGAAACAGATAGGTCAAAAGGCCAGGCCCGGCTTCAAGGTTGCGGACGTGCAGCTTTGAGAACGGGCTCGAGACCTCACCGATCCCAACTCGACCAAAGCCCGGCTGGAGCGTCAGGAGCGTTGGGTTGTTCCCGTTTCCATCATTGGAACTGAAGGTGTAGCTCTCCGGTGTCGCGACTTGCAGCCAGGTCAGCCGGGAATCTGGATCATCGTTGTTCACCACCACACCAAAGATCGCTGTACCCGAATCACGGTCGATCATCTGCAGAATCGGGAAGGGTCCCTCCGCAGAAACAACCGGGGAAGAGCTTGATGACGAAGGTGTCCGCGCCGTGACACCCAGTCCAACCAAGCGGCCAATCGGATCAACCGACGAAAGCGCCTCTCCACTCGTTGAATCTCGGAAAAATGTGACCGAACCATCTGCCTCTTTGATGGCACCCGCCGCCTGACTTGCCATAGGCACCGACCGAATCGGCTGGCGTGGTGCGAGCAACGCGCTGTTCGGGCTTGTGATCTCAACTTCCAGGTAGACGTCGCCACCCGCAAGAGCTCCGAACCCAAAGTCAAGCGTGACTTCGAACAAGCCGTCAGTCACCGCGATGCCCGGAAGCACAACATCAGTACCTAACGGAGCGCCTCCCACCGCCGCATTGAACAGCCGGAACGTCGCATCGACCGTTCCTGTGACAGGCTCTCCGCTCTGCTTCAGCACACCCTGATATGAAAAACCGGACGACGACTGCGCCCGGCCAACCGTCGCGAGAGCCATCGCGACCACACAACCAGCCACCCGTACCAAATTCTTCAGTGACATACCAAGACCCCTCCGCGATCAAGCGTGCATGAACAACGAACGAACAGGATACCGAATAATTGATCTAAATCGAGGGCAATTCTTGGCCCAAGATCCAGGCAGCATGTGATGCTGGGCGCTTTACGCGTGACCGGGCACCCACATCCGCGAGCATCGTCGCTCGCAGAAAACACCAGCCATGGTTGCTTGCCTTCGGCGCCGCCACAAACAACCGCACCACCCGTGCTCCGATTCAACTGAATTAGGCTTGATCTGACCTGACACACAACAGGTTCGGCGTCCGAAAACAAACTGTCAAATGGCAAGCTCTAAAGGGCAAACTCTGGACTGCTTGGTGTGTTGAGCAATGCAATTCGACTCCATGGTTTGACCCGTTTTCAGTCCAAGTCATTCCAGCAACAGTCTTTGGAGGTCGCTAACGAAGTTGGGTTCTTCATGGCATGGAAGAGGTCGTCGGCTCGATCCCGGCCGCCTCCACTCCAAAACCTAACACCGTCGGCTGCCCGATGGTGTTGGTCATTTTAGACGATGCCGGCCAGCTCAAACGATCTCAACGCCCCGTCTTCGCCCAACGTTCGCCAAGCCGCACGATTCGCTCCAAGAGCGCAGGATACTCGATACCAGCTGCCTCCGCAGACCGCGCAAAGTCTTCCCCAAAAGTCAAATCGCAGTTCGGGTTCGACTCCATTAGGTAAACTCGACCTTCATCCGTAACCCGGAAGTCCATTCGCGCATACCCAGACTGCTCAAGTGCGCGGTAAGCCCTTTTGGCGACGCGCCGCAACTTTGCCACAATCTCTTCATCCAATCCAAGCGCAGCACCCGTTGTAAGCCCCACCTTCTGCTGATACGAAACATCCCACTTCACCTTCTCTGTCGCAACAAACGGAGCGCTCTTCGGGAGATTTTTCATCAGCAACTCCCAGACCGGTAAAGTCTCCAGCCGCTTGTTTCCGATCACGCCAACGTATAACTCTCGCCCATCGATGTACCGCTCAACAATCGCATCAGTCGCCATCGTCTCATGAATGAACACAACGCGCTCCTGAAGCGCCTCATCATCATGCACAACAGACGCCTGCGCCACGCCCAACGAACCGTGCGATGTCAGGCTTTTGACGATCAACGGAAACTCCATTCGTTTCGGTCGATTGCACGACTTTCCCCGTGGTACTACAAAGAACCCCGGCGTCTGGATCCGATGCTGACGCATCACGCGTTGTTGCCTTGCTTTATCAGCCGCGTAGAGCAAACCAATAGGATTACAACCCGTATATGCCACTCCGCGCATCTCAAAGTACCCCAGCAGATACGCAACAAACGCCGGCTCACGCGCGAACTCTTCAAGCAAGTTAAAAACCACGTGCGGCTGAAACGCGTCGACCGCCGAACGAATCGAATCCAGATCGGCATCAACCCCAAGAACCTCTACCAAATGGTCGCGTTCAAGCAACGCTTCACGCACATCGAACTCGCCCTTCCAGGGCTTGATCTCTTTGTCGCTCAAACCGTCGATCGATTCAGGCGGAACAAAGTCCTCGCGCACAAGCAAAAGAACTCGACGCTTTTTCATAGCACCACGCGATGCCCGCCGTCGCGCAATCCATTCATTACCATGACCGTGAGCATCACCGAAATTTCTCGCCGCAATCGCTCTTCGCCATCATCGACAACCTGGCTCGCACCAAGCCTCAACTCGCTCTGCGAACATCGCTCAATCAACTCTTGATAGAACGAACCAACGGTGTACTGATACTCGCCGGTCCATCTCGACACAACGGGCAACACTTCGCTCTTTGCGCGACGCAAAAAAGCCGCCGCCGAAACGCTCCCTCGTTCACCCTTCGAACCTTGAAACAATCGGCGAAGATCTCGAACATACACGTCCGGATCATCAGCACCGTACAACGCCTGCCGCTGCTCGTAGTGCGAACCCAACGTATGCGTCAACGTTCGAAGCGGGCCGACCGCCGCCTTCGCCCGCACCATTGGCTTCATGCCAATAATCGACTCCATCAACTCGTCAACATACTCCAATTTTTTCATCGCGCCCCAACCCTTGTAGCGAGTCCGCCACCTAGACCCCGGCGTCAACCATACCGCAAACGTCTCTGCAAAGTCTTCCGCTGGATGAGCCTGCCCATAGTGCGGGTCAATATGGAGCACAAACCGCCGGCTGTACGGCCGAGGGATGTACGACTCCGGGTACGGCGTCGATGGATCACCGAAGCAGGCCCGCCACCCCTTCCGCCGATGCAACCGAAACGCCGTCTGAACCGCGTGCCCAGCCTCATGCCGCAAAATCTTCATACAGTCTTTCGCGGTCCCGCCCTCAACCGCGAGCATCATCTTCTTCTCGAGCCGTTTGAGTCTCGGATGCGCTAGATAAAACGGAATCGCAATACCCGGAAAACCGTCTGGCGAGAACCATTCATCACTCAGCCAAACTTTGGGCCGAAGCTCTATCTCGACGTTCGAAAGCTCATCGTACAAGCGCTCCACCCGCGATGACAACTCAGAGCGATCGATCGATACTCCCAAATCACACAGCCTTGTCGCAAGCAGCTGCTCATCAGAAAGCTTGCCCAAACCGTCGGCCGGCACCCTCGCTCTTCTTCTCGTTGATCCAGATGCCATAGACCCAATCCTACCCGATCACGCCCGGCACAAGTCGTAGAGTCGGTTCTAGGACGCCCCGTGACCCCGACAGACCGCCTCAAAACAAGCCCAATTAAGGACCAAAGCCCGCTTCTTTAAAAGATGCTTTTGACCCGGTTCAACCCGAGTTATACTGACTCGACTCTGATTCCACACACCGAGAGAGAGACTTGACCATGCACCGAATGATGCCCGTTGCGATCACCATTCTTGCCGGAACGACTACCAACCTCATCGCCGGAGGTTCGCCTGCGGGCTTTACCGAACGCGCCCAAGCAGCAGGCTGTGCCCATGTTCACGCCACCGTCATCAACGCACCAGACCTCGAGTTCATGTGCGCGGGCGGTGTCGTTGCGGATTTCGATCGCGACGGCGATCAGGATCTCTTCGTCATCGGCGGTTCGAGCGGCTACGACCGACTTTACCTCAATGATGGCACCGGAAACTTCACGGACATCTCGGTCTCGGCTGGCGTGAACCGCACACACCGCGGCGCGGGGGCCTGTGCCGGTGACTTTGACAATGACGGCTACATCGATATATTCGTGACCTCCATCGGCACCAGCCAGTCCGAAGCACCCGGTCAAAACCTGCTCTACCGAAACAACGGCGACAACACCTTCACCAACATCGCCACCAGCGCCGGCGTCACAACCACCAACCCCACCCGCGGCGATTCATACGGTGCCGCGTTCGGCGACTACGACCTCGATGGTGATCTCGACCTCGCAGTCTCTGGTTACTTCGGAGGCAGCCGACTCTTCCAAAACAATGGCGATAGCACCTTTACCGACGTCACCGCCGCCGCCCTCCCCGCAGACATCGATCAGATGCGCGCCTTTGCACCACGGTTCCTCGATATGGACGGCGACCGCTATCCCGAAATCCTCTGGGTCGCTGACTTCTTCACATCGCGATACCTCATCAACAACACCGACGGCACCTTTACCGATGCAACGGTTGCATCGGGCACCGGAATCGATTCCAACGGCATGGGCAACGCATACGCGGACCTCGACAACGATGGTGATTTCGACTGGTACGTCACAAGTCGTATCAACTCTCAAGGCATGGGCGGCTCAGGCAACATGCTCTACATGCAAGGACCTACGCCACATACATTCGCCGAGGTGTCCGTCGCGACGGGTGTGAACTTTGGCTATTGGGGCTGGGGCTCTGACGCCCAAGATTTCGATCATGATGCCGATGCCGATATCATCGCCACCAACGGGTTTACATTCGCCAACGAAATCGACCCCACCCGGTTCTTCGTCAATGACGGCACCGCCAACTTCACGGAAGAATCCGCGACGTACGGCCTGGATGACACCGCACAAGGACGCGGCCTGCTCACGTCGGACCTCGACAACGATGGTGATCGAGACATCCTCATCTTCAACAACCGCCAGCCAATGCTGCTCTACCGCAACAACACCGAAAACCCAAGCTCAAACGCCATCACCATCGCGATCGATACCGCTGGCATCGACGGCCTGGCGCCCGACGGCTTCGGCACGCTAATCACCGCGACCACAACCGCGGTCACCCAGCAACGCGCCATCGACGGCGGGTCAAACTACCTCGCTCAATCCGAACTCTCCGCACACTTCGGACTCGGATCAGCTTCCTCGGCTGACATCACCATCACCTACGCAGACGGAGTGATGGACACGTTCCCCAATGTCGCAGCCGGCCGATACACCATCGCGCGCCTCGCTTGCCTCGCCGACTACAACCGCGATTCCAACGTCAACTTCTTCGATATCTCGACCTTCATCAGCCTGTACAGCTCGGCCCACCCCATGGCCGACTTCAACCGCGACGGCACGTTCAACTTCTTCGATATCTCAACGTTCATCGCCGCCTTTAACGCCGGGTGCCCATAACCATCAGATCCCAAGAATCACTGGAACCGATCCAAGAAACTTCTCGAAAAGTGCTTCCAGATCAATCCATGTTTTCGTAAGGTACGCCCGTGACCCGCCAGAACACCAATCCGAATCGCAATGCCAATCCGCCGCTGGGCGGGGCTCCGCGATCGGTCTGACGGTTCTTCGATAACCCTCAAGCCATTCAAAGGCCCCGTCCACGCGGACGGGGCCTTTTTCGTGCGCATGTGCCGCACGGGCTCCTGTCCGACACCCATTCGTCCGACAAAATCGATCAACGCTGATCGTGCCAAGGAGACCTGCCATGTGCGGCCTACTCGCCATCCTAGAAACTCCCGCTTCAACCACCCGAGCTTCAATCCACGCGGACCGCGCCGAGATGCTGATCGATCGCCTCCTCCATCGCGGCCCGGACCAACGCGGGACCGTCACCTTCCCCCGCGCCTGGCTCGGACACCGGCGACTCGCAATCGTCTCTCCCGCGGATGGTCAACAACCGTGCATCCACGGAGATATCGCATGGGTCAGCAACTCTGAAATCTACAACCACGAATCGTTACGGCCCGAGTTCGACGATCTACCAAACTCTGCCTGCGACTCGGCCATCATCGGGCCCGTACTCAAAGCCCACGGCGTCGAAGGGCTCGCCAAACTCGACGGGCAGTTCGCGATCGTCTTCACCAACTCCAGCACCGGACACTGGATCGCAGCCCGAGATCACGCAGGAATCTGCCCACTCTACATGGGCCGGCATTGCGACGGCTCTCTCTGGTTCGCATCCGAGCTCAAAGCACTGATCGATGATTGCGACCACGTCGAACTCGTCGAGCCCGGCACCGCATGGATCCGTGACGATCGCGGCGTACGGAGCGTCCGATGGTATCAACGCCAATGGATGCACTCTACCCCGACCGAGCCCGCTCAACCCGCCAAGATCCGAAGCGCCCTCGTCACCGCAGTCGAAAAACGCATGATGGCCGACGTCCGATGGGGCGTGCTTCTCTCCGGCGGTCTCGACTCGTCCATCATTGCATCCATCGCACAGCGACTCAACCTACAACGTGGCAACGGACCCATCCACACCTTCGCGATCGGTCTCGATGGCTCCCCAGATCTTGATTACGCTCGATCCGCCGCGACTTACCTGGGCACCCATCACCACGAGTTCCGATTCACCCTTGATGAAGCACTCGATGCACTCCCCCAAGTCGTAAAACATCTCGAGTCCGACCAACAAATCCGAACGGGCGTTCCTACCTATCTACTCGCTCAACGCGTCCGAGAGATGGGATTCAAAATGGTGCTCTCAGGCGAAGGTGCCGACGAACTTTTCGCCGGATACCTCTACTTCCACAAAGCGCCCACCCCCGCCCATCTCCACGCTGAAACAGTCCGCAAAACAACCCGACTTCATCAGTACGACGTCATGCGCGCCAACAAAGCGCCCATGGCCCACGGCCTCGAACTCCGGTTCCCCTTCCTCGATCAACACGTCATCGATACCGCGCTCTCAACACGACCTACCGATCGTGCCCCCGCCCTGGGCACCCGCGCAGGACGATCTATCGAGAAACACCTGCTCCGCTCCGCCTTCGATCAGCCCGTCCCATGGCTTCCAGAGTCGATCCTCTGGCGACAAAAAGAACAGTTCTCTGACGGCGTTGGTTACTCCTGGGTCGACACGTTGCGCGATCACGCCGCCAAACGGATCACACCCATCCAACTCGCTTCAGCCGCGGATCGCTTTCCCGAATCAACGCCACCCAACGCTGAGATGTATTGGATGCGCGAACTGTTCGAAGAAAAGTTCATCACAGGACGCCAGTCCGGCCGCACCCCTCTCGCAACGCTTGGCGCAGGCCCATCCGTTGCCTGCTCAACACCAGAGGCGATCTCGTGGGATCCCTCTTGGCTTGATCACGCGGGTGATATCTCGGGTAGAGCAATCGCCGATGTGCACGACTCCGACACACTCGATCACAAAGGTGCGAACAACCACCGCGCGGGTTGAAGCTCGCATTTTAATCTTTATTAAACGTGTTCATCTCAAGCAGCCGGACGTCCACTCAGCAGATCCGTGATCAACCGACTCAAATCCGTACCCTGCCCAGATGCCATGGCTCCGGCCAACGCGTTCGCGTCCACGGCAATCGCTGCCAGCGGATCAGCCTTAGGCTCTGAAATCTCTGAAGCTTCGACGGCCGCGCCATTGAACCCCTCAGTAATTTCGGATCGCTCGACAGGTTGAGAAGCATTCGGTTCCATGTCGCATCCATCGACACAAAACAAATCGGAGATAAACGATTCAAAGTAAATTGACCCCAAGATCGCGCAAAACCTCGGAGCAATTCACACTGCAACGCATCACTAAACCGGATCTGTAAAACTCATTCGCGCCCAAACGCCCCTGACATTGGGTCATATCGCTGCGGTTCTTGCTGATCTCGGGTCGCCTCTTCCCGCGGATCCCGAGGTTCCCAATCAACCCCAGCCTGCCCCAAAAGTGTCCCGGTCGCCACCGCTAAATCAATCTGAGCAATCTGGTACTCCACGACCGCCCGAATCTCAGCCAACCGAGCATCCGCAAGATTCGTATCTGCATCAAGAACATCCGTGCTCGTTGATCGCCCCACATCAAACTGCCGACGCTCGGCATCCAATGCACGCGTGTTCAATACCACCGACTGCCGGCTCGCCAAGATCCGCTGCCAGGTGCTCGAAAGCTGATCCACCGCATCTCGCACTTCCTTCTCGATTTGCAACTGTCGCGCGTCCCGAGTCGCCAGCCGTTGCAGCCGACCCAAAATCGATTGCGCAAGCGTTGCCTTTCTCTGCGTATTGTTCAACGGCACCTGCGCCTGCAATCCAACCGACCAATCTTCAAAATCGTTCCGAGCGGTCACATCGATCGCGTCACCCAATGAGTCATCAAGACCATTGATCCGGTAGGTGTATTGCAACGCAAGCAATGGCAACGTCGCATTCCGATCAAACGCGATCTGAGCAGCATCACGCGCTAAACCCAACTCCAACTCCATCAACTCCATCCGATTTGCAACCGCTGCAGCCACCAACTCGGTCGAGTCAAACCGATACAAAACCGGCTCAGGATCGCTGGCCGGAATCACCGCGATCGATGTACCGACCTCAAGACCCGGAGCATTTAGCAACGTCTTAAGCTCACGCTCACGCAACTTCACATCGTTCTGGCTGCGGATAATCTGCTCAACCCGATCGGCCACGCCAGACTGCGCCCGAACCACGTCAATCTCTGCTCCAGAACCCGCACGCTGCCTTCGCTCGGCACGTTCCATTTGTTCAACCGCAACGTTGTATTGCTGCTCAACAACTTCAAGCGCACGGATGCTCGCATACAACCGCCAATAGCTCCGGTCCACATCCGCTAAGGTCCGGATCACCTCAAGCTTCGATTGTGCTTCAGAGATTTGCCGGTCATATTCAGCAAGCCGAATCCCATGTGTCGCGACCTTTCGGCCTGCGCCACGCAGCAGGTTATGACTCAACGAAAACTGCAAATCCGCTGTAAACGCCGGATTCAAAGTCGTAAACGAGTTATCCGTTTCAAAGCGCGTCATTGGTGCTGAGATAGATATCTCACCACCTGTTCGAAGAGGAATCGTCACGCCCGGCGTGATCGATTGCGACTCCGACTGCCCATTCGAAAGAGACGACGCCACCGCATCATCGCCGTTGAACCAGTTCGCATCGAGCGTAAACAACGTATCGAACGCGCCTTCTTCTTGGACCAGACGCTCCTGCGCAATCACCGGGCCAACCAGCGTGCCCCGCAATCCAAGATTGTGCTCAAACGCTTCAAGTCGTACTTCATCTAGCGTAATCTCAACCTGCTCGCGCCCGGCATACTTCGACCGCACAGCCTCGATCTGCTCTTCCGGCGTACCAGCAACATCAAGATCCAATCGCTCAAGTCGCAAAGTCCCGATACGACGCAGACGATCCTCCGACGCTAAAACATCCTTGTCGCCCGGAGCTTCGGCGAACGGATTCGTCGAACAACCAATCCCCGACAATGCCACACCCGCCACGCCTGCGAGCAATACCGCTCGCGTTTTTCTATTCTTCGTTGTCATAAGTACCCCGTGAGTGAGAGCCCGTGCATGTTTGTGTTTACTCATGCCGCAATGCATCGATCGGATTTAAACGCGCAGCCTTGATTGCAGGCAAGATGCCAAAGATCACGCCAACAAGCGCAGAAAATCCCATACCAATCACAACCGCCCAGAACGAAACCGGCACACTTTCAATCGGAAAATCCGGAATCAACTTCGGCACAAGCGTGACCAGATACCCGAACGCCAGGCCCAGCAACCCGCCAGTCAGACACAAGACAACCGCTTCAACAAGAAACTGAAGCAGTACAACAGGCGGCTTCGCACCCATTGCTTTACGAAGCCCAATCTCTCGAGTTCGCTCACTCACACTCACCAGCATGATGTTCATGATCCCGATGCCACCGACCAACAAGGAGACCGCCACAATGCCGATCGCAACAACCGTAAGGACAAACGCAATGTTGTTAAACTGTTCGATTGCGTTGGCGATGACTTCCATCTCGAACGTATCTTCATCGTCACCCGACAGACCGCGATGTGTCCGCAAAACAAACCGGGCCTCCGCTTGTGCCTCATCTGAAAGATCTGCATCGACCATGTTTGCCTGGAACCAGGTGCCAGAGTAAGGGTCCATCATCTTGTGTGTATTGAAAGGAATGTAAAGCTCGGTACGAGGCTGCCCGCCACCAAAGATACCACCGCCATCTTTCGTTTCTAGCACACCGACAATCAGAAACCGGCGCCCATTGATCAAGATGTGATCATCAACAGGATCGATATCAAGCTTGAGTTCCTCAATCGCAACCTCATTAATCAAACAGACGTGCCGCCGCTCTTCGTCATCGATCCGAGAAAGCGGGCGTCCAAGATTGACCTGACGAGCTTCGACATCATGCCAACTCGGCCATACGCCATAGATTGATGCGCCACGAACCGTCTCTTTCTGATATGCGACTTCCCAGTTTCTCCGACACAATGGCGTGATGTCTTCGATAGAAGGCGCACGATCAAGTAACAGTTGAGCCTCATAGCTATTCACGCGAACATCAGACCAACTCATCACACCACGCTGTGAATCGGGCACCTCGCCCCAAATCCACATCGTCCGTGAACCAATCGCCGAGTCGAACTCACTCAAAATCCAGTCCCGGCTCGCGTTCAACCCACTCATCACCACGATCACACTCGAAACGCCAATGATGATGCCAAGCGCTGTCAATACCGCCCGAATCTTGTTCGCCCACACCTGACCGATCGCAAGAAACACAGTCTGCCAAAGCAGCCGGATAATGACGCCCATCAGACCGATCCCTTCTGCTGATTGGTCGGCACAGCTTCCTTCTTCTTTCCGAACCAGTTCTTCTTCACTTCAGGCGCGGGCTTGTCAGCGTCCGCCATCGCATTCAACTCATGCTCGGCATCCGTCACCTCAACCATGCTCCCTCGCCCCTCTGCCATGCGGCGCACCCAATCACGATGAATCGGATCTTCGTCAGCAGGAGCATCGGAGATAATCTTCCCATCACGCAGCCGCACGATTCGCTCGGCGTGACCCGCCACGTCTTCCTCGTGGGTGACAACAACGATCGTCTGACCCTCTCGGTGAAGCCTTCGAAACAGCTCGATAATTTCAACCGTTGTTTTACTGTCGAGATTCCCAGTCGGCTCGTCCGCGAGCAAGATACTCGGGTCGTTGACCAACGCTCGCGCGATCGCCACGCGCTGCCGCTGACCACCCGACAGCTGATTCGGCCGATGACTCATCCGATCACCCAAACCAACCAGATCCAATGCCTGCTTGGCGCGACGGCGTGCCGTAAACAAATGACGGCGCGAATACAACATCGGCAACATCACATTCTTCAGCGAACTCGCCCGGCTCAACAACTCAAAGCTCTGAAAAATAAACCCAATTTCTTCGTTGCGAACCTGCGCCAACCGACCCATACCCATCTTATGCGTGGGCTTGTGATTGAGCACATAGGTCCCAGACGTCGGCTTATCGAGACACCCAAGAATGTTCATCAAGGTCGACTTGCCCGAACCAGACGCGCCCATGATGGCGACAAACTCGTTCTTGCGAATCGTAAGACCAACGCCGTCAAGCGCACGAACCGTCTCCTCACCAACTCGGTAGATCTTCCGCAAGTTACGGATATCGATCGTCACATCGCCTTCAGCCGCTTTGTGATCCACGCTCAACCCTCACCCGCATTGGCGGCATCTGAATCCTGAGCATCTGTCGTTTCGCCCTCAGTAGAACCACCCGCCGTGTCATCGACGTTCTCGCGAGTCTCTCCATCAGACCCCTCGGCAGCCTTGCGTGCTTCCTCAGCCTTCTTCTCAGCCTCCACTTTCACCTCGTCACGCACCGCCTGGTCATTCTTCAGATTCACCAGCACGCGGAACGGCCCGGTTACGATTTCATCGCCCTCAGCCAAACCTTCGAGAATCTGCGAGCCTGTCAGGTCACTCGCGCCCACCCGAACGGGCGTCACAATGGTTTTGCCATCAACAACCTTGTACACCACTCGCGCGAAGGTTTTATTGGTATCAACCAACTCGTTTCCGGTCCGAATGTCCAAAGGCAAATCATCAACTCGGCGGTCAAGCACCGCTTGAGTCGGCACACGGATTGCATCAAACACACGCTCGACCGCGATGTCTGTCGATGCAGACAGCCCAGAAAACAACGTTTCGCCCTCTGCCAACTCGAGCGCAATTTCAACTTCAAAAGTGCCGGTGCCATCACTACTGACCTGACGCTTGAGTCCTATTCGGCGCACTGATCCCTTGTACTCACGGTCGCTGTATGCATTGATATAAACCGTAGCTTCTTGCCCGACCTCCACCGGCGCGATGTTGGCTTCGTCCACTGCTGCACGCAACAACATGTCCGACAGATCCGCGATCTCCATGATCACACTGCCGGGATTATTCGTGGTCCCAACGATGACGGTCTCGCCGACCTCAGCGTTAAGTGAAGTAATCACCCCATCAATAGGGCTGACAATCGTCGTATTGGCAAGGTCCTGCTCAGCCTGATCAATCTGCGCCTGAGCTTGATCGATCCCGTGCTCAAGCGCCTGCTTATCCGATTGGGCTTGGAGATAGTTCGCTTCTGATACGTCCAACTCGGACTTGGTCACGTCACCGGTTTCAAACAACGACCGCAGCCGTTCGAATTCCAGCCGTGCATTGATCAGCCTCGCTTCTGAACCGCCAAGACGCGCTTCCTGACCACGAAGCCCAGCCTTTGCCGAATCAAGAATCGCAACAAGGTCCTGCGGATCCAAACGGATCACCACATCACCAGTCTGGACCATTTCACCTTCGCGAAATGGCAACGCCAGCACGCGGGCGGACACCTGACTCGAGATCTGCACGTTCGTTCGCGGCTCAATCGACCCAGGCGCACTTACCGTCCGCACAATGTCGCCCGTTCCCACGATTTCCATCCGCACCAACTCACCCTGCTCGCCCTCGGCCTGTTTGGCGCGAATCTGATCACCAACAGGAGACTTCCATACCGCAAAGACGCCGCCGACCAACACCGCCAAAACCACCGCAAGCACGATCAATATCCGGATCACGTTCAGCCCCAATCCCGCCAAACCTGTGCGAGCCGTCGTGACCCCACCGATGCGGACGAGACCACACACCGGAGGCTTCCTTATAGGGACGTCCCACCCTCCAGTTTCAGACCCTCGGCTGAGCCCTCCCAAATCCCCCTACAAACAAAAGAATCCAGTATTTAATATCGGACTGCACCGCGATTCCTGCGCCTCAAATCGGAATACAGGGTCTTCCACCCAATTCTTCTTGGACCTGCGAGCCCATCTGACTAAATTGAGCTGAAAGAGAAACCCAGAACGTGTGCGTGCTGGGACGCAGAGAAATGATCGCAAGAGAGAAGGAGAACGACGTGAAAAACGTTCAGATGATCGCATGCCTTGCCGGGGCCGCATTCGCAGCACCCGCCATGGCACAACTCACCGTTTACACCGACCGCGCCGCGTGGGAAGCCGCCGTGGGCGCCAACCCCATCTTCGTTGAAGACTTCAACAACCTCGCCACCGGCGAAATCGCCGACGGTGCCACCCTCGACACCGGCATCATCCAAATTACCCGCGACGGCTCGCCCAACGGCGCCGATGGCGCCCTCGCCATCTCACCCGGCGACCAGTTCGGCAACTTCGATGGCACCAACCACCTCGACGGCGAAACCGGCATCATGCCCGGCGAAAGCGTCGACTTTGGATTCAACGGCTCGTCCGTCTTCGCCTTCGGTGCCGACTGGGTCAGCCCCTTCTCCGGCGACGGCATCGCCCTCGAAGTCGGCAACGAACTGATCCTCCTTGACGCCGTCGCAGGCTTCGACGCCGGCTTCATCGGCTTCGTCTCGGGCGGCGCTACCTTCTCGACCATCTCCGTCGTCGGCACACCCGACGAGATCTCGTTCCAAGAACTCTGGCAGGCCGACAACGTCAGCTACGCCGTCCCCGCCCCGTCCGCCCTCGCCCTCCTCGGGCTCGGCGGCATGGTCGCCGGACGCCGCCGCCGCTGATCCAAAGCGCCTCGCAATCAATCAGCTCCTCATGCAAGAACACCCCGCCAAACCCGGCGGGGTGTTCGCTTTTTCAAGACAAACGTTCAGTTCAAACGCCTAGCTTCTCAGCCAAGAAATCACCCACCGCATCGATCGCGATCCGATCCTGCGAGAGCGTATCGCGATCACGCACCGTCACCGTCCCATCGGCCAGCGTGTCCGAATCGATCGTGAAGCAGAACGGGCAGCCCGCCTCGTCCATCCGGGCGTACCGCTTGCCGATCGACTGCTTCACGTCGTACTCGATCGTCCCAAGATGCCCGAACCGCTTCCGCAGTTCCTTATACAACGGCTCGGCCAGCTCCGGCATCCCGTCCTTCTTCACCAACGGGAACACCGCCGCCTTGATCGGCGCGATCCGCGGATGGAACTTCATGTACACACCGCTCGCCCGATCCGCGTCCGGCGTGTACGCCTCGCACAACAACGCCAACACGCCCCGGTCCAGCCCCGCGCTCGGCTCAATAACATGCGGCAAGTACCACTCGCCCTTCGGCTGCCCATTGGGAGCCAACTCCCCACGCGTCTTGTCGTGGTACTCCATCTTCTTCTTCGAATGCTCCTGGTGCTGCTTGAGATCAAAGTCCGTCCGGTGTGCGATGCCCTCCAGCTCACCGTACCCGGGAGCCGTGAACGGGAACCGATACTCAATATCACTCGTGCCAGCGCCTTCCTTGGCGTAGTGCGCCAGCTCATCGCTGTCGTGCTCGCGCAGGATCAGGTTCTCGCCCCCGAGC
>JBGCEB010000084.1:0-15688 GCA_045106075.1 Phycisphaerales bacterium
GTTGCGAGCGATTTCCTCAGCGTTGCGAACGCGGGAGAGCTTGCCGTCGCGATACAGGGTGTCGAGCGCGGCAGCGACCGGCTCGATCGCCGGGACGCGCATCGCGGCTGCAACAGCTTCCTCGAATCGGGACTGCTCGCGCGAGCCGTCGACCATATCAACAAAGACCTGGGGATCGATCCCCGAGTCAATCAGCTGCTGCCCGACATCGGCGGCGATGTCGAAGCGAGCGATTTTAACGAAGTGGATGAAATCCTTCAGCCAAGCGAGCTGCTGCTCTTGCTCCTCGGCGGGCTGAAGGGTGGCGGCGTCAGCCCGGGTATCGAAAGCCGGCATGGTGGCCGAAGCGATCGGGAACAGGACTGTCATTGAAAGCAAGGTTTGAATCGGACGACGCACGGGGATCTCCTGGCAGGACTGCGAGCGGGACGCATCGCCCGCGGACCAATAGTACGGATGCATCGCGGCGGCTGTTGCCGCTGACCCCCAGACAACACGCGGGGGTAGGGCCGCAACTGTATCGGACTCGCCTCCTGAGTGTCAACGCGGTCCATAACCCCCGTTTCTGGCCGATAGAGTCCGGTAAGCGGATGGTATTGGGGGCTTTTGCGTGCAGATCGTGAAGATGGCGTCCGATTGTGCCGATGCCACCCTCCGAAGTGGCAATACCGGCATCGGTACTGCCTCACCAATCCGTACCGAGGTGAGATATGCCATCTGAGAGAGATGTACTAACGACTGGCGAAGTCGCCAAGATTTGCAATGTCGCCCCCAGGACCGTGTCCAAGTGGTTCGATTCCGGACAGCTCAAGGGCTATCGGATCCCCGGATCAAAGGATCGGCGGATCCCGGTCCCAGAGCTCTACCGGTTTATGCGGGCCCACCAGATCCCCATGGACGGTATTTCGACGGGAACAACCCGAGTCCTTGTGATCGATTCCGACAGCGAGGTCAGCACCGTCTTGCACCGAGTCTTGTCCGACCAGACCAACTATGAGGTCCGCACGGCGAACAGTGCGTTTGCTGCCGGCCTGGAGTGCGAACGTTTCCGTCCGCACGTCGCATTGATCGACGTCCATATCGGAGAAGCGGACCCCCGCGCGGTCTCGGATCTCATCCACTCCTCGGATGCGACTCAAATGACCAAACTGATCGCCATGTCGGGCAAACTCACCGACGGACAGGCCCAAGGCCTGCGTGCAGCTGGCTACGAATCATTCCTTCGCAAACCCTTCCAAGTTCGGGAAGTGGTCGAAGCGATCGAGCACGCAACGAATCTGGCGGCCTGAATTGATCGAACATCAACTTGTCAAAGAACGTCCAGCCAAAGTCTGGACGTTTTTCTTGCGCTGAATATGCGGGCAACGCTGCAAGCATTCGTCACGCCCCGGCATTCTGGCGAAGCACGGCCGACTTGGTCATTGGTCCGACCCAAATGATCCAAATCAGCCTTTGACGACGCATTTTCACACGCTCTCATCAGAACACCAGTTTCAAAAAAACATCGCCGATCCCCTGCAGGATCGGCGACGTTTCAGAAACGTTTTTTGGGTCGCGGCTGGTCAATAAGACTCGGCCATGGCAGCCGTCAGCACTTCGCACGCAGCCTTCAGATCTTTCTTATCGATCATTTCGGTGACCGTGTGGATGTAGCGGGTACCTACAGTGATACCGAGTGCCTTGGCACCGGCGGCGGCCTGTTGGGCGGCGGCACCGTCTTGGCCGCCCGCACCGAGGATGGTGCGTTGGTAAGCGATCCGTTTCTTCTTGGCCATCGATTCGATTTGGGTCGTGAGGTCGTAGTCTGAGATAAAGCTGCCATCCTTGATGTGCAGCCCGAATCCCTTGCCCTGGGTCGTCACCGACTCCGAAGCGGGCACGCCGGGCGTGTCGCACGAAAGCGTGACATCGATCCCGAAACCAACATCAGGCTGAACCGCGAACGCAGCGGTCTTCGCGCCGCGGAGTCCGACTTCTTCCTGCGTGGTGAAGGCGACCACGATCTCGCTTTTGTGAGCGGTGCCAGCTTTATCAAGCGCCCGAATCGACTCAATACCCAGCCAGCACGCGACACGGTTGTCAAGCGCTTTCGAAACGATCTTACCGCCGATCTCGATTAGTGGCTCGTCCATGACGATAAAGTCGCCAACCCGAAACTTGCTGTTGACCTGGGCGGGTGTCATACCGACGTCGACGAAAAACTCTTTGACCTCGGGGATCTTTTTGCGATCTTCAGCGCTTGAGATGTGCACAGGACGCCCGCCGGGGTTCATCACGCCCTTGAAGTCGCCGCCTTCTGCACAAACAAGAACTCGACGCGAGAACAGGTTGCGAGGATCAAAGCCACCCGCAGGATTAATCCAGAGGAATCCCTTTTCATCGATGCTGGAGACATAGAAGCCGATTTCGTCCATGTGGCAAAGCTGCATGACGACCTTGGGATCTGTTTTGGAAGCGGGGGCTTTTTTTCCCTTCGCAGCCCGAGGGCCGCGGCGGCAGATCAGATTGCCCAACGCGTCGGTCTCGACCGAATCGAACAGTCCTTTGACTTCTTTTTCGATCAAGGCCCGGACTCGTTCTTCTCGCCCGGGGACGCCGGGGGTCTCGCATAGTCGCTTGAGCAGTTCAATATTCACGGGTTTCTCCATCGGTTCGTTTTCGGCACCGGCGTCTCGCCGGCGGGATGTGAGGGTAGCCGGGCGATTCCGAACACGACAAGATCGGGCGGAACCAGGGCACGACCCGCGCTGGATATCTAAGCTTGCGGGGATGATGCAATCCCCCCTCCATGCTCGCTTTGCCGCTTCTGATGCCCTGATGATCCCGTACGGAGATGGCGAACAAGCTGTCGATGTGGTGGGCGCGTTCGAGGAGGTGGGGCTCGAGTATGCCCCGATCCGCAAGGGGTGCGTGCTTTTCGACATGCCCCATGCGGGAACGCTGATCGCCCGCGGCACCGAGCGACTGGATTTCTTAAACAACATGGTGACTCAGCGAGTTGTTGATCTGACGGAAGGACAGAGTTGTGATTCGTTCTGGCTCAGCCGCAAGGGGCGGGTAGACGCAGACATGCGACTGAGTGATCGGGGCGATCACACGATCATGACGCTTGATCGGCACCTTGCAAAAGCAACGGCCGAATCACTGACAAACTATGTCTTCAGCGAAGACGTGACGATCGAGGATTGCTCAGAGACACAGCACGTCATGGCCCTTCACGGCGTGGGCGCGCTCGCGGTGCTGGCTGCTGCCGCCGAGAACTCGGCGCTTGCATCGTTGGCGCTCTTTTCGAACGCGGCATGTGAGATCGCTGGCGTCTCGGCAACTGCCGAACGCGATGATCTCACCGGTGAACCCGGAGTCGCACTACGCATGGCACGAGAGGATGCCGAAACCGTTTACGACGCGCTGCTCCAACTTCGTGCGGGAGTTCCGAGTGTGAAAGCGGCGGGTTGGTTCGCGATCAACAGCGCTCGGATCGAGGCCGGTCGCCCGCTGTACAACATGGATTTTGGATCAGACAGTCTGCCAGCTGAGACCGGTGTCATTGATTTGCGGGTCGACTTCAAGAAGGGCTGCTATCTCGGGCAAGAGGTCGTCGCACGCATGGATGCTCGGAAAGCGCGAAAGCGTGGCGTTGTCGCGATCCGGATCGCGCCGGATCCCGAAACAGCAGAGACGCCATTGCCAAGCCTTGGCGATCGGCTGTACCGAGTGGACGACTCGTCGGGCGATCCGATCGGCGCGGTGACGAGTTCGACCATCTCGCCCATGCTCTCTGGGGCTTCGGTCGCGTTCGCGACGGTCCGAGACAAAGAGACGAAGCCGGGGACCGAGCTTATGGTGTCCGCGGAAGGCAAGCGAGCCACGGCGACGGTCCAAGACAATCTCGTGCTTTGGTCACGGAGCGGCTGAATGGTCGACTAGGGCTTGATCTTCCGTCGATAGTGAAGCTCGATGTCGCCCGCGAGCGGCTTGGCATGCACTAGGTTAAATCGGCGCGCATCAGTGAGTGCCGGAGCTTCTCTTCCTCTGGCGACGGGCATCGCTTCGGCGTCTGCCAGGACCATCGGCGCAATGTGCACGAACGCTTCGTCGATCAGATCATGATCAAGAAGCGTACCGAGCACGCGTGGTCCTGCTTCGACCAAAATCACGGATGCTCCAAGCTCGGTTTGAATCGCTGCAAGCGCTTCAGCGGCATCAATACCCTGATCCGATCGCCCCACCACCAGTGTGCGAACGTCACTTGGAAACTTATGCTCACCACGACAGGTGATGATGGCTGTTGGAATCTCTGCAGCCGATTGCACGAGCTTTGCGTTGAGTGGCGTGCGGGCATCGGTATCGAACACGACACGTGTCGGTGTTCTGCGAACTCGCCTGACATCTCGCGGCGTGAGCGATGGGTTATCAGCAAGCACTGTTCCAACACCAACAACAACCGCATCGACCCGGGCCCGGAGACGATGTACGCGTCGGCGCACGAGAGGTCCGGTGATCCATTGGCTCTCGCCTGTTCGTGTTGCGATGCGCCCATCGATGGTTTGGGCCCACTTTGCAATCACCCAAGGTTTGCCGGTGCGGACGCCGTGCACAAACGGATCGGAAAGGTGCGTCGCCAGCGGGCAAACCAACGACAAGTGTGCGTCTATCCCCGATTGCTGAAGTATCTTCGCGCCGCCTCCCGATTCGGGCCCGGGATCGGAACGCGCATAGATGAACCTTGCGATGCCGGCATCAATAGCTGCTTCAGTACATGGCGGCTGCTTGCCGTGGTGACAGCAAGGTTCGAGTGTGCAGAACATGGTGGTCCCGCGGGGGTCTTCGCCGCGCCGTGCGCAGTCCGCCAAGGCTTCTCGTTCGGCGTGAAGATTGCCGAACTTTCGATGATGACCGATACCAATCACCTGTTCGCCCCGCGCGATCACGCATCCGACGAGCGGGTTTGGTTCTGCGTCACCGGCGGCTCGCATCGCAGCCATTGCGGCACGAGAGAGCATCCGATAGATCGTCGCATCTGTTGGCAGTGGTGCAGACATGTTCATGCTTTTCGCACCATGGCTTGGCGATCTTGGGCGGTCACAAGTGCCTCCGTATCGCGAAGCCATCTCCGGGCATCCTGAACATAACCAGCCGTTGGTTTCAGTTCGGGCATCCTTGCCGACCAGTAGCGATTGAATCTGGCCATGGCCTGTTCGCGGACCAGTTTGGCAGCCATTGACGCGAGTGCGACAGGTAAGTGGGCGTCTTCAGCCTCGGAATGAAGAATCACGCCGTGCCGACCATCGACTTGGTATCGACTCGCGCGAGAGGACTCTTCCAAGGGTTCGACTTGCGAGAACACTCGGCCAAGGACTCGACCGTAGTGTGTCCGCGCACCTTGGCGGTCGGCAACCACTCGAAGTGTCCGCCCATCGGTCACGTGCTCATTCGCCGATCTTAACTGGGACTCTAAAGCTGCTTCCACCACCATCGCCTTTGATTGGTGCTGCGCGAGCAACTCATTGAACCGGTTTTCGTCGAACACCAGCACGCGCAGATCGAGCAACTCGACGCCCGCGTGGTCCATCGAGCCCCTCAGTTGTGCCGCATCGATTCTCAGCATGCCTTCATCGTTTCCACATGGCAACGGCAATGGTTCGCCGCTGTACCACGCGGAGTGCCCAAGATCCGCGTGAAGTGTGTTGAAGAGCTCGGAATCGGAGGCAGAAATCGTGTGGTCAGAACAGCCCGCTGCCAGTGTCGTGAGCACGCCGCGTTCGAGATGAACGAGCGGATGTCTGGTCACCGATTGATTGGAAAGTTTGAGACGTTTGGAGTCCGCAATGGGAATGCCTCCTTTGGCAGCCTCCTTTGGCGTTCGCACCACACTGGGGTTGAGCCTCTGCCAAAGGTCTGGGGCAGGTTGCCCGGGCAGCCAATCTCGGACACCGAATACGGCCAGCCCGACGCAAAGCGGACCCAGCATTGGCCCGTATCCCGCTTCATCGATGCCCGCGTACACCAGCAATCTGAACCCCTCATCCTGTGGCCTGTTTATGAAGTTGTGATCTTAGCGGACGCAGGATCCGACTGTGCCGTTGCGATCGGAACAGGCAGGAAGCTTCCACAGAGGTACGGCTATCGCCCCAGCGAACGTGGCCCGATCCTCTCACCGGACGGTTCGCGATTCATCGGGCCGACGATCAGATCAACACAAAAGGAACTCGCGATGAACAGCATTTCAGTCAATGGGCATGGAAACAATCGCAGGCTTGCACGACGAATTTCACCTCTGGTGATCGTGCTGGCTGCCGGACTTGGCGGATGCGCTTCCAACCAGTACACCCCCACCGCTAAAAACTTCACTCCAGAAGGCCAGGCTTCTCTTGCCACCGTGACGATCGATCCAGCGATGTCGCAAGGTCAGTTCACCGCCGAGGAGTTTGTTGCACAAGGCCAAGAAATCAGCCTGGAACAACAATGGATCAGCGAAGCACGAACCGGCACCGCTCAGCTCGAAGCCCAGCGGGCCGCAGCTCAAGCAGCCGAGGTCTACGCGTTCTCGGATTACGACGAAGCGATGGCAGCCGCTGACGCGGATCTTGAGCTTGCATTCGTTGATCGTGACACGGGCTATGCCGACGCCGAACTCATCCGCGCGACCCATGACGCTCGTCTTTCGCAAATGGATAACAGTATCTCGGCACGAGGGCTTCAGGCACAGTCAGAGTTTCAACGCCAAGAGTCGTTTCTGAGCTCGTCGATCCAAGAATGGCAAGCTGAAGTCGAGCGGATGCGTTCGCAGGCTGAAAACGGCTGGCAAGATTCTCTCGCTGAGCATGAGCGGATGCTCGTCACACGAAGCGCCGTGCAGGAGCGGGGTCAGGCCGAAATCGACCAGATGCTTCGCGCCCTCGATTTGACCGAAGATCGCGCCATCGAGAAAGTACGCGCTCTTCGATCGGAAGCTCAAAGCGTCGCGCAGCAAACCGCAGCCGAAGTTCAACAGATCGCCCAGCAAATTCAGACGACGGAAGCTGAGACCGCCGCATCTGTGAGCGAACTGACTCAGAGAGCCCACTCGCTCGATGACGAACTCGCCAGCCGCATCGCCGAGCTCAACGCAGAAGCGGACATGCTCGCGACAACCGATGCGGACCATGCGTATCACATCACGGTCGAGAACGCCGAAGTTGGCTATGAAACGATGCTGAGCGATGCCGAAGACCTGCGTCTGTCAGCCGAAGAACGCGCCAAGCAGAACGCATCCAAGATCTCAACGCTGACCGCCGAGTCTGACGCCCGTTTTTCGGTCGCCCAGACCGCGTTCGAAGAAGCACAGCGCGGTATTCAGACTCAGTACTCGAAACTGATGGCAGATGTTTCTCGTCTCAGCGTGGAAGCAGATGAGGTCGAAGATCTTGGCCGTAGCGCATTCATCAAAGCCGAAGCTGACGCCCGTGCCGAAGCACTCCGCGAGCAAGCCCGACACACCCGGACCCTTGCCAAAAGCGAGCGAGAAAAGATCGAAGCCGAAGCATTCGCTGAAGCCAAAAAGCTGAAGACGAAGTTTGCCAAGGAGTTTGCCCGCCAAGCCCGCAAGCAGAGCGTGTCAATGCCCGGCAATACCAATCCGACCAAGACCGGTGTCAACTCAGACGAGCAGTCGCCCGAGTTCGCCAAAGCAAGTGAGAAGCCCGCCAATGTCCTCCCCGAGCACGTGGCGGCATTCAAAACATCGCTCGCACGCTCAACCGAGCTTCGTCAGCAGTCCGAAGCTGCCCGCTTTGACGCGATCGCGATGCGCGAGTCCGAAATGGGCCGTTTCAACAACTGGTGGAACCAACGCCAGAGCGAGCACCGCACATCGATCGCTTCGATCGATGCGTTCAGTCAGAAGGCCAACGCCGAAGTGTCGCGCATTCTCAATCGCGCCAACTCGATGATTGCCGAAGCTGAAACCGAACGCACCCGCGCTCTGGTCGAAGCCAACGCCACTCGCAACGAGGTATACGCCCGGATCGCCACGCTTCGCGGCAACTCGGATAATCTCGACAAGAAGAAGGGTGCCCAGGTACGCCAGCTCATGGCGCAGGCCGAAGCCACCCGCCTTACCGGTGCGAGCCGTGTGACCTCTTTGATTGTCCAGCGTGAATCGACCGGTCGCCGCGGCGACGCGAAGAGCAAGCAGCTCCTCGCCGAAGCGAGCAGCCTTGAAAGCTCCCAGCGAGCAGTCGTTGCCCAGATGGCACAAGACGTCAACGCGGCCCGCCAGATTCTCGGTGCGGAACTGAGCCGACTCGACCAAGGTGCTGCGAGCTTTATCGCCGTCGCCGAAGCGAACTACAGCGAGTCAACCACCCTCGCCGACGCGTTCGAGCGGATCGCCGTTGCGAACGCGGGCGAACTGACCGCTCGTCACGTTGCAAGCCGTAAGCAGGCGGAGGCCAACATCGACTACATGCGAAACCTTGCCAAAGCCAACGAACTCGTCCGCGACGCCGAAGTTTCGCGTCGGATGGCCCAAGCCGACGAAGCATTGGGCATGGGTCAGGCGCGTGACATTATCACCCGCGGCTCGATCGATGCAGATCAACAGGTCGCACTGGCAGCAGTCAATCGTGAACTGAACGTTGCTGATGCAAGCGAGTCCGCGGTGCGTGCACGATTCGACAGCCGAATTGCACAGTCAAATGCGACCCGGAACCGCTCTTACGCCGACCTGTATCGCCAGGGTGAGCAGCAGCGTGTTCGTTCAGAAATCGCATCGGCAGAGGCTGCGGGTTACGCCGAGCTTTCGCTGGCCGCCCTCGAACGCCTCAACGCGACCTCGTCGTCGTTCCGCAAAGCTGCTCAGCGCAACTGGGACAGCCGCCTGGCGATGCCCGGCAACCTGAACTCGCCCGAAAACAACGGCGGCCTTTTTGACTCGACCGACCCGACGTTTGCGATCCCGCAGTTCGTCAATGTCCCGACCGACACCGAGTGATTGACCTCTGAGAACAACACGGAATGCCCTTTGCCGCCCGGGTGCTCACTCGGGCGGCTTTTTCGTAGTTTGGATTGGACCGGCTCTTCAGATATCTGATTGACCCAGAAACGCCACATAGAAAAAGACCCGGGCATCTGCCCGGGTCTTCTCGATTCAATGCGGATGAGAGGGATCGAACCTCCACGGGATTTTACTCCCACTAGGACCTGAACCTAGCGCGTCTGCCAATTCCGCCACATCCGCAGCAGGGTCAATGATTGACCCTCCGAGCCGCTCGGGCAACCGGGCAGAGGCAGAAGACACACGGGTCGAGCGATCAGACTCCGGCTTCTTCGAGCATCTCGTCTTCGACATCCTCGGCTTCTTGGTTCGCTTCAGCAAGGTCTGCCTTCTTGGGCATCCGCTCGGCCAAGATTGCCTGGCGGATTTCCTTGAATAGATCCTCGTTCTCGGCGATGAACTCCTTTGCCCGTTCGCGTCCCTGACCGAGGCGAATCTCGCCGTAAGAATACCACGAACCGGACTTCTGGCAGATTTTGTCTTCGACAGCCATGTCGATCAAATCCCCAGTCGAGCTGATGCCCTCGTGGAACATGATGTCAAACTCTGCCTGACGGAATGGCGGAGCAACCTTGTTCTTGACCACGCGGGCGCGAACCCGGTTACCGGTTGCAATATCACCTTCCTTGATCGATCCAGTTCTCCGGATGTCAACACGGACCGAAGCGTAGAACTTAAGAGCACGGCCGCCGGGCGTCGTCTCGGGGCTGCCGAACATGACACCGATCTTTTCGCGGATCTGGTTGATGAAGATCACCGTGCAACTCGAACGAGCGATGACACCCGTAAGCTTTCGCATGGCCTGCGACATCAATCGAGCTTGGAGCCCCACCACCGCATCACCCATATCGCCCTCGATCTCTGCTCGCGGGATGAGGGCCGCCACGGAGTCAACGACGATGACATCAACAGCGTTCGATCGAACAAGCAGCTCGCAGATTTCAAGGGCTTGCTCGCCGGTATCGGGCTGAGAAACAAGCATGTCGTCGATATTGACGCCGATTTTCCGGGCCCACGATGGGTCCAGTGCGTGCTCAGCGTCAATGAATGCTGCCACGCCGCCAATCTTTTGAGCATTGGCGATCACAGAAAGGGCGAGGGTGGTTTTACCGGAAGATTCCGGACCGAACACCTCGACGATGCGGCCGCGTGGGATTCCCTTACCGCCCAAGGCTAGATCTAGGCTGAGGGCACCGGTCGAGATACCGGGAATGTTCAAATAGGCCTCTTCGTCGAGGCGCATGATCGAGCCTTTGCCGAAGGCTTTGTCGATCTGTGCAAGAGCCCGGTCGAGTGCCTGGGTCTTGTTCTTGTCGGGAGCGGCGAGCTTTGCTTCAACTTCGGCGGCGGATTTTCTGGCCATGAGCGCACGTCGACCCCATTACATGAGGTCGCCTTTCTGTTTGCCGTACGGAGCCTCAGGCGCTGTTGGATCGGGTCAGGTTTCAAAACCGACTTGATCCGCAGCCTTGCGGGTGCACGGGGAGCGACGCGTGACGGTGCCTGAAGGGGTCCTTCCCGACAAGTCATCGGCCGGGGGCGGCGTCGCACGCGGGCCCGGCACGTGGACCATATCAGACCCCAAACGGGCTGTCAATGTCTTGAGCCTGTTACCCCGAACTTTTTCCAATCACCGGCCCCGGAATCGGTCTGTTTGCCCGCTAATTCTGGGCTTGATGTGGCCAGAATCTCGAACTTGTTGAAAACTTGCCTCGCCGCGATGCTTCACACCGCTGGATCACATCGCCAAACGCACCTGGAGGTATCAATGTTGAAGTTGGGATCGATTGGGCTTCTTGCTGGCTTGATTGTGGGCCCGTGCTTTGGCGGAGAACCGGCCGAAGTCGATGTCCGCAGAACCTCGATCTACCACATCGATACGGGCACCAGCACGTTCGATGGTGCAGATGGCCTTTACGAAATCCGCTGGGATTTCGCAGCCGAACTCGATGACTTCAAGCAAGGTCTCGATCTGGACATACCGCCAAATGATCTTTTGATTCGTACTCGGCGTACCGCCCGAAACTTCTTCGCAGGCGGCATGGGCGATGTTGAAGTATCAAACTTCGCGTTTGATCCAACGATCTTTCAACATGGTGCTCTTTTTGTTGATTGGCGGCTTGAAGCCGACGACAAGTTTGACTTGACCGTCGCTGGCACCCTGTCCGCTGGGTACTCGTTCGATTCAGTCGCCGGTTTGTCCGGCGGGAACACGACTGAATCATTCCTCTTTGCGAGAATCGAAAACGAGCATCATGTCATGCGATTCTTTGGAGGCGGAGAGGGTCTCATCGAGACCGGCAGCGGGTTCGCCGTTGACATCACGCTCGATGGACGATGGGATCCCCATGCGACTGGAACCGGCAGCATTGACTATCTTGGCATCGACGGATCATTCGATATCGTCGAGTTCTTCACCTACGACGCTGCAGCGGACACCACCAGATTCATCGCCACCACCGATTCCTACCTTCGAAGTCCGCGGTTGCGATTCGACCTCATCGGCGCAGCGGTTCCTGCGCCGTCGTCGACCGCGGTGGCTGGCTGCATCATGATCTTGGTGAGCAGAAGATGCCGGCCTCGAGACGGCTCGCTTCAATAACTATGGGCTCAAAGACCGCCCGTAAAACCCGTCTAAGTCGGCCTTGAGTTTCTGCAACTCGGGCATGCTGACGTACATCATGTGCCCCGCTTCGTACTCATGAATCTCGATGTTGTCTCGCAGCGCCGGGCGAAGCATCAGGTGATTCATTGTGTACTCGGTCGCGTAATACGGCGTCGCAAGATCGTGGTAACCGCTCGCAACAAAAACACGCATGAACGGGAGCTGCTGCATGGTGTTTCGCAGACGCTCGGCGACGTTCGTGTAGCGGTTGTCACCGGCGCCTTTAAAAGACCAAGGCCATACGTTGGTCAGAATCTCGTATCGCAAATCGCTTTGATAATCGAGTTGCTCCCGGAGATAGCCGTTCATGGATTCGGTATAGATACTGCGGATGGCGGTGTAGCTCGGATCAAACTCGTAAGAGTCCCCGGCATCGTCACGATCCTGAGCCGTAAAACGAGCATCCAACCGGCCGACGGTCAAGCCGCGATCACGGAGCAGTTCCTTGGGGAACCGAGGCATGTCCGGGCGAAGGTTCACGTCGAGTACATACTCGGTGCTTAAACCCGTGTACGCAGCCACTCGTTCTGCGATGCGACGGCGTTCGCTATCGCTTAACGCAGACCCTTGCATGAGTGCCAACGTGTAGTCGTTGGTTGCAAACCGTTCGACTTCGTCAAGCAACCCTTGCAGGTCACGCTGTTGCAGGTCAGGCCGCAAGGCTTCATGAAAATGAGCCGTCGCGGTGAAGGTTGGCAAGAACAAGATGTGCGGCAGGTCATTACCCACGTTGAAACGGATCGTTTGAAAGTTCAGCACCGCCGAGATCAGTACGACTCCGTTGGTCGCAATGCCGTGGGTGCTTTGGAGTTGTTGTACGAGCCCTGCTGCGCGCGTCGTGCCGTAGCTTTCACCAGCGACGAATCGCGGCGATGCCCAACGACTCTCTCGCCCGATGAACATCCGGATGAACTCCGCAACGGACGCGATGTCTTCATTCAAACCGTGGTAGTCTTTAGGGCTGGTCTCGCCTTCCGCTCGCGAGTATCCCGTGGAAACCGGGTCAATGAAAACAAAGTCCGATTGGTCCAGCAACGAATACTCGTTGGGAACAACCCGATGCGGAGGCGGCCCGGGGTTTCCGAACGCATCGATGTGATCGACCCGCATCGGGCCAAACACACCCAAGTGCAGCCAAACCGAGCTTGACCCAGGACCACCATTGAATGAAAACGTGATTGGGCGCTCGGCAGCGTCTGGGAAAGCAGGCTCACCACCCGGCTCGAGCGGGCCCACCATCTTGCGATACGCAATGTGAAAAATACGTGCGCCAGGCTCGTTGTCTTTTCCTTTCGGCAGCACCAGCGTGCCGGCGGTGGCTTGGTAGTGCACCGTCTGACCGTTGATTTCAACGCTGTGATAGGTCACGGACGGTTCGTCGGGATGCGCAACGAACTCGGGCGCATCGACTTCCGTGTCTTCTTGCGCAAAGACTGGTGGTGCAAACACCAAGACGATGAGGGTAAGAAATAGAGCCACTCGGTTCAGATATTGGTGCATACCCGAGCATAACACACCAACTCGGCGGATGCTCTAGGGAACAAGCGAGATGCCGCCAGAAGACACTCGAACGGCTGGAATCCCCGCAATCTTGATCAACTCGCCATCGAGTTGTACTGGCTCGGCTACGAATCTTAGAAGGTGCTCGGGCAAGGCTACCTCGCCGTCCACCAAGAGCAATCGAAACTCAGGACCGGACGGTGTTTGGGTGAGAAACATTGGGGGCAGCCCGCCCTTGATGCAGAGCGTGGCGCACGCTTTATGCGTCAAGCCGTTGCCTGGTTTCATTGCGCCGAGGTAGCACTTTCCATCGACAATCTCGCCACGCAGCAGAGCCGGCTGAGCCTCCATCTGACCGACCGGCCCGCGACTCCATTCCGATAAATCTGGCAGCCCTTCCACAGCGCCTGGATCGGGTGAAAGCTCGATGATTCGCCGACCATCCCGCTGCAGGACATACCCGCGCAGCGTTACCCGTCGATTGTCGAAGGATTCAACCCGATCGTGAGCACCGCGCTTGCCCATTTCAACGACGAGATGCGTCGAGGAACCATCGTCTGGCACCAACATCGGGTACGGCGATAACACAAGCTTGCCGGTCCAAGTCCGCTCTTGCGATGTGTCCCACATGGCATCGCCCGGGTCTCGCATAAAAGACGAGATCACGACGGCCAAACCGAGAATCCAAACCGCCATCAGTACGACCAACACACGGACCACTCGGAGGTGGGCCGGTGGCATTGGCAGGTAACCCACATAGAACTCGTCGTGATTCTCAGACATCGGCGTTCTCCACGCTGGATGCGACGTTGGCACCATCTGTCGGCGTTCCCGGAGCGTTTGGCTCGGGGTTGAGCAGCACCCGCCCGCCTTCCACACGCAGCTCGTAGGTTTCGATTTTTTCGGTGTAAGGCGGCGGTGATTGCCCGTTCTTTGCGTCGTATTGGTAGCCGTGCCAAGGGCAGGTAATACAGCCGTTGACAATCTTGCCCTCGCCGAGCGGTCCGCCTTGGTGTGCACAGACACTGCTGACCGCGTGGAGTTGTGCGCCGTCGCGATACACCGCGATCCGCTCACTGCCTTTAACACACACAACTCGAGCACGAGCTTCCGGAATATCTTGGCACGTGCCTATGTCGATCCAGCCTTCTACGGCGACACCCTTGGCGTCTGCCGCCGTTTCACGGAATCCCGCGATGACATGAAGCATCACAAGCCCGATCAATCCAGCAATGACCAGCACGAAATACACCGGATGTTTCTCAGCCACGAGCGCACCAAATGTGATGTGTGCGATCAACAGCAGATACGCGCCATAGACGAGCATATGAATGCCCTTCCAAACGCGCGGCCCGAGGTTGGCAAGCCAGAAATCATGGCTGGTCGACGCCATCACGAACAAGATCAACAACGCACCGAACCCGTACAACTCAAAGGGCGGACGTGTGCCGGGCCCCGCGAGCACCGCCATGATCGGATTCACGACGCCGAATCCGCCGTAGAACCCCACCGCGATGAATGCGTGAAGGAACGCAACAATGAAGCATGTCACTCCAAGGTGTCGCCGATTGTAGAGCAACGGGCTGAGGACAGGCCAAATCCGAGCGGCCGGCCCAATCGCCAGAATGAAATGCAGCAAGATAACAGCGGCTGTCCCCAAGGCACGCATCACCAAGATGGGCGGAGAAAGCTCGCCAGGTGCCGGCGCGGCGACCATTCCAATTCCGACGAATCCGATGATGTACGAAACAAGTCCGCCGACGAGAAGCAAGTCGTAGATCTTCTTGTGGCGGTTCCATTGAACCCAGCGATACGCATTGGTCATGGCAACCCCCCCACTGTTTCAGGCGGTGTCGCGGATGTTGTCGCCGAGCGAACAGACATTCCGGCCAGCAAAATAAGCACGCCGGCGATACCAACCGCGACCCAGAGGACCGGATGGAGTTTGCGTTGATTTCGGGTCATCCGTCACCGCCATTCGAGCCTCGCCCCATACAGGTCAGCAGGAGCACGGGCCAGACGGCGACCGCTCCAGGGATCAGCAGGACGCGGATTGACTTGCCAGACCCTGCAAGAGACGGATCTCGCCGGCTTCCGAACGAAAACAGCAGGAAAGGGCCGACCAGGACGCCGAGCCCGAGATAAAGCCCGACCAGGACCACAATGAGTTTAGGAATATCCACGCTGAGCACCTTAAGTAGATTCGGACTCTCAGGGTGGGTCAAAGGCTTTCACACCCGGTCTATTTCGTCCATCTGGATTCTGGGGTAGATATCGCCAAAGTCCTTGGTCGAACTTGTCTTGCCGAGCGGGTTTTCCGGGTCTATCGTTCCCGCTCGACCGGGCCCGAGGAACGGGCACCGTCGATCTCATTGGAGCGAGCGATGAAGAAGGAAACCCACCCAACCTACTACCCCTCCTGCAAGGTGTACCACAACGGCGAGGTCGTCATGACCGTCGGCGCCACGGTACCCGAGATCAAGGTG
>JBGCEB010000085.1:0-4545 GCA_045106075.1 Phycisphaerales bacterium
CTCGAGCCCGCGGCCCGCATGGGCGACCGGCTCGACGGGCACATCGTCCAAGGGCACGTCGATTGCGTGGGCGAGGTTTTGAACGTCGACGAGACCGAAGGCTGGCGGGTGCGGGTCTCGGTGCCGGCCAAGATGGGCAGGTACTTGGTACCCAAGGGTTCGATCACGGTGGACGGCGTGAGCCTGACGCTGGCGGCCACGGGCGGGGTGAAAGAAGGCACGCCGTGGTTCGAGGTGGCGCTGATTCCCGAGACGCTGGAGCGAACGACGCTGAAGGGGCTGGCGGCGGGGGACGGGGTAAACATCGAGTGCGACATCACAGCCAAGACGGTGGCGCACATGGTGGAGCATTATTTGGACGTGCGATCACCGGTTTGATACGCGAGACCACCGGGCTTTCCTCTATCGGTGCGGTCAGACCGCCGATATCGCTGCTTCATGCCTCGTAAACCGGCTAAGTGTGTGCGATCGGGTTTCTCATTGATCGAGCTCGTGGTGGTCATCGTGATTCTTGGAATCATTGCCGCGATTGCGTTGCCGCGTTTTTCGTCAGGGGCTGAGACGGCACGCCTCAATGCACTCATCGCGAGTCTGCGAACCTACGAAACGGCGCTGATGGAGTATCACGCGATGTACGACGCGTACCCCTCGAACGCTTCGACAGGGGAGATGCCCGAGGAGTTGGAGGGAATGCTTCATTCGCGGGTTTGGAATGCGTCAGTGCCTCCGTTGGGTGAATGGGATTACGAGACCAATGTCTCCGGGTTCGCGGTCACCGTGGGATTTCATGTGAAGGGTGGCGCTGGAGCGGACGCGAGGGCGATGGGTCTGCTCATCGACGAGAGGATCGACGATGGCGACCTCAAGTCCGGGCGATTCCAGAAGCAGAGCAGCCGGTTTCTGCTTGTGATCGAATAGAAAAGTGTTAAGTCGATTACAATCGATGTATGCGTGTCCTCGGCGTTGATCTTGGTTTGCGAATCACCGGCTATGGGTGTGTATCGGGTGAAGGTGTGAACATCGAATCCGGCATCACGGCCAAGACGGTGGCGCACATGGTGGAGCACTACCTTGAGCGTGATCAGTAGCCCGGGGTTCTCACAAAGGTACCGAAAATGATTACATGGTTCGGCCGCTGGATCCGTGAAGGGTTTGTCTCGCTTGAGAACGATTTTGACCTTGATGATGACAAACTCAATCGGGTGACGGCGCGGGATGCGCGGGCATTTGTTCGATTCATCAACTCGCCTCAGCTCTTGGCGATCAGGATTCTGTTGATTCCGATCCTGATTCTGCTGGCACCAATCTTCGTCATGATCGCCGTTTTTCAAGGCCTCGCGGTTCTATTCGCGATCGCGGCTGGTGTGGTGTTCCTGCTCACAAGCCAGCAGCTCATCGTCGGCAACTTCTCATGGCAGGTGCTGCTTGCGTGGTCAGTCTCAGGGCTGGTTTCGCTGAGCATTTTCGTCGGTTTCCCGCTGCTCAAGCGGACGGATTGGTTTCGCATCAAGAGGCACGAAGTTCGGAGAAAGCTCAGGAGCATTCGATTAGTTGGCTGGCTTTTCCGCTGACGGGCGAGATCGTGTTGCCGCTGTGCCCAGAACTCCGGGATGCTCGATAGAATCAAGCCATGCGTGTCCTCGGCTTTGATCCCGGCTTGCGAATCACCGGCTATGGGTGTGTCTCGGGCAACGAGGTGTCACCGGCGATCGTTGAAGCGGGGGCGGTGCGGCTGGTGTCGGGGTCTGGGGCGACGCCGTCGGTGGCGGATCGGCTGGTCGAGCTGGATGCGGATGTCCGTGAGATCATCGCCAGGCTGTCGCCCGACGCGATCGCGATCGAAGGGCTGTTTGCCCACTACAAGCACCCCGAGACGGCGATCAAGATGGCCCATGCACGGGGGTTGATCCTGCTGGCGGCCCGTCAGGCGAAGGTCGAGATCATCGAGTTGAAGCCAGCCGAGGTGAAGAAGAGCCTGACCGGGTCCGGGGCTGCGAAGAAGGAGCAGGTGCAGGAATCGGTCCGGCAGCTGTTCAATCTGGAAGAGGTCCCCAAGCCGAATGATGTGGCCGATGCGTTGGCGATCGCGGTGTGCGGCTGCCGACGGGCGGCCGTGGGTGCGGCCAGCGGGATCCGATCGGGGTCCAAGGGCTATTCCTGAGCGGGATTCTCGGGCGTCGGTCCTTTTTGTGGAAAACTCGATGACGGGCTTGGCGCGCCGGTGCCGGTTTGCGTTCGGAGTACTGGTTCCGTGCGCTGGTGGTGCGCGGGGTCTTTCTGGATGCTGGGAGGCACACCGATGCGGATCAAGACGCGATTGAGCATGGCGATGAACATGGGTCTGGCGTGCGTGGTGGGGTCGCTGGTTGCGTCGCCTGCATTCGCGGATCTGGATGTGCCGGTTGAGACCGAGGCGGAGTACACGGCGTTGCTGGATGCGATCCGGGCAGCCGAGTACACACGCCAGGGGTATCTTGAGGACGACGCGAACCCGCGTGCGGTGGCCGCGATCGTGGGGCTGTGGGCGTTCGCTGATCGGAACCCGCTGGCGACGCCCGAGCAGTTCGATGCGTTTGTGATCGCGTATGACGCGGCGCTTGCGTCGGCGGTGCCGGGCGATGAACGATTGGTCTCTGCGGGTTCGATGCTCACCGCGTTGAACGCGGCGTTGGTGCCCAGCGACGGCGTGTTGGTGGGGACGGACACGCGGGTCGGGCGCGACGCGATGGCGTTGCTCGGGGTGTCGCTGCCGGGGTTGGAGAGCTTCGAGCAGTCGCAGCAGCGGATGGCGCGGTTTGATGTTGGCTCGGTGCAGCGTTGGATCAACCGGAGTCAGACGGCCGACGCGCTGACCGGCGTGCTCGCGGGGGTGAGCCCTTCAGGCGAGCGGATCGACGGATTGGCGTTGGCCGGGACGATGTATCTGGAGTCGATGGGATACGCGCCGATGCTCGGCATGGTGGATCCGGATCAGGTCGAAGTGAACGCGGGGTTGTCTGGGCTGCCGGACTTCGCGGGGTTCGTGGCGATCCGTGACGACGCTGGTGCGCACGTAGCGCTTGAGGCTGAGGTGTTCGCGGAGATCGCCGACATCCAGACGGATGCGGGCTTGATTCTCGATAGCATCGGCCAGGCGGAGGTGCCTGCGGGGTTGGCGTTGGATTCGGTGGACCTGTTCGCGGCGGCCGCGGATCCGAACGATCCGGACCACACGGCGGCTGTGGCGTTCCTAGAGGCACGACGCCAGGCGGTGGTCGATTCGATCCGCGAGACTTCGGACGAACGGGCATCGGTGTTCGCACGGACGCTGCTCTTGCAGCAATCAAGTTATCCAGATGTCGCGTATGTCGCGGAGAACACGCGTTCGTTCGCGGGGTTGCAGCTGCAGGTGAACAACGAGCTTGCGGTAGCGCAGCAGTCGTTGGGTATTGTGGGGTCGCTGGCCGAGCTTGGTGCGGCGTACGCAACGGGCAACGTGTTCGCGGGCGTGACATCGACGGCTGGTGTGATCTCGGGCGTGCTCGGTTTAGTGGATCTGTTGGGAGACGGCCCGCCGAGCGCGGATCAGCAGATTTTCGATCAGATCGCGGGGCTCCGCCAGCAGGTCGCCGATCTGCAAGTGCAGATGAACGAGCGGTTCGACATCGTCGATGCGAAGCTCGACGCGATCTTTACCACGATGGTCGCGGCGTTTGACCTGCTGCAGAACGGGGTCGATACGCTGATCGCCGACCTGGCGACGGTGCGGAGTGCGTTGGACCGGATCGAGGTCGCGTTGTTCGGGTTTGCGCAGAACTTGCTGCTGGTGGATCTGACGGCGCAGACCGATGCGGTGCTCGACTACCGGGCCAAGACCGGGTTTGATCTTTCGTACACCGATCAGTCGCCGAGCTTTGTCGGTGCGGCCAGCGGGTTGACGACGTTCGCGACGTTCACCGCGCAGACCTCGGTGTTCGCCGGCCCGGAAGACAACCAGAGCATGACGCTCACGCTCGACAATGCGTCGGACGTGTTGCTGGGCGAGAACGACGTTGTGTCGAGACTGCTCAATGATTTCCGCCGTGTGCCCGCGGGGTTGGTGACCAGCGGCGGCGACCCGGTGTTTGGGCCGATCGTCACCGGGCGGACGGCGGCGCCCGCGCCGTGGTCGCAGGCGGCGGCGGCGTACGCGCAGCTCTCGCGGGAGAGCCCGTGGTACTTCGCGTACATGTTGCAGAGTCAGCAGACGAGCGGGGGTGGCAACCAGCCGCAGATTGAGCAGATTATCGATCAGGGCGAGCGGATCGCGCTGCTCGCGTCGGCGACGCGGGGGCGGGACGACCTGTTCGACGCGTTGTTGCAGCGGGCGTCGGACGAGATGGTTCAGACGCAGGCCGCGATCGATGATCTGATAGATGAAGAACTCACCGATCGCGGGTTCATGAACAGCAACGCCCGGATCGACCCGTGGGGCCCGCTGGGGCAGGCGGCTTCGCCGTTGATCGATGCGATCGTGGATGTCAATCTGAGCGGGTTCTCTGCCAGCCGGGCGCGGCTCGAGCTGAT
>JBGCEB010000086.1:0-6537 GCA_045106075.1 Phycisphaerales bacterium
GTACTGGAAGATGTCTTCGTGGCCCATCTCGCTGGCGACGCGTTGGGCGATGTCGTTGGTGGCGATGGTGATGAGGGGTGTGAGGAGTGAGGGTTTCCAGACGGAAACGTCGCCGCAGACGGCGGCGAGCATCGCGTTCCAACCCCAGACAGCGTTGGGGAAGTTGAAGGCGCTGATGATGCCGATGGGGCCCATCGGGAGCCATTGTTCCTTCATGGCGTGAAGGGGGCGTTCGGAGGGCATGGTTTTGCCGTAGAGCATGCGAGACTGCCCGACGGCGAAGTCGGCGATGTCGATGGTTTCTTGCACTTCACCGATGCCTTCGGCTTTGATCTTGCCCATCTCGAGTGAGAGGAGTGAGCCGAGGTCTTCGAGGACATCGCGATATGCGTTGCCGATCTGGCGGACGACTTCGCCGCGTTTGGGCGCGGGGACGCGGCGCCAACGATCGAATGCGGCGGTGGCGCGTTGTGTGATGCGTTCGTAGTCGGCGGCTGTGTCGAGCTTGACGGCGGCGATGGGTTTGCCGTCCGCCGGGCTGTTGGAGACGATGATGCCGTCTTTTTCGGGCGTCTCGTCGCCGCGTGGGTTGGTGATGATGCGTGGGTGTTTGTCGAGCCCGAGGCGGGCGAGTAGGTCATGCATGTCGGATCCCTTGGCGTGTTTGGAAATCGGCGTGCGTCGCCGATTTCTGCCAGGGGAGGTTATTCCGACGGTTGCTCCGGATCGACCATGTAGTCCATGGGCGATTCGCCGGGCTGGAGCTGGTTGGCGTCTGGGACGATGAAGTCCACCCGGGCGCGTTCGAGCGCAGTGCCCATCGCGGCGTAGAGATCGGCGAGCGCGGTGTTGAACGCGATGACCGCGGCCGATTCTGAGATTTGTGCGGCTGCCAGCGATTCTTGTTGGTTGAGTTCGAGATTGAGGCGTTCGACGGTGTAGCCGGCGTTGGTGAGTTCTTTTTCCACGCCGAGAGCGCGGAGGGCCTCGCCTTGGGCGATGCGTGAGAGAGCGCTTTGCTCGATGAGTGCGTGGTTGGTCATGACGGCGTCGAGCGATGTTTTGACATCGAGCACGATGCCTTGGACCGCGAGGCGGTATGAAACCACTGATTGCATGCGTTGGAGGCGCGCGCGACGGAATCCTGCTTCGCCCGCGCGGTTGCCGATGGGTTGCTCGAAGTTGATGCCCAGTAGCCAGTCGTCGATGAAGCGGTTGGCGACGGAGTCGTCGTACGCGTCGCCGAACGAGTCGTCGAGTCCGAGCAGACGGGCGCGGGCTTGGAGATCGAGGCGGGGCTGGCGGAGGTTCTGGGCGACCTGTTCACGGATTTCAGCGTCGTCGATTGCGAGCAATGCGTTATCGAGCTCGGGTCGTTCGGCGACGGCGGTGGTGATCGCGTCGAGCAGGGAGACGGTGATTTCCTGTGCGGGCGGCGCATCGAGCGGGACGAGCAGGGTCTCGGATCCGACGGGTAGGTTTGGGTCGTTGACCAGGCGTTTGAGGTTGTCGCTGGCGCGCCGGAGTGTTTGGCGGGCGAGGAGGACGTCGCCGCGTCGGCGTTCGACGCGGGCGATGGCGTCCGCGATCTGTGCTTGGCGGGCGTCTTGGACACGGCGGGCGAGGATGTCGTCGCGGACTTCGACGCCGCGTTCGAGCAGGCGGGTGCGGATCACCAGTTCGCGGTAGGACTGGACGAGCGTCCAGTATGCGCGTTCGGTTTCGGTGACGGTGGTGATGAGTTGGGCGCGGAGATCAGAAACGCTCGAACGCTCGGCGTTTTGTGCGAGCCGGATGTCGGCGAGGTTGACGGTTTGCCCAAATCCGCGGAGGAGAGGCTGATTGAGTTCGATCTCGAAGTTGGAGTTGTACGCGGGGTTTGGCGTTGGAGCGGTGCCGAAGAACGAGGATTCGACGTTGTTGTTGCCCAGCGTGTGGCTGAGTGAGAGGGAGCCGCCGGTGGTGAGGTTGCGGCTGACGCCGGCGGTGGCGCTGAAGGATTCTGATTCGTTGCGGACAACATCGGTCGAGCCGAAGCCCTGTCCTGCTTGGGGGATCGAGCTGTCTTGCCAGGATGCAGAGCCGAAGAGGAGCCAGTCGAAGGCTGCTTCGGCTTCGACAATGCTGGCTTGGTTGATGGCGGGCGCGTAACGGGCGACTTCGGTATCGAGGTTGTTGGCGATCGCGGTTTGGATGGTGCGATCGAGCGAGATGGTCGCGGTGGTGGTGGGGCGGCCCATCAGGTCCATGCCCGCCAGGACCGCTGCGTAGTCGGCGCCCTCGGGGTTTGACTCGGCGAAGCGCTTCATGTCAGCGTCGGTGGAATATTCACTCTCGATCAGCTCAAGGTGATCAGAGCGGATCGAGAGTTTGGAGGTATCGGGGTTGGGCGCATCGAGCGTGATCGGTTCGGCGCGTTCTTCGGCGTTGCTGATCTCGCGCTGCAAGGCGCCGAGCATGGAGCGGCGGAGCTCTGCTTCGGTGTTGCGGGCGAGCTCGGAGTTCGCGCAGCCGACGAGCGACAGCAGCGTTGCGATGGTCATGGACGCGGCGGCGATCTTTGCGTGGGTCATCGTGGAAAGTTAGGATTCTGGGAGCGGGGTGTAAAGGTGACGCAACATGTTTATTTAGGGCTCGCCGCGGAGGCCGGAGCTGATCGTGGTTGGGCGATCCCCCGAGATGGGTGGCACGGGGTTTGGGTTGTCTCTCATGCCTGCGGCGGGCTTGGGCGGCGAATAGACTGTGGTGAACGGACACTGACAGGAGGTCCCCGTGTTTCGCCATATTGCTTGCATTGCGGTTCTAGCTACTCAGGTTTCGATGGCGTTTGCCCAAGAGGTACGCGATGTTGAGCCGACGTGGCAAGTGGTCACCAGGGACGGGTCGGCCGCCCGAAGCGGGCCCGACGGGGTGTACTACACCGTGGCCGAGCTGAGCACGGGGCGGGTCGTCCGCATGGACGGGCAGGCGGGCTCGTTTGCTCGCGTTCGCTACCCGAAGGACCTCTCTGCATTGGTGCCGGTTGATGAAGTACGGGTGTTGGATCAGGGGCGTGTTGAGCTGATCAAAGCATCTGGCTTGCGAGCGCCTTCGGAGTTGATGGGCATGCCCGGCAGCTGGATGGCGGTGTTTGAGCCGGCGTTGCCTGAAGGCACGGCATTGCGGATCGCTGAGACGGTTAAGAATGCATCGGGCGATGTGGTCGGGTATCGGGTGATGCCGCCCGAGCCGCCTGTGTCGGCTGGGTTTGCGCGGATGTACATCGCAGCGGATGCATTGCGGGATGCCACATCGGCTGAAGTTGCCAAGCATTTGGGGCAAGCGCCCGAGCCTGTGGTTCCTGCGGCTGTTGATCGCGAAGAGCCGAGCGTGCCTGAGACGCAGGTCGAAGATCGATCGCCGCGTGATTTGGGGGTGCGTGAGATTTCGGGCAACGGGCCTGAGACCGACACCGAGACTGAGCCGGAACCAGTTGAAGTTGTTGACCAGACGGTCGAAGATGAAAGGTCGACTGCGGTCGAAGAGCCGGTGCAGATTTCGACGGGACGCAGCAGCACGACTCCTGTGCAGGCCGAGCCGCCCGCCCGTCGTGAGCCGACGTTGTTGCCGGCAGAGCTTGAGCAGTTGGAGTCCGCGTTTGAGTTCGCGCGGAAGCAGCCCGCGGCTGAAGTGGATCAGGCGCTCGACGAGCTGCTGGCCGAGTTCCAACGCACGCGTGACGCAACGGATGACGAAGATCGTTTGGCGTGGCAGCTTGAGCAGCGGATCGAATGGTTGAAGCTTCGGATCGAGACGCGTGATCAGCGTCGGGCGATCCGGGCGGCACTGGCTGAAGCTGATTCGCGTGCGGAAGTGTTGCAATCGAGAGTCACGGAGTGGCAACGTTCACGTACGTATCAGCTGGTGGGGATGCTGGTCGAGAGCAGTGTGTATAACGGCGAGCGTTTGCCGCGGATGTACCGTGTGCAGGCAATAAACACAGTGAGTGGGGCACCTCGGACGCTTGGGTATCTGATGCCTGATGCGTCGATGGATCGGATGCTTGGTTCGGTGGTTGGGATCATCGGCGAAGCTCGGTTTGATCCGCAGCTGCGTTTGATGGTGATCCGTCCCGAGCGTGTGGATGTGATGCCTGAATGACTGATTCGTTTGTTCCGGAACGCGACGGCGTTGTTTGCCGTTCTGGGATGTCGGTGTCGGCGGATTCGATCGGTGCGGCGGATGAGTTAGCCGAGCGGATTGCGCTTGAATCGCCAGATCTTGTGATGCTCTTTGCGACGCCCGAGCATTCGGGCCGAATGGGCATGATCGAAGACCGGGTGCGAACGCGGACGGGTGCTCGGCATGTGATCGCGGTGACGGGGCAGGGCGTGATGGGCGGCGCGAGCGAGCGTGAGCGGTCGCCGGGCTTGTCTGGGATGGCGATGCGGTTGCCCGGCGTGAACGTGCGGCCGTTCTGGATCGAACCGCCGGTGTCGGGCGATCCGCCCGAACAGCGGGCGGCTTCCCTTGGTGAGCAAATTGGTGCGGGCGATGACCTGCGGGCATCGTTTGTCTTTGCGGATCCATTCTCGGTTCCGTTGGTGCATTTGATTCCCGATCTCTCGGCGGCGCGGACCCATCGGACAGATTCACGGGGCAACGGCGAACCGATCGGAGTGATTTTGGGCGGTTTGGCGTCGGCTGGCACGAGTCCCAAAAGCAACACGCTGGTGTGCGATGGGCAGGTCCGGAACGCGGGCGCGATGGGGGTTTCGCTGTCCGGACCGGTTCGGGTGGATTCGGTGGTGAGTCAGGGCTGCCGTCCGTTCGGTGCTCGGATGGTGATTACCAAAGCGCGCGGCAACCTGATTCTTGAGCTTGGCGGGGAGCCCGCGATTGAAGCGGTGCGCGATGCCGTCCGGACTTTGAGCGATGACGATCGCAAGTTGCTTGGCGGGGCGATGTTGATTGGCCGTGTGATTGACGACCGGAAAAAGCACCTTGGGCGTGGCGATTACTTGGTCCGTGGGGTGCTTGGCGCGGACGAAGAATCGGGCGCGGTGGCGGTTGGTGATTTGGTGCGTGCTGGGCAGAGTGTGCGGCTGCATTTGCACGATGCGCAGACGGCACGCGAAGACCTGTCACTCTTGCTCGATGGGCAGCGGTTGTATGGGCGACCGGCGGGGACGCTGGTGTTTAGCTGCACCGGGCGGGGTGAAAAGCTGTTTGGTGATGCCGGGCATGATGCGGCGGCGGTGAGCCTTGCTTTCGAGCCGAGGCCCGATGGCCCGACGGCTGCGAAGACAGGTCAGGAAGTCGTTGGCGGCGCGGGCGTTCCTTTGGCCGGTTTCTTTGCGGCGGGTGAGATCGGACCGATCGGGCAGCAGATTTATCACCACGGGCACACGGCGGCCGTCGCGGTGATCCGCAACCCTGATCCGGTCTAGCACGACCATATCTGTTTTTGCGACTGCGGCCGGCGTTACTGCGTGCGGTTGTTGGGCACACCCATAAGGCGGCGGATGGCGCGGATGGCGCCGATGTGGTTGATCAGGTCATTGAAAGGGCGGGCCAGGCGTGCGAGCGTTGGCTCGTCACCCCAGTTGCCTTCGCGCGCCGGCTCGGGCACGGCCAGCCAGTCGCTGGCGTCGTGGTCGATGATCGCGGCGCGGACTTGGCCCATCGATGCGGCCAGCAGTTCGCGCAGTTGATCCGGCGTGTGGGCGGCGTGGTCATCGGGAATGCTGGCGGCAAGTTCGGACTCGAGAATCACCAGTTGGAAACGGCACAGCATGATCATGTGGGCGCCGATGGCGCGGATGCTGTTGCAACCGTTGGCTTGCTCGGCGTCGTAGGCTTCTTGAGCGAGGTCTTCGAGGGCGGCGTGCATGCGGGCGGTCTGGTTGTCGAGCAGCGCGACCAAGCCGGCGGCGACGGTGTCGTGTGTTGGTTGCTTTGGCATTAGAGGCTCCGGGCGGGGGTGACGATGCCGCGGCATTCGCCGAAGCCGATGCGGCGGAAGCCTTCGCGTTCGCAGTAGCCTTTGAGGATGACCTCGTCGCCGTCGGCGAGGAACTTGCGTTCTTCGCCGGTGGGCAGTTTGATGGGCGTGCGCTGGGTACCGGGCACGAGGACGGGGGGCTCGCTGAAGGGATCGCCGTCCCAGGTGAGTTCGATCATGGCGCCGCGGCTGTCGCGAGTCGGGCCGGAGACGGTGCCAGAGCCGAGCAGGTCGCCCGGTTGCATGTTGCAGCCGTTCACGGAATGGTGGGTGACCATCTGGGCGAGTGTCCAGTACATGTCTTTGAAGTTGCCGCGGCTGAGGCGGATGGGGTCCATGCCTTGCTCGCGCATCTTGGCTGATGACAGATGGACTTCGAGGGTGATGTCGAAGTTGCCGTGCGCGCGGTTGGCGTCGCTGTCCATGTAGGGCAGGGGCTGGGGGTCGCCCGCGGCTCGTTCTTGGGCGGGTGCGCGGAAGGGGGCGAGGGCTTCCATGGTGACGATGTAGGGCGAGACGGTGGAGGCGAAGTTTTTGGCCAGGAACGGGCCGAG
>JBGCEB010000087.1:0-25163 GCA_045106075.1 Phycisphaerales bacterium
ATGCTCATGACACTCGCGCCATTGACCGACGCACGCCAGGCCTGGTGTAGCAAACCCTCTTCGGCGAGGCCGTCGTCTTCCCAGTGGTCGCGATGCTGGGCCACAACCGGGCAGCACGCATCGGCACACTCACCCATGGCCTGCTCAATCTTGAGGACCCCGGGGCTGCGAGCCTTGACCGAGTCGAGCCCGGAAATGCACACCACCCGAACTTTGTCATCGCGGACGAGCCCCATCGCCGCCTGATCGCAGTCAAAGCGCTGACGGGCTGAGTTGGCGATCGTAAATGCAAACTGTTGGATGGAGCGGAACTGCCCGGCCCGCGTGTAGACGCGAGCGATATCGCTCATCTCAACCACACTGCGGCTGGTGACCCGGCGGGTCAGCTCGGTCGCGATCTGCAAGCATCCTGCGCGGAGTTGGAGTTGGATGCGTTCTGACCGGTTGATATCGCTACATCGAACGAGAACAGCGATCGCACCGAACGGAGCGCCCCCAGCACTGTCGATTGTACACGCGATCACCGCGTACTGCGGTGTGCCGCCCGGGCCGAAGATACGGGTGATCGAACGCTCGTGCGATCGGGCTTCGAGGGCGGTCGAGCGGAGCGTCTCATCCCATGCGTCGACACCTGCGACGTCTCCGCCATGCACAAGTTCAATCTCATCACCCGCGACGCCCACGGTGAGACTTGTCGATAAACAACCGAGGTGCTCGGAAACGACATCGAGGAAGGCCGTCGCTTTTTCACGCACTGTTCCGAGCTCGCGTCCGGCTGCGACGATACCAGCCAAGAGATCCGCCGGGCGGCTCTGGGCATCCTGATCCCACGCCTGTTCGGCGTCGTTCTTCATCGAGATGAGCTTGGTAGAGCTTGTCATGTAATGGTACATAAGTCTTCTCGTTTACACGATCAGACCGTTACCCTCCTTGGGTGACGAGCTTTCTGGCAATGTGAGCTGCTCCAGGAAGCGCAAACCCGCCTCGTACGCGTCGGGGCGAACCATGCGACCCCGCAGGCATATGGCAAAGACTGGCGGAAGGTCCAGTTCTTCTCGATCGAACGCCACTTGGTAGAGGTCTCCGATCGACAGCGGCCTCGCGAGCAGAATCTGCGTTCCGCCGCTCGAGATATCTCCTGTGACGCCTTGGAACCGGAGCCCGTTGCGTGCGCTAAGACTCGCCGGCTCGACGATGACCTTGACGCGCATCGACTGACGAGTGTGGGTGCGCAGCTTTTTGACCGCGTCGTTGGAACTCTTGGCGAGCTCTTCGATCAAACCTTCGGTATCACGATCGCTCTTGATTGACTGCTCGTTCGAGTTGATCATCTGTTATCTCCGATCACCCACGCCGCCCACGTGATGCGTGGCGGCTGCTGTGTGTATCTTCGTTGTTGTCCCGAACACCGAGTGAACGAACCAGCCCCCACAGCACCCCGAAAGTGCCTGAGAAGCGCCCCGCTGCGGTCGACCTTTGACTCTCTGTATTGGCTTCCTGCTCCGTTGCTTCTGACGATGCGCCGGCTCGTGAATCCTGAGCGGCGTCCTCTCCCCGGTCGTCGTTGACGGCACGTACAAACTCGAACAACGGCTCGTCGGGCGGTGCGATCGAATCGCCTGTTTCGGATGCATCACTGACCAAGGGCGAAATCTCGCCGATGAAATCCTTGCCTACCTGCGAGACCTCCTCAGCCAGCTCGGGCGTGCTGTCTGCGATCTCTTCGAGCTTGCTGTCGATCTCATCGAACGCACCTTCGAAATCTGAACCAGACGAGACCATACCGATTTCGTTCTCGCCGCTCCAATCGATCTCACCCGGTGGTCCGGATTCAAGCTGTTCGGGCACAGGTGATTCATCTGCGGCTTCTTCGGAAGACTCGATCGGGTACACCGACACGTCAAGCGAACTACTACTGATCGCGTCCGACGTGCCGTCGGTGCTTGTCGCGACAACATCGAGCTGGATCTGGCCAACCACACCCGGCGGCGGGGTGAAGGTGAGCCCGTTCAACTCAGATGGCGAAAGCGTCCAGGATCCATCGCCGTTGTCAGAGCCGGCCGACAAGGTAGATCCGGTCGGCAAGCCATTGATCGTGATCTGGAGTGACTCTGAGCCATCGGTATCGGTGAGCGACGTAGCGATGGACAGCGGGATGGGGCTGTTGTGGGCACCCTCCGCGGGGCTCGTCTCTAAGACTGATGCGTCCGCGACGGGCTCGACCGTCACGCCCATAGTCGCCGTCGAGTGAGCGGCATCACCGTCCACCTCGGAGTTTGTGGCGGAGATCGTCAGATCGAACGAACCGGAATAGTTACTCGGTGGCGTCACAGTCAGCTCATCAAGATCGGCGGGCATAAGTTGCCACGTTCCGTTGCCGATATCGACACCCGCAGATAGACTCGCGCCATCCGGAACTCCAGAGATGACCAACGACAGATCCTCTGAACCATCGGTGTCCATCAACGCGGCGCTGATATCCAAGCCGATCGCACTGTCCTCAGATCCGAAGACGTCGTTTACGGTCAACTCGATCGCGTCGGCCACACCTGCAACATCCACGGTGATCGACGAACGCACCGCCTCGGTGTCGCCGTCGCTCTCGACAGCGACAGCCGTGATATCAAGATCAAAGCTGCCCGAATAGTTGCCCGAAGGCGTGACGGTCAGCCCATCAAGATCGGCAGAAGAGAGCGTCCATGAACCGTCGCCATTGTCGACTCCCGCTGACAACGTTGCACCATCGGGCACCCCCTCGATCGTAACTGCCAACGTCTCTGAGCCGTCGACGTCCGTCAACGTTGAACTAATATCAAGACTGATCGCAGAATCCTCACGCCCGGATGCATCCTCAACCGACAGTTCTGGACCATCGGCCACGCCCTCGACATCCACGGAGATCGTTGCGTTTGTGCTTGCGGTATCGCCGTCCGCCTCAGCGCTCGTCGCGATCACGCTCAGATCAAACGATCCGGAATAGTCACTCGGCGGCGTGACGGTCAGCCCATCAAGATCGCCGGGCGCGAGTGTCCATGTGCCGTCGGCATTGTCGATACCGGCTGACAGCATCGCGCCGTCGGGCACCCCAGAGATCACGATACTTTCTAGCATTTCCGAGCCGTCGACGTCCGTCAACGTTGAACTGATATCGAGGCTGATCGCACCGTCTTCCGAGCCGAAAGCATCTGACACGGTCAATGTTGGTGCATCGGCCACACCCTCAACATCAACCGTGATCGTTGCGTTCGTGCTTGCGGTATCGCCATCTGATTCTGCGCTCGTCGCGGTAACAGTGAGATCAAACGAACCGGAATAATTACTCGGCGGCGTGACGGTCAGCCCATCAAGATCCGTGGTCTCGAGTGTCCACGTCCCGTCCCCGTTGTCAGCGCCGGCTGAGAGCGAAGCGCCGTCTGGAACTCCAGAGATCACGATATTTCCTAGCGTTTCCGACCCATCGATGTCTGCCAATGACGAACTGATATCAAGGCTGATCGCCGAGTCTTCTGCACCCGCTGCGTCCTCGGTCGACACCGCGGGGCCGTCGGCCACGCCCTCAACGCTGACTGCGAAAGTAGAGCTCGTGGACGCTGTGTCGCCATCCGCTTCGGTGCTGATCGCGGTCACGGTGAGATCGAACGATCCCGAGTAATCACTCGGTGGCGTGACGGAGAGACCATCGAGCTGCCCGGGTGAGAGTGTCCACGAACCGTCGCCGTTGTCCACTCCGGCTGACAGCGTCGCGCCGTCGGGCACACCCGCGACCGTGATCGCCAGTGTCTCCGAACCGTCAACGTCTGACAAGGATGAGCTGATATCAAGGTTGATTGGTGCGTCTTCCGACCCGAAAGCATCCGACACCGACAGCATCGGTGTGTCTGCAACGCCCGATACTTCGACGTGAACAGTCTCGGTCGTGCTGGCTGTATCTCCGTCTGCCTCGGAAGACATCACGGTGACATTCAGATCGATCGACCCAGAAAAGTCGCTCGGGGGTGTCATCTGAAGATCACTCAAATCCGCTGGTGCAAGCGTCCACGTGCCATCACCGTTATCTGTGCCCGCTGACAACGATGCACCATCGGGCACACCTGCGATCGTAATCGCTAAAGTTTCAGAGCCATCGATGTCTGCCAATGAAGAGCTGATATCGAGGCTGATCGCGGAATCCTCTGCACCGGTCGCATCTGACACCAACACCGCCGGCGCGTCGGCGATACCCTCGACATCAACCGTGATCGTTGCGTTCGTGCTTGCGGTATCGCCGTCCGATTCTGCGGATGTCGCGATCACGTTCAGATCAAACGATCCAGAGTAGTTGCTCGGCGGCGTGACGGTAAGCCCATCAAGATCCGTAGCCGCAAGCGTCCACGTCCCGTCCCCGTTGTCCACTCCGGCTGACAGAGACGCACCATCAGGAACATCCGCGATCGTGATCGCCAATGTCTCTGAGCCGTCGGTGTCTGACACACTCGAACCGATATCGAGACTGATTGGAGCGTCTTCGAATCCCGAGGCATCCGACACCGACAACACTGGCGTATCGGCCACGCCCGTGACATCGACCGAAACAACCGAGGTCGTCTCGGCCGTATCTCCATCCGCTTCAGTGCTCGACGCGGTAACAGTGAGATCAAACGAACCGGAATAATCACTCGGCGGCGTGACTGCAAGCCCATCAAGATCTGTGGGATCGAGTGTCCACGTCCCGTCCCCGTTGTCAGCGCCGGCTGAGAGCGAAGCGCCGTCTGGCACACCAGAGATCACGATACTTCCTAGCGTTTCCGACCCATCGATGTCTGCCAATGACGAACTGACATCAAGGCTGATCGCCGAGTCTTCTGCACCCGCTGCGTCCTCGGTCGACACCGCGGGGCCGTCGGCCACGCCCTCAACGCTGACTGCGAAGGTAGAGCTTGTCAACGCTGTATCGCCATCCGCTTCGGTGCTGATCGCGGTCACGGTGAGGTCGAACGATCCGGAGTAGTCACTCGGTGGCGTGACGGCGAGACCATCGAGCTGCCCAGGTGAGAGCGTCCACGAACCGTCGCCGTTGTCAGTGCCGGCTGACAACGCAGCGCCATCGGGTACCCCCGACACCACAACCGACAGTGTCTCAGAGCCGTCGGTGTCTGACAAGGATGAGCTGATGTCCAACGCAATGGGCGTGTCTTCGAAGCCCGAGCGGTCGCCGGTGGTCAATGCTGGTGTGTCCGCGACACCCTCAACATCGACGCGGACCGTGCCAGCCACGCTGGCGGTCTCACCCGAAGCTTCGGCGGTGGTTGCGGTGAACTCCAGCTCGAACGATCCCGAGAAATCATCGGGCGGCGTTATCTGCAGACCATCGAGTTGGTCCGGCGCGAGTGTCCAGGTACCATCGCTGTTTTCGGTTCCAGCCGACAGCGATGCGCCGTCAGGAACGCCCGTGACTTTTACCGATAGCGTTTCGGATCCGTCGGTGTCGGTGAGTGCGGCGGAGACATCGAGATCGACGGCTGTGTCTTCAAATCCCGATGCATCAGCCGTGCCAAGCATCGCGTCGTCAACGACCGCGCCGACCTGGATCGTGTGCTCGCCCTCGGATTCGGACCAGAGTTCGCCGTCGAACGCTGAGAACCGCAATGAAGTCGTACCGCTCCAGTTCTCGTCGGGCTCGAACGTCAGTGATCCCGAGTCGACGATGGACTTGTCGATGATTTGACCCTCAGCGACTTCGACACCGTCGAGGATCAGCGTTCCATTGGCGGGCGTGCTGTCGATGCGCAACGACTCGACCGCGTCGCCCGTGTCCACCTCGGTGGTGTTGAGCACGATCGTGGCGACGCCGTCTTCTTCAATTTCCACCGATCCCGCCTGCACGATCGGCGCATCGTTGGTGCCATCGATTTGGACGTTGATCTCGGCCGTGGTCGTGGTCGTGTGCCCGGAGTCGGGCTCACGGGCGGTGACCTCAATTTCTACATCAAAGTCCGTGTCATAGTTCGGCGCGGGGGTCACGCTCAAGCTGGATAGATCCCAACCCGTGATATCCACCGGCTGCCCGAACGCGGTTTCGGTGTTCACTCCATCGGTCAGGACCGAACCGGCAGGTGCACCCGACACCGCGATGCGGCTGATCTCTTCGGAGCCGTCCGTGTCAGTAATCGCCGCACTCACGTCGAGAGCAATCGGCGAATCTTCGAAACCGTTCGCGTCCGTCACCGTAAGCAGCGGTGCATCGGCGACACCCGTCACCTCAATCGTCAACGTTGCTTCCGATTCCGACCAAACTTCACCGTCTGAAACGCTGAAGTCGAAACCAGTCGCGCCGGACCAATCCCCGGTCGGCTCGAAGGTCAGACGACCACGCGAGACGTCGTACGCCGAAACTTCGTCACCCGCTTCGACCGCCACGCCGTCGAGCATGAGCGTTCCGTTGGTCGGGAGTGATTCGATTCGGAAGTTCGCGGCCTCATCGCCGGTGTCCACTTCCTGCGAGCCCAACGAGATTACCGCGGTCTCGTCCTCGCGGATCTCCATCGAGCCATCCAACGCGACGGGGGGGTCGTTGACCGCATCGATGTGGACGATGAGAGTCGCGGCCCCCGTGGTGGAGTCGCCGCCGTCCGCTTCGACCGAAGTCGCAGCGATCGTGAGCGTGAAGTCCTGATCGTGATTGTCTGCCGGGAGAATCTGCAAGTCCGACAGGTTCAGACCGGAAATGTCCGCCGAGCCGTCCCACGCGGTGACGGTCGTCACGCCGTCGGTCAATACCGAACCGGCGGGCGCACCCGATACGCGCACAGACGAAATCGACTCCGATCCGTCCGCGTCGGTGAGCGCAACACCCACGTTCAGTGCGATGGCGCTCTCTTCGGTGCCCGTTGCATCGGCCGTGGTCACGACAGGTGCGTCGGCCTCCCCCACGACCACGATCGTCTGGGTCGCAGACTCGGCGGACCATGCATCACCGTCCGAGACACTGAAGGTCACGTCCGTAGTGCCGCTGTAATCCGCGGGCGGCGTAAAGATCAGCCCACCCGATTCGATCTGCTCCGCCGTGAAGACATCCCCCGAAACCACAGGATCGCCCGCGAACGTCAGCGTGCCCGCTGCAGGCAGCGAATCGATCCGATACTCGGTGACCTCTTGGTCGATGTCCGGGTCGGTGCCCGTCAGAACGACGGACGACGGCGTGTCTTCGGTGACCATTGTGGTGGCGTTGATAGGCTCTGGCGCGTCGTTCTCGCCGATCACCGTGACGGTAATGGTGTCAACGACGGTGTGTGCGCCGTCTGTCGTGCTGATCTGGAATGTCAGTTCGGTATCTGACGCGACATTGGGCGAATCGAAGGTTGGGTCAATAGAAAATGGATCCGAAAGCGTGACGGACGGGCCACCCGTTTGCACCCATTCATGAGAGAGCGGACTGCCCTCCGGATCGGTGGCCGATGCTGAAAGCTGGACCGTGGTCTCTTCCGCGACGCTGAAGTCCGGCCCGGTATCGAGTGATGGCGCATCGTTGTCGGCATTCACGAGGACGACAACCGAATCGACCACGGTGTGCTCGCCGTCCGAAACCTCAAGCTCGAACGTAACGTACGAGTTCGAGACCTGGTCAGGCGCCGTGAAGCTGGCGGCGGCGCTGTCTCCACCAGTGATCGCCACGGCCGGACCGCCCGTCTGGCGCCAGTTGTAGGTAAGTTCTTCGCTGTCCGAGTCACTCACTGAGCCCGCAAGTGTCACCACGTCGTTCTCTTGAACGCTCTGGAACGACCCGGCGTCCACCACCGGCGGATCGTTGACACCTTCGACACTGATCGTGACCGAATCAGTCACCTCGCCCAAACCATCAGACACGGTCAGTTCGAACGTGATATCGCTGGAGCCGCTGACGTCTGGTGCTTCGAATACGGGCGTCGGGCTGTTCGCGTCGGACAGCTCGACCGCGGGTCCGCCGGTCTGGACCCAGGTGTATGTCAGTTCGTCGCCGTCTTCGTCGGACGCCGCCGAGGTCAGCTGGACCGCATCGCCCTCGGTCACGCTCTGGTCAGGTCCGGCCGAGATCTCGGGCAATGTGTTGCCCGGCTCAAGATCAAGCACGACCAAATCCGTCGAGATGTTGGTGCCGTCCGAAACCTGTAGTTCGAAAGTGACCTCGCCCGCCTCGGCCATGCCGCGCGTTGAGAACCGAAGCTCGGGGCTGTTCCCACTGCGGATTTTTACTTCGGGCCCATCGGTCTGCACCCAACGGTACGACAGATTCTGACCCTCGGCGTCCGACGCGGTGGAACCCACGCCGTAGATGCTGTCTCTCACTTGCGTGTACGTCTCGTCAACATCAACGGCGGGGCCTTCGTTCTCGGCCTCCACAAGCATGTCCACACGCACCGTATGCGAACCCGTGTCGTCTTCGACGGTCACATCGAACGAGTAGATCTCGTTGTTGGTCAGGTTCGGCGCTTCGAAACTCGGGCTCGCGGTATCGCCGCCGCTCAGTTCGATCGTCTGCGTCCCGGCGACCTGGGTCCAGGTGTACTCAACATCCCCGGAAGCACCGCTTACATCAACACCAAGCGTGGCGATCTGACCCTCAGTCACAACGATGGTGGCGGGCGCCTTGACAGAAATGCTGACATCTCCGCTTGGTTCGCCTGTATCACCACCCGGATCGTCGCCCGGCTCGCCACCTGGATCGCCGCCTCCGTCGCTGTCCACGGCTGCGTTGACGCTGACCGTGACCGTATCGACTGACGTGCTCGTGCCGTCGGTCACCTCCACCTGGAACACCAGCTCCGCATCTTCATCCAATGTTGGCGCCCCAAAGGTCGCGTCGGCAGATGTCGCATCGCTGATGTTGACAGAGGGGCCCGAAACTTGCGTCCAGTTGAACAAGACTTCTTTGCCTTCGGGGTCCTCTCCGCTGGCCGACAGAGACCCAGTTTCCCCGGCGTCGATCACGAACCCCGCACCGGCATCAACTGCAGGCGCATCGTTCACCGCGTTGACCAACACCTCGACCGTGCCGACCGATGAGACACTCCCATCGCTTGCGGTCACCTCGAACTTCAGCCATGAGTTCGTGATTTCTTCCGGCGACGTAAACGTCGGGTTCTGTGTGTCGGAACCACTCAGCTCGACCGGGGAGCCGCCGACCTGCCGCCACGAGTACGTCACTCCGTTTCCTTCGGGGTCAGACGCCGCCGCAGACAGCTCGACCGCTTCGTGCTCACCCACGGTCTGCTTGGGTAGTGATGTAAACTCCGGCGCATCATCGTCTGCGTTGATCGTGACCGTCACACTATCAACCGATTCGTTCACTCCGTCTGAAGCGGTCAGCTCGAAACGGATATCCGTGTTGACCACACCCTCGGGGGCTTCGAATGTCGCGTTCGCCGAATCGGCATCCGTCACGATCACCGTCGGCCCGGAGACCTGCCGCCACGAGAATGTCAGCTCCTCACCCTCAGGGTCCGTCGCGGAGCCGACGAGATTGACCGTGTCGCCCTCTTCAACTTCGAAGTCCGCGCCAGCGTCCACAAGCGCTGCATCGTTTTCTGCCTCGACGTGCACGGTGACGTACTCGACCACCTCGGTCTCGCCGTCCGAAGCGGTGAACTTGAATACAAGATCAGCGCTGCCGTCAGACTCCGCCGCGGTGAAGGTTGGGCTGAGCGAATCCGCGTTGCTGATCTCGACCGTCGGCCCAGAGACCTGCTCCCAACGCTGCACCGTCGCGTACCCCTCCGGATCGACCACCGTCGCATTCAGCGTGACCGTGTCGCCTTCGGATACGTTCTGATCCGGCCCCAGGTCTACGACAACCGGGTCGTTGTCAGCCGCGACCGCAACGGTGACGTACTGCACGCCGGTGCTGTCCGCGTCCGAGACCTCGACCCTGAATCGGAGCACCGCGTTGGAATCGAGTTCGGGCGCATCGAACGCTGGCTGGTTCGTATCCGATCCACTCAGATCCACCGCGGGCCCGGATACCTGGGTCCATGAATAACTCGCGGGTGATTCCGATGGCGAGAATGTCGCGCCGTCGATGCGCACGGACTCGCCTTCTGCTACCACCATATCGTCGACCATCACGGTTGGTGTCTCACCCGTGCCGCCCGCTACAAAGTGATCGACACCAGACACGCCAACGGTAAAGCTCCCGCCGCCATCAAGCTCTACCGTGACCACGCCGTCTTCGACCGATACATCGGACGCGTCATAGGCGCTCAGATCCAGCACGTTGTAACCGCCCCCGCCGTCGATCACGAAGTGGTCACCGTCGCTTGCATTGGAAACCGAGAACACATCATCGTTGGCACTGCCGATGACCTGCTCAACCCCGCTCGCAGCCAGGTCGAACCGGACCGGGTCATCCGAGTCGGTGAAGGACACCGTATCGGTGCCGCTTCCGCCTGTGATCACATCGTCCGCGTCGGCGTGGATCGTGTCATCGCCCGCGCCGCCATCGATGATGTCCGCGCCCGCGCCGCCCGTTAGTACGTCGTCACCGGCGCCGCCTTGGAGGGTGTCGTCGCCGGCACCGCCATCGAGTACGTCGTTGCCAGCTCCACCATCGATGGTGTTGCCGCCCGAATCGCCCGTGATCGAGTCGCCGGCCGATGATCCAACCACATTCTCTACGCCGGCGATGGTGTCGTTGCCGTCACCGCTGGCGGTGCCCGCACCGAGGTCGACCGTCACTGCGTTTCCAACATCCTCGTAGCTGACGGTGTCGGTGCCTTCTCCGCCTTCGATCGAATCGTTGCCAGCCCCACCCTTGAGGATGTCATCGCCCGCGCCGCCTCGGAGTTGATCGTTCCCCGAGCCGCCACTGAGCGTATCGGCATCCGCGCCTCCGTCGAGCACGTCGTCACCGGCTTCGCCGAAGAGCGTATCTGAACCATCACCCCCCGCGATGGTGTCGTTTCCGGTGCCGCCACTGACGAGGTCATCACCAGATCCGCCGTCAATGTTGTCACTTCCCGCGCCGCCGTTGAGCGTGTCGTTTCCGCCACGTCCCTGAATCACATCGTTACCCGAACCGCCGTCGATCGTGTTGGCGCTGGCATCGCCCGCGATGGTGTCGTCGTGGTCCGATCCGATGATATTTTCGAAGTCAATGACAGTGTCTTGACCATCGCCCGTCGCGGATTCGGCGTCGAGATCGACGTCCACACCCGCGGCGCTCCCGTCGAACGAAACCGTGTCATTCCCCGAGCCGCCGATCAGCACGTCGTCGCCGGTCCCGCCAGAGACGAGATCATCCCCGGCCCCAGCGTCAATGATGTCCGCGCCCGCACCGCCGCGGATCACGTCATCGCCGCCACGTCCCTCGATATAGTCGTTCCCCGCGCCGGCATCGATCGTGTTGCCGCCCGAGTCGCCGCGGATGATGTCATCCCCGCCGCTGCCGTCGATGTTTTCGATATCGATGAGCGAGTCCGAGCCCTGCCCGGTCGCGGTGCCCGCCTCGAGATCGACGACCACTCGGTCCGAGGTATCTGCGAACGATGCGGTGTCGGTACCCGACCCGCCGTCCAACGTGTCGTCACCCGCTCCGCCCGAGAGCAGGTCGTCGCCCGCGCCGCCGTCCAGCGAGTCGTTACCACCCATCCCAAAGAGATTGTCGTTCCCGTCCATCGCGGCCGCGATGTCGTCCCCACTCATTCCCGTGAACGTGTCGTTGCCGTCCGTCGCGCCTTCAAGCGAGTCGCCAGTTTCGGCGTCCACCCAAGTACCTGAGAGCAAAATGCGCTCTTCAAGCGTCTCGGGACGTGCGCGCCTCCGGCCCTTTCTGCCGTTCTTCTTTTTTGGGTTTGTCACAACACACCTCCGAGATCTGATCGACCTCGATGCAATGTCGGACTAAGCCAATTGGCGATTCATCCAATCCACCAAACTTCCCTTATGAAGGGGGTCATGAGTTCGACAGGAGAATCTAACACCCTTTTCTGGGGGTATATGTTCCGCCTGTACAATCCAAGATCAGCAGGACGCTGGAAGAGCCGGCGGTCACCTCCATCGCTACAGGGTCGATTGGAGGGTCGGTTGGGTAACGCGGCGTGAGCCGATCACAGCCCCGCCAGACCGCGAACATGACTCCGCCACGTGGTACTTCGACGTCACTGCAATCACCGGGCAGAACAATCAAGGCCCGCCGCCAGCATGCCGTCATTTGACTGCATAAACAAGCTCACGCCGCGCGGAACGGGCGGCCCACGAGAGACTGCCTGTTGTATGGAGAATCGAACCCCGTTGTCTTTCGACTTGTGCCGATGTGACGCCGTTTCGCTCGTGAGGGAGCGAAACGGCACGGTTTTGTGCGCCTGAGCGTTATAGGGCTCACACCCAATCAGTCAACATGTGCCAGAATCAGAACGAGAGTATCTCGTGACGATTCGAGGGAAGTTCCCGCGCCAGTTCTCCATTCTTTGGTCCACAACGAGGGTCCAAGACTTTTCTAGAGCCGAGATGATCGCTTCCTTGGAGCGATGACGTTTAGACATGGGTAAGAGTCTGCCGGTTGGTATCACTCTGATTCGCTGATCGGCCCTGGTACAGCTCAGCTGCACTGCACGGCCAGTTCGTTTCACTGTTCGTGTCGAAAGGGATCTCAATGTCGTTCCGTCCTGCTCATCGTTTGTTAGCCGCCTGCGCTGGCTTATCGCTCGCTGTTGCTTCGCTTTCTGCCGCACCGCAGCCGACTCGTTTTACCTACCAAGGCGTGCTTGAGGACGCCGGGGCCGCTGTTGATGGCGCGGTCACGATCACCTTTCGGCTGTTCGATGCGGCGAGTGGAGGAAGCCAGCTTGGACCCACGCTCACCCCTCCGGTGACGGCTGATGAAGGCGTGTTCTCGGTACCATTGGACTTTGGCCTTGAGCCATTCGCGTTGAATGAGGCACTGTGGCTCGAGCTGACGATCGATGGTCAAACGTTGCCTCGTCAGGCACTGACGGCAGTTCCGTACGCGCTGAGTACCCGCGGGGTCAACACCACGGTCGACGGCGTCGTCGGCATCGGGACTCGCTTTCCCTACTCCACATCGAAGCTAACGATTTCCGATACAGACTTGCCTGGCGTCGCGAACAGCAGTTCGCCGCTGGTCATCGTGCGGGGATCCGGGAGTGGATTTATCAACGTGATCACCGCGAATGAAGCGGGTCTGATTCTGGGTGACCAGACCGAACCTACGAAGGCCGGGATGGTGTACAAGAACGCCAGCAATGCGTTGGAGCTGCGTAACAATGGGAACCAAACCCGGATGGTGATCGCGGCCGACGGGCAGATCAACATGGGCAGCTCGGCAGACCCGATCGCCAGTCTCACGATTCGCCCGGAAACCGGCAGCGCCAACATGGTGATGCTCGGCGCGGGTCAGCCCACTGGTATCAGTTTCGGCGTCGGCGGCAACGGTCTCGCGGTTGGGAAGATCAACGCCGACGGCTCAGGGTTTGAGTTCCTCGGTCGTTGGCAGAACGACGGGTTCTTGGGTGTCGGGACGACAACCCCCGAGTCGATGCTCGATGTCGCCGGCGCGGTCACGATCCGCGGCGGGGCGGACATCGTGGAAGGCTTTGAGTCAGAGTGCAACACCGCGTTCGAGCCGGGCACGGTGCTTGTCATCGATCCAAACAACCCGGGCAAGCTGATGTGCGCCGATGTGACGTACGACAAGAAGGTCGCCGGTGTGGTATCGGGCGCAGGGGGCGTGAAGCCGGGCATCAAGCTTGGGCAGGATGGCGTGCTGGACGGCGACATCCCGGTCGCGATGACCGGGCGGGTCTACGTCAAGGCGTCGGCGGAGAACGGTGCGATCGAGCCGGGTGACCTGCTGACAACTGCGTCGGTGCCAGGGCACGCGATGAAGGCGACCGATCACGACCGGAGCAACGGGGCCGTCATCGGCAAAGCGATGAGCGAACTCGACGCGGGCACCGGGCTGGTGCTGGTCCTCGTGAACCTGCAGTAAGGAGCGAGCCATGAACAAGCAATATGTAACGGCAGCGGTCGCTTCAACATTCATCGCGATCGCGGCGACCGGCGCTGATGCCCAGGTGAAACGCAACGGCGTGTGGCAAGGCGGTGACGCCCAACGGGGCAACCCACACGGTCTCTCGCAAGAGGTGCTCCACCGCCCACCCCAACCGTGCACCGAGCTAGTGAATCCTCAGCGCGGCGTGTTTCTCGATCCGACATGGCCCGATGGTGTCATCCCGTATGCTTTCGATGCCAACGTCTCAGACGCGCAGAAGACTGCGATGCTCGAGGCGATGGGCCAGCTGGCGATCACAGCGGATGTCACGTTTATCGAGCGATCGACCGAAGTGGATTTCATCCGAATCAGGGATGCTAACGGAAACAGTTCATTTGTTGGGCGTATCGGCGGCGCACAGGAAATCCGGATCATTAACTGGAACTTTCGGTACATCATGGTGCATGAGCTGATGCACGCGCTCGGGTTCTTCCACGAACAGACAGCGGTCGACCGGGATCAGTTTGTGACGATTAACCAGAGCAACATCCAGCCCAACGCGCTCATTAACTTCGTGATTCAACCAAACGCGAATGTCACCTCCAAGTATGATTACCAATCGGTGATGCATTACGGCGCGTTCTTCTTCGCGATCGATCCATCGATCCCGACGATCATCACGACGGACCCTGGGTTTCAGGACCTTATCGGGCAGCGAGAGTTTCTCAGCCCGGTTGATGAAGAAGGGCTTGTCACTTTGCTGGGGCCTCCGGTACCCTCGACGTGGCTGGATGTTTCTCCGATTCCTGGTTCGCTCACATTCGGTTCCTTGGCGACTCCCGCATTCTCTCTCGAGCAGGCGTTGATCTTCGCGAACTCATTTGGTTTGCTTGGTCTAGAGAATCGGATCGTCAATGTGCAAACGGGGACCGACACCGTGAGCGCCTCGCCCGGTTCGCCGCTGGTCATCAACCAGCTTGTCCGGATCGAAGGGACGCGATTGACGATCGAGTGATCGGCCCGGCTGAGCAGACTTCGAGCGAGCACACAGAAAGCGGCTGTCCGACGAGAACGGGCGGCCGCTTTTTCATGCCTCTGCAATCTGTCTTGACTGCGCGTTCAGGGTTGTTGCTGGGTCCAGGAACGGATGCGGATCATCCTCGCCGCGGCTTCGGTGACGCCTGGTTCACCGGCTTGCGCCCTGGAGAGTTCTTTGGTCCATCGGTTCTGGCGATCGGATCTCACCACGGCCCGTTCGCTCTCGAACACGCGGATGTGCGAGCCCGATGTCGTGATCAGCCGCCGATCGTCGGGCGTCCAACGCATCGAGAAGATGTACGGCCGGCTCGTCGCGGTCGGGGGCGGCACGGGGAGCTCGAGCAGCCGGGCGTAGAAGTCGGTGTCGTACACGATCAGCCGGCCGTCTTTGGTACATATCGCGAAGCGTGAGCCGTCGTTCGTGAACGCCATTCCGTACGGCGTGGTCGATGCCGCATCGTGGATCTCACGGAGAACCGCTCCGGTTCCGACATCGCGGATTTCGACTGCGGATTGGAGATGAGCCGCGATGGTCCGTCCGTCGGGTGCGACCGCGACACCGCCGTGATGGCTGGCGATGCGGCCAGAGAAAAGGTCGATTTCACGCTCGGTCATTCCGGGTCGGCGGATCCCGACTCCCGAAAACGTTGTGACCGAGGCGCGTGTTTCGAGGATCCGACCGTCGGCGAGTTTGGCTGCATGGTGATAGAGCGGCGCGGGTATCCCGGGCTGCGTGAACGTTGCCGCATCATCGAGCACACCCAAGTGGCTGCCTGCATGAGTCCACGTGCGCTCGCCGGTGTCGAGGTCGATGGTGGTCAGCCCGGGGTTGCGCGTTTGAGGATTGGCTTCGCCAAACAAGAGGGTGGTGCCCATCGCGTCGAACAGCAGCGGCGCGTCCATGTTGAATGCGAGCACGCCGGGTCGGTCTTTGTCGTGGAACCGCGGCACACGTGCGATCATCTCGCCGAGTGTCAGGTCCCAGATCAGGATGTCCCCCTCCGGGGCGGCGCTCGCCAGCAGCGAACCATCGGGAGAGACCGCGATCTGATAGATCCACGAGTCGTGAGCTTTGAGCGTCGTGATGGGCCCAAATGCAGGGCGACCCTCCGCATCGACTTCGTTGGTATCGACGAGCCAAAGGCGCTTGGAACCGGGCGCCCACGCTGCGAGGAGTGACCCGTCCGGCGAAAACACGGGATCACGATCAAATCTGTCCGCGCCGATTGATCGCTCGATCACGATCCGGCCAGTCTGCGGATCAATGACCCGGATCGAGGCGTCCGTGCGGTTTTCGAACTCATTGCCGACCACCGTCGCGATGCGAGATCCGTCTTGAGATACCGCCAACGAATCGGGCCAGAGCCCGCCGAGATCAATCACCCGGTCGAGTTCGAGCCCCGGCAGTGTGCGGATCTCGATGTCGGCGCTCGCCCGTTGCACCCCGATGACGCGGTTCTCGGAGAGCGGGCCGTAGACGGGGCCCATGCGTAACTCGAAACGACTCTGCCCGAGGACGACGCCGCGTTCGGCATCGATGGCGAACAAAGAAGCCGGCACCTGAGAGTTCCCCCAGTGCCCGGCGATCACCGTCGAGCTCCCGGGAACGAACGCTGGCTTGATCCAGTTCATCCCGGGGAGCTGGGTTTGCCCCGACGGCAGCAACAGCGTGGGACTCCCGTCGTGATAGACCCTGAGATCGTCGGTTTCGTAGTGCCGCCACACCATCGATCGCCCGTCGTCGGAAACGACATTCGGGCCGACTTGTTTTCCGTCCGCGGGAAGCGTTCCGAGTGGTTCGAATGTCTCTGTATAAACGTTGAGGATGCCGATCCGTTTGTCTTCGAACGTGACCATCGCGAGCCCGTCTTCTGGCGAACGCCATCGGGGAAGCCAAAGGATGGGCGGCGTCTTGGATAGTTCAGTCCAAGCGCCGGTCGTTGCATCGAAGAGCCGCCCCTGACCCGTGTCGGTGTCCACCCAAAGCATCTCGCGGCTAGAAACCCACGACGTGTTCCAGGCCATGCTCCACGGCACGCGTCGCTCGTCGCGCCCGGTGCCTTCCACCACCCGGGGCAGCCGCAGCGAGAGGTGGTTCCATGCCCAGCTGCGGAGTTCGGGGCGGACGGTATCGAGCTGCGTCCGCGCCAGCCACCGTTCGCCCTTTTGCGCAAGCACCAAGGCTCCGGCCATCACGCCGCTGGCAGCTTCGAGTTCTTTCTCGGATGCGAACCGTCGTTGCTCCTCGGCCACCGTGCGCGCTCTCGATTGCCCGACCGCGAACACGGTGGCGATGATCGTTCCGCCTGTGAGCGCGAGCAGCGTTGCAGACACCCCGCCAACGAGCAAGCGGTGTCGCTTGACAAACTTCTTGGCCCGATACGCACGAGACATCGGGCGGGCTCTGATCGGGAGATCGGCGAGGAAACGCCTGATGTCGGACGCGAGTTCATCGGCGCTCTGGTACCGGGTCTCGGGCTCGCGACGCAGGCACCGCATCACGATCGTTTCGATGTCACGGTCCAGCGACGGCGCGAATCGGCGGATCGGCATCGGCACGTTCGTATCGAGCAGGTGCATCGCCGAGACCATCGACAGCCCGTCGAGTTCGTTGGGGAGCCGTCCGGCAAGCAACTCGTAGGCGATGACGCCCAGCGCATAGATGTCGGCCGCGGGCGTGACGGAGTCGGGGTCCGACGTGAGTTGTTCCGGAGCCATGTACGCCAGCGTGCCTAGCACCTGTCCGGCCCGGGTCATCGCGGTCACCGCGATGGACGCTTCCGTTGTGATCCGAGCGATACCGAAGTCGAGGATCTTGGGCTGTCCTGACGGTTCGACCAGCACATTGTCCGGCTTAAGGTCTCGGTGAACCACGCCGCTCACGTGGGCACGCCCCAGCCCATCGGCAACCTTCGCGATGAGTTCGAGCCGCCCACGGATATCCAGCTGTTTGTCGGTCGAGTACGCGACGATCGGGCGCCCGTCGATAAGTTCCATCGCGAAGAACGGGCAGGCGCGTCCCCTGACGGTCGCCATCCCCGCTTCGAATACCTGCGCGATCGCGCTGTGCTGGAGACGGCCTTGGATCTGGGCCTCATGGATCAGCCGTTTCTGAAGTTCGGGCGAGCCGCGGAACCCGTCGACGACCTTGACCGCGACCCGGCGACGCGGATTGGGCTGCTCGCACTCATACACAACTCCCATCCCGCCCTCGCCTAAGCATCGGATGACCCGGTAATGCCCGATCGAATCGGGGATTAGCGAAAGGCCGGCATCTGGTTGTTCGGAGTCAAACGCAACTTCTAACGAGGCACGTTGCTCTAGAATCCGGCGGTCATCGAACGCGACCGAGTCGGCCGCATGCTCCTCGGCACACAGCATCTCGAGCACGGCTTCGTGCAACTCGGAATCGCCCGCACAAAGCTTCCGCGCCGCTTCTTGTTGCACATCGGGTTCCAGATCCACGATCTCTGACAACACATCATGAACACGTTGATACAGTGCGCGATCCATCAGTGCCGGCAAAGCTCTTTGAGCATCCACATCTTTGCGGTGCGCCAGTCTCGCCTGATCGTGATCGCGCTGACACCGAGCAGGTCGGCGATCTCTTCGATCGTCAGGCTCCCGAACACGCGCATCTCGATCACCTTGGCGTGCCGTTCATTGAGCGCCGTGAGCCGATCAAGCGCGTCATTGAAGTCAATCAGGTCATATCCAATGCTGGATTCGCCGAGGAGTTCGTCGACGAGCGTGATCCGGTGCGCCCCACCGCCGCGCTTCTGCCGTTTTCTCGCGCGAGCCTGGTCGATGAGCACCTGCCGCATCGCGACCGCGGCGAGCGCGAAGAAGTGATGCCGATCCCGCACAGCGCTCATGCGGCTCGCGAGTTTCAACCATGCTTCGTGAACGATCGCTGTGGGCTGGAGCACATGCGCCCGCCCCGAGTCTGACATGACCATCGATGCCAAGTGACGCAGCTCGGTGTACAACGCCTCGAAGAGATCGGGGTGATCGCTTTGCAGAGACAGCGTTTGATTCGTCTCGCTCTCATCTTGCATTGATCACTCCTGAGATAACAGCTTTCGGCGCAAAGCATACCCCTAATCGGGGAAGCCATCATCAGAATTGATGCAGCCGCTGGGCATCCAACGGTTTTCGGTCCCAAAGCTTTTTTCGATGCATGATCGCTCCAGCATGCCGATGTCGTTTGGGTATTTGACAACATGCCCATCGATCCGAACATCTCGCAATAGGGTTCGACGTGATCGGTGCGCGATAGATCAGAGACGTTCGCTTGATGCGAACGGAAAGGAATCGGTCATCCAATGAATCATGCTCTGGTAACTGCCATCGGGATCGCGTTCTCCTGTACCACAGCAGTCGCACAAGATTACACGATCCGGAGTTTCACGATCGATTCCGGCGGGGTCCAGGAGGCAACTGCTGGCTCATACTCCCTCTCTGGCACAGCCGGCCAGCCAGATGCCGGCGTGATCGCCGCGGGTAACCTTGTGATGAGAGGTGGGTTTTGGACGGGCTTTGCCGCAAACGTTTGCGTCGCTGACTTCAATGGGGATAGCAATGTCAACTTCTTTGATGTGTCGACTTTCGTAGCAGCGTTCAATGACCAAAGCTCGACAGCTGATTTTGCTGCACCGTTTGGAATCCTGAACTTCTTCGACATCGCGGCGTTCATTCAAGTGTTCTCGAACGGGTGCCCCTAACGGCGCCGACACAAAGCAACGGACGACCAAGATGTGAAGAACACTCTCCGCATCACCGCCGGCAGCTCGCCATCGTTGAGATCTCGTGAACGCGCTAAAGACGATCCAAGAGAAATCGCAGCGCGTTAGCGCTGGATAAACAAGACGCCATAATCACCCAGCTGTCGACGCAAAGTCGATAAACCAAGTTTTCTCTAATAGCTTGTGGCTTCGCAAATGGCTAACGAACTTTTGCGCTCCGCACTGCTGAGCAATATTCCGGCTTCGTTTTGATCGCTGAGTGACTGGACGCACGCGCCCTGAACGGAACAGCCCACGAATGACTGCCCGACATATCAGCGATCGCCCGCAAAATAGCGTACATAAAACACCCCGCGATCGATCGCGGGGTGTTCAAAGGTACGAGGTAAAAAGATGCTACATCGATCCGAATCAGTGGTCCGACTTACGGACAACCAGCATTGTAGAGATTGATGTACTCAACAACGTCGAAGAAGTTGAGCGTCCCGAACGGTGCCGCGATATCAGCGCTGGGGTCACCGGCGTTGTAGTTTTGGATGTACGCCGCGATGTCAAAGAATGTAAGCGAGTCGTCACAGTTCAGATTCGCAGGGCTATCGCAGGGACAGGTCGTGCCCATGAATGGCTGCAGCACGTAAACATCGCGAGCCGCGAAATCGAGAATGCAAAGTGTTTGACTTGCTTCGTGCCAAGCAAAGTCGTAATAGCCAACACCCGCGGGCAATGACACTGGGTCTCCGGCGGAGTCGACGATGTCGACTGTCTTGGACGAGCCATCTTTGCCCACAAAGTTGATGACGTCATTGAACGCCTGACCGCCGCTGGTCACAGAACGATCATTGTAAACGACCAGGTCACCATCCATCAATCCATGGAGAATCGCGACGTTCTGTCCGGATACAAACGGTGCATTGTCTGTGCCGACCGTCACACTGCTTGAAATCAGACCGTCCAAACCACGGGTTCCGATGACCAAGATGTTGGCGGCACGGGCTGCCATGTCGCCGGTATTGGGGTCAATATCCAAGTCGCGCCACAGCGTGCTCGTATCGGGTTGAATCAACGCGGGTCCACTGGGAGGGAAGTAGGCGGTATTGAAACTGTCCAGATCGGGGATGGGGTCTGCCAAGCCGGGCTCGGCCGGGAGGATGTGCCCAAACGGGCCATTCTTTTCATCGGCCGGACCCGTAAACGGATCAAGCACCGACGCAACGATCGAGCCGTCCGCGCCGAAACCTTCCGCGTTGAAACCACGGTCCCAACTCGGACCCGCGATGCCTCGGAGATCGATTGAAGTCGCCTTCAGATTAAGTGTCGTGAGAAATCCGCCGGCGGTGGAGGGCTTCAGGTTAAAGATACGCACCTGGTCAGAAGCGCCCGACGACCCGAAGTCAACGGTACCGAGCAGACCGCGCTCATCATCCCAATCCAGTCCGGTCCAGCCGCGGAAGTTAGAAACCGGCGTGGGCGAGCCCGCGAGCGATCCCTCGACGACCGCGAACGAACGCCCAGCCGTGCCGAGCAAAAAGTCCTGAATCTGAACAATCTGGACGCCCGGGATGGGATCGGAGAAGTTGGCGAACCCGCCGACATATGCGTCTTCACCATCAAAGGCGATCGAGCTGGGGTTGTTTCCAATGAAGAATGCCGGGGTGTTGACGTTGTCGCTGAGCAGATCAATTTCCTCGATGGAGACAAGCTCAAACGTAAAATCTTGGGCCTGGACACCCGCGGTGGCACCGCTAAGCGTCAGGATCAAGGCGAGTTGGGTACGCGTCATGGTTCAAATCTCCCTCTGGTGTGCGTTGTCCGCATCGGACATTCTTAATCAGATTGATTCATTGCTTGAGGACCAAGGCTTGATGCATGGATCTGCGATGAACCACACCTTGGTCTGTCACATTCAAAAATGATTATATAACTAGATGAGCGGCAGCGAAAGTCGAAACTTGCCCATTGGAGGCCGGTTTTGTTCGATTGGCCCGTCTTTACAGCCAATGAAAGACCTTTCGCCCTGGCGAAATCCCCATGCAACTTCACGTTGGGTCTTGCCAAACGAAACCTGATCCCTTGAGCACGAAGATGCGCATCGCCAATCTTTGAAATCAAGACCCCGGCGAGATTCGAGTGCGTTCAAGGTCGGGGCAAGGTACCAAGATCGATGAACTCGTTGGCACGCAACACAGACTCAAGTGCTTCGGCGTCTGCCACATCGATCAGACCATCGCGATTCACGTCGCGGCCGTTTCGAAACTGCGCGTGAAGGTCATCGATTGTAATTGCACCATCGTCGTCGATGTCGAGATCGAACGGCACCGGCTCGGTCAACAAGCTGTGAAGCCGCAGCTGATCGTTGTAGTCCACATCACCATCGCCGTCGAGGTCATAGAGATTCAGCACACCTGTGACCGCGGTCCCCGGGCCCGGCCCGGTGAAACAAGCAAGGAACGCTTCGAGGTCGCGGGCGTCTGTGATGCCATCGGCCCCGAAGCGGTACTTGCGAAACTGATCGCGGAACACCACGCGGTCGTTGTCAGTCATGAAACCGTCGCCGTCAAGATCTGCCGACTCAAACCCGGACTGCGGCGGGTTGGGCGCCGAAAGCATGGCGAACTCAAAGAAAAACCAGTCGCGGGCGTCGATGTCAAGATCTTGGTTGAAATCAGCACTCTGAAACGTCGCATCGTTCAGCAAAAACGCTCGCAACTCGCTACGCATCGATGCGCTGCCCGCCAGCGTGTTGCCCTCGAAGAGAATCCAGTCCTCGATGCCCTCGCCCAGCGCGGTCGAGAGTTGCTGATCGATCGAAGGGCGTGTTTGGTTGGTCAGGATCGCCAACCCCGCGACGATCGTCGATGGTCCTCTATCGGCGTTGGCGATCTGCAGATCGTTGCGGATTGACGCGGTCGACGTGCCATACGCCATGGGCACGATGTACTCGAGCCATCCGTTCTCGGCCATCTGCGGCCAATCCTGCATCTTGACCAACTGCGACGAACTCGTCAGCGCTTGCGCGAAGATCGCGCCCGAGAACTGCAGCTCGGGGTTGACCGAGTCCATCCCGTCTTTCATCTCCCGCGCCGCCCGCGCGATGCCGTCACGCCGGAACTGCACCCACTCGTCCCACAGCGGATCGGAATCGTCGGTGATCGATATCAGCGGATCAACACCAAACTGCGCGAAGAACGCTAGACGCGAATCGAAGTCGTACGAATACGGCCCCGGTTGCCCGTCGGAGCTGTTGTTATCTAGTGGGAAGCGGTGGTAGTCGGTATGAATCCCCCACAGCCCCGGATACGAGGCGACTTCCGCGCAATAGTCGTGCAGCACCGCCTGCACTTCGGGCAACCCGATGTTGACGAACACCTGACCTGGAACATCGCCGATGTCGGTGTTGCCCAGATAGTCCGTGACTTTCCAATCTGGGTTCGCGTCGAGGATGTAATCGCCGGTGCCGTTGAACGACCAATACGCGGCTTCCATCCACGCGTGTACGCGCATGCCGTGCTTGGCGGCGATCGGGATCGCTTGCCCGAGATAGTCGAATGCGAAACGGTCTTGGAAGATGTCTGAGTTGTTGGTCGCCAAGCCCCAGTAAAACGTTTCCAAGAACACGTCACGGATTCCAAAGCCTTTGAGCGCGGCGAGCGTTGAATCGAGCGCGGCGATCGATGATGGCGGGCGCAGCCAGATCCCCCGGATCTTGCGGCGAGTCTCCGCGTCCGGCGCGGGCGGCTCATTCACGCGCACGCCGATGTGATTCGCAACCGCGCGGAACTGGCCGTCGCTGGGTCGGTTGGTAATGCGTTGCGTGCCGTCGTCGTAGATGAACGCCGACGACCCGCCGCCGTCGAGATTGATCGCGTCCCACGCGCCGAACTCGATCATCAGATCGCCCATCTGCGGCAGGGTCACGCCGTCCGACCAACCCGGCTGGCGACCGTCGATGACCATCAGGATCAGCGTGTTGCCGTCCTGCGACACGCCGGCCGCGGTGCGCGGGTTGCGCGAACCCGGTGCGACGCGAGCGGTCGAACCGAGGTTCTGGCCGTCGTCGACCAGCAGCGTGCCGGGATCGTTGTCGGTGTTCGACGGGCCCACGCCCGCGACCGCGTCTTCTGCTTGCTGCGCATCGACGTTCGAGAAGTTGCCGACGACGGCCGTGCCGTCGTTGCGGATCATCAGCGACGGATCAGGATCGTTGCCGTCGAAGACTCGGGCACCCGAGATGATCTGCCCATCCGAGACACTCAGCCCGACGATGTCGCCCAAGCCACCCGCCAAGGTCGCATAGAAGTTCGCGTTGATCGCGAGTTCGACGTCGTTGGTCTGCTGCCACAGGTCGGTCCGCGTCAACACCGCCTCGGCTCCGGTGCCCGCTGGCGCTGGATCGGTGACGACCGTCTCGATGCGCGGGTCGGTCAGGTCGATGACCGCGACATAGCCGCGGATGTCGCGCCCCTGCAGCCGACGATCGATCTCGGTGACCACGATCGGCTGGGCGAACGCGGGAGCGACGATCGCCGCAAGCGTGAGTGATGTGATGGTGTGTGTCAGCCGCATGATCTCCTTCGAACGAACCGGGGCTTGCATTGTGTCAGATACCGGCGGGATCGCATCACGGATTCACCAGGTATTCGGCCATATCCCGCACGCGGTGCGGGATGAGCTCATATCGGTCGTATCGCGGAACATCGATACCGCCACCAGCAGATCCCGACTGCGTCACCATTTCAACCGAGACGGTTGCCATCGGCTGGTCGCGATCCCAATCCGGGCTTCCCGTTTGAACTGAATAAGCCCCTGCGTCAACGCTCTCGCCGTGCCGCTCAACCGAGAACCCGATGACCGGTTCCCAAACACCGTCTCGCAAACCGATGACCATGTACTCGCCTTCCAGGTCGACTCGGAATAGGAACTTACCTGTTCTGGCATCGATCGTCGGCTTGATCGACTCCATCCGCCAATCCGCCGGTCGGTCCGGGTGCGGGGCGTGCCCGTTGGTTTTCACGTCGTACAACGCCGCGATCTCGTCGGGGTACACGTCCAACACGCCGCGGCTGAACCACCACACGTGCCCGCCGCCGCCCGTGTCGCGCACGTGCGCGATCGTCTTTTCCAAGTCCGCCCACGGCACCGGGTCCGGGCGACTCCCCGTCGTCAAGACACCCGCCAGCATGTCTTTCACCCGATCGCCCACGCCGTACTTCTCGAGGTTGCCGATCTGCTGATCCCATGTGGCTTCGAACGCCGAGTAGTCGTAGCGGTAGCACTGCGGGATGAACTCGTCCCACCATTCGTTGTCGTCGTTTCCGGGAGTCCACGCCGCCCACTTGGGCCACTCGAGCAAATAGTTCTCCCAGCACCACGGGTAGGGCGCTGGGCTGAGCGAGACGATCAGGCCCGGCCGAGCTTCGCGG
>JBGCEB010000088.1:0-34834 GCA_045106075.1 Phycisphaerales bacterium
TCCGAGAACGGTTCACTCCGAGATGACATCCGCCGGGTTGGGATGCACGCTGAAGAGATTCGCTTGCGGAATCCGAAGACGAAGACGACCGAACGATTTAAAGCGCCTGCCCCGTCGTCGTTCTATCGGGCGGTTGGCATCGACCCGCCGCCGGGTGCTGAAGATCGCGATTCACGCGAAGCTCGTGAAAAGGCAAAGACGGTTGCACAGAAGCAAGGGTGGGATCCGGTTGCGGGTTGGTATGACGATCTGATTTCCAACCGTGGCTCGGATCACCACCGCAACACGATCCTTCCAGGCGTCGAGCGGCTGCTCGATGCCCAACCCGGCGCTTCTGTTCTCGATGTCGCGTGCGGGCAGGGCGTCTTGCTTGAGCGCCTCGCACAACATGGCGACCTTGGATCCATCGTTGGTGTCGACATCTCGAACGCCCTTGTGGAGAAGGCAAGAGCATCACTCGGCGAACGCGCTGATGTGCATGTTGGGGATGCGAGGGCGTTGGGAGAACTCTCTCTCGGACAGTTCGATGCGGCTGCATGCGTGCTGGCGTTGATGAATATTGACGACATTGACGAAGTGCTCACAGGCGTTTCTTCAACGCTCAAACCGGGCGGGCGTTTTGTTTCGGTTGTATTGCACCCCGCGTTCCGGTCGCCGCAGGCGACTGCGTGGGGTTGGACGACAGACGGACGCACGGGCGTACCGATTCAGTTCCGCCGGGTCGATCGGTACATGTCCGAGCGTTCATCCGAGATTGTCATGAATCCGGGCGAAGCGTCATCGGGCAAAGTCGCGATCACGACGATGACGTATCACCGACCGATCGGTTCGTATGTGACTGCCTTTGCCAATGCCGGTCTTACGGTGGACGCGTTGGAAGAGTGGGTTTCGGACCGGTCGAGCCAGGCAGGACCGCGTGCGAATGCAGAAAATCTCTCGCGAGCTGAGATCCCAATGTTTTTAGCGATTCGTGGAATCAAGAGCGAAAACCAGGACGTTTGATCCGACGGGAATAGTGTTGGCTGATGCGAGATTCTTCTGCGCCCGGTACGCTGAGGTACGCACAGGAGCTTAAATATGCGTCAACACGTGGTCGCCAAGTGGGATGATCTTGAACCGAACAAGCCAACATATGCGCTCGTCCGCAAAGTTGATCTTGTTGTAACCCGCTTTCGTTCAAACGACGAAGATCGTGTGTCTGTCCTGTATGGACGGTGCTTACATCGTGGTGCATTAATGTCTGATGGCCATGTTGAAGGGCAAAACCTGATATGCGGTGTGCATGGTTGGGACTACCGAGTTGATACGGGCATCTCTGAGTACAACAACAAAGAAAAACTCCAAAAGTTCGGAGCATGGATAGAGGAGATCGATGGCGTTCGATCGGTCGTTGTCGATGAATCTGAAATTGCTGCTTGGGAAAAAGCCAATCCGCAACCGTATCAACGCGAAGAGTATCTTGGTTTGTACGCGGATGTGCACGGCACTCCCGAAGAGCCGCATGTCGGCCTTATCCAAGAACTTGCTCGGAATGGCTTAAAGAAGGTCGGGCACCACGGACCGTCAGCCGCGATGGGGGTCGCTCGGCAAGAACTCCCGTCATGGGACGATCTCCAGGTAGTTACGGCCCAACTGGCTACCAAACCGCTGCTTGACGATCAGCCAGTTGCGACAAACGTGGTGATCGGGCCTCGCGCAAAGCGTCCGCTCGAACTAAAGATTCCGCTGTTTGTGTCGGACATGAGCTTTGGAGCATTGTCGTTTGAAGCAAAGGTCGCTCTGGCTAAGGGTGCAGAGCTCGCGGGCACAGGCATCTGCTCTGGTGAGGGCGGGATGCTGCCCGAAGAGCAAGCCAACAACAGCCGCTACTTCTACGAGCTGGCATCCGCGCGTTTTGGATACTCGCCCGAAAAAGTCGCGAAATGCCAGGCATTCCACTTCAAGGGTGGGCAGGGAGCCAAGACCGGCACCGGCGGGCATCTGCCTGGAGAGAAAGTCGACTCGGTGATCGCGTCCGTCCGCGGCATCCCTGTTGGGCAGACCGCCGTCAGCCCCGCGACGTTCCCGAAGCTTCGCACGGCGTCGGACTTCAAGCAACTTGCTGATGAAGTACGCGAACACACCGGCGGCGTCCCGATCGGTTTCAAACTCAGCGCCCAGCACATCGAAGCCGACATCGACTTCGCTCTCGAAGCTAGCGCCGACTACATCATCCTCGATGGACGGGGCGGCGGGACCGGCGCGGCACCAACTCTTTTCCGTGACAACATTTCCGTGCCAACTATTCCTGCGCTCGCTCGCGCCCGTCACCACCTTGACCGCGTGAGCCCAAACACTACTTTGGTCATCACGGGCGGACTCCGCACGCCAGCCGACTTTGTCAAAGCACTGGCTCTTGGTGCGGATGCGATCGCGCTCTCGAACTCCGCGATCCAGGCAATCGGTTGCCTGGGTATGCGGGCTTGCAACAGCAATAACTGTCCAGTGGGGATCGCAACGCAGAAGCCCGGGCTGCGCCAGCGCCTTGTGATTGATGAATCGGCTGAGCGCCTCAAGAACTTCTTCGAAGCGAGCACTGAACTGATGACCGTCCTGGCAAGAGCTTGCGGGCATGACTCTCTGAGTGGATTCCAATGCAACGACCTGGTCGCTTGGAAGCGCGATCTCGCCGATCTATCGGGAGTTCGCTACGCGGGCGTTGGAAACGGGCACTGACGTAAAGTAAAGCATCGATGCCAAAAGGATCACCTATGCATGAGAAGCGAGTCGAACTCACCTGGCATCGTGTCGCGGACAAAGATGATCTGCCCGACGGCCGCGTCAAGACCGTCTCTGTCACTCGGGGCGATCATGTCACGCAAATTTGTCTCACCCGACACAAAGGTCAGTTCGGCGCGCTCCAGAACCACTGCCCACATCAAGGCGGCCCGCTCGGCGAGGGATCGATCGAAACCACACACGACGGAGCGTGCTATCTGCGTTGCCCATGGCACGGCTGGGACTACGACCCACTGACCGGCAAGCCACCTGGCGGATACGACGATGGACTTGAAACCTATCCAGTCGAAGCACGTGACGATGGTGTATTTGTCGGACTCGAAACGCTCAAAGATCATGAGCGGACGGTGACCGATGTCATGGCTGAGACCATGGTTGCGTGGGGAATCACCCACTGCTTCGGCATGGTTGGGCACTCGAACCTTGGACTCGCCGACGCGTTGCGTCGGCGCTGTGAAGCAGGGCAGATGGAGTTCATTGGCATCCGCCACGAGGGCGCGGCTTCCTTCGCTGCAAGTGCCTTCGGAAAGCTCACGGGCAAGCCTGCGTCATGCCTTGCGATCGCCGGCCCGGGCGCGACTAACTTGTTGACCGGGTGCTGGGATGCCAAAGTGGACCGTGCCCCATTGCTCGCTTTGACTGGCCAAGTAAACCAACAAGTCTTTGGCCCGGGAGCGTTTCAGGAAGTTCCGCTCAAAGCAGCGTTCAGCGGCGTCGCAGATTTTTCTCACCTCTGCCTGCCCGATTCAAACCACGCTGAACTCATGAGCCTCGCGCTCAAGCATGCCACGATCGAGCGCAAAGTCGCGCACCTGATCTTTCCAGACGACGTGCAGACCATGCCAGCCAACGACGATGCGCAAGTGGGCACCCCCGCGGGGCGTGTTTCTTCGCACGTCATCCAGCCAGACCCAGCCGACCTCGATAACGCGATCGCGATGATCAGATCTGCCAAACGCCCAACGATCATCGTCGGGCACGGCGCTCGGTTCGAAATGAAGGCGATCGTCGCACTGGCTGAAGAACTCCGATGCCCGGTGCTTACTACGTTCAAAGGAAAGGGAATCATCGGCGATTGTCCGGATCCGGATATGACCAGCCGCCCTGGACATCCGCTCGGAGGCGGCGTCCTCGGACGCTCGGGCACGCCCATTGCATCGTGGTTCATGAACGAGTGCGACTTGCTCGTTGTGTTTGGCGCGAGCTTCTCTAACCATACCGGGATCACACCCAAAAAACCAACCATCCAGATCGACACCGATCGCATGACCCTCGGCAAGTTCCACGGCGTCGATCTGCCCATATGGGGAGAAATCGGTATCACTGCCAAGGTGATTCTCAGCGAGATCAAAGGAAAACATGCCTCCATCGATCACACGAACGAGGTTGCTGATCGTTGGAAAATCTGGCGCGCAGAAAAAGCCAGCAGACTCTTGGATCAATCTGATAGCGGCGTGCCATCGGTCGCGGTGTTCGATGCCATGAACCGTGTGATTCCGCACGATGCGATCATGGCCGTGGATGTTGGCAACAACGCATATTCTTTCGGTCGGTACTTCGAGGCATCTGGCGACCAGGCGGTCTTGATGTCCGGCTATCTCGGCTCGATCGGGTTCGGATATCCTGCGGCCATGGGAGCTTGGGCCGCAACGCGTGCCCACAAGTTCAGCGAGGAACCAGTTTGGGAGAAGTTTGCCGACCGGCCCGTTGTCGCGATCACGGGCGATGGCGGCTTTGGGCAGTACGCCTGGGAGGTCAACACTGCCGTCCACGCCCAAATGAACCTTACCCACATCCTCCTCAACAACAACGAGTTGGGAAAGATCTCGAAAGAGCAGCGGGCCGGTCAGTGGGACGTTTGGCAGACCGGATTGACCAACCCAAACATCGCTGAGTACGTCACCAGCTGCGGGGGCTTGGGTATCCGGGTCACTGACACTGCCGATCTCGCCGGTGCGATTCGCCAAGCCCTGGCATTTGACGGCCCAGCGACGGTCGAGGTGATGACAGACCCCAATCTGATCTAGACACAGCCCGGAGGGGCTGACAAATCACTGAAAACGTGCTATCGTTCACAGCACGCGGGTGTAGCTCAATGGTAGAGCGTCAGCCTTCCAAGCTGAATGTTGACGGTTCGAGTCCGTTCACCCGCTTTTTAAGCCCGCCCGGTCTGCTGCTTCAGGCAACCTTGCGGGCTTTCTTTTGCGCAGAACGAATCGAATCGAGCGCCGATTCGTGCCGAACGATCCGATGCGATACCCTCGTCGCATGAGCGAGACGCCCAAACCCGCCAAACCGACCACCAACACGCCCGCGGCGGAGTCTCCGCCGTCAGGACCGATTGCACGTTTTCTCGGGATCATCGAGTGGCTGGGCAACACGCTGCCGCACCCGGTGACTCTCTTTGCACTCTTTGCACTCGCAGCGATCGTGATCAGCGCCATCGCGGCAGCAAGCGGTGTCAGCGTCGATGACCCACGCCCGGGCAACAAGGGGGAACAGTTTGTTGTTCGGAGTTTGCTCAATGCCGACGGCATCCGTTGGATGTTTTCTTCGCTGGTAACCAATTTTACCGGCTTTACACCGCTCGGAACTGTCCTCGTCGCATTGCTGGGTGTTGGTGTTGCAGAACGCTCTGGGCTGTTGACCGCGGTTGTCCGAGCCATGGTTCTGGGTGCGCCCAAACAGTTGGTGACCGTAGTTGTTGTCTTTGCAGGCGTGCTCTCTAACACCGCCAGCGAGATGGGATACGTGGTGTTGATCCCATTGGCGATGGCGATCTTTCATTCACTCGGACGGCATCCCTTCGCCGGGCTCGCGGCGTCATTTGCGGGCGTCTCGGGTGGATACTCGGCCAACCTGCTGATTGGTACCGTCGATCCTCTGCTCGCTGGCATTACCCAAGAAGCTGCACAGCTGCTTGATCCGGCGTATGAAGTGCACCCAGCGGTGAACTGGTACTTCATGATCGTGAGTACATTCCTCGTCACGTTCATCGGGTGGGCGATTACCACGTTTATTGTCGAGCCGCGGCTGGGTGTTTACGACGAGTCCCAAGCTTCTGATGATCTCGGCGAACATCAAGCGATGGAAAGGCTCAACGTCGCTGAACGCCGTGGACTTAAGTGGGCCGGGCTTGCAGTCGCCGCGATGGCGATGTTCATTGTCTTTCTTGCCGGGCCAAAGTTCGGGGCCTCGATTGGTCTTGATGCGATCCCGGGTTACGGAGTGTTACGGAACACCGACGTGACTGCGATCGGGCCGAATGCATTTCGTCCATTGCTGCGAAGTGTTGTTGCCTTGATCGTCATCGTCTTTGTGATTCCATCGATCGTGTATGGCCGTATTGTTGGCACGATCCGCAACGACAAAGACGTGATCTCCGCGATGGAAGTCGCGATGCGCAGTATGGGCCTGTACATTGTGCTCGTCTTCTTCGCGGCTCAGTTCGTGGCGTACTTTGAGTACTCGGGCATCGGTCGCGTCTTGGCTGTCGTTGGCGCCGATGCGTTGATCGCGATGAATCTCGATAGCCCGGCGGTCTTTCTGCCGTTCATTTTGATGTGCTGCCTGGTCAACCTTGTTCTCGGCTCGGCCAGTGCGCAATGGGCTGTCACCGCACCGATCTTTGTCCCAATGCTGATGCAGCTCGGATACAGCCCCGAGGTTATCCAGGCCGCCTATCGCATCGGCGATAGCTCGACGAACACCATCACACCCATGATGAGCTACTTTGGGCTGATTCTCGCGATGGCGTGCCGGTACAAGAAAGATCTCGGCATTGGTACGATGGTCGCTACCATGCTTCCATACAGCATTGCGTTCATCATCGGCTGGACGATTTTGTTCTATCTATGGGTATTTGTGTTTGGATTGCCCGTTGGACCCGGCGCACCAACGTATTACCCCGCGGGTTAACAGATCATACATCGAGGTCGGCGATAACCATCGCATGGTCTGAAACCTCCATGCCGCTAGATCGATCGATGTGGCAATCGGTGACGAGTTTGGCGGCTGCCTTGTTCGCGAAGAGGTAGTCGATCCGCCAACCGCGGTCGAGCGCCCGGGCTTGACCTCGGTTCGACCACCAGGAATACGGCCCCTGAACGTCGCCGAACTTCTCACGGATCAAATCAGCCCAACCCTGATCAAGCAACTCGGTCACCCACGCACGCTCGTGCGGAAGAAAACCCGAGTTCTTTTCGTTCGACTTGGCGTAGAAAATGTCACTCGGCGTGTGGGCAATGTTGAAGTCGCCGCCCAGAATGGTTGGGATGCGTGAGCGAGCGAGCTTGGAAGACCATTCCAAAAAGAACTTCAGCCAACGATCTTTTTCTGCTTGTCGGTGTTCGCCGGAAGAACCGCTGGGCAAGTACACGCTCGCCAGCCGCACGCCTTCGATGCGAGACATGATCACGCGTCCCTCAGGGTCGGGCTCGCCCGCGCCACGTTCTTCGACCTTGACTGCATGGCGAGACAAGACGCCCGTACCCGCGTACCCCGGGCGTTCTGCCGGATGCCAGTGGGCGTGCCAAGACGCAGGCTCTCGCCACTCAGCAGGGATCTTGTCGGGCGTTGCCCGGACCTCTTGCAGTAGGACCACGTCAGGAGAGACCCGCTCGAGGTGATCGCCCATGCCCTTTCGGACGGCCGCCCGAATTCCGTTGATGTTCCATGTTGCTATTCGCATCTTGGGCGACTTTACGCGCCCCCACCATCCGGAGAATCTATCCTGACGTTATGAACGACCAAGACACCGCAATCGTGATGGCTGGGATCCCTCAATCAAACTTGGCGTTGTTTCACAAAGTGCGGTTCATGGTTGGTGATCCGACCGGATACGCCGAACTTACTAACAATGACGGCACACCGCAGCGTGTGTTCATGTGCCGAGATATCGAAACAGCCCGAGCCCGTGAGCATGCCCTCTGTGACGTGGTGTTCGCACCGACAGACTTCACGCCGGCTGGCGGACTCTCTGGCGATCGCGAGACCGCGACCGCGCAAGCATTCGCGGAGATGCTGGTCCAACATGGTGTTCGAACTGCCAGAGTCGACCGCTCATTGTCGTATAGCTTTGCGCACCATTTGATTGAACGCGGAATCTCGTTGAGCTATGACCCCGAGCTGGGCGTCAAGACACGACGGTCCAAAGACAGCCAAGAAATCAAACACCTCCGACAAGCACAGTCACTGACCGAAGACGTGATGCGGATTGCTTGCGAAACAGTCGCCCGTGCCGAAGTCGATTCAGATGGCATCCTCCATCACGAAGGGGACGTTCTGACTTCCGAGCGGATTCGCACGATGATCGATATTTATTGCCTCAATCATGGTGCGAGCAATGCCCACGGTTCGATCGTGGCGTGTGGACCGGTCGGAGCCGATTGTCATCACCGAGGTGAAGGACCGATCCAGACTGGGCAACCGGTGATCATCGATATTTTTCCAATGATCAACGCCACACATTACAACGGTGATTGCACACGCACCGTGGTACATGGGGATATATCACCGGCGGTTGCTTCGATGCACCGGGCGGTAATCGAAGCTAAACAAGCCGCAGAAACCGCAACAAAGCCCGGCGCAACCGGAGACAGTATCCATCGCGCGGCGATCGATGCGATCAAACGACATGGTTATTCGACCGGACTACCGGCGGCCGATGCTGATCCAACTTTCACGAGCATGGTGCATGGCACCGGGCACGGCATCGGGCTCGATGTTCACGAACCACCGCTGCTTGATGTCAACGGTCCTGAAATCGTGATTGGCGACGCGCTGACCATTGAACCGGGGCTCTATTGCGCCGCGGTCGGCGGGTTGAGAGTGGAGGACATGGTCATCGTCACACCAGACGGATGTGAGAATCTCAATCAACTTCCCACGGGGTTGAGTTGGGACTAAGTTCGGCTTGCGTTTCGATTCCGATTCCATCCGACGAAAGTAGAGCATAAATCAGAACGTGGAGCTATTTTGCCTTGCCCTGCGCAGCGACGGCGGCCATAGCCTTCGCAACTGCATCGGCGTCACCGAGATAGCGTTTCGAGATAGGCTTTAAATCCGCATCGAGTTCGTAGACGAGTGGCATGCCAGTCGGGATATTGACGCCCACGATGTCGTCGTCAGAGATCCCGTCGAGGTGCTTGACAAGCGCTCGCAGGGAGTTGCCGTGGGCAGCGATCAGCAATCGCTTGCCAGCCCGAACTTTGGGAGCGATCTCGCTATTCCAATAGGGCACCACACGTTCAACCGTGTCCTTGAGGCATTCGGTCGATGGAATCTCTCGATCGGAGAGGTTCGCATAACGCGGATCGTGGCCCGGCCAACGTTCATCTGATTTTTCGAGCGCGGGCGGCGGCGTGTCGTAGCTGCGCCTCCATATTTTGACTTGGTCGTCACCGTGCTCGGCTGCGGTCTCTGCTTTGTTCAAACCCTGGAGCGCACCATAGTGTCGTTCGTTGAGCTTCCATGAACGGTGGACGGGCAACCACATCAGGTCCATCTTCTCGAGAATGTGCCAAAGCGTGCGAATCGCACGTTTGAGTACTGAGGTATAGATCTCGTCAAACTCGAATCCTTCGTCTTTGAGCAGTCGTCCGGCGTCAGCGGCCTCGATGTGCCCCTGCTCGGAAAGCGGAACGTCTTTCCAGCCAGTGAAACGGTTCTCTTTGTTCCAGACGCTTTCGCCGTGGCGGATCAGGACCAGGGTGTACATGAGTTGATTCCTTCGGGGTTTGAACTCGGGCATCTTAGCCGGCTACAAACATCCCCAAGCTCCGATCGAGCGTTGGAATCGTGGTCGTCTGACCAATGCCGCCGCAATACTCGACATCATCATCGAATCCTAACTCAGAGAGCCTTGCCGCATGCGGTGATTGCCGCAGAGCTCGCTGAACGCTGCCGTGTCGTTCGATCGCATCGAGCGATTCGTGCCGGATCTGGCTGGCGGCTTCTGATCGTTCCCAGCCACTTGAGAGTCCGTCGGCAAGCAAACCCGCAGCGAGTTCATCCTCAAGAGATCGTTGCCCGTCCGTACCAGAGCAAATGATCAACACATCACGTGAATCTTGCTCAAGATTCAGTACGACGGCCGGCAAGTTGGTCAGTGAAAGCGTGATGATCAAATCCGCAATCCCGGAAGCTCGCTGAATGGCTTTGGTTCCGTTGGTGGTCGTCATCACCACATGCCGACCTTTTACAGATTCAACCGCTCGAGGCAGCGGCGAGTTTCCAAGATCGAAGCCTGCTGGCGGTATGCCGCCTCGCTCTCCGGCCAGCGAGGCGTTCGGATTGGTTCGAGCTACGCTGACGGCATCCGTGACCTCGGCGACCGTAAGGACACCAATAGCGCCCGCGTCGAGCATCGAAGCCATGGTTGTCGTCGCGCGAAGAACATCCACGATGACAGCGACACCCCAGCCGTCAGCTTCAACCTCGGAAGGTAGCCTCGCAATGTCGATCGTTGGCAAGGTCAGTTTCCAGCGTTCGCGAGTGACTTTGGCAGCGGGAACCATGCGTCCGAAAGTTCGGAACGAGTGATTGAGTCAGGGATCAGTTTGGTTAGAACTGCTTCCCTGGCTGAACGAATCTCGGCCGGCGTGAGCTCAAGCAAATCGATCGCAAACAAGACTTGGTTGAGCTGCCACAATGTTCCAGCCATCTCAGAATCGCGTGACCGGGCATACGCAAGCACATCGGCGGGTCGACCCGCACTTTGCCAGCTGGTCCATAGCGTCATGATCTCACGCCGAACGCGAACGGTCTCGGTGCGGATCGGGATTTGGGGGTCAATCCGTGAACCCAATAGCCTCTCATAGGCACCGGTCATTCGCTGAACACTCTTTCGTGAAAGGCGATCAAGCGTCAGACTTTCTGCAACTGCACCGGTGTCGTCTGCGATGACACCTGAGCTTCGGATTTCTCGTGGAGTAACTGATGCCACTCTCGTCGCAAAACCGAGCTCTGCCAAAACCTGACGGTCCGCGAGGAGTGGATCGTCTGATCTGACGCGGACATCGGGATCATCTGCAGTCGCTTCGGCGAGGTTGGCAGTCGACTCCGCGGGTTCGGCCAGATCTGCAGCAAACGCTGCGAGGTCGTACGCATAGAGCAGGCCGTCGGAACCTTCTTGGGTGCTCAAGAATCTATCGATCCCGGCGCCTCCTTCGACGATCTCTACTGGCAGCCCGTTGACAGAACCACCGGTCTCATTGGCAAGGATGACGCCATTGGCACCAATCGCGACTGCACCAGGATCAGCGGAGACCTGTCCTTCGAGGAAAATCGACCCCATGGCGATCAGTTCAGCACCATCGTCAGAGATTCCTGGCTCGGCTCGATCATCTTCGTTGTCTGTACCATCAACCGTCCCGGCGATTCTACCCAAAAGGCGAATCTGGCCGTCCGAGCCGAGCGACCGAAGAGATAGATCTCCGACGACCGTGAGATCGCCCACTTCAATCAGTGTCGAGTCTGCTCCCTGCGCCAACATACTCAGCGAACCAAAGCTCGTGATTTTTTGTCCGCGACCAGTACGAATCGAATCGGTCGCCGCGACCTGGAACAGTGACATCAAGTTGGTTGCGCCGAGGGACGTGAGGTCAAGACCAGATGCGGCTGCGTTCGCAAACAAGAAAGTCGCAACGGTCGGTGAACCCGTCAGATCAGAGCCAAACTGAATGTTACGGAACGCGCCTCCGAATCCCCCATCACCTCTGGGCCCACTCGCAACACCGATATTGCCTTGGAACTTGAACGGCGTGCGCCCCTGCCCATTCCCCGCCCACGCTTCCCCGTCGTACTCGAACGCGACATCCGACGCACCAATGAGCTCTGAATAGAGGTCCCCCGCAAACAGCGCCGTGCCCAGACCGGTGTGGAACGTGACTGATTCCCCAAAGACAGAGACCGTTGCAAAGAAGTTCATGTCTCCGAGGACACGTACATCAGCACCCACCCGAACCAAACCTGCGGCAACATCTAGATCTCCAAGTCGCATCGAATCCGAATCACCAACGCCGCCTGCAAGCGTGACTACCCCGGAGGACGCATCGATCCTCAGATCGTAAAACGAGGCCGTATCCGAGCGAATCACGCCCGTGGCCGTCACTTCACCCGGGCCCGTGAGGGCGAGACTCACATCGTTGATAAGTGTCGTTTGTCCATCGAGAAGCATGCCACGAGACGCGGTCATATCTGCGCCGAGGAAGATATCTCCACCGCCGCGTGCGACAAGCGAAATCTCACCCGCATCAACAAAGAGCGTGCCTGTGTCAGAGATGTTGCGAGAACGGACCAGAATGCTATTGCCCGTCGCCAAAAGCGATCCGCCGCCGAGACTTAACACTTCATTGATCTCGATCCGCCCGTTTGAGAACGGATCAGCCGGCGGCGGCTGATTCGGGTCGGCAGCGTTGAGCACCAAGTTGAGCGACGAGCCATTCGTCGCGAACGCCCCACCGTGCAAGAGGATCGAGCCGGCAGCGTTGAGCGTGAGTGTTGCTTCACCACCCGAAAACAAGCGGAATGCCGCCGATTCCATCTGGATGATTTCGCCCGAACCGTTTCCGAGCGGGTTGAGGGTTGTCAGCGTGACGTCCATGCCAGCATTGAGCGCATTGTTGATGAGATTGACACCGATGATCGCGGTATCGGTATTGCCGAATCCACCGAGCGAGCCCATGAACCCGGGCGCAATAATGATGTTTGTCGGATCGATAAGCCAATGCCCACCTCGGCCATTCACAGCCGTAGCATCGACCATCTGCGAGATTCTCAAACCGCGCAAACCAGATGTTTCGATGAATCCACCATCACCGGAAACGCTGCCGCCTCGCGCGGTGATCGAGCCTTCGACATTGGTGAACTCATCAGACCACACCACGACCGAACCACCATCGCCGGCGACGAGCGCATCAGCGCTGACGATGGAATGCTCATCGATGAACACCGTGCCGGATCGATCCGCGTTGATATCTGCATGTGGGTTGCCGCCAATGACAATCGATCCGCCGCCGTGATCGCCTGACGCGTCGATCGTTGCTCCGCGAAGCTCAACTCCTGCGCCGAGGATGGTGACTTCACCGCCGAATCCACCGCGCACTGCATCGATCTGACCTGAAACGACCGCGCGTCCCGAACCGCCGTGCATGGTGACCGAGCCGGAATCGACCGTTCCAGTATTCCACGCTGCCAACGAGAAAACATCACCCGCAGCCATGTCGAGTCCACAGTCCCCCGAGGAACCCAGAAGATCAGTTTCGGGCGACGTCGGAGCTTCAACTTGCACAAACACCCTCCCGAGGTGCTCGCCAATGAGGACTTGTTCTCCAGCGGCCATCACAACCGTTCCGTTGGGCGCAGAAATCGTGCCGTGATTGGCAACTCTTCCACCAACAAGGGCGATGAGATCCCCTTGCAAATGCCCACGGTTTTCGACGATCCCTCGTGCATCCGTGAACCGGTTGACGCCCGCTACGAAGTCGGCGTTCGAGAGATTGCCAGCCGCAGCGTACAACGCGCCAACGTTGACAACAGCACCCTGTCCAAAGATCACGCCAGACGGATTGACAATGAATACTTGTCCATTCGAGAGCAGGTTACCCATGATTTCTGTGGGCACTCCAGAAGTGATGCGATTCAGCACTCGGGAGTCGATGCCGGGCATCAAGAACTCAACCGTATAGCCGGCATCAATATTGAAACTCAACCAATCGATGATGGTCAACTCGCCCGTGAGGATCCGCAGATAGTCATCACCAAAGATGAACTCAGCCGACCCCTCAACAACTTCTCCGCCATCTGGATTGCCAACCGCGGGCAGCGCGGCGCCAGCGATCGCCATCATCACGAACGCGTGCGAGCATCGGATCTTGGTCAGCATGTCGATCTCCAATCTGCTTAGAACAGAATCGTGGCCGAGAAGTTCAGCCGAGTATCGCCAACGTCTACGGAACGACTCGCGCCAACACCGATGGGCGTCAACGCCATGCCATAGTCGAGACGCATGGTCAGGTTGCGCTTGAGTCGGGCTTCGACGCCCACACCGACACCAACAAGCGTTTCTTGGCGTTCGAAAAACGGGGCGTTGTTCTGAGAGACCCGTGCCGCGTCGATGAATCCCTTGAGGATCAGATCCCAGTCGGCCCCGCCATACGGACGTGCACGGCTGGCCCGGAACGGTCTGCCGAACAAGTTCGCTGGCTCTGGCGTGATCGAGCCCGCACGGCCCAAGTGGAATCGATACTCGGCCGAAGCAATGACCACATCATCGCCCACCGCGACGGATTCTGGATATCCTCGGACCGACGAGAATCCGCCGGCGACCATTTGATAGTTTGGTACAAGTCGGCCACCGAATGAATATTGCGCTCGGATCGATACCGCCAACTCATGAGCAAGCGTCATGCGATCCGCTCCCTTATCGCCCCGGAATCCCTTGGGATCAAACCAAGGCTCGAGGAAACGCGAGTGCGACCAAGCTGTCTTGAACACGACAAAGTCCTCATCGACTCCGAAACGCCCGAGTTTTTGTATCTCGATATCGTTAGTGCCGGCGATTGATGCCATGTTCCATTCAAAGGTGGATTCGAAGAACGTTTGTTTGATCGGTGTCGATCGCTCCCATCGCACGCCGACATAAGGCAGCAGGAAATCATCCGAACCCTGAATGAGGAACGCACGGTTTTCAACATCGATCGACTCGTACCGAACGCCGCCGATCAGATCGAGGAACCGATCTTCGCGCTGGTGAACGTTGTACGCGACCTCGCCGCCGACCGACCAGCCTTCACCTTTGAAGTTCTCAAATCCAAGACCCACATCGGCAGCGGTGTACTCGTTCCATCGCCCGCTGATCGTTGCGCGAGCCTTTGGACCAAGATCAAACGAATATGAACCGAGCAGTGCATGACTCTCATCAAAGCCTGCGGTGATGTAATCGAGTCGGAGTACATCGTCGCGACCCGTCAACTGGTAGTTCACAAACCCCAGACGGTACTGCCACTCGTCGGTGCTGTCTGTGCCCGTATTGCTGCCTTGGATGTAGGCCGACCACGGGCGAGGTTCGTTGATGAGCAAATCCAGCGCAACTTCGCCGGGCTCTTCACCAGGCGCGACCGCTGCTTCAACGGAGCGGCCGGGGTGACGGTTTAGCCGGGCGATCTCTGCATCCAACGCAGGACGGGTGAGCAGATCGCCTTCTTTTACCAAGATCCGTTTTCGAATCCGTTGATGGACAGGATGATCAACGTTACCTGTGACTTCTTCGATCGGCTCTGCGAGATCTGGTTTCTCCGCGATCCGGTCGCCAGCGGCAACGGTGCGCACCTGCCCCACAGCAGCCCGCCAAATCAAAACGGTGAGGACCGAGTTGCCTTCGTCACGTTGATCTAAACGGGTTGTCTGGTATGCGATCTCAGTCGCATCGGGTGTCACGAGATGTCCGATGAGACCGAACTCACGTTCGAGCGCATCGCGCACGCCTTGGTTGATGGTCGCCAGGGCGCTGCCGTAGATATTCACGGTGCGGGTGCCGTCAAGGTCGCCGAGTCGAACTCGCTCGATCGATGCGCCTTCAACTGGAGCGATGTAACCGTCCGATGTTGGCGTGAGCAACACGACCACACGCTCGTAGAACTCAACACCGGGAAGATCTTCGTGTGGGAACGGATATCCGAACCGAAGCTTGGTGACGGGATACCCATATCCATCCCGCAAGGTGATTGGTTCACTCCACTGCTGCTCTGGCGGCGCATCAAATGCGTTCACTGGTGAAACACCAGTGAACAGCAACAACGCGAAGATGATCAGAATGTATTGCACGGCTCGCTTGGCGTCTCCCAACGTCTCCAAGCACAGCCTAGCGGAAACGGCAAGACACGATCCCCACTAACCGTCCGAAAAGGCACGAATCTCCCACGTATGGGGGGGCTATTTGGTCGAAATTTGCGCGATGTGAGAGCAGATTCAAACGCCGGTGTACAGCGATACCCGGATCCACTCGATCTCGTTGGCATGCTGATGAGAACTGCTTTACTGGGTGCTTGCTTCGGACTCACCGGCTGCACGCATGATCTCGGAGAATGGCACAGCGTCAAGCTCGACGCGGATCTCGCGGTGTTTGGCGAACTCGGTGTGTTTCCTGAGCAACGCCCATCGGCTGTCATGGCTCCTGGCCCGTCATTGATCGCCGGGGATGCCATCGCGATGCAATGGGCGGCGCAACACGTCGTCAGCTATGCAGCCGACGACGGGACCTGGGCTCCCGCCATCGCCTACCTCGATTGAGCGATTACACTTTACTACTTTGACGTGAATATTCAGCCTGCGTTCGCGCGCGCCATGTAGTCACGGAATGCATTCACATCGAGCGCATCGACCGCATCGTCTCGGTTCACATCTGCCCTGCTCTCACCCGCTTGGTAAGAGGACAGGAATGCGTTGAAGTCGGCGGTATCGATTTTGCCATCGCCATTGCTGTCGTAACGCCGCACGAAAGCTTGGATCTCTCGTTGCTCACTCATGGTGGCGAACGCGTCGTACCGCTCATCGGCGTTGAGATCACCATCGCCGTCTTGGTCAAAGTTCGACGCAAAGTCCTGGAAGCGAGCTTCCCGCCGTTGTTGCTCTAGGGCATCGGCTGCTGCGGACTCCTCTTCACTGAGAACTCCATCACCGTCGGTGTCATACTGCTCGACGCGTCTGGCTTCACGCTGAGCTTCGCGTTCGGCCATGCTATCTTTCAGTGCTTGGCGCTCTTCTTCAGAGAGTGTTCCGTCGCCATCAGCGTCGAATCGATCGGCCAAGCGCCGACCGCGTCGGGAGCTGATCATGGCGTCGAGGCGTTCGTCTTCATCGACTTCACCGTCGCCGTTCTTGTCCATCTCGGCCATTCGGTCGGCACGCATCTTGTCGAACATCGCCCGACGCTCTTCGTCGGACAGCGTCCCGTCGCCGTCGGCATCAAACTCGGCAAGCCGACTCTCGAAGCTGGCAAATGCCGCATCGGGATCAAACCCGCGTGACCGCTGCTGTTGTTGCTCAGGAACCCGCGGACGTTCGACAACAGGTGCCACCACTTCAGGAGTAGGTGCCGGAGCTGGTGGGATGTAGGCAACTTCGGGCTCTGGGTCCGTGCCCCACATCGCGACTCCGGCAGCGCCGACGCCAACAACTGCCAAACCGCATACCAGACCAATTGCGAACTTTGTCTGCATGAGAGACCTCCGTAATCGAGTGTATCGGCATAACGCACGAGTTCGGCGTGAATTGCAACCGCCCCGCTCGATTATCGAACGGGGCGGAAAAAGTGGCGAGAGGGAGACTTGAACTCCCGACCTGAGGGTTATGAATCCTCCGCTCTAGCCAGCTGAGCTACCTCGCCATGAGGTCGTGATCGTAGCCCCTCAAACCGAGTAGGCCACAGTCTTTGAGCGTTTTAGGCGGTCGCTTCGGGCTTGCTGGGCTCAGCTTGTGCGACCCGGTCGTGGTCCGAGGGCGGGGGCTTGGCCGAATCAAACCGTGGCGAATCGGGCTTGCGGGACTGCTCATCGATGTCATCACCGATGTCCTTAAGCCCCTTCTTGAACTGAACGATGCCCTGCCCGAGGCTTCGCCCCACCTCAGGAAGGCGACGCCCGAACAAAAGGAGCATCACGACCCCGATGACGAGCATCTCGGTCCAGCCAAGATTCGGAAGGAAAGCAAGTGTCTGCATGACTGATGAAAGGGGGCTCTGCACCCAAGGTCAACGCCCGGCATGCTCGGTGATTGCGGCCGACTGCTCCGCGGCATCCACCACATTGTGTAACAACACCGCCACGGTCACCGGCCCAACCCCACCGGGCACCGGAGAAACCCAGTCGGCAACCCGCGCCACGGCACCATAAGCCGCATCCCCGACCGTCCGCATCGTGCCATCCGGGTTCGCAACCCGATTGACCCCCACATCCACCACGATCGCACCTGGCTTGACCATGTCACCTTTTATCAGCTCAGGAACACCCGCAGCCGGGATCAATATGTCCGCCGATCGGCACAGATCATTGATTCCACGCGTGAACTTGTTGCAGCTGATCACTGTCGCTTCCCGCTGCATCAACAGGACCGCGATCGGACGCCCCACGTGGGCACTGGCCCCCACTACCACGCACCGCTGCCCTTTGAGATTGACCCCCGTGTGATCGAGCATCCTGAGGGTTGCCAGGGCTGTGCAGGGTGCTTTGAGGGATCGCCCGTAGACGACGTTTCCGATGTTGGCCGGATTGACACCCTCGACGTCTTTGTCTGGATCGATCCGCGACTGGATCGCATGGGCATCGACGCCATCGGGAAGCGGCATGTGAACCATGATCGCGTGGACGGAAGGGTCCGCGTTCAACCCATCGAGGGCCTGGCGGATGGCGGCTTGGTCCGAACCCGCAGGCAACTCATGCAGTGTGTAGCCAATGCCCATTTTTTCGCAGGTGCTTGCCTGATTTTCCGCGTAGACCCGGGCTCCGTTATCGCCGGAATCAACCAAAATGGCATCGAGCCGCGCCGGGGTGCCAAGCTCAGCCAATCGCTTGGCTCGCGCACCGACATCGACCCGAAGATTCTGTGCGATCGCTCTGCCATCAATGATCTTTGCACGCATGCGAATCCATCGTACGCCCCGTATCATGCGTGTTGTGAGCAAATCACCCGACCCATCCAAGAAGATCGCTCAACTACGGGCATTACTCCACAAAGCGAACCGGGCGTACTACGCGGACGCAAGCCCGATCATGCCCGATCGGGAGTTCGACGAGCGACTCAAAGAACTTGCGCTTCTCGAAGCCGAGCACCCCAGCCCGGCCGACCCGAACTCCCCCACTCGGCGTGTTGGAGGCGAGCCGATCAGCGGCTTTACGACACACCCGCACAGCATTCCGATGCTCTCGATCGACAACACCTATTCGGACGAGGAAGTCTCTGATTGGTTGAGCAGAATGCGACGTTCGCTCGGGTTCGAAGAACAACCGAATGATCTCTTTGCAGCGTCAGCCCCCGCCCTCCGATTCGTTTGCGAACCCAAAATCGACGGTGTTGCGCTTTCGGTGCGTTATGAGAACGGAAGATTCGTCCGCGCCCTGACCCGCGGTGATGGCGAAAAGGGCGATGATGTCTCCCACGCTGCCAGAACGATCGCCTCGCTTCCCCTGATTCTCGAAGGCGATTGCCCCAGCGTCCTCGAAGTGCGCGGCGAGGTCTATATCCCCAACACCGAGTTCGTGCGAATCAATGAAGAACGAGAAACGGCGGGCGACGAACTGTTCATGAATCCCCGAAACGCCTGCGCCGGAACACTCAAGAATCTCAACCCATCGATCGCTGCATCTCGAAAACTCGGCTTTGTTGCCCACGGGCGAGGCGAAGTCTCCGAGCCAATGGGCGAAGGGCATGCTGAGTTCTGCAATCGCATTGAGTCATTGGGCTTCCCTGTAGGCGAGCATCGAAGTATGGCTCGGACCACTCCCGAGGTTCTAGAAGCCATCGATCGGATTGCGGCTTTACAAGAATCGCTTGAATACGCCTTGGACGGTGCGGTCGTACGCGTCGATGCTTACGCACAGCAAGAAGCGCTCGGCGTCACGAGCAAGGCACCACGATGGTGCGTCGCGTTTAAGTATCCCGCTGAACGTAAGACGACAAAGCTGATTGGTGTTGACCATCAAGTTGGAAAAACAGGCAAGATCACGCCTCGGGCAACACTCGAACCGGTGACACTTGCCGGCACCGTTGTTCAGCACGCAACACTGCACAACTACGGACGCACCCGCGATGCTGCTGGATTCGAGCATGGCCAGCCGAGTCAACGCACAGAACTTCGCATCGGTGACACCGTCTACGTCGAAAAGGCTGGTGAGATCATTCCGCAGGTGGTGGGTGTGGAGCTTCCCGAACGTCCAGACCAAACGGATTCCATCAAGCCGCCGGCGACATGCCCCGTGTGTCTGGGTTTGGTTGAGATTGAACCAACCGAGGCTGCTGAAGATCCCTCACTTGAAACAACTCGACGATGCGTCAACCCCGAGTGCCCGGCGCAGGTCCGCGAAAAACTCGTTTGGTTCGTGGGTCGTAAACAGATGGATATCGATGGCCTCGGCGAAAGCACGATCGATGTGATCCGAGCAACGCACCTCGAACCATCAGACCCCGCTCGCGCCGAAGCGGGCGTGCCAGAAGACACACCAACAATTCCGCTCGATCATTTCGCAGACATCTTCAAACTTGGTGAGCACCGCGAGTCGCTTCTCACGCTCGATCGCATGGGCGAGAGAAAAGTAGACAAGCTGCTCGCAGGCATTGAACATGCAAAGTCGCAAGGGCTGTCTCGCGTGCTCGCAGGAATGGGCATCCGACACCTCGGCGCATCGACTGCCAAAGCCCTTTGCCGCGTGTTTCCAAACTATGACGCGTTGCTTGCTGCTGATGAAGCATCGCTGCGTCCGAAGACTCTAAAAAAGGCCGATGCGGTTGAACGCGGCTTTGCCGAAGATCCAAAGGATCGGGTCGAAACCGGACTGGGCTCACTCACCGCTGCAGCCGTCCATGTGTACTTGCACTCTCAAGCGGGACGTGCTGCGTTCGAAGGCCTTCGAGAGTTGGGTGTTGATTTGAATAGCCGCGAGTATCTTGAACCGGGGCAATCGGGTATTTCGACACCGGACTCGCCGTTTACGGGCAAGAAGATCGTGCTCACCGGTTCGCTGACCGCCTTTGACCGGACTGCGCTGGCTGAGGTCTTGGAACGATTGGGTGCCAAAGTATCTGGCTCGGTGAGTTCAAAGACCGATCTTGTGATTGCCGGTGATTCTGCCGGTTCGAAGCTTAAAAAGGCTGAGGAACTTGGCCTGGCAGTATGGGATGAATCCAAACTGCTTCGAGCGTTGGCCGATGCTGGAATCGAGGAGTCGACGTGAGGAACATCGAGTTTAAAGCTGAGTTGCGAGATCCCGAACTTGCGCGTGCGATCGCTCGTGAGATCGGCGCTTCGCTGATAGTCAAAGTTCAGCAAACCGACACGTACTTCAATGTCACCACCGGCCGAGTTAAAAAGCGCGAATCTGTCGCAATAGATCGGGCTGTTTCGGTACCAGAACCCGTTGAGTACATTGTCTATAACCGAAGCAATCGAGTTGATACTCGCGCTTCGGATTTCACGATTCTGACTGAAAATGAAATGCGAGAACGCTTTGGCCAGGCATCGCTTCCGGTCTGGCTCACCGTGTCAAAGATTCGCGAGCTTTGGATTTGGAAGTCAGTCCGAATCCACCTCGACAAAGTCAATCATCTTGGTTGGCACTTCGAGATTGAAGCCTTGGTGCCTCGGTCCGAAGACGAATCCGAGGCACGCGAACGGGCCGATCAAATCCGAGCCACGTTTTTGCCCGCACTCGGCGAGCCCGTCTCAGGATCCTACTCTGATCTCATCGCACAAGTTGAGACTCTAAACGAGGACTGATGGGACGCCGGCTTGCACTGCTTCGGGCGCGAGCCGATCGGTCGCCGTCACGGCTGCAAGCGCTTGCTGGGGCGATGGTCTGCATCATCATTGTCGACGAAGGACCCGTTCCCGAGGCCGGGTGTGTACGGGTGCGCGAAGTCTGTATTGAATGCGGCGTGCTGGGCGAGTTTGGCGTGATCGGTTTTCACAAGTCGGAGCATCATCGGGATGAGACTAGCCATGCAGGAACTAGCTCCGATTCCACGCTGCCACGCGGGTGGGAGCGAGTTTTTTTGCACACCGGCCAAAGGCGTTGCTAAACGGCTGGTGCTCGGGCGACCCACTGAATCGGTTCGAGTGGACGAAAATTGGCTGCCCTTAGATTAGAGTAGCATCTGGGGTCAAAACGTCCCTCAGACATGCTGTGGGCGGGTATCTAAAGTTTCGAAACCGACCTGATCGGGGCGGAATTCGCCGTCAGGATCTGGTGAGCCTTGGCCTGATGCCGACGATGCCACGTCTTTTGAAGCTGCATGATGGGAGCGGACTATTGGTTCTGCTCTTGTTGCATGCGGTCGATCATCTTTGGTGGGTTCGCCAAGCTCTCGAGTGCGGCGGTTTCGTCTTTGCTCTTGCGGACGACCCGTGAGTTGTCGTGGCTTAGGTTGAGTACGGGACGTTTCTTGTTCTTGCTGCGGATAACCCAGAGGTCCTGGACCATGACTTCGAGGGCTTCGTAACAGCCGGAAGTGAAAGCTGCCGACTGGGCGCCGCCGAATCGGCCGGTTGCGTAGCGTTGGATGAGATCGGCGAGGGTTCGTGCGTCATCGGTTTGGCTAAGCCAGTCAAGCAGAAGTTCAAACACGCCCGAGACAGGGAGCATCTTGTCGGCGCGCCGGTAACACGGGATCTGGTGTATGCGGCCGTTTTCAAGGGAGCCGACATGACCTTCTTGGGCACCACGTAGGTTGAGCTTGAATACGTTGTAGCCGTCGGCGAGGGATGGACACTTCCGCCCGTCGGAATCGAAGAACTCAACCATTCGTTTGGTGTGGGTGACGCCGAAGGATCCGAGCGATGCCGAGCCGACAATCTCGTGGGTGAACCCCCCGAGGCTGAGCCAACGCCATGCTTTCTCTGGGGTAAACCCGAGCCCGGCCTCTTTGGCGATGTTGGCGCAGTGGTCTTTCAGTTCGGTGAAGCAGCCGTTGGAGGCGTACCAGAACTGGGCGAAGCGGATGTGGTTGCGGATGCCCTCGCGGACGCGTGTGGCGTAGCGGTCTCGGATCCACTCCGGATCAAGTTCGGCGCGGTCGAGTTCAAGGATGGAGTATGCCGCTTCACGTGCGGATGTGTGCGCGAGTGTCATGCCGGCCGAGAGGATGGGGTCCGCAAAGCCAGCGGACTCGCCGGCGAGGAACCAGTTCTCACCGATGGGTTGTTCAGCGAGGTTGGACCAGTCTTTGCAGGTCTCGAACTTGTTTTCTGGCGTGGCGTTCTTGATAAGAGCGGCGATCTCTGGTTGATCGGCGACCGCCTGCTTGTAGATATCTTGTGGAGTCTGGCCGGATTGTTTGTACCACTCGGCGGGGACGACGAGCCCGATGCTGGTACGGGTGGTGCCGATGGGGATGAACCAGATCCAGCCGTAGGGAAGGCTGCGGATCTGGATGCGGGTCGCACCGGCGCCAATCTCGACCGCCCATTCGGCATTCTGCCAATAGTCCCAAAAAGCGATGTTCTTGAGTTCCTTTGGTGACCACACAGGCACGTCGAGCGCGCGGCGGAGAACCGCGGGCGCGCCGGAGGCGTCGATGTAGTAGCGAGCGGTGATCGTGTCGCCCGAATCCAGACGGAGGCCGTCGATTCGGCTGCCGGTTGAAAGGACCTCACGGACCTGGGTTTGCTCGCGAACTTCGGTGCCCATGGATTCGGCATGGCGGAGCAGGATGTTGTCGAGGATCGCGCGGTCTACCTGAAAAGCGGTCTGGCGACGGAGGCCTTCGAACTTGGCCGGACGGGGCTGGTCTTGCCAAGACTCGACGGGCAGAAAGTCGAAGTTCCAGCGGTCCTGGTCACGGCCCCAGGTGTAGGACGCTCCGATCTTGACCGGGAAGCCGGCGGCTTCGACTTTCTCCCAAACGCCCATCTCGTCGAGGATGGGGCCGATGGTGGGCAGCTGGCTCTCGCCGATGTGGTCTCGGGGGAACTTTGCTTTCTCAAGGATGAGAACGCTGAGGTCTGGATTGTACTTTTTGAGGAGGCTGGCGGCGGTGGTGCCGGTCGGGCCTCCCCCGATGATGGCGACGTCCCACTGGTGGCTGGATTCTGTGTTCATTCGACGGGCTCCGGTGGGCAGGGACGGGTGTTACTTAGAGAGAAGCTAACCGAGCAGAGCCCGGGATGGCAGTGATTTTGCAAGAATCGACGCTGGATTGGGTGGATAGGCCGGGCGGATGTCGGGATTCTGCGTCGCCTTCTAAAGGAAACTTCGGTATGCCAAAGACCAAAGGTTGGGTGGTCGCGAGACACGTCGTGATCACCACTCCAGGCCCACTTCGATTTCAGTCTGCTTCCCGTTTGCAATGCAACAGCACTGCAGTACTGCGCATCTTCAACACCATCCCGTCATGTGGATAGAGCTGGCCGCTGCGGTTCAACACCCTGTTGGGTTGGACGCCTTGCATGCCTGCTGTATCTATGGGCACCCGTTGTTGTATTGATTGATGTATTCAACGATGTCAAAGAAGTTGAGCACGCCGAGTGGTTCGGCAAGGTCCGCCAAAGGGTCCGCCGCGTTGTAGATCGCGATGTATCCGGCGATATCAAAGAAGTTGAGCGTGCCTATCGGGTCGGAGATATCAGCCGGTCCCGCGGGGTTGAAAGAGCCTGGCGAAGGCGCGAAGGTGGCGACGCAGTCGGACCCATCTGGAGCGCGGCCTTCGGAGACATCCGCTACTTGTTGACTGAAGGAAACTGCATCGATCTGTGCAAACTGGTTGCTGGCGCGATCGAAGAGACCCACAGCTTCGCCGCCGGCAGAGAGCGCGAACGAAGCGTGCAGCGGGCCTTGTTCTGGTTGGTTGTCGGCCCAAATTACAAGACGTCCCTTGGCGGGGATTGTCACCCCGGCGGGAATCTCCCACTTGGTGGGGTTGGTAAGGCTGTCGGTGAGGAAGCGGCCGCCGAGATCGACCGGCGTGTCTTCGTCGTTGTAGAGTTCGATGAAATCGTCGTCCTCGCCAAACTCGTCGAGGGCAGAACCGTCGTTGCTTGCGAGCCATTCATTGACGAATACCCGGGGTGTGGGCTCAGGTGGAACGAAGCAGGTGTTATCTGGGTCATTGGGTTGGGCGGGGGTTACAGCGCAGAAGGGACGGAGGTCAGGCGATCCGTCGGGGAATCGGCCGAAAGACTCGTCCGCGCCGAGGGCGGCGTATGTAGTTTGATCGATGAGAACAGCACCGTTGTCATCATTGTGAGACAGCGTGACAGTCTCACCACCGGCGGAGAGTTTGAAGTTGGTGTGGGTGGGGCCCGCGGCAATATCGTCGTCGGCCCAGAAGATCACAAAGCCGTTGGCAGGGATCGAGATCCCGTCTGGAATCGCCCACATGCGGGGCAAACCGGGATCATCGCTGAGATGCATGCCGGAAAGATCAATGGGAGTATCAGAAGCGTTATAAATTTCGATGATATCGTCGAAGTCGCCGTCCTCGTCGGCGAGAACGGAGCTATTGGAAGCAAGCAGCTCGTTTATGAAAAGCTCGGGTAGCGGCGGCGGCGCGGGTGTGTTTAGGCGCAGGTATTCTGTGCGTGCCGAGATGTATGGCTTGACGCCCCATGCCCAGGGCGCGTTGCCGCTGAAGGTGGCGGGCAGTGTAAACGAATCGGCGAAGTCTTGGTCATCATGACCGTAATCCGCGTTGCCGCCTGAATACGAACCGCGGAAGGCGTACGGAGTGAGCATGGCTTGCAAGGCATCAATGTGAGCGTCACGCGGTGCGAGCGTGAAAACACCATCGGTGACATCTCCTGGGTTGGGCTCAAACGGGGAGAGAATGTGACCAAGGTAAGGACCAGCCTGAGAAGGTGTGTCGTAGTTGGGCGTGGCGAGTCCGGCGTTTGAAAGATGATCAACGCCTGGCTCGGTTCCTTGGCCCCGGTCGTTGGTGGTCACGACATCGAACGCGAAGACACTGGTATCGACGAGTCCCATGCTGTCGAGTGGGACCCGGTAGCGAGCGAGTCCGTCTGCTTTGTCGCCGAGATCCTGAGCGATGCCCGCAGGATCGTTAAAACTTGCATGGCGGAGTGTCCAGCTACCAGTCCATTCGTAGAAAAGAAAGCCCCCACCGTTGTCGGTCCATGTCCCTAAGAACCAGTCTGCCGCGCGCGACGTGTTGATCGCACGCCCCCAGGGATTGGAAGTGGTTCCGCCGGGGCGAGTATCAAAGAAGAACACGATGCGGGCACTGTCTGTCGAACCGCCCACGTCGATTGGGCCTGCAACGCGAACTTCAGCAAACAAGTCATCTTGGCTGTTGGAGAGGGTGACTGAAAGGAGATCAAAATGCGGCTCTGAAGCACCTAAGAACGTATCGCCGGCCGTGTCTGCAAAGACCGTCTCTGCTGGCGCGGCAGGACTCCCAACCGCACCAACAAGTTCACGCACATACCGGAGGTACTGCTGGTAATAGGCATCGATGGCGAAGATTCGCCGCACGAGTGGCGGCTCGGCCCCACCGCCGAAAGAACTGTCGAAATCCCAGCCAAACCCGCCGTTACCGAAGGACTCGGGGGGTCGGGTCGCCCAGTCGGTGGAGAAGAAGTCGATGCCGTAGGTGTTGTCGAGGTCGTATGGGATGTACTCGATGACGCCGGTCGTTGGATTGGCATAGAGGAAGAAGTTGTTCGCACCGTACCAGATGTTGTCCCAACTTCCATTGACGCAATCGACTGCCATCGAGCGAAGGAAGTTGTCGACGCTGAAACGATCTGCAATCTGACCTGCGAATGTCGCGTCGTCGGCGAACTCGATGAAGCCAATGAAGTCGGCGATGTCTACGTGCTGGTCCGCGCCGCTGTCATTCTCGAGCTCGTAGGTGGACGATCCGAGGTTGGCATAAGCATCCGCGTTGCCTGGCGGAACATAGCGAAGATCGGCCCGAGCGCCTTTGTAGGCACATTGATACAGATTACCAGTGTCGTCTCCGAACCATGCAGCGAGGAACTCGTCGTCGATCTGCTCGACGTTGGCGTAGACATCATCGACCTGCGAGCCATCATTGATGACGAGCCGGGCCATGGAAGCGCGGGGTGATGGCACGCCGAAGTCGTTGTATACGTCCCAGGCGAGTTTGCCGCGTACGACGGACGGGTCGTTTTGATGGCCATTGAGATTGAGCTTTTCGAGCCCGTGAACTTCACGCCCCGGAACGAACTCGTTGAACTTGAGTTTCCAGGATTTCTTCACGGCGTTGCGACTCGTATTGCCGCGCGGACGGATACCGACGTTTTCAACCAGCGTATCTGTCTGTGAGTTGACGATCCGAACAGTGCACTCGTAGTACTGGTTGCTGAAAGGGTCAGCTAGCATGGCAGACAGGTCGGCCGGGGCAACCGTAACTGTGATTTGGGTGAGTTCGCTGTCGCGGAAATACACGCGGCCGGCCTCGTCGTAACCAGCGTCTCCATTGGGCGGTGGCGTTTCTGCGTATGCAAAACTGGCGAGGACCAATAAAACACTCGCTGCAATAGACATCTTCAACGCAAAGCCCTCCGTACGAACGTCCCGCGCATCGCGGGACCAATCCGAGAGGTCAGGGTACCCGCACTGGAGGGCCAAATGCAATTGCTTTCGCTTCGGCTAGGGTGTGCTTTGCGGTATGTACCAACAAATCTTGAGCCTTAGAAGAGTGACGACAGGTGTGACGAGCATGTCGTATGCGTTCGAACTGAATCTTGGAGCAGGAGATGACTACGACCAAGATCTCCTTGGAGGCGTTCGCCAGGAAATCTGTTGCGCTTTCGTCCAGCTCGATCGACCTTGCTTGGGTTGGCCGCCAGGGGATTTAAATTCGATCCAAAACTCAGATCACCGAAGTTCTCAGGAGCTCCTGAAAGTCCGCGGATTTGATCCCCGCGCGAATCAGCCTTGGCTTTGAGCGATTCCTTTGCGGCGACATCTCTGATCCAGAAGTTGGATGGGCGGTGGGTGATGCGAAGATCTTGCAGAATACGCTTGATCGGATCTTGTTTGGGTATTATGCTGGCGACATGGAGCCACCCGAAAAGACCCCGACTCGGCTTCAAACCGCTTTGCCAGCGGAGATCCTCGATCGATTGTCCGGAGCAGGCCGCTGGTCAGAAGAGGAGCATGTCTCGCTTGGCTGGGGGGCGGGGATGCCGGGCTTGGAGCGAGGCGCGGTGCACGAGTGGTTCGCAGAGGAGCCGGCGGCAGCGCTGCTGTCTGGGCTGACCCGGCAGGTCCCAGAGCGGGGCGGACGAGCCGTATGGATCGGACGCGCGTGCTGGGCGCATCCGGGATGGTCGGATATCGAATCATCGGTCTTTGTTGATGCTCCATCGATTCGCGAGCGTGTTTGGGCGCTTGACCTTGCGTTGCGTTGCCGGGGTGTGGCGTGCGTGATCGCGGATGGCTCGGGGATCGATATGGCTGCATCGCGCCGGCTGCAGCTGGCAGCCAAGCTGGGAGGCACGCTTGGACTGCTCACAAGGCCCTTAACCGATCTGGGTGAACTGTCATGCGCTCGGACGAGATGGTGTGTCACGCCTGCGCCAAATCCGCACGCACGCTTCTTTCCTGAACCTAGATGGACCGTTGAACTTTTGCGCTGCAAAGGACTGCAGCCAACCCATAAGGCACAGCAATGGACTGTGCAGTACAGGTATGAAACGAGCGATGTCGTTGTGGTTTCCGATGTTGGCAATCGAAGCATGGAGACGGATCGGCCGCTCAGATTGGCATGACGGACGTGCCGTACTGCTAGAACGAGCAGAGGGTCAGCGCCGAGTGGTTTCGGCATGCTGTGCCGTCGCGTTAAAATCGGGTGTTCGTCCGGGTATGGCGATAGCCGATGCTCGCTCGGCGTTTTCACCAGACAAGGTGTGTGTGGTAGCTGACAGTTCGGAGCGCACCCTATCAGCATTGAATGCGATTGGGCGCTGGGCGCATTGTTTCTCTCCGCGCGTGGCAACTGATGAAACAGATGGACTTTTGCTCGATATCACAGGCTGCGAAGGGACGCTGGGTGGCGAAGACTCGATCCGGCGCTCTGCGTGCGAGCGGCTGCATCGCTTTGGTATCTCTGTGCAGTGCGTGATCGCTCCGACTTACGCGGGGGCGACTGCGATCGCCCGCCATGGCACGCCCGGCATCTTCGACGAAAACATGTTAAAACAAGAGGTTGCCGCGTTACCGATCGCGGCACTCAACTTGGATCTCAAAGCTACTCGCGGGTTAGACGAAGTGGGAATTGAACGGGTTGGGCAGCTCATCGACCTGCCGCGATCGGTACTACCAGCGCGGTTTGGCGATGAACTGCTATTGCGCCTTGACCGCATGCTCGGACGTGCGATAGAGACCATCGAACCCATGCGGCCAGCAGAGCCGATCCAAGTATCGCTCTCGCTTGATGGACCAACGCACCGCTGGGAATCGATCGAGCAAATGATGCGATCGCTCCTCGATGACCTGTGCGTCGAGCTCGAACGATCCGGCATTGGAGTGACCCGTTTTTTGCTTACGTTGCAACGCGCCGACCTGCCACCGGAAGACCTTTCGTTTGTGGTATCGCAGGCAACCAACGATCCAAAGCATATCTGGTCGCTGGTCCGGCCTCGGCTCGAACGCACACACCTGGGCTTTGGTATCGAGGGCATTGAACTCGTCTGTGAACGGTGCGGGCGGATGTCTCAAACGCAAACGCATGCATGGGAACACGGTGACGATGGCGTTCCGGAGCGAGATGCCCACACCCGACTTCTTGATACACTCGTGAATCGTCTTGGGTTAGAAAGCGTACTACGCGCGAACCGGCGGGCGTCACATATTCCCGAGCGTTCAGTACTGATGCGCCCGGCGAGTCGTGAAGGCAAAACGTTAGACACAGACGCCCACCGTGCATTGCATGCCCGAGGACCATCTCGCCCTTCACTGCTCTTTGATCACGCTACCGAAGCGGAAGTGATCGCGCTAACACCGGACGGCCCGGTTCATCATTTATCGTGGCGAGGTGGTTCGGACGAGGTGCGGGCTTGCATCGGGCCAGAGCGTATCGGTCCTGAATGGTGGCGGGTATCGAAGGCGAATGCTCGGACGCGCGACTACTTTGCAGTTCAAGATAAAGCAGGACGCTGGGTGTGGATATTTCGCGAGTTGGAAACAGGGCGATGGTTTGTTCATGGATTGTGGGGCTAGGCGATGCCCGATTCACCCTTCCACAAAGCGATACCGCATCCGTTCCGAGACGATCGAACAGGCAAGATCCGTGCGGCGTCGGAAGTGCGGTATGCCGAGCTGTCTGTTACGAGCAACTACAGCTTTCTGACTGGCGCAAGTCACCCCGAGGAGATGGTGCGCCGGGCCGCGGAACTGGGGCATGCCGCGGCAGCGATCGCAGATACCAATACGCTTGCGGGCGTTGTGCGTGCGCATGTTGCCGCAAAGAACGTGGGGATTCCATTGGCAATCGGCAGCCGATTGGTGTTGCGAGATGGTATAGAAATTTTGGTGTATCCAACAACCCCGGCGAGTTACGGACGGCTGTGTCGATTGCTGACCATCGGAAAACGCCGGGCACCGAAGGGCGAATGCGATTTGGCGTTGCATGATCTGATCGAACACGCTAAGGATTTGTTAGCGGTTATTGATCCGCCGAATGAACTTGACGAGCGATTCCTTGAGATCACTCGCGGGCTTCAAGGGGCGTTCGCTGATCGGCTGTGGCTGGCGGTCCAACGCACGTATCAGGCGGACGACGGTGCTCGATGCCGTCAGGTTTCAGATCTGGGCGATGCAGCTGGTGTGCCGATCGTTGCGACCAATAGCGTGCGGCATCACGTTCCCGAGCGCCGCCCGCTGCAAGATGTACTTACTTGCGTTCGATTTGGCTGCAGTATTGATCATGCGGGGCACCGTCTTGAATCCAATGCTGAGCGGCACCTGAAATCATCCACCGAGATGGCCCGGCTCTTCCACGCATGGCCGGGCGCAACCGAACGTGCTGCAGAAATCGCGTTGCGTGCGTCGGCATTTAGCCTTGATGCATTGCGGTACGACTATCCGGCCGAGCCCGTACCAGAGGGCATGACCTCAGAGCGTTATCTACGCACACTCACCGAAGCTGGCGCGGCCAAGCGGTTCCCTGCGGGTGTGCCCGCTACCGTGCGGACTGCGATCGAGTACGAGCTGGGGATGATTCACGAGCTGGGTTATGAATCGTATTTTTTAACTTGCGAGGAGATCGTCAGTTTTGCACGATCCCATGGCATTCTTTGCCAGGGACGTGGCGGCGCTGCGAACTCGGCGGTGTGTTATTGCTTGGGGATCACCGAGGTGAACCCTGCCGGTGCACAGTTGTTGTTCGAGCGATTTATCAGTCGGGAAAGAGGTGAACCGCCGGATATTGATATTGACTTTGAGCATGAACGACGCGAAGAGGTGATTCAGCATATCTACGGCAAGTATGGACGAGACCGAGCAGCACTCACTGCAGAGGTCATCAGCTATCGCGGGCGTTCTGCAGTACGTGAGGTTGGCAAGGCGCTTGGGCTTTCGCAAGACAAGGTTCAGCGGTTAGCTAAACACCTAGATCGATGGGGCGAGGGTGCGAACCCTGACCGATTGCGCGAGGCCGGTGTAGACCCTGATGATCCAACGCTGCGTCGCATGATGATCTTGACCGAACAAGTGCGAGGATTCCCACGGCATCTGTCTCAACACGTCGGCGGATTCGTGATTACGCAATCGAGGCTCGACGAGCTTGTTCCAGTCGAGAACGCTGCGATGGAAGACCGCACGGTCATTGAGTGGGACAAGGACGACATCGACGCGATGGGGATACTCAAGATCGATTGCCTCGGGCTCGGCATGCTCACGTGTATTCGAAAGACGATTCAGCTGGTCACAGGTCGTCAAGATATCTACGAGCCGTATGCCGCGATTCTTCGTGACCCAAATGATCCAGAGGTATACGACATGCTGTGCAGGGCGGACGCGATCGGTGTGTTTCAGGTCGAAAGTCGGGCCCAGATGAGCATGCTACCGAGGCTTCGGCCGAGGGAGTTTTATGACCTCGTAATCGAAGTCGCGATCGTGCGCCCGGGACCAATACAGGGCGGGATGGTGCATCCCTATCTGCGCCGGCGATCCGGCGAGGAAGCGGTGACGTTTCCGAACGCAGAGATTGAAGATGTGCTCGGACGCACGCTGGGGGTACCACTTTTTCAGGAGCAGGCGATGCGTTTGGCGATCGTGGCTGCGGGTTTTACACCTGATGAAGCAGACAAGCTTCGCCGGGCGATGGCCGCCTGGAAGCGCAAGGGAGATGCCATCTGTCGCTTTGGACAGAAGATCATCGATGGCATGCTCGCGCGGGGGTACTCTCGAGAGTTTGCCGAGCGTTGCTTCGAACAGATTAAGGGGTTTAGCGAGTATGGTTTTCCGGAGTCGCATGCAGCGAGCTTCGCGTTGTTGGTGTACGCATCGGCTTGGCTGAAGCGCTATCACCCTGCGGCGTTTGCGACCGCATTGATAAACTCTCAGCCGATGGGGTTCTATGCGCCTGCACAGATCATCCGCGATGTACAGGAGCACGGCGTTGAGACCCGACCGATCGACGCGAATACGAGTGAATGGGACTGCACGCTCGAAGGCGATTCCGGACGACAATCAACGCCAGGCGATCCGCACGCGGCATGGGGGTGCGGCGGGCCAGCGATTCGCCTTGGTATGCGATTGGTTAAGGGCATGCCCGAGGGAGATGCGAAGTCCATCAGTGAAGCAACGCGAGCCGGCGGTCCATTTCGAACAATCGAATCTCTTTGGCGCTCAAGCGGTGCGTCGGTTCGTGCCATGAAAGCATTGGCCAACGCGGATGGGTTTGCCTCGATGGGATTGGATCGTCGAGCGGCGCTCTGGCAATGCCGCACCCTGCGTGACGAGCGATTGCCTTTGTTTGAGTGCACTGATGGAACAGACAATACCGGGATTGATCGCCTCCCAATGACAGATCCGCCGAGTGCTGTCCGGCATGACTACAACGCAACGGGGCTGTCGCTCAAGGCACACCCGATGTCATTTGCTCGCAAGCGACTTGAGTCTGAGGGGGTTTTTTCTGCGTGTGATTTGCGCGACTCAAGGATGTGCCCTTCGGGGCATCGTGTGACGGTGGCGGGTGTGGTGCTTTGTCGGCAACGACCCAGCACAGCCTCAGGCGTGGTGTTTGTGACACTGGAGGACGAGACAGGCATCGTAAACTTGGTGATCTGGCGCGATACTTTTGAACGGTTCCGATCCGTTGTGCGGCTGAGCGGATCCATGCTGGCGCGAGGAACGATCGAGCGAAATCGCGAAGTCGTTCATGTGCACGCGCGGGAGCTCATTGACTTTGATGGGCTACATAGATTCCAAGTTTCATCGAGGGATTTCTATTGATTCTGACTGAGCGCATTCAGGGAGCCTGCGTCGAGCGTGAGGGGCTATACGAACTGATTGGGCGTGGATCGGCCTCAACAAGTTGATAGACAATTCGGGCTAACTTCGGCCGGCGGTGCTCGAGCCTGTGACGACGAGGCCGAGGACTGTGGGAATCGGGCGGGCCGCGACGCTCAGGCTCTCCTCGTCGTTCATGCGGTGAGCCGCGCGGGTGCTCTCCAATGCTTCGCTCGCCGGACTGATTTTCATCCGGTCTTTCGATCGACCAGATAAGTTCCATGCGTGTAATCAAGTTGTTGTCCGGATTGATCCAAAGTTCGATCTGGTTTGGTGCGCGATCTGGGCTTGCTTGCTCTCGTCGCGTAGCAGATATCCGTGATGCACTCGACAAGATATTTGCATCCGGTTCTGATCTAGAAACCTCGTAGTTCTGTGTAACCTCTAGCAAGAACGCATCAGGTGATTCGAGCGGTAGCGAACCACTGTCCGACGCGATCCACCCTGGCCATGCTACTTCAGGATCTTCACGTTCAACAGTTCCGTCGCGCCGAATGGTCCATGGCCCTTCTAAGTCCTGCCCGATCACGAGCCCATGATTTTCTGGGGTACGAATTCGAAGTGCAAATAGGTTTTGATCACGGACTTGGAGAACACCTACCTCGCGTTCATCACCGCGGGAGTGACGTACAAGCCCGACTGAAACGCTGTAGGTACGGTCGATCCCATTGTAAATCTCTTTGATTGATGACGCGACCATCGCCTCCGCGGACTGTTGGAGTGGAGGTGCGGCGACGAGAAAGATACCGAGACATATCAAGGCTGCAACAGAAAGCGGAGCTGTTGCTTTGATCCAGAATCGCGATTCCTTTGAAGGCTGAGCTTGGACCGCTCGCATCGCAATATTGACTCGATTCGTTCGAATCCCCGCAGGCTCATGAAGGACACCAAGAAACCCGTGGATCACTTGATCGCGTGCTTCATCCGTTGTTTTCGAACTGGCCTGCTGTTCATTCAAGTTAGGTCTCCAACGGTCATGCAATCGAAGAGGGACTGGCGGGCTCGCTGCAATCGCTTTTTGAGTGTTTCTTCATTTTCCGAGATCGCTTGCGCGGCATCTCGAAGACGCAGGCCGCGGGCGTAATGGAGATCGATGACCTGCGCGAACTGCTTGGGTAGTCGCTTGAGACAATCTAGTAGCTTGTCAGAGTGTTCTCCGAATCGCGCACCGTTGTGAGCCATTTCATTGAAGTGAGCATCAATGGTGTCGATCACTTCAACACAGAGTCGCGCGGGGCCTGAAGCCATCTTGCGACGGTGGTTGAATGTCACATTGCGTGCGATCCCGCGGAGCCATCGCCCGAATGAACGTTCTCGGTCGAAGTCACTGAGACGGCGCCATGCGACCATCACCGATTCTTGGAACAGATCATCGATGCTGCTCGTATCCGCACCCAGACTGCGAAGATACGCGGAGAGCATGTCAGCGTGCTCGCGTATCAGGATTTCGAAGATGTCGTGGCTGCTTGGCGGCTTCGGCAAGGCGGTCGCTCCCCTCAACTACATTTGTCGAAGCTTTTTCTTTGGGGACACGATTTTTGGTCTTTTCTAAAAAAATACCACTGCGCATGTCCCCGTGAGCTCGCTTGCAACCAATCTACTCCGGATTGAGGAGCACCCTGTGTTCTGAAAGCGAAAGGAAATCGATGCACAACGTTACTGCCCAACACCTCATCCTCTTCTCAGGTTCAGCCTTGTTTTTGGCCCCGCTCGTTGCCGCCAATGCGCAGCAAGTGGAAGAACCTCGAATCGATGAACGAACAAGCTCGCTTGTTCAACGGACACACACCAAGCGTGACCAGAGCAACCGGGGCATGCCACCTTTGATGATTCGCAGCATCGATGGCTAT
>JBGCEB010000089.1:0-18522 GCA_045106075.1 Phycisphaerales bacterium
GCTTGATCGCTGGTCACGCCTTCGGTGACGGGATAGATCGGGCGAAACTCGTCGTCTTCGGTCATGCCAGGTTCGGGCGCTTCCGCATCGAGCACTTCGAACTTTGCATTGGTCATCTGGAGTCCGGGTCCAAAGCGGGCGACCTTGCCTTGAACCCTCAGGCGCATGCCCGGCTTGATTTTGTCGCGCAGATAAGCCTGGTTGAAGAACACCAGGTCCAGCCGCCCGGTGTCGTCCATCAGGACTGCCTGGAACCGGGCTTTGCGTCCATACCCGGTCATGCGGGTCGCGGAGACCTCGCCCCGGACCGACACGATCGAGTCGGCGGCCAAATCCGCGATGCCCGCTTCGGCCCGCACCCACTCGTGGCGGTGGGGCAGGTGGGCCAAGAGATGACCAACATTGGGCACGCCGAGCCTGGCCAACTTCTCAGCGTGTTCCCTCTTGACACCGGGTATTGCCCCGATGGGCGTGGTCAGCGATATGGCGGACTGGGGTTCTGTGGTCACCGCTTTGATCCAAGCCCCAAGGGATCGTTGTGGGGCGGGGCTTCATCGGACTTGGTTTTGCCGTCCGGATTGCTGGCCGGGTCGATCTCACGGAGATAGCTCCAGGTGTAGATCCCGGTGTTATGCCCGTCGGAAAAGACGATCTTGATCGCGTAGTTGCCGACCAACTCGGCGTCGGTGGCAACCAACGGCCCCGACGAGCCGCCGGCGCCGCCCGGCAGCACGGTCAGCGGGTTGGCTTTGATCTGTTTACGGAGTTCTCGCGCGTCGGCTGACGGCGAAAGCCGGCGGAGGTGGGAGATGGGGTAGTACGATCGCACGCCGTCCGACCACACGATGGTCAAGCCTTCGTCTTTCTTTAGATCCATCTCGATCGGCGTGACGTCTTCCATTCTTCATTCTAGGAAAGTTGCCATGACCAACCCGCCCGCAGCCGCTGCCTGTTCAACATCGCGTTCTGACGAACTTTGCCGAGCCATCGATGCGTCGGGTTCGCCCGCGTGTGTGGGGCTCGACCCGGTGTTTGGCAAGATTCCAGCGTCTGTCCGCGAAACAGCCAGTTCCGAAGCCGACGCCATCGGGCGATTCTGTTCCGCAGTGCTCGACACGGTCGCTGGTGTGGTTGGTGTCGTCAAACCCCAGTCGGCATGCTTCGAGCGGTATGGATCGGCAGGATATGCCGCACTGGAAAGAACGATCGCCCATGCCAAGAAGCTTGGATTCGTGGTGATTCTCGATGCCAAACGGGGCGACATCGGGACTTCGGGGGCGCATTACGCAGCCGGGGCTGCCTCGATGGGCGCGGACTGGATCACCGTGAGCCCCTACATGGGCCCTTCAACCATCGAGCCGTTTATCGAAGCCGGGCTCGGCGTGTTCGCGTTGTGCCGGACCAGCAATCCTGACTCGGATCGGCTCCAGACACTTGATGCGGGCGGCATGACCGTCGCCGAGCACACCGCGTCGATGCTCGCCGAGATTGGATCTTCCAGGGTGGGTTCGCACGGTTTGAGTGACCTGGGCGCGGTGGTTGGTGCGACCAAATCGGTCGCCGATGGGCGGTCACTGAGGGGATGCATGCCCGATCAGTTCATGCTCGTCCCGGGCGTGGGGGCCCAAGGAGGCACAGCAGAGCAAGTCCGCCCGCTCGCTCGACCTGGCGCTTCATCCGTATCCGAGCTCGGCGTCGTGGTGAATGCGTCCCGTTCGGTGCTGTATCCCGAATCGAAACCGGGGCATTCATGGCAGGATGGCATCCGAGAAGCCGCGGAATCGTTTGCAGCGTCCCTCGGTGTGATCGCCGATTCCTGATGCGAACCGGGGCTCGGGGCACCTAAAAAGCCGCACACCCCGGTAGGGGCAAGCGGCTTGTTCGTTGGTCCACGTCACGCCGTGGTGGTCAGGAACAGAGTGATCCTTGCAAGCAATGCTCACGGCTTGATTTAACATCAGAAAATCAGGCTTGGCCACTTGGATTCCAGAAATTATCGGGGCTCTTCTCTGCGGCAACGGTGCATGCCGCGGCTATATGTATTGGTTATGTTTGGTATTTTGTGGTTCTGTCGCTTGAGCAGCCGTTCGATTCTGAAGTTGAAAATGGCTTCAAATCGCTTTGAATGGCCGGTTCTGGCCAGCGCGGGAAAAAATTCAACCAATTTCCTGAAAGCAAGGCGATTCCCAGTATTTTCGGACGATCTGATTTGGTATCCTCATACGCAAGCCCTTATCGGGCGAGGATGACACTGAAAGGCGGGAGAAAAGAGATGAGATTACTGGGTCTATGTATGATCGCTTCGCTGGCAGGTTCAGCAACAGCGGGCACGTTCAATGAGTTTGAGGGGAACAACTCACTCGTAACAGCTAATGACATCGGGATCTTCGATCAGCCGGGTGGCTCGGTCGTGATTTCGGCAGATCTTGGCGATAACGATGTTGACTGGTTCAGCTTTACCTTGGCCAACACCGCGACACTTTCCTTCTTCGCGGCGTTCTCACCTGATGACGGTGATGGCGTGCTGCAGGTTGTGTCTGATACGGGTGATGTCTTCGCGTTTGACGACGACTCGGGCGTGGCATTCTTGCCGTCGCTCCAGTTGGTGGATCTCTCGGCTGGCACCTACTTCGTGGGTTTCTCGGGCTTTGGTGATGCGGACGCTACGTCGGTTGCCACCGATGAGCTGTTCGATGGCATCGGCCATACCGAGAACTTCACTTACAAGCTGGCCATTGGCTTCTCGGTGATTCCGGCGCCATCCTCTGCAGCCCTTCTCGGGCTCGGTGGATTGCTTGCCGCACGCCGTCGTCGATAAACGTTCGAGGCGATGTCGCCCGAGACAGTTTGATTGAAAAAACCGGGCCTTTGGCCCGGTTTTTTCATGGGTTCTATTCACGATCTTGTGTCGCTTTGGGGCCCACCGAGTGGTGCGGAAAGCCGACTCAATGCAATGATCACATCGGCTTCTGTTCGATGGTCAAATCGTACATGTGAAGAAGCTTGTTTTTGTCGAAAACCATCTCTTGGCGACTTTGCCCGACGATGTCGTAGATCGGCGTGAGTTCGATGGCATCGACGGGGCAAGCCTCTTCGCACATGCCGCAGAAAATGCAGCGGAGTTCATCGATCTCGAACTTGGCTGGGTACTTTTCGCGGTCATCCCAGGGGCTCTCGGCAGCCTCGATATGGATGCAGTTGGCCGGGCAGATCGTGGGGCACATCATGCATGCGACGCACTTGACGCGGCCTTCCTCGTCCTTGTTCAGGCGGTGAAAGCCCCGGAAGTTAGACTTTTCGAGCCCGCCTTCCTCTACCGGGAGGTCCTCGCGGCGTTGTTCGGGATATTGGAGGGTGCGGCTGGTCCGCCCCTGCCCCCAACTGGTGAACATGTGGCGAAGCGTGGTCCCAAAGCCCTTGATGATCTCGGGCAGGTAGACCGCTTCGGACGCCGTCATGGCGGGCGGGGCGATATGCAGCACTTCGTCGTCGCGGATCGGCATAGCACGCAGTATAGCGCATTGAACATGGTTCTTGTGCCCGCCCGAGCGGATACCATCTGCCATGTCCAAACGCGCCGGCCCTCCTTTGTTTGAGTTGCTCCGGGAACGGGGCGAGACCCCTCCCAGCGGTGAGCCTCTGCGCGAACGCCAAGACCAAGCCCCGCCGATCCGGGCAGAGCCAAAGCCTGCCGAGCGAACCGAGCCCAAGCCCAAGCCTGCTCCCGCGTCGCGCGGTCGGGAGACCGACTCGGGCGTGCCATGGGCCACCGGGGGCGTCACACGGGCCGAGCGCTCTGCAGCAACATTTGAGGACGAACCCGCCCAGACCGGCGATATGCGGATCTCGGCTGCCAAGGTGTACACCGGGATTGCGATCGCGCTTGCGCTGATTGTGGTCGCTTGGGTTGCAGGCTATCGAATCGGTCACGATGCTGGCAAAGCAGAGATGTCCGCGTTGCTCCCGGACGACCCGGTGGTGAATCCACCTCGGCAGCTCGGCAACTCGGGGAACGCCGCTCAGCCGAACGCAGGCACACCAGTCGCGGATCCCGGGCCCGAGACCGAGCAAGAGCCGGTGACCCAGCCGACCCGTCCTGCGCCGCTTCCAGCCAACTGGGCCATGCTCGCCGATGGACTCCGGACAGCCGATCCACGGGTTCCAGGTAACAACTATCTCGAGTTGGCGACCCTTCCGGCAGAACAAGCGTCGGACGCCCTTGCCTATCTTGCCTCGCGAGGCGTCAGAGCGATCGGTTCCCCAGTGGATTCTGGAGCGCGAGACGACAACAATCCCTCCCGCTATACGCTGTATTCCCTTGGGCTTGCGGTGCCGAGCGGGCAGTACAGCACCACCGCCACCGAGCGTCGTGATCACCAAGCTTTGGTGGCGTCGATTGGAGCCGACTGGATGCGGGACCGCCGGGGAGGATCAAACTTCTCCCAGACTTTGTGGCGGAGATACGACCCCTGATCGGGATGCTTTGGCAACCCGTTTGACAGCAAGCAACCCGCGGGCGACGCCCGCTTCGACCCGGAGCCGGACATGAGCATCGATCGTTCACTGAAGACAGAAGGCAGCCTGACCACCAAGCGTTCCGTGATGAAGCGTCACGAACGTCTTGAAGCCCTCAAAGAAGAGAAGCGTCACCCCGGTGGTGACAAGGGCGCGCTCGGTCTTCCCAAGACCAAAGTTCGCGACTCGTAAATTCTCGATGGCCGCGCCGGGTGTCGTCTCGGCCCCGGAGACCAGCATGACCAACGAATCACGCCGCGGCGCGTCCGGCCCTTCCAGACGCGCTGATTCATTGCGTGCCTCCGGCATCCGTCGGATCCTGCAGCGGGCTTCCACCATGCCCGATGCAGTCAACCTCACCATTGGGCAACCCGACTTTCCCGTGCCGGACAATGTGCAGCGTGCCGCGATCGAAGCGATCGAGCAAGGACGCAACGGTTACAGCCCCAACGCCGGGGACCCAGCGCTTATCAAGCGCATCCGTCAAGATCTCACGCGTGACCTGGGTTGGTCGTTTGACGGCGAAGATGCGCCAGGCGTTGTTGCAACGACTGGCACTTCGGGAGCGCTCACGCTCGCGTTCCTCGCGTTGCTGGATCCGGGCGATGAGTGCATCATCCCAGATCCGTACTTTGTGAGTTACCCGGAACTCGCAACGATGTGCAATGCGAAAGCCGTGTTGTGCGAGATGGGTGAAGAAGGCGAAATGACCGCTGAGCGTGTCGCGCCGTTGATCACAGACAAAACTCGATTCGTTCTGTTCAATACCCCCGCGAACCCAAACGGGGTTGTATCCAGCAAGAAGACCTGCGCCGATCTTCTCGAGCTTTGCAAATCCAAGGGCATCATCCTGCTTAGCGACGAGATCTATGACGCGTTCGCGTTCCCCGAGACACGGACTGACGCGTGCGTTGGAGATTCGAGCATCGCACGATGTCCGAGCCCCGCGCGGTTGCCCGGCGCCGCGGGTACCGTGCTCTTGATCCGAGGGTTCGGGAAGACATTTGGATGTACCGGTTGGCGTCTTGGATACGCGGCCGGCCCGGCGTGGTTGGTCGAAGCGATGGTTAAGTTCCATCAGTACACGTTTGTGTGCGCACCCATGCCACTTCAGCACGGCGCGGCTGCATGCTTTGATGCAGACATGGACCCTGTTGTTCTTGAGTACAAAAAACGCCGCGACATGATCGTTGACAAGCTCGGCGGGCTCACCCACATCGCTCCGCCCGGGGGAGCGTTCTACGCATGGATCAAAGTTCCAGACCACATGGGCATGTCAGGCGAGCAGTTCACAGAACTCGCTGCCCAGCACAACGTGCTGGTTGTCAACGGCGGCGTGTTCTCGCAGCACGACACGCATTTCCGTATCAGCTATGCGACCGATCCGGCCAAGCTCTCCGCAGGCTTAGACACATTGGCTCATCTGATGTCGAAGTAAACTTTGACGAGATCGAAAGACTAAAACTCGATGCGGATCCGGGCGTAAACACCTTCACGCTCGAGTTCTGATCCAAGGGATTGGACTTGGATCGCGCTGCGAATGAACTGATATCCAGCGCTGAGCCCGATGTTGGGCGCCAGCCGGATGCTTGTTTCAGCAGACATATCCAGCACGGTGCCTTGTCCGCCGAACGACTGGGTGATGGCGCTTCCCGTGAACTGAATATTTTCATCGATCTGCCAAGAAACACCGCCACCGATGACGGGCACCGCGACCACGCCGCGTGCGTCTTGGAAGGTCGAGATTCCGCCGTCGTCGACAACTTTGCCGATGCGTGCATCGATCGCTTTCAATCCACCCGTGAACGAAATCGTCAGCGGCCCAGGTGTGAGCGCATCCCACGCGAACGCGAGGTCATAAAAGTCATACTCGCCTTCGCCAGCCGCGAGCGACGTGAGGCGCATGATGCCGTCGTCACCGATGGCGCCGCGTGATCCGGAGATACCGCCATCGCGGAGTACGGTATTGCGATCGATAACGAGGCGCAAGCCGTCATCTGGTTCGTTGTCTGCCGACAGCGTGAACGTCGAAACAGACGCCTCTTCAAAGTCAACTTTGGGAGGTGCGAACTCGATCGCTTCGGGCAGGAATGTTTCGCGGTGATAGGCGGGAACGCGGACTTCTCCTTCGACCCACGCGAGTTCGACGCCGTCGGCGCGCATCAACGAAAGGCGTGCAAGCCCGGTCCGCATCGGCTCGGCGTCCAACTGTGGCGCAGCGGGGGCGACATCCAAGATGGGGGTCATCGGCTCGAGTTGAGGCGTTGCAGCCCCGAGCATGCCAAAGATCATCGAAACAAGGATCATCATCAGAAGTCTTTATCGGCACAACGACCCAGTCCATGTGAGCCATCGGAATACCCACAATGGGGTATGCGTATACAGAAAGGCCCGTTTGCCGCGATAAGGCCTTGAAAGGCCTTAGTTTGGGTTCAAAGGGGCCAGCACGCCGATAGATGGCGGATGTCTGAATCGCCCCAATCTGAGTCGCCTCGCCCGAACTCGCCTCATGGAGGGTGGATCCCGTGGGGCAAACGCCCACCGCACGGCGACGAGAACCGCATGCTAGAAGGGCCTCGGCTTCGCCGAGAGGAGTTCTTTCGATCGGTGCGTATCTTCGCCGAGTTCATCCGGGGTTTCAGGCAACTGCACTTCCTGGGACCGACGGTCACGGTTTTCGGGTCGGCCAGGTTCGACGAAGACCATCGGTATTACCAGCTGGCGCGCGACATGGGTGGTGCGCTGGCCGATGCGGGATTGACGACGATGACCGGCGGCGGGCCGGGCATCATGGAAGCGGCCAACCGCGGCGCGAAAGAAACAGGCGGGCTCAGCGTCGGGTGCAACATCCAGTTGCCCATGGAGCAAGAGCCGAACCCGTACCTCGACAAGTTCGTCGAGTTTCGGTACTTCTTCGTGCGCAAGGTGATGCTGGTCAAATACTCCGATGCGTTCGTCGCGCTACCGGGCGGGTTCGGTACGTTGGATGAAGTGTTCGAGACGGCCGTACTGATCCAGACGGGCAAGATCGAGCGGTTCCCGATGATCCTGATGGGCAGCGACTTCTGGGCCGAGCCGATGGCGTTCATCCGCAAGCGAATGGTTGACGAGGGCGTGATCTCGCCGGGCGACCCGGACCTATTGAAGCTGACCGACGACTGCGATGAAGCGGTGCGTTGGATCCGGGAGTCTGGGACGAAGGCGGCGCCTGTAAAACCCGCGAGTATGTTGGGCGAATCGGCATGAACTTGGGCGTAGTTATTCAGTTTCGGCGGCTGCAAACGGATCTGGAGTCCCAAGGCCGATCCGTTGTTCTCGCCGATCGAGCGCACGATCTTGCGCTGCCGTCATGACCTCGTAGTCATGGTCTTGTTTGAGTTGGAGCAAGATGTCATCGATCCGTCGTTCATCGAGTGAGTCTGGATCCGTTGGAGCCGTACGTGCGCACAACAGCCGAACGAGTGGATCATCATGCTCTGCGAGTTGCGCGAAGTTCTCAAGCCAGGCGATGCTTGATCCTGAGAACTCCTGATAAAAATACAACCCAAGCTCGCTTTCATCGGTCTTTTCAAGAACCCAACTCTTGAGAACGGGAAATACAATACTCGGGTCGTCTGCTCGGATAAGCAGCGCGTTGACAGCCCGTGCGCGGATCGAATCTCCATAAGGAGTTTGGCGGCTATCCATCGAGTTGCGGACTGTTGCGACGAGCGTGTCGCGGAGTAGGAAAGACTCGGTGCCCGGAGGATGCTTTGAGTACCTGTGGTGCCGTGCATACAAAGTCGAAAAATCGATTGCGAACTGTGCCTGATTGCCAGTTCCATTTCGAATCCAGTTTGACATGGTTTCAAAGAAAGTGGTGCGATCTTTCGGATCAGCGCACCGCAACGAGGTCATCAGATCAGTCCGAATCATTCGGTGCAAAGTATGAGATTTACCATCGGTATGCTGTTGGAGTCCTTCCAGAAATGTGTCGTAGTTTCCGAGTGTTGCCATGAGTCCCAGATACTCGCTGCGGACATCTGGCTGAGGATGGTCAAGCAGTGAGTCGAAGTTCGGTGGCAGATTGGTGTTTGCTCTTGAAAGAACCTCGGCCCTGACAGCTTCTTCCGCTTGCCTTGAACGCCACCGCCAGAACGGCCATCCATCAGATGGCTGAACTTGGCCCTGTTCGATGAGCCGACTCGATATCCAACTCTCAATGGTTTGGGATGCTGAGTGCCCAGTTAGATTTTCATCGTGATTTGGATTACCGATGAACGCACTCAGTCTCTCGATGCGATCCGATATAACTTGAGCAGCCAGCTGGTTGAGATCTGTCTTGCGTGGATAACTAAACACCATATCTTCGATTTCTGGATCAGATCTCCCACCTTGGTTCCAGGTGCCCGAGAAAACCGATTCAGCGGCACGCCAAAGTTCGTCGCGCTTTCGCGCTGCTGAATTTCGGGCGAGAATAGAAACAAGCTCTTCGCCGTGAGCGATGGACACAGGGTCGACGTTCATGCCCTCAAATCGGTCTGCGAGTGAACCGTCCTCGCCAGCCATCCAAGAGTTAGGCAATACGCGCCAGCCTTTTACGAGCACCCATGTTGGCGTGCTGTTCAGCAATCCGGGGCCTTTGGACTTTGCTGCGCCCATCAGCATGACGCCGCTCCCGGCTGTCAGAACGATCGCGGTCACCGCCATCCAGCGAGCTCGGCGTGATTGAAACAAGCCTTGCTCATCTCGGGGTTCACGGCCGCACTCGGGGCATTGCCTGCCCGGAACCTCGCTCATGTCATACCAGCACCGCGAACAACGACGACGCCCCCGCGACCGATCGCCGAGCCCCCAAAGAAACCAGATTACGAACGCGAAGACCCCGCTTGCTCCTCCAACAACGTGGAAGACACCAGTAGCTGAATCGCGGCCACTCGGGATGGCCTTCGCGAACCAGATTGCAATGAGCAAAGTCAGCGCCGAGCAGGCAAACCCCGCGAGACCAGCAACCCCTGCCCAACGAGCTCCGCAACGGGGCGCCGAACTATTCGGGTGCTTCTTAAAAAAGCGACGCTCATCGAGCAGCCTAAATAACACCGTCAGGGACCAGCACGCAAGGAATGTCGCGATTGTCCAAAGAATGAGTTCGGCGCCGTGCATGATGAGCCCTACCGACGAGTTAGGTGTCGGTGGCACCGTCACCCGTTTGGGTGGTTGTCACACGACGTAGATGCCAGACTGTTCGGTCAATGCGCCAAAGAGTTCCCGCAGCCGTTCGGTCACCGGCCCCATCCTCGGCGTGCCTTCGCCGATCGGTCGCCCGTCGACGTGACCGACCCAGCTGAGTTCGCCCATCGTGCCGGTCGTGAAGCACTCGGCGGCGTTATACACGTGCGTCAGGCTGATGTCGCGTTCAACACACGAGATGTCGTTATCCGCGCACAGGTCGAGCACGCACTGTCGCGTGATGCCCTCGGGGCACGCGACGGTGCGGGGGGTTTGCACGACCATCTCCGGCTTGCCGGCGTGCGCGGGATATTCATCGACGATGAACACGTGCGTCGCGTTCGTCTCGGCCACGAAGCCGCGTTGATCGAGCATGAGCGCGTCGTCGGCGCCCGCGGCGTTGGCTTCGACCTTGGCCATGATGGACTGGATCAGGTTGTTGTGATGGATGTTGGGATCCATGCAGTCCGGCGGGAATCGCCGGATGCTGCTCGTGTGCAGCGAGAGACCCGTGCCGCCCTGCGCGTCGTCGTACACGGGCTTCTTGTGCTCGGCCAGCACGATGAGTGTGGGACCGGCTTGGTTGAGTCGCGGGTCCATGCCGCTGGTGATCTTGACGCCTCGGGTGAGGGTCAAGCGGATGTGTACGCCATCGGTCATGTTGTTGGCGGCTAGTGTTTTCTTGATCTCCGCCACGATCTCATCACGCGTAGGAATCTGCGTGAACGCGAGCGCCTTCGCCGAGCGGCGCAGGCGTTCGAGGTGTTCGTTGAGCGTAAAGATCTTGCCGTTGTAAAGGCGAAGACCTTCCCAGACCGCGTCGCCACCCTGCACGGCCGAGTCGAACGGGCTGATGCCGGCTTGATCGCGGTGGATGAGCTGGCCGTTGATGTTGACGAGCAGGTCGCGGTTGAGTTCGTTGAAGGTTTGGAGCATGGTTATCCTGTGATGCGGTGTTGTGCGAGCGCGTCGTACATCGGTTGGCAGGTGTCGAGAACGCTCTGGAGGTGGTCGGGGATGATCGGTCGTTCGGTGTGTGGCGGCGCGAAGGCGGTGGATTGTTCGACGGACGCGTACCAGTGGGGGGCCCACGGGCCGTCGGTGTCGCGCGGTCCGGGTGGCCACGCGAGCATGGAATCGTCGAAGGGGATCCCGATATGCGCGCACAGCGCGCTCAGCACGCCGGGGGGGTCGCGTAGCACGTCGGCCGAGTCGATCACCGCGGGCAGGCGTCCGGTGGGTTGGCGGACGCGTCCAAAGAGCGCGGTTTGAGCGGGCAGTCCGAGATCATCCGGCGTTGGATTCGGAATGACCTTCGCGAAGCTGGCGATCATCGCGGCCGGGTCGCGGATGAGGAAGCAGTTGGTCAGCCCGTCGATCCAACTCAGGTCGATGCCCGGGGTGAGGTGATGGGCCATGTGTTTCTGGTACCAGATCGGGCGGTTTCCGGGGACCGGGCCAATGAGGGTGTTGGTGACCGATTTCCAGTCTCCGTCCATGGCGGCGATGGTTTCGTCGGCGCCGGGGTGCTCGCGTCGGCGTTCTCCGGGCAGCCAGCGGAGGTAGTGCCCGTAGAGCGGCTCGTCGACGACGGCCGTGTCCGGACGCGATCCCCACGACCGCATCAGGGCGGTCGAGATATTGCGCGGGCCCGACCACATGGCGATGCGGGCGGGTGCTTTGGATGAATCGGTTGGGTCGGGCTTGTTCGTCACGGCCAGACAGGGTACAACCTCGGGCTATGTTTGCCATCCCCGCCGCCGTCCTGACCCTGTTCTTTTCTTTTATGAGCACTGAATCCATGCCATCCGAGGTGTCTAAATCCGAGCCCCATCGGGTGATCGATCGGCGCATGACGGTGGGGGGTCAGGAATATGCGTGGTCGATCATGGTGCCCGCCGGCGTAGAGCCGGGCGGAGCAGCGATTCTGTTTTTGCATGGGTATGGCGAGTGCGGAACGGATGGAAAAGCGAACATGGCCGTCGGCATGCCACCGGCGGTGCAGCGCCATCCAGAGCAATGGCCATTTGTCGTGATCGTCCCTCAAAAACCAGTTCACAACTCTGAGTGGGAAGATCACGAGCCTGCCGTGCTTGCGATGCTCGATCAGGCAGCGAAAGAAGGCCTTTACAACCGTGATCGCCTGGCGATCACCGGACTCAGCCAAGGCGGGCACGGCACCATCATGTTGGGCGGATACCACGCAGATCGATTCCGCGCAGCCGCTCCAGTATGCGGGTACGTCGATCGGCGTTTCGATCAGCAGCAGCAGCTTCTTGAAGAGTTCGGCGCATGTGTGACCGAGCCAAGCATGATCTCAGCAGTTGATCGACTTCAAACAACTCCTGTTTGGCTGTTCCATGGCGCGTTAGATGATGTGGTCCCGCCCGATGAGTCACGAATGCTGTATGCAGGGCTGCAAACGATCGAAGCAAACGCTTCGTACACCGAGTATCCGCAAGCGAATCACAACGCATGGGATAACGCGTATGCCGACTCAGACCTCGCGGTGTGGTTCCTCCGGCATACCGACTGACGCATCTTCGTCTTCATCTATCGCAGACAACAACGGGCGCCCAATCCCACCAAACTGTGGACGGACACTGATCGTTCGGAACAGGATTGGCTGGAGTCTTCCGATCGTCGGGATATGCACGCGGGCAAGCAGAATAACGGTTCCAAGACGAAGACAAGCGCTGGTAATGAACAGCGTTTGATACGCCCGCATCCCGCCGCCGAGCGCGTTGAACATGGTGGCGCCCGCAGCCGCGCCAACAACAACCATGGTCGCGTTGAGCGCGTTCTGAGTGGTCAACAGGCTCGTTCGTTCCTTCGCTGGGATTGTTTCGAGCAAGAGCAGCATTGTTGCCATCTCGTAACAGGCCCACATCACGCCCGAAGCGAGTTGAACGAATACCAGAAACCACGGCGACGGCGAGATGATCCAGGTTGCGCTCATCGGGATCACGCCGAGCCCTCCGACCCACAGCAGGTTGCCTGCTCCAAACCGCTTGGCGAATCGTCCGATGAACGGCATCGCAATGATGCGGCCTAGAAAACTACAGCAAAGCAATCCGGCAAAGACGGTGTATCCCAAATTCAACTGATTCAGCATATAAGGCACAAAGAACGGCACACACACCTGCGCGCACGCGCTCATGCAAAGCATGTAGAGGAGCAACCTGCCGCCCGAGATCGCACTCGGGCCACGGAGAAACGTGCGAAACGGAACGCGCCGATTCCCTTCGGGCATGGGTGTTGGCTCGGTGATGCGGGTGTGGCACCAAGTCGATCCCAGTCGAGCGAGCGCTGCGAGCAGAAAGAGCGCCGCGTACACACTCAGATAGCGGGTGTCCCCTTCGCTACCGAACCGTTGGCGACCGAAATGCAGTATCAGCCCCGCGCCGACGAGAGACGCAACAAGCACCATCTGAGCGGCCCGTGTGCGTTTAGAAAAGTACGACGCCCGCACCGCCGGCGGCACCACGGTGCTGATCCAGGTGTTCCATGCAGGCCCGCCGCCGAGGTTGAGTGCCCAGTAGATTCCCACGCAAACGAACATCAGCCACGCGGGCATGTGCCCGTGAATGGCCGCGATGATCATGGGGATAAAACTCAGCGCCTGCAGTCCGGCGGTCAGCACGACCCACTTCTTGTGCGAGCCAAGTTTGGAAACCGTCCAAGGCCCGGCAAGCTGAAGCAACGCACCGGCGAGCAGCGGGATCGAACTTAGCAGCCCGGCGAGCGCGTCACCCATGCCGAGCGCCAACGCGAATGCAACAAAGTACGCTTCGCCGCACCCGACCATGACGGAGAACAACGTGGCATCTGCGGTGCTTAGGCGCAAGTCGCGGCGCGTACGCCCGGCGGCTGCATGAGATCGGTTTGTCGTGTCCATGCCGGGTTCCTATGGGTGATCCCTCACCACCCGGGCTGGTTGTTGCTAGACGCCCGCAGGCATTCGGTCACGAACGGTCGCCGTGCCTTTCGAGGTGTGCTCTTCGAGCGCCGCCGAGACAAAGTCTTCAAGTCCGATTTGGCCGAGGTCTTTCTCTTCGCCAAACGCCCGCACTGAAACAGCGCGGTTGTCAGCGTCGCGCGGCCCGACCACGAGCAGGTACGGGATCTTCATTTCCGCGCCCGCTTTGATCTTGGCTTGTACGCGATTGTCGGATGTATCGATCGATGCACGCAGGCCTACCTCAGTCAGTTTGGCGACAACCTCGTGTGCATAATCATTACTTTTCTCGCTAATCGGCAGCACTCGAATCTGCTCGGGACTGAGCCACAGCGGGAACACGCCCGCGAAGTGCTCGATGAGCACGCCCACAAATCGTTCCAAGCTACCAAACGGAGCGCGATGGATCATCACCGGGCGATGCTTCTGGTTGTCAGCACCGTTGTATGAAAGATCGAATCGTTCTGGGAGGTTGTAGTCAACCTGCACGGTGCCAAGCTGCCATTCACGCCCGATGACGTCCTTGACCACAAAATCGATCTTGGGCCCGTAAAACGCAGCCTCTCCGGGCTCGAGGCTGACCTTGGCGCCGAGTTCTTGTGCGGCTTCCTTACAAGCTGCTTCTGCTTTGTCCCACACCGCAGGATCACCAACGTATTTGGTGCTGTCAGGATCACGCAGCCCAACGCGGATGCGGAAGTCGGTGAGTCCGAGCGTGTCGAATGCGATCTTGACGAGTTTCAGGCAGCCGCGGACTTCTTCGGCAACCTGATCTTCTCGGCAGAACAAGTGCGCGTCATCGACGGTAAAGCACCGGACACGCGTCATGCCACTCAGCTCGCCAGACTGCTCCCAGCGGTAGACCGTACCAAACTCGCTGAGTCGGATCGGAAGATCGCGATAGCTCCGCGGCTGGCTATCGAAGATCTTGATGTGATGCGGGCAGTTCATCGGCTTGAGCAGATAGCCCTCGACGTCGCCCTCGCTCATCATGTTCGAGAGATCGCTGCACGAGCAACCATCGTCGCTGACGCCCTGAAGAAAGTCGCGTTCCATCACCGGTACGAACTGACTGTCCGCGTAATACGGGAAGTGCCCCGAAGTCTTGTACAGCCCGAGCTTGCCGATGTGCGGGCAATACACGTCGGAGTACCCCATCTTGCGAAGCTCGCCGCCGATCCAATCTTGAAGTTCCTTACGGATCACCGATCCGCGCGGCGTCCACAGGATCAATCCCTGCCCGACCGCTTCATCGATGTGGAACAGCTGAAGCTTGCGCCCCAGTACGCGGTGGTCCCGCTTCTTAGCTTCTTCGAGGCGTTCTAGGTGCTGCTTGAGATCTTTCTTGTCATAAAAAGCAGTGCCGTACACGCGGGTGAGCCGGTCCGAGTTTTCATCGCCGTGCCAGTAAGACGATGCAAGGGACATGATCTTGAATGCACCGATTTTCCCAGTGCTCGGAATGTGCGGCCCGCGGCAGAGATCTTCCCAGTCCTTGCCAACCTCGCCAGTCGCGTAGAACGAAAGCGCATCCGAACCGGCTTTGATCGCCTGCTCAGCATTATCGATCTTGTATTTGCTGCCTTCGCCCCTGAGCTTGGCCATGCCTTCTTCGATCGGCAGGTCATAGCGTGTGAACCGTCGGTTCTCTTTGACGATCGATTTCATTTCCGATTGGATTGCCTCGAAATCGCCCTCTTTGAGCGGGCGGTCGTCGGGGAATGCAATGTCGTAGTAAAAACCCGTGTCGAGCGGCGGGCCGTAGACGAGCTGGGCCCCGGGCACGATGCGTTGGATCGCTTCGGCCATCACGTGGGCGGTCGAGTGACGCAGCAAGTTCAGCGCATTGTCATCGTGTTCTCCATCGCGTGTCTTCGGGGTCACCAGTGACAGGCTGCAGTCTGTGTCGATCGTCGCGTGCAAATCGCGCAGCTCACCATCAACGAGGCACCCAACACACGCGCGTGCGAGTCGCTCGCCGATCGACATCGCGACATCGAACGCCGAGATCGCTTGCTCGAACTCTTTGACCGAACCATCCGGGAGCGTGATACGCAGCATCGTCGTCCTCTCAAGCCTTGATGGGCCATTCTGGCGTTTGGGCGACCCAAACAGAATCAGACTCCAGGGCGTGCATTACCGAACGCCCGACCCAAGCGGTCATCTTAGGTGGGCGGGGCCAACGAGTGGGCGATTCGGGCCCATCGCGGGCGATCGGATGCGTTTGGGCAAGAAAAAACAAAATATTGTGAACCAAGATGTATCGAAAACGGATATATACTATGTCGGAACGATACGGAGAAGCACGATGCCAGCCCTGAACATGAGCCTCAAACCCGACCACTCCGAGCTAGTTGTCCTTGCGATTCTCGCGGAGTCGCCTTCGTACGGCTATTCGATCTCGAAAGCGGTCGCCGCCCGTTCGGAAGGGCACCTCAAGCTCGCGCCTTCGAATCTCTATCCACTGCTGACCAAGCTCGAGAAACAAGGCCTGGTCACAACAGATTGGGAAGAAGTCAAGTCCAACACCTCCGACCCTGACGCGGGTGGCCGAAAGCGCAAGTGGTACCGCTTGAGCGCCAAAGGCAAGAAACGCTTTGCCCAACACGTTGAGTCCATGCGACGTATGCAGAGCATTTTGGATTCATTCGTCCAAGCCAGCGGAGCCACCGCATGAGTGCCCCAACTCAGCCCCCGCGCAAACGAAACAAAGACGCGAAGGGCATCAAGCCCTCCGCGCCGGGCACGGTCGAGGCATGGTTGGACATGCTCGTCTCCATGCTGGGCCTCCCCAAAGCAGACCGTCAACGGGTTCGCGACGAGCTCGAAGATCACCTTCGTTCTCGCATCGATGACCTGTTGATCACCGGGCATTCCGAGCCCGAGGCATTGAAACAAGCCGCGAGCGAACTCGGTGAAACCGCCGATCTCGCCCGCCAACTCACCCACGCACACGCTCCTCCAAGAAAAAGGACATACGCCATGCACGCAGCACTCTTCGCAATTGCCGGCTCGATCGCAGCCGTCGGGATCTCACTCTCGGGCGGTGGATCAGGCCCGAACACCGTCAATGGAGTGCCGGTTGTGTCCAGTGTCCCTGTCGTCGGAATGGCGACCGATGGCCAAGACCCGCGCATCCACGACACCCGCGTGAACTTGCGTGACACAACGCTCGAAGCGGTCATAAAATCCGTCATGTCGATCGCAGATCGACCTGTGCTCGTGCATTGGGACCGACTCGAAGATACCGGCATCGGACGCGATACTCCGATTGATTTCGACGTGGAACCACTCCCGCATCATTTGATCCATGGGCTGCTCATCGAGCATTTCAGCCGGCAGATGGTCGGGGATACATTGGCTATGTACGAATCCGATGAACTGTACGAGATCAGTGCGCGGTCGCACTTTGATCAACGATCCAAGTCCCGCCAGATTTATCCGGTCGTCGACATTCTGAAGTCGGTGCGTGATTCGATGCAAACAGGAGCACGAAGTCTGACTCAATCGAACGTCTCCGACGAGCTCTCTGACGTCATCCAGATGCACGTCGAGTCCGACGCTTGGGTCAGTCGGGGCGGCAATCTCGCCAGTATCAGTGTGATCGATCGCTCGTTGGTCGTCACGGCTCCCGAGCGGATTCATGAACAAGTCGCATCGCTCCTCGATGGGATGCGAGGAGAAATGCGGTCGCGCGAACAATCCATGATTGAGCGCCAAAGGCGGGTCGCCACGACCCTTGGGGCTGAGCATCAAAGTCTCATGCAACAACTCAGGAAAATCGAAGATGCGCAGGCGCAGGCCAGGGCAAAGATCCTGACGCTCGCGAACTCCCAAACCCGGAACGCAGAGTCCATTACTGAAACCGCCATGCTTGAAGCAGAGAGTGAGCGGCTGTTTCGACAAGCCGCCGAAATCGAATCGAGAATCCGGTACATCCAGACCAGGCTCATCGCAGCCGAGTATGAACCCATGGCACAAGCGCCAAGCACGCGAGATTCTGATCTGCTCATCAGTGTCAGTGTGGCTGGTAGAAACGCTGGAAGTTGCCCGTGTCCGTCAGAGGGCATGACCGTCCAGGCGTTCCTGAAAAACAACCGTCGGCTCTCGGTGAAGAACAACAGCTCGATGCAGGTATTTAGGCATGGGTCTTTCTTGGTCTCCATCGATGCAGAAGACATCCAAGGCCCCGGCGGCCAGATTGAGTTGCTGCCCGGCGACTCTGTCATCCTGGGCGGGCTCGATGCACCTGACTCCCGCAGCGAAGGGTGATACCAAAGTCTTGGCTCCCAGCACGGGCCCGTCATCCCCGTTATCCTTATGGCGGAGACCCACGCCGCCATGATCTGCCCGTTCTGTAACGCCAACGATGACAAAGTCATCGATTCTCGCCCCACTGAGGGCGGAGCGGTCATCCGCAGACGCCGGGCGTGCCTCAAATGCGACCGCCGTTTCTCCACCTATGAACGCGTTGAGCAAGCAAGCCGCCTGATGGTGGTCAAGAAGGACGGCTCACGCGTCCCGTTTACCACCGACAGCATCATCCGAGGTGTCTCCAACGCGTGCGGCAAGCGCCCGATCCCAGAAGACATCAAACGCCAACTCGCCGAGCAAGTCGAAGAGGAACTCCACCTCGAGTTCGAACGCGAAGTGTCAAGCATCACCATCGGTGAACGCGTCATGGCCCGCCTCCGCCAGATCGACCGCGTCGCCTACATCCGGTTTGCGACCGAGCACTTGCAGCTCTCCACGCTGGAAGAAATCCAGCGCGAACTCGACGACCTGTCGGCCCGTCCGATCGAAGGGCCAAACCAGACGTCGCTGTTCATTCAGCCAAAGTC
>JBGCEB010000090.1:0-18195 GCA_045106075.1 Phycisphaerales bacterium
ATACTCACTCGCCACCCACGCTGCGGTCTGTTGCGAATCGATGGCAAGACGGATATCGCCCAAGCGGGGGAAATGCTCTCGGTAGCCGAGGCGGGGCGGGAGTTCCCAGCGAAGTGGGAGGTCTCGGCGTTCGTACTTCGAGAGTTCGTCGAGGGCGGCGGGTATGTTGTCTGCTTCGAAATGTTGCATTACCGCGTGGCGGCGTGCTTGCTCGGGCTGGGCGATGAGCAGCGGTGGGATCCAGATGAGGAGTGATGCGGCGGCGATGGTTCGCCACGATCTGTTGGGACGGAGTGCGGAGTTCGGTAGTGTGATGGCGACTCTTCGAGCGGAGTTCATTGCGATGAGTGCGCCGATGACCCAGACGGGTGCGGAGAGGAATGAGAGGATCTGGATGTTGAAGGTCGCGCTGGCGAGGATGGCGTCGCGTTCGGTGTGTTGAACGCCGCCCATGAAATCCATGACGGGTGCGGGGATGTATGTCACGACAGCCCATGCCACGGCGTCGGCGAACAGCATAACGATGAAGAACATCGCCGTGTAGTTCGTCTTGTACAACACGCTGGCCACGCGGGTTATGAGGAGCACGCGCCAGGCGGCGACGATCGCGAGGGTCAGCAGGTTCATGCGGACGGCGTCCGCAGGGGACATGAATCGCTCGTACGGGATCGCGTAAAGCAACGCGAGCGGGGCGGTCATCCAGTAGCACGTCATAAAGCGGCGATAGGCGATGCCGATCGACACGGGGAGTTGATCGGGTTTGAGGCTCGAGCGTATCCAAGGGTGGACGAGCAGGAAGAGCACCGTGCCGGACGCGAATGAGGCGCCGATGGGGCGGAGGAAGTGCCATGGTTCAGCGAGGAGGTACTCGCCGTCGTATTCGCGGGCGAGGCCGGCGGAGAGGACGAAGACGAGCGATGCCCAGAGCGCGGGTTTCGAGGCGGCGATGCGTTGAATGGCATCTTTGTTGCCGAGCAGGAATCGGACGATGGTGCGCAGCGTGTTTGCCATGGTCATGCTCTAGAGCATACGGGATGGCGGCGGGGTGGTTCCCGGCTTCAGGCGGCGCGGGCGAGTTGGGTGCTAAGCGCTTCAACATCTTCGTTCGTGCCGGCGATGATGAGGACTTGGCCGTCGCGGAGTGTTTCGGTGGGTCCCGGGCGCATGTTGAGTTCGCCTTGGGGCGAGCGGGAGGCGACGAAGACGAGCTTGGGGTTTGCCTTGCCTAAGTCGGCGATGGATTTGTTGTGGTGGGGGCTGTCTTGAGTGATGACGAGTTCGGTGAACTTGAGTGAGCCGGTGGCAGCGTTGTCAATGCCGTAGAGCATGCTGGCGATGTCTGGGCGGAGCATGGATTCGGTGATGGAGTCGCCGCTGTAGCGGGTGGGGCTGATGACGTGTGTCGCGCCGGCGCGTTTGAGTTTTTGGACAGAGGCGTCTTCTTCGGCCCGGGCGATGATGATGGCGCCTGGCGCGAGGGCGCGGGCGCTGAGGCAGATCATCGCGTTGGCGGCATCGCAGGATGTGACGACAGCGATGGTTTTGGCATGCTCGATGCCCGCGGAGATCAAGACTTCGTCGTGGGTCGCATCACCTTGGAGGGCGATGTGATTGTGATTGCGGGTTTCTTTGACGGCGATCTCGTCAAGGTCAATGGCGACGAGGGGGACGTGTTCATCGTGCAAGCGGTTGATGATGTGTTGTCCGGTGCGTCCGAGGCCGCAGACGATGTGGTGGTCGGTGAGGTGGGCGGCTTTGCTGAGCATGCGGCGCTCCGGTTGGATGGCTCGTGTTGCGGCGTGGGTGATGAACTGACTTGCGGCGTATGAAACCGTGCCGATGCCGCCGATCATGACGATGGCGGTGAAACGTTCGCCGGCGGAGGAGAGGCCATAGTCGCCGTATCCGACAGTGGTAAGTGTGACGAGGGTGAAGAAGAGGGACTCCCAAGCGGTCCAGCCTTCGATCCAGGTGTAGCCGGCCGTGCCGAGCATCACCACGATGGCGCACATCGTCAACGAGCGGCGGACGATGGGGTCCCAGTTCCAGGGCATGGTGCTGGTGATGGCGGAGCGGTGGTTCACACCGAGGATATCGGGCAAATCCCACACGGATTTGAGGCATTGCCGCGGATTGTGGACAGCAGCGTATTGATTGCGTTCGTTATCGGGAGAGGCTTAAGCGCCCGCTTGGGGCCATTTGGCTCGGTCGGTGGCGACGTGGTAGTGGGGGTCTTCGGAGATGTTGACTTCGACGAGGTCGCCGGCGCGGTCGAGGAGTTTGCGGCAGTCTTCGCTGAGGTGGCGGAGGTGGAGCTGCTTGCCGAGCTTGGTGTAGCGGTCGGCGAGGTTGTTGATGGCTTCCAGGCCCGACTGGTCGTAGACGCGGCTGAAGTAGAAGTCGATGACGACATCGTCAGGATCTGAGGCAGGATCGAAGAGGTCGCGGAAGCGGGTGACGGAGCCGAAGAAGAGGGGGCCGTGGAGTTGGTAGATCTTGGAGCCTTGCTCGTTGAACTGGGTGTCGGCGATGAGGTGTCGGCTTTTGGACCATGCGAAGACGAGTGCGGAGAGGGCGACGCCGATGAGGACGGCTGTGGCGAGGTCGTGCATGAAGACGGTGTAGCCGGCGACGACGAGCATGACGAGGACCTCGGGTACGGGGATGCGTCGCCAGGTTTGAAGGGTGGTCCATTCGAAGGTGCCGATGACGACCATGAACATGACGCCGACGAGTGCGGCCATGGGGATGGCTTCGATGTAGGGCGCCAGAAAGAGAATAAAAAGGAGGAGTGCGATGGCGGCGGTGATGCCGGAGAGTCTGCCGCGGCCTCCTGATTTCACGTTGATGAGTGATTGTCCGATCATGGCGCAGCCGCCCATGCCGCCGAAGGCGCCGCAGGTGACGTTGGCGATGCCTTGTCCGACGCATTCGCGGTTGCCGGAGCCGCGTGTTTCGGTGAGTTCGTCGACGAGGGTGAGGGTCATGAGTGATTCGATGAGCCCGACGCCGGCGAGGATGATGGAGAAGGGGAGGATGATGCGGAGGGTTTCCCAGTTGAGTGGGGGGAGGATGTAGTCGAGCCAGACGGGGCGGGGGAGGCCACCGGAGATGCCGACTTCGTCGGTGTTGACCGAGGCGATGGCGGCCTGGGTTTCCTCGGCGGTGAGCGGGGCGAGGGGAGACTTGGATTCGGGCTTGGCTTCGATGCCCTCGGGGAGCGCGGCGGTGGCGGCTGTGATGAGCTCGGCGTCTTTGGCTTGCTGGGCCTGCTTGACCGATTCGGCGCGGGTGCTGTCGACGATCATGTCGCGGACGGTGAGGACGGTGCGGACTTCTTCGCCGGCTTCATTGGTGGTGGAGGACTTTGCGTTGATGAAGTATGCGGCGCCGGCGATGACGAGGATGGCGGCGAGTGATGAGGGGACGGCTTTGGTGAGTTTGGGGAGGAATGCGATGATGGCCATGGAGATCGCGACGAGTGCGAGCATGAGGTAGAGGCGTGAGCCGGTAAGGAAGGACATCGCGCCGGAAGTGTCGAGGGTTTTGAAAGAGCCGACTTGTGCGAGGAGGATGACAACGGCGAGCCCATTGACAAAGCCGAGCATGACGGGATGGGGGACGATGCGGATGAACTTGCCAAGCTTGAGCAGGCCGACGGTGATTTGGATGAGGCCGCAGAGGATGACGGCGGGGAAGAGGTACTCGATGCCGTGGATGGCCACGAGAGACACGACCACCACACCCATCGCGCCGGTCGCGCCGGAGATCATGCCGGGACGACCGCCGAGGACGGAAGTGATCAGGCAGATGATGAATGCTGCGTAGAGACCGACGAGGGGCGGAACGCCCGCGAGGAATGCGAACGCGACGGCTTCTGGGACAAGCGCGAGGGCGACGGTGAGCCCGGAGAGGATCTCGGTGCGCGGAGAGCCGGAGAGGGCGGTTTTGAGATCGAAAGTATTGAGGATGCGTTCTTTGAGTTCGGTCATGGCGGCCTTGTTTGCTTGGTGAGGCCAGAGGGTAAGCCGCCCGGGTCTGGGGTTACGGCATCTTGGTGAAAGAAAAACACCCGCCGAAGTTCGGCGGGTGTTGATTTTTCATGAAAGGAGCGATGCTGATCCACGAGAGATTAGATCGGGATGACCACAGATCCATCGTCGGCGACGTTTGGATCAGGGCGACGGTTGGGCAGGCCGCTGCTATTGCAGAAGCCAGGCTCCCAGATCGCAATGAATGCTTGGATGTCATCAAAGTCGATGACTCCGTTTCCGGTCAGGTCCGCGAACGGGTCGTTGTTCACATAGAAGTCGATGAACAAGATCATATCCGCGAAGGTCACAATGCCGTCACCATTAATATCGCCTGGGCAGGATGTGAGTTGAGGCGGGCAAGCAACGGTCGGAGGCTCGTCAACGTCAGTACCAGTAATGCGGATGCGAGCGCTTACGAGGCTCTTTTCAGTGTGGTTTGCTGCACCGGGCAATCCAAGCGTGCCGAGAAGAGTAATCTCTTCGGTTCCCGGGTCATCATCTGTGGGCAGTGTACCTTCGGGTGAATCGTCGTCTGGGCGGAAATCTTGGAGAACCAAATCCCAGGTGCCGCCTGCAAACTCGCCCCAATGCTTGTAGGACGAGAAAGTGTACTCGAAGTATGCGTATTCGGTTCCCTGGACGTTAACCGTCGTTGGATCGTTTCTCGGGATTGCAATAGGCGAGACCGAACCTCGTGGGCTTCTCAAGTAGATGAGCAAGTCACCCGCACCAGCGCCGGTGATCGAAACGGTGACTTCGACAGTTTCGATCTTGATGTTCTGGCGAACACAAGCCAAGGCGATGGAAGAAGGCGCACCGGGCGTCAGCACGTTTAGAACTTGGGTATCCGAGATATCGCCAACGGGGGTGAACGAGGCGTCTTCGATTTGAACGTCGAGGTCGCCAAGCACATCGGTGTCGAGGATGATCTCTTGACCCGAACCTGTCCACGTACGTGCGAGTTCAACGGCTGCTTCTGCGTCGATGATGCCGAAGCCGTACTCATCGCTATGGATGACTTCAGCGGTGTTTTGCTGCCAGAAGCTGGGGCTGATTGGGCCGCCGTCGTCGGGGTCTCTTGTGCCGAACCCGAGCAGGTTGGTCCAATAGCTTTCGCCTTGATTGAAACCTTCAGGAATAGATGTTTGCTGGATGATGTGCTGGAAGTCGCGGATTTTCAGGGTCGGATTGGCTTCGAGCATGAGTGCGAAAATGCCAGAGACAATCGGAGCCGAAGCGCTCGTGCCATTGAAGCTGCAGTTGAGTCCCGGGAAGAACCCGGTGCAGTCCGGGGGGCCACCGGTGTTATCAAGCTGGTCTGTGGTGGTGATGTTGCGGCCGGGGACTGAGAAGTCATAGCCCATCGGGCTAGGTTCCTGGACGAGAGTTGCACCGCCGGAGTAACCACCTGCGATGATGGATGTGCCGGTGGTCGAATAGCCCGCACGCTCGTTGTTTTCACCGATCGCCGCGATGGCGAAGGTATTGCGAAGATTTGCCGCGCGGTTGTACTCAACGCGATCACCCATCATGCCTGAGTACTTCCAGGCAATGCCTGGGCTGCCGTCAATGTTGAAGTCGCTGAGTGGATCTCCTCCGAGGAGACCATCGTTGAACTCATCGGGAACGTCGAGGTAGCCAAACTGTGGCAGGCTGATGGCGTTGCCAAGGGTAAAGCGATCAAAGCCTTGAAAATGCGATGAGTTGCCCGCGGAGAACACAAAGATCCGTCCGTTGCGACTTCTGCCAAGACGCAGGCCACGATCAATCCCGATTTGTTCCGATCGGGAAAGGCCTGAATAGGTGATCTGTGGAGGGATCACTTCGAAGTCTTCTAAACCAGCAACGATTGTGAGTCCGGAGGGAACATCACCGGCTGGGAAGTTCTCGTTGATCGGGCCCCATGAGTTGTTGACGATGGAAATCGTCGAGAGTTCATGGCTCCACGCTTCGCCGGTTTCGATATTGCTTCCATTTCGGAGTGCGACGAGGTTTGCGTTGTAAGCAACACCGCGTCCGAACAATCCGTTGTCTCCCGCAGCGCCGATCAGACCGGCGACCGCGGTTTCATGGCTAAAGTCGATCTGGTTTTCATCGATGATCTGGGAGATGCCTGGAAGGAAGTTGGGTAGTAGGTCGGGGTTCACGTTTGCCGTGACCGAGTTGAAGTTTCCGCGGAATGCTTCAAGGACACCGACGACGACACCAGCCCCGGTGACACCAGAGTTGTTGGCTTCGAGAATGTTGTGATCGTTGCCGGCGAAAGTGCCGGACGGATTGTCAATGTGCCACTGCTCACCAAAGTTCGGGTCGCCGCCGCCACCAAGCAGTGCGCCAAGCTTCTTCCGCGGGCGTTCGATCTCAATGCCAGCGTACGCGATACCGCTTTGCGTGTTGAGCGCGTCGGCGAGCGAGTTTGCAACAAGGACCGAACTCGTTTCGATGACGAACAGGCCGGGGATCGAAGTCGAATACACCTGGGTTGGCACCAAGTTTGGGAACTGGGCAGACACCGAGGACACAGCGGCCCTTGCGATATCGATCGAGTCCGCCTCGATTGCGACTCGGGCCCGGAGGATCATGTCAGGCTGTGCTGGGCGCCGACCGGGAGAGCGGTGCTCTTTCCACGCATTCGCGACTGCGGCATTCGCACTTTCGACTTCGAGCGCGTGGGAGACATTGACATCGGAGCGGACAAGAAGCTTGACCGCACGTTCGGCACCCTGCTGTCCACCAGACTGGGCATTGTTCGCGTTCCCGGTCTGATCAGCTGGCGCCGCGGAGACTGAACCAGCCAAGCCAGCAACCAAGAAAACCATAAGACCGCAAGCAACTCGATGTCCAGATTGAGTCTTGCGATTGGAAAGCATGTTCATACTGGGGTCTCCTGATTCATCTCTTGAGCGGCTGAGAGCCTTGATGATCGGTCAACTTTGGGGAAGTTCTCAAACACAGCCGAGCCGCGATGCCCGATTGTAGCGTCTGAAGCGATCCCCGGGTTATTTCTGGTGCCAAGCAGGGCAGACCAGGGGTTGTGTAAAAAACCTTACGCAAGGGCTTTGGAGTGGTTCCGGAAACCGCAAATGATGGGCTTGCGAATCACTAAACAGGGTCTGGCATGGTCATCGACCTGGGATCGAGGAGTTCGGTCAGGCGAGCTTCAGATACGAGATTCTGCTCGAGAGCGACCTGACGCACCGTTTTGCCCTGGGCAAAGGCGTCATAGGCGAGCTTGGCCGAGGCGTCGTATCCGATCTCTGGGACGAGGCTGGTGCACATGGCCAAGGAACCTTCGATAAGGGCTTCGCAGCGTTCGCGGTCCGGTTCCAAGTCTTTGAGCAGGCGTGAGTTGAAGGTGTCGCAGGCACCGGTGAGCAGGTTGATCGAGTCGATCATGTTTGACGCCATCACCGGCATGGCCACGTTGAGATCGATGAGCGAGCCGACACCGCCGAGCCCGCCCATCGTGATCGCGGCGTCGTTTCCGACGACCTGGCAGGAGACCATCATGACTGCTTCGCAGATGACAGGGTTGACCTTGCCGGGCATGATCGAAGAGCCGGGTTGGATGGCCGGGATTTTGAGTTCGCCTATGCCGCAGCGGGGACCCGAGCCGAGCCAGCGGACGTCATTGGCAATTTTGGACAGGCTCACCGCGATGGTTTTGAGGACGCCCGACGCTTCGACGTACGCGTCTTTGGCGTGGTTGGCTTCGAAGTGGTTGTCTGCTTCGCGGAAGCTGATGCCGGTGGCGGCGGAGAGTCGCTCGGACACCCGGGCCGAGAACTCGGGATGTGTATTGATACCGGTGCCGACCGCGGTGCCGCCGATCGCGAGCTCGCTGAGCACGGACAGGGCGCGGTGAAGTCGGTCCTCCGCGTGGCGCATCTGCGAGGCGTAGCCGGAGAACTCTTGGCCGAGGCGGATGGGCGTCGCATCGGCAAGGTGTGTTCGGCCGATCTTAATGACATCGTCCCAAGCGGCGGCTTTGGCTTCGAGCTCTTCGGCGAGCGAGCGGACGGCTGGAAGCAACTTTTCGTGGATGGCGACGGCGGCTGCGACATGCATCGCAGTGGGGAAGGTGTCGTTGCTGGATTGACCCATATTGACGTGGTCATTCGGGTGAACAGCGGAATCGCCGGAGAGGTACTCCGCGTTTTTACTCGAGCCGATCGGTGCGTCGTTCGTCAAACAGACAAGGTTGGCGATGACCTCATTGGCGTTCATGTTGGTGCTCGTGCCCGAACCTGTTTGAAAGATGTCGATCGGGAAATGGCGGGAGATTCCGCCCCGATCTGTGAGGCCTTCGAGTATCTGGCCGCATGCGTCGTCGATGGCGGCTGCTTTGAGCGCCGGGAGCTTTCCGAGGGATTCGTTGGCCCGTGCCGCAGCACGTTTGAGCATGGCGTACGCAAGGATGATCTCCTCGGGAACCGGACGGCCCGAGATAGGGAAGTTGAGCACAGCCCGTTGCGTTGATGCTCCGTAGAGCACATCGCTGGGGACGGGCATCTGGCCCATGGAGTCTTTTTCAATGCGGGTTTCGTTCATCGTCGTGGTCATGCGGTGCTCCGCGCAGGTTGCCGGTGTGACTTGCTGAGGATTGAGGTAAGATCATAGGTATCGGGCGGGCGGCAACTGCCGCCGTAGATCAGGCGTATCGACCGCTGCCGCCCGAGCCGCGAACCGGGCGAAAAGCCTTGGTCGCCCTCACAGACCCACACGCCCGGAGTGTTCCCGATGCACCGATTCTCAGTCATTGTTCTCTCGGCGACTGCCCTTCTCATCGCGGGGCTTGCCGAAGCGCCGCAGAAAAGTGAGCCGCTCAAAGACAATCAGATCATGAAGTATGAGAATCCCAAGGACTTCATCGTCAGTGCCCGGGTGTTTCTGTACCCAGACTCCGGGCTGATTGGACGGGATCAGTTCGCAGGATGGACCTACACGGACTTCACGCTGGTCATGCCATACGTTACCGAGTCGGGCACATCGTGGCTGACGTCGTCTTCAGAGACTTCAGTGATCGCGGCGATCGCGCTCAATGGGGCGCCCGCGAATCTTGACACCGTTCCCACACGCACCGTTCCTGGGACGAGTGCGAGTTATGCAACATTGAACGTGCCGGGCACCGTTTCGTTCTCAGCAGCTGAAGCGATGATCGCGGTGAAAGTGACAGCCGTCGAGACCGATTTTGACGATGAAGCGGCGTGGAATCTTCCTTGGGCCGAAGCCGGTTCGCTGGGTGGTTGGCTGCAACGTGACGCGGTCTATGACCAGCCTCTAAAGGATGGGACTGATCCCATTCAGATGATGCTCGATCGTTGGACAGAGGGCAACGATCCCAAGCAGATTCCACCGGTGCAGCTCGCGAAGTACTTGACCGCGAATGTACTCGATCACATGCGTGCGACGGGTTCGAACCGGAGAACTCCATTGGGTCGGAGTGCGAGTTCGTTGGTGTGGCGGATCAATGATGACGACGGCACGTTTAGCGGAGCCACCGTGCGCACGCCGCAGAATCTGGTCGGTGGGTTCGTCGTGCAGAACGCGGGCAATGCGATCCAGGCAAAGGAGGGCTCAGAGCACGATCTTGCCAACGTACTGACCGCGGTGTTTCGTTGTGCGGGTTTGCCGGCTCGAACAGTCATCGGCGTCGACAACCTGAACACCGGCGACGACGAAGTAAAAAGCTGGGTCGAGTTCGCAATCAGGGCGCCTGATGTCGATGAGCCTATTTGGGTGCCCGTCGATGTGTGGGAGCTAGAAAGTGACGGGCGTTCGACGCGGAACTGGGAGCAACCCTGGAAGCACTTCGGCTCGACGGATGAGCTTCGGAACGTGCCGCCGATCGCGTACCACTTCCACCCGCCGGCGAACTATCGATCGTACAGCCTGCCCGCGTTATTCGGCATCCAATCTGACACGGAGTTGCCCGACTTTGGCGTTCAAGCGGTGGACTTTGAAGTCAATGGTGCACCCAAGCGGGGCGGCCAGCCACGCCCGTGATACCGCCTCGGGATTCGAAACCGGTCCCGAACATCGTCCGATTGCAGTAGGTTGGATTATGCTTTGAGGGCGTTGCTGAATGCCGCCTCTTGCACACCCGTCACGACGCCGAGCACACCGCGGAGTACCTCGCCGGGTGAACCGAGGGCGTCGACCTCTTCGACCAACGCAGGGTCGAAGCAGTCGAGTACGGGGCGAGTCTCTCGGTCGTACACATCCAAGCGATTGCGGACGACTTCTTCCTTTGCGTCATCTGGGCGCTTCTCTTTGAGAGCTCGGCCGCGAAGGCGTTGGACCATCTGCTCGCGGTCCTTGGCGACCAAATGGACGATCTGAAGCGTATCGATGTGGTCTTTGATCAGATCAACCTGGTGCACCGTCCGAGGCAACCCATCGAGGACCATGAGATCGCGGTGCGGGCTGAACTCATTGACAACCGTCAGCGCGTGGGTGTACTTGCTCCAGAGGTCCACGGTGATTTCATCTGGGACGAGTTCGCCCTTTGACGAGTACTGGTGGAACACCTGGCCGAGTTCGCTTTGGCGATCCATCGAGCGGAACATGTCTCCGGTCGAGAGGTGGAAGTATCCCGGAATTCGGCCAAGAAGAGCACCTTGCGTGCCCTTACCGACTCCTGGTGCACCGAATAGCAGAACAGCCTTGTACCGTTGGCTCATCTCTGACTCCCGCGTGACATGAACCCCACGCGACCCATTAGTCGCCCAAACGGGGTGCAGAGGATAGGTCGGGCGACACCGGTGTTGGCTTCATGAAAGCGTAAACCTTCGCCTCTGAAAGAAAAAAGGCGTGGTCTTTTCGGACCACGCCTTTGAAAGCCAGTTCTGTGCGCTCGATCGATCGAGCGCAAGATTCGTTCCAGTTCAGTTAACCGCCGGTGGCGATGACTTCTTCCTGGAGGTTGCGAGGCATGGCGCGGTACTCGTGGAACTCCATCGAGTTGGCCGCACGACCCTGCGAAAGGCCTCGGAGCACCGTGGTGTAGCCTAACAGCTCGCTCAGCGGGACCTCGGCGGTGATTTCCTTGATGATGCCCTTGTCCTCTTGGTGGAGGATCATCCCGCGACGGCTTGAGAGGTCGCCGGTCACGTTGCCCATGTATTCTTCAGGGGTTGTGATGACGACCTTCATGATCGGCTCGAGAAGGACGCTGCCCGCCTTGGAGACCGCTTCACGCAGCGCCAGGCGACCAGCCTGTTCGAAGGCGACCTGCGACGAGTCGACCTGGTGGTACGAGCCGTCGACGAGTTCGACCTTGACGTTGATCAGGGGGTAGCCTGCGGACACGCCGCCGACCGCGGTCTGGCGAACGCCGTACTCGATCGAAGGAATGAACTCCTTGGGCACCGAACCGCCGACGATTTTGTTCTCGAAGGCGATGTTGTCGTTGAACTTGAGCTTGGCCTCATCGGCTTCGGCTTTGGTGAACGGGATGAGGTTGATCGTGCAGTCACCGAACTGACCACGGCCACCCGTCTGCTTAACGAACTTGCCGCGGATGTTTTGTGCGCTGCCGCTGATGGCTTCGCGGTACGAAACGCGGGGGCGACCGACGTCGACACCGATCTTCATGTCGCGAACGAGCTTGTTCTTAATGATCTCCAAGTGGAGCTCACCCATACCCGAGATGATCGTCTGGCCGGTCTCGTCGTTGTACTCCGAGCGGAAGGACGGATCCTCGCGACGGATGGTGACGAGTGCTTCCGAAAGCTTGCGCTTGTCGTCGGCGGTCTGCGGCTCGATCGACATCGAGATGACTGGCTCGGGGAAGGTCATGCGTTCGAGGATGATGGGCTGATCAGGGTCACAAAGCGTGTCACCGGTGATCGAGTCCTTGATACCGACGACAGCAACGATGTTGCCTGCGCCGACTTCGTCAAGCGCCAGGCGGTCCTTGGCGTGCATCTCGAAGATACGCGAAGCGATCTCGCGTTTGTTGTTGCCGGGGTTGATCACGCGGGTGCCCTTGACGAGCTTGCCCGAGTAGATACGCATGTAGGTGAGGTCGCCGTGGGTGTCGTTAACAACCTTGAACACGAGCGCCGAAAACGGTGCGGTGTCGTCGTGGGGGCGATTGATTTTCTCTTCGATATCGCGTGGGTGCGTGCCCTGCATTGGTGGGACTTCCTGCGGGTTGGGCAGGAACTCAATGACGCCGTTAAGAAGGCGCTGCACGCCGATGTTCTTCAGAGCCGAGCCGGCGAACACGGGGTAGCACTCGCGGGCGATGGTGCCCTTGCGGAGCGCTTTTCGGATCGCGGCGACGGAGACGTTTTCTTCGTCTTCGAGATACGCCTCCATGAGATCGTCGTCGAGGGTGACAGACGACTCGATAAGCTCGTGGCGCCATTTCTTGGCCCGCTCGAGTTCTTCCTCTGGGATGTCCATCTCGGTGACCACTGCACCCTGACTGTCGGGGTCGAAGTGGTACGCCTTCATTTCGAGCAGGTCGATGATGCCCTTGAGGTCGTTGCCAGCTCCCCACGGGATCTCGACCGGGATGGCATTGGCACCGAGGCGCTTCTTGATCGACGCGAACGAGTACTCAAAGTCAGCGCCCATTTTGTCCATCTTGTTGATGAAGCACATGCGAGGGACTCTGTAGCGATCGGCCTGACGCCAAACGGTCTCAGACTGAGCTTCAACGCCCTCCTTGCCGTCAAAGACCGCGACCGCGCCGTCGAGCACGCGGAGTGAACGTTCGACTTCGATCGTGAAGTCGACGTGCCCGGGCGTGTCGATCAGGTTGATTTTGTAGTCGGTGTCTTTGTGAGTCCAGGGGCACGTGGTCGCAGCCGACTGGATGGTGATGCCACGTTCCTGCTCTTCCTGGAGGAAGTCCATGGTGGCGGTGCCCTCGTGGACCTCGCCGAGCTTGTAGTTCATGCCGGTGTAGTACAGGATCCGCTCAGTGACGGTGGTCTTGCCCGCATCGATGTGGGCGCAGATGCCGATGTTACGGATGTTGGACAGGTCGGTGGCCATCGCCGATTCCTCTCGCTTCGCTCGCCGCTGTCAATCGTTCGCGACGGCTGCCTCTGGTCAATCCCGGCGATCGCCGGGGGCCCGGCTCGATGCCGGGGGTGTCAATCTATCCTTCCCGGAATCACGACCGGGAAGGGTTTCACTTGGTTGCACGCATGTTCGTTTCGTCCGGATGGTCGTTTAGACGCACCCTCTGCGGTGTGGGCTTTGGGCCCTGTCGTCCGGATCTTGCTCGCCCGAATCTTCCACCACTCACTCCTGACCGGCCTGATCGCCGTGTCACTGCGAATATCACACCCGAGCCCGGCCCGGGGCCGCACGGAGTCGCCGCACGGGGTCGACATGGTAGCGCCGTAAACCCCCCGGTATCAAGGCGGATATCGCAGTTCAGACGTGGGCACAGGGCTGGGGTTTAGCCCGGGTTCTTGGCGAGGATGGCGAGGGCCGACCGTCGGGCGTCATTGAGTCGCCTTCTGGGGTCTAAAGCCAGTCCGTCATTGAGTTCAAGGGACCGGATCGCCCATGCTTTGGCTTCCTTGGGCTGATCGAGCGCATCAAAGGTCTCGGCGACCAGGGCGGCAGAGTCGGGGTCAAACGGGTTCAACTCGGCCGATTTGATCCAGGCTTCAGCAGCCAACTCGAGCCAATCCGTCCTTGATCGAGCATCTGATTGGAGCAGTTGCCTGCCCTGGGCCCAATCCGCTGCCCGGCGCCGGACCTGCCCAAGCCATGACCAAGCAGCTCCAGATTCGGGAACCAACGCCGTTCCAGCATCAGCAGATTCGATGATTTCCGCGATGGCTTGGCGAGCGGCGGCGGGGTTGGTCACTGCGTCACGCGTCGCCATGGTCGACAAGACGCGTCCAAACGCTACCCGCGTCCCATGGTGCGTTGGGCGAGCGGCGAGCGCCGAACGAAGTTCAGCGGCGGCGGCGTCTTGGGCGAGCATGGTGGCTTCAGCGAGGCGTTCGATGATGGCATTCGGCTCTGCTGGCGTTCGAACACCCTGCCCGAACCATGAGTCGATGTCGGCAGCGATTGAACGGAGATCCGCATTGCTCAGCGTGCTGCCGCCCGCGATCACTTCAACCCGGAGCCGTCCGATCTGAGCCGCGGAAGCAGCAGCGGTGTGCAAGCTTCGTTCCCAACGCGCGATCGAGACGCCCCGCCAACTACACAAAGCGAGCAATACGAAGAATCCAATGGCAAGCAGTCGAGCTTCGGGCTCGGCGTGTCGCTTCGTGTTTCCAAACGCGCCGAGTGCGTTGCCGATCAACAGGCCCCATGCGGGCGCGGAAACAACCCAGACGCCCGTCACATCGAGCTGGCCGTGGATGAGTGCGACCGCGCCGGCGGCAAGTGCCGCGGGTCGCAAATCCAAGTCACGCATAGAAACAATGACCGCGATCACGCACCAGGCAATGCATCCAATCACGGTCGCAAGGGCTCGTTCGGGCGTCATCGTTTCGCGCATCACAAGGCTTACCACCAGCAAAGCGCATGCGGGTGGAATGCAAGCCAGCCTGGCAACAGTCCGCGGTTCCAGCGTGCTTGTTTCTTCGGTGTTTGAGTGCGGTTCATCAATTGGACTTCTCCGGGCAAAGCCAACGCCGGTGGCGCCGATCAGGGCGACACCACCAATCCCAAGCATGCCCAACCAGTCAAGCCAGATACTGTGGGCGCTCGTGACATCCTCTGGAGCCTCGGCGGGTTTTAGCCTCATGTATGCCTGCTGAAACTGATCGGGCCCAACTCCCACGATTGGATGCTCTCGCCAAACCGACCATGTCCCCTGTTGATAGTGTGAACGGAAGAGCAAACTCTTTTCGTCGAATCGATCGCCGAGTGCGCCCCGGAGCGCGATGGCTGCGAGCACGCCGAAAGCAGCGAGCAGAATCGCCCGGCCGGTCCAACTCGGGCGGATTTTCATGGTGACGAGGGTAACGATGGCAGCCAAGGCGGCCGCTCCGATACCGCCCTTTGATCCTGTCGCAAGCAACGCACATGCCGCAACGATGGCTGCGATGACCAACACCAAACGCTCTTTCAACGACCAACTCTTGGCAATGCAGCAAGAAGCGAGCCCGACAAACGCAGCGCCCGCGAAGGTTGCAAAAACATTCGTGAGTCCAAACGGACCGGTGGGGTTGGCGTGCGAGAGTCGTTCTTCGTACATCGCGGCTTTGGGACCGTTCGGGTCCCAGCCGCGGGATCGATAGAAATCTGCGCTGGTGAGTTCGAACGAACGGAGCGTTGCGGGGTGTTCGATGAACATCTGCACACTGCCAATCGCAGCGATGAAGAACACGAACCCGAGCAACAGGCCCGTGACGAGTCGGCGCATGGACGGATTGCGTCCAGCCGACCAAGTCGCCACGATGGCAGCAAGCGTTGCGGTGAAGTCGGCACCGCTACTAACCGCCTCAGGATTGGTAACGATGTGATAACCAAGAGCAGCGCAGCCAAAGAGCATGAGCACCGTCGGAAGTCTTCCGATCCCGGCCCGAGAGGCCACGAGCATGATCGTGCTGCCGAGGACAATGATCACGTTTAGCACGAGGGCCCATGTCGGAGTGATCCCTGTGATCGGGGGCGCAAACCGGAATGGGTCTGCGTCCCACCACGGAAACGGTTCGGCGGGGGTCGCTGCTCGAATCAACACGCCCGTGGTGACCATCACCAGCCCGGCCCAGACCAGCGTCGGGGCACCCCTCGGGTTTTCGGCGGCATTAGCCATTGGTGTGTTTGTCTCCGGCCTTCGCGATTGAGCGGTTTTCAAACAGGCCGATGATGGCCAGCATAAGCGCGACCTGTCCGCCGATCGCGATCGCTTGCCAGTTCGTATTGGTTCGGGTGAGTAAAAGCCCAGACACACCGGTGATACCCGAGAGCGCAACGATCAAAGAAACAGTCGTTCGTTTGGAAAGCCCTCGTTCAACGAGGCGGTGCGAGAAGTGCTGAAGATCACCCACCATCGGTGACTTGCCCTGAGACAAACGGATCAACGTGACGCTGACCAAATCGTACAAAGGAACCGCGAGCACGACGAGCGGCATGAACACTGCATACCAAGGTGAAATCGTTTCCGCTTGGATGTATGTAGTTCGGATGGTCGCGAATGCGAGCAAGTAACCGATGACCAAAGAACCGGAATCGCCCATGAAGAGCTTCGCCGGCGGACGGTTCCAGATGAGGAATCCGAGCGCGGCCCCGACAAGCAATGCGAGGATGGCCGCGACGAACCACTGTCCCCCAAGCAAAACGGCAGCAAGAAACATCGAGCCCGCGACCGCGGTCACGCCGGCGCAAAGCCCGTCCATGTTGTCTATGAAGTTCATCGCGTTGGTCACGACAAGAAACCAAAGAATCGTGATCGCGATGCTCAGCCAGCGACCGGCGGGATAACGGTCGATCAACGTGAGCAGCCGGACGTCGAAAAACGCCGCAAGAACCAACGCAGGCAGCACCATGGCGGCAAGCTTTAGGACCGGGCCAAGTGGCCGACGGTCGTCGATGAGTCCGAGTGCGTGCAGCCAAAGCCCGCCGACGACCATGGCCCACCCCATCGGCTGAACCGCACGGAGACCTTCGAGATGCTCGCCGACCGGAGTCGCCCAGCTTGGCAGTTGCTCGGCGGTCATAAAGTTGATTGCGATAAGACCTGCGATCATCGGCATGAATACAGCGGACGCGATGCCGATGCCTCCCGTGTTCGGGATGCCGCGCGAAGGCGCTTTGACTTGGCCGGGCATCGGTGCGGTATCGACGGCACCCGCACGCAGGCTCAGCGTGCGGGCCACGCCGCACGCAATCCATGCGATGAGCAAGGATGGCACGATCAGAATGAGCACAAGCAAGACCACGGGCCGAGTCTACGGCATTGCGCGATCGGTTGGGACGCCAAAAAGCTTCGGAAGGATCGGATAGCAGAGCAACACCAGAGCATGGGCGATCGACGCGATGATGAAAAGCCAGGCCGTTCGCAAAGGCCATTGCCCCAGGAAGTCAATCAAGGTCTTCGCTTCGGGTTTTCGGTTGCCGACGTAGCCATAGTTGCTCCCGAGCGTTTCATTCACGCCAATCAGCAGCAAAAGGACCACGAAGCTGACCAATGTAACACGCCGCCAATCGGACCAACGCGGGCGATATCCGGTTCCGCCCGCGATCACGCAGCACGCCGAGGCGATGGTCAGGTGACCGATCCAGAAAAGCCAATATTCCATGTCCGATGGCGAAGCGTCAACGGTGGGCGTCACAAACGCTTGCGTGCCAAGCCCCAATCCCCAGAACACCGAAACGGTCAGAAAAACCCGTGACCGACTCCAAATCGCAATCGGTATCAATAGATTGGTCAGGTCGCACACGTGCAACGGCAGGCTTCTGGCAATGTCCCAGTTCTCCGGCAGGAGCCACCATGTGTTGGCCAAGAGGTTCCAGCCGAGCACGATGCCGGCAAAGCCATCTGCAAAGGTGCGCCTATCTTGGAATGCCTGCCGACGGGCGATGATGCCGCAGGCAACGCACACGGCAAGCCCGATCGTCACAATCACCGCATGGGTGATACCAAACGATTCGAATCGTGTTTCAATCCAGCCCATCGACGGTGTTACGTTTGGAGTCAATCCAGAGTTCCTTGGACTTTCGCGTAGTTGCGACCAAGCAGTCTTCGGCTCACTCGCGCGGCATAGTACATCAAAACGAACAGCACCAACGCGCCGCCACCCATCGCGAGCATGCGCTCAGGGTAGTCGCCGAGGCGATCAACGATGGACGCCCGCTCGTAGTCCCAATCACCAAGGTAGGAATAGTTCGTGCCGAGAACTTTGTTCAACGTTCCCGTGACGAGTGCATAGCCAACGCCCGCGACCATTGCGAACCGCAGGTCCTTCCAGTGTGGAGTGAACCCGCGAACAGAGAAGTCATACACCGCGACGCCGACAATTTGCAGGTGGCCGATCCAATAAAACCAGAACGCCATCGACGCTGCACCATCAGACCACATCGGCGTGATCATCCCCTGAACACTCAGCCCCAACCCCCAGAAAAACGTCAACGCCCGCGCCCAGCGCCAGCGTTCCTTGTGCCCGTGAATCAAACACAACGCCACGATCCAACCGTTCCACCGGCACAAGTGCATTGGCAGCGATTCGTT
>JBGCEB010000091.1:0-27833 GCA_045106075.1 Phycisphaerales bacterium
AGATCCGCACCAATCAGGCGGACTTTTCGGGAGTGGAATCGGAGCATGGCCATCGTGATAACGAAGGCCCGCGAGTCGTTGAGTTGTTGAAGCCGATCATCGAGTCCGTCCCCACAGTAGAACAGAAGGCAATCAAGTCGATCCTAATTACTCTCTTTCCAAGGCTTAGTCGCGCTTATGGAAGTTCCAGCTATGGGCCTGACTGGCTCCCGAGATGGGCAAGCGAGAAACGGATCTGTTCTCCAGATTACTGCCCGAGGTACTTTTCCTATACGGTCCCGAAGAGTGATGTGCGCGATTCAGAGATGGACAAGTTATTCTCGATCGCCGTGGCGGGTCTTGCGCACGAGGTCGATGAAGATATTGTGGCGCACTTCACGGGTGGCAAAGCGAAGCGTGTTATCGAGAGAATGCGCCAGATGACAGAGACCGCGCCACCAGAAGCAGTGGACGCTCTATGTCTTGCCATCGCGAAGAACGCGAAGTCAATCCCAAATCTACCCTCACTATTCAGCTTCGCAGAACCGGTAGGACAAGCGGGTATTCTTATCTCGCAGCTGATATCACGACTTCCTGCTGGCGACCAACGAGTTGAGATGGCGAAACAGGTGATTGATGCCGCCGATCCACTTTGGTTCGGTAGTGAGATTCTCCGATGGCTCTATGTGACCGATGATGAAGACAAGGCCGAAAACAATGCTCTGACGAAAGAGGAAGTCGAGACCGTTCGTCGAGCGCTAGTCGATCGCATTAAAGCGAGCTCAGCTGCCGGCGACCTGCTTTTCAACGTGGATGTGTCGCAAGAGCAATCAATGTTGTTCGATTGGTGGCGTGCTGAGGGGCGCGAACCAGTACAAGCACATCTCGAGTCAGTGTTCGCCCAAGATCCACAGAACATTGCATTGTTCTTGCAGACGATGGCTCCAAGTAGATGGGGAGATGGCGATGTAATTCCACGTGTTGGGGATATCGACGGCAACCAACTTAAGAGCATTGAGCTGATTTATGACTTGGACGAACTCGCGAAGTTAATCCGTCAGCACCTTCCTGGCGACTTCGAGAATCCCCAGTGGTTTCCCGACAACAGCATCCCAGTGGCACAGCGGTTGGCTCAACAGTTCATCTTCGTCCACAGGAAGTGGAATGAGGAAGAAGGAACAACAGACTCCCAGTCAGATAGTGGCGGGCCGTCCCTCCCAGACGGTACCGATGGTGGCAGGTGAGAAGAGGGGCCTGCCTAACTGCACTGCCGAGATTCTCGAACTCTCGGTTGACAACCGTATACATTCGTATACCATCCTGGCATGGTCGAGCCCCGAACTGCCGTTCTTTCTGCCAGAGTCGATAAAGCGCTCGCCGAGCGGATTGAGATGCTCGCGCGCAGTGCCGGAGTGACTTCGTCTCGCCTCATCGAGCAACTGCTTCAAAATTCTGTTGAACAAACAGTAACGGTCAACGGTGAGGCTGGGTCGGCGGCCCTTCGCCTCGTCGACGAAGCGAATCTTCGGAACGACCGCCCTGTGGATCCAGGACACCCGGGCGTGTCTCTCTGGGAACTGGACGCCAACGTCTGGCCTCGGCATTTCCTCAAAGTGGTCTCTGAGTTCGGGCTCGACGAGCACGGCGGCTCCACTGAGATCTGGCTTCTTTGGATGGGCGAAGAGGTTGAGCAAATCAGACCCGAAGAGTACCTAGCTCGTGAGCGCAGTAGAGGGGGCGGCAATGCGTAACGGCGTCCCAGTGAAACCGCACTACTACCTGACCGAATTCGCCCGGATCATCGCAGTGTCGTACTCCACGGCGAAGCGGATGGTATCTGTCGGCGCTGTTCAGCGAGTGCAACTCATGCCCGGAGGCCAGCAAGTAGTTCCGCACTCAGAGGTCGAGCGATTTCTCCGTAAGCTAGGAGTGGAATCGTGAACGTCTTTAAACGCAAACGTCGCGGTTTGGACGGCAAACTAATCGTGGCACAGAAGTACTCCGCTCGGCATCGCTTCCCTGGTGAAAGCAAGCCCAGGACGATTCCACTGCATGTCACGCGGAAGGACGTGGCGGAGAAGCTAGGCCGCGAATGGGTCGCTCGGGAAGAGCGCAAACTCGCTGGGCTGATGGTCGATCCAGTAGAAACCGAAACAGCCGAGACTTCGCTCGCCAAGCTCATTGATGAGTTCCGGGACTCGCTCAAAGCACGTGGCCTCGAAGCGGACTACGTGCGGAAGCCGGTACAGCGGTGCCGCGATCTCTTCAGAGCTCTCGGTTGGTATCGAGTAGCCGACGCAAGCGCACTCGATCTCCGTCGGTATCTAGAACGCTCGACTTGGTCTGCTTCGACGCGGAACCATTATCTTGACGCCGCAACGCAGTTCTACCGCTGGCTTCACCGCGACGGGCGAGTGCCGAAGAACCCCATCGGTGATGTGCCACGGTTCAAGGTCGCATTCACCGAGACCTACGACCGTGCTGCGTTCACCGAAGATGAGCTCCGCCGGCTGATCGACCCAAACACCGAGGATACTCGGCGGCTGTACCGGGCAGACGTGTACGCCCTGATGGTGTTCTCCGGGCTGCGGTGGAAGGAAGCTGGTCGTCTGCAAGTGCGAGACATCCGCAAGGACGACGACGGCTATTCGATCCTCATCCCGCGCGGCAAGGACAAGTCAAACCGAGGCGACGTGATCGAGCTTCCGGACGAACTGTTACCCGTCATCGAGCGGCTGGTCGCTGACCGTGGACCATCCGAGCGTCTGCTGCACGGCGGCTGCCCGACGCGGCACACATTCAAGCGGGATTGCGAGCGGGCCGGGATCGAGCGAGTGCGCGGCGATGGTTCACGGATCGTCCGCTACTCGTCACGCGACACCTACACGAGCCTGCTCCGCGTCGTGGCACGCACCACCGATCAGGTGCGGGCGCTCACGCGGCACACGACGCGGGGCATGGAGGATCGCTATACCGACCGCAAGACGCAAGGGCTTCGCTCGCTGGTGAATGCGATACCGATCGTGGTGCGGACCCAGAACCATGAGGATCACAGCGGATCGCAAGCAGGTGTCCATATGAGTGTCCACACCCCCGCTCACGCCACAGAAAACACGATTCCACGGGGGTTCGATTCCCCCCGGCTCCATTCTTTGACACACGACATAGATCGATTCTTGCAAACTCATGTTGCTGGCTCAGGCAACGCGAGGGTGCGGGTTTGTCGAGCAGCTCATCCTTGCTCAGGAAAGAAGTTGGTCCGACCATCCGAGAGGCGGGCGAACTCTGTTGGGCTCAGCCCTGAAAACGCCCGGAAGTCGCGGATGCAGTGGGATTGATCCGCGTACCCGAGCCTGGCGCTGATGAAGGCCCAATCGGGCTTGACGCTTGCCCCAGCTTGCTCCAAGACCTGACCAAACCGGGCGATCCTCTGCAACTTCTTGGGCGAGATCCCCACATGTTTTTTAAACAGATCGACGAAGTGCTTGTACGACATCTCGCCGTCGCGATTCACCATATCCGCGAAGGAAATGTCTTGCGGTGCACTAAGGATTCTGCTGAGCACTGCGCTGATGTACGGGTGCGGCATGCGTTCTTTGTCGAAACGAGAAGCGACCCACTTTTCCAGCCGCTCTACGACACTCCCGCACGTGCTGAGATCGAGCAGTGTGTCTCTGAGAGCATTCAAATCATCGCCCACATTGTCAGCGGCGAGCACAATCCGGTCGGCGCAATGCTCTGGATCGAGATTCAAGATTGGCCACGACATGCCCGGCATGAACTGAACGACCGCGAGCCGAGATTTGGGCACCGCCGCAGTGATCGTGAGGTGCCTGGTGTGCACCCCCGCAAACCAAGCACCCCGGCATGAAAAGATCGGTTCCCCGGACTCTGAGTCGTACACCAGACGATCGGCACCGTCGAGCTCGATCACGAGATGAGATCGCCCGCTTGGAACCAGCCGCTCGCGCTGGTGAGCCGGAGCGTACTGCTCAATGCAGAAGATAACCTCGACCACCCCGCTCAGGGGTCCACGAATAGGACGGTGTTCGCTGTACTGCACTGCAACTGAATATCGCAAACTACGCTGTCGTTGTCAACCGGCTTCGAGATACGCGATGAGTCTCCCATAGAGCATGCGGTTTTGCTCCTCAAAGAACTGCATCATCCCCCGCAGTTCTTCGCTGTCACGGTACCCCAAGGCGTACGACGTAATCCGCGTTTGTGCCTCGCCAAGTTCCTCGAACAGGATCACGTTGTAAAGATTGACTGCATCGCGCCGGAGGATCTCAGGCCAGTTCTTGCCAATATCCGCCTGCAGTGTCAGAACCCGCTCAGGCACAAAGTTCACGATCGTTAGTGAGACCGTGTTTTCACTATCGAACCCCTTCTCAACATCATAAGACGCGAGAATCTGACCTCCAGGGCGAAGGTCGATACGCGCGTGAGGCGCTGCCCAGGACTCATATCCGCCGGACGTTGTGTACGCGGCCCAGACCTTGTCGATCGGCGCGTTGATATCGATGATCTCGCTGACAACGAGAGAACCGTCAGCCGTTGATTCGATCGCGTATGACACCCGGCCAGGCGTCTCTGGTTCGAGCTGACGGCCCCCGGCCGCCATTGGAAAAATCACGATTGTCGCAAGCGCGAGCAAGCCCGCTACGCTGAACTGAATGGTGTGTCTCTGCATAACATCACTCTACTCAGAGCATCGTATCTGGTATTGGATAAATCTCACCACGCGGCGAGGGCCCCAAATCGGCACTCTCGAAACGGTGCATTCCCCGGAGATAAACTCGGGCCATACGTTCCGAGTGATCTATGGGCAAGACCTCACCTATCTCATGCTGACATGCGAAGCAGACCTTACAGGCGACAGCCTTCTTGACTCGTCCGATATCACCGCGTTTGTTGGCTTGTTCAACGCCCAGGCTCTAGAGGCCGATCGCAACTCGGACGGTGTGCTGAACTTCTTCGACATCGCCGCGTATCTGGCCGACTTCGGGCAACCGTGCGGGTGAAGCACGCATTCTCGCTCGCTGACACATGTCTTGCGATAGAGACCGGGCCGCTTCGGAATGAACCACTGCGAAGGCTTCGATCAGCCTCGGTGATCGGCCATCGCAACTGAGAGAACATCTGGCCACGCTCTCGGGCAGCATTTCACGCCCCAGCCCTGCCTGTGGTCGCTTTTGTGTGTCCATGCCCCAAACTGATCGCGATTAATGCCACTGGTGCAACCCGACATATTTCGAAATCGTATATATCGAAGTACGATACATATGATTTCGGAATCTGCGCGAAACCCCCGTCTCGCGCGCACCGACGGAGCGCACCCCGATGACAACACTGAACCTGCTCACCTTGCCGATTGCGTTTACGATGGCCCTCATGCTGAATGCCCCTGCGTTGCGAGCCGAGCCTGCATCTCGCGACAACACTCCAACGACTGCTGAAAGTCGGTTCAGCGATCTAAATGAGCGGTTCGAAGCGAGCAAAGCGGCCATGCTCGCACGGCATATGAACGCCACATCGGAAGAACGCGCGTCATTGCCTGATATCAACATCGAGCCATATCGGGAACTCCTTCCACGGTTCTCTGAGGCGGCTCAGCAGTTTGCTGAATCCAAAGAAGGATTCCCGTTTCTGCTCTGGCTTGTGAATGCCGGCAAGCGACTCGAACAGGGCAAGCCAATGAATCCCGATGACGAGCTGTTGAGCCAACAACGCTGGGCGCTGGATGCTCTTCTCAAACATCACCCGCACGACGAACGGATGTCGGATGTCATCAAAGCGGTGATTTACTCGTATCATTTGAGTCCAGCCTACTACCAGCATGTGGTCCGGAGCATTCAGCAAAGCACGCCGTTTCGTAGGATCAAAGCAGAATGCCAGTACGCGATTGCGCTGAAGGCGCCAGATGCTGTTGCCCGTGAATCGCTGTTTGAGATCGTGCTCGAAATCGATCCGGAAGGATGGGCTGCTGACAACGCACGGGCCAGTCTCTTTGAGCTGCGCCACCTGAGCGTCGGCTCAACGCCACTCGAGTTTTCCGGATTTTCACCAGAGGGCAAAGTGATCAACCTATCAGACTACCGCGGCAGTGTTCTTGTGCTCTACTTTACGAGTATCAACTGTTACCCCTGCCGCGAGGAGTTACCTTCGACCAAGACAATGCTTGCCAAGCACGCGGACGGTCCCTTGACCCAGCTCTCTGTATTCACGGGCCCGGAATCGAGAGATGATGTCCAGGCGTACGTTGATCAGTTTGGAGTAACGTGGCCGGTCATCCTCGACCGCTTGGAACCAGGGAACCAAGGCTGGTACGGTCCGATCGGATCCCTATGGAACATCGACGGCCTGCCAACCGTTTACGTACTCGATCAGAACGGTGTCGTTCGCTACAAAAATGTCCGTGGCAACGACCTCGACCGGGCGGTCAAAGTCTTGCTGACAGCCATGGATTGATCGATTCGCGGCGTCATCATTACTGAGGATCACGTTTCATCCAAGTGTGAAGCAATGCCTCGGCCGGGCCGATAGTACGATACACGCCCAATGGATCCGCCAGAGAGACACATGCCCCCGAACCAACTCCATGTTTCAGACCTCCTGGTTGTGATCGGGCAAACACCAGAAAACGATATCGCAAGGTTGCTCCGGGATCGCCCCGCTCTCGAGGAATCCGAAGTCAGATGCGAGGACCTTGGCTGGGGGAGTGCATGGATACAGCACACCTTTGAGCACAACAGTGGCCATGAAAGCATGAATCGACGTGTGATCGTCGGGCGTCCGGCCATTCGTGGCCAAACAGACGATGTCGCGGACTGGCTGGATCAGCGCGACGGCATCACACAGAACCCTGAGTTCGCGAGCAAACAACTCTCTGGCATGTTCGCAGTGTTCGAGTTTGAAAATAGCTCGATTCACATCCTCACGGATCGGCTCGGTTTCCGGCCGGTTTACATCGGGCGAGATGAACACGGGAAGGTCCGAGCGATCGGAACACACGCCGAGTCTGTCGCGGCTGCGTCCGGCACCGGTCATCACATCGATCCGGTTTCGGTCGCCGAACTGCTGGTGCACAACTACATCACCTATCCGTTCACCACGCGCACCACGATGACCGAACTGCCACCGGCGTCGCTGACCACCATACACGCAGATACGGGAACACTTAGCTCTTCGACTCTTTGGGAACCAACCGAGCCTAAGCAGTTTCCGTCGGCAAATGCGATGCGGCCGCGAATCGCCGACGCGATGCGAGAAGCAGCGGTCGATATCACGCGTGGGTGTGATCGTATCGGCGTGCTCCTGAGCGGAGGCGCCGACTCACGGGCGGTCCTGGGCGCGGTGCTCGACGCGGTCGATCGCCCAGAACAAATCCACGGACTGACGTATGTCACGCGCGAGAACAATGAGACGCGTGTCGCCGCACGGATCGCGGAAGCCGCGGGATGTACCCACGTCATGGTGCAACGAGACGAGCACTACTTCCCGCGCATGCTCAAACGGGGCCTCGCGCTGCTCGGCTGTGAGTTGCGCGGTAACTGCCACGGGCTCGGCGTTGCCGATCAAGCTATCGCTTGCCAATACGACGTTGTCATCGGCGGGCAACTGAGTGACACCCTGCTCAAAGACCATTTCATGAGCATTGGCAGCCGACACGCACACCGCACACCAACATTGAAACAACGCATGCGAAATCTTGTTCCCGGAATGCGTCGCCCGGCACCGGCTTCATCCATGCACCATACCACCGGGCGCGAGTTGCTCGAAGCTGTGCTGACAGATGACATCCGGCGTGCGGTACGACAACGAAAGGAGCAACGGCTCGAAGTGGTCCGAAGTATCCGCCCGAATACCGCTGAAATGTGGAACCGGTTCTGGCCGTGCAGCCGCCAAGACGACTCGGCTCACACGCTCGGAAACACCCGCATCATGGTGAGCGATACGTTGTTTGCTCACTCTGCGATAATCGACGTCGCCAGCGAGCTCTCACTGACAGCCCGAGTCGATGGCATACCCGCCAACCTAGCGATCACCGATGTGTGCGGCCCGCTCGCGGATATCGAGAACGCCAACAACGGCCTACCAATCAACGCGACCTCGGCCCAGATCAGGACTGCGCGCAAAGCACGCCGAGCACAAACCGCCGAAATCGAAACACCTAAGAACGACTCCGCGCCTTGGAACGCAGTTGAAACCAGCTGGGTCGATCCAAAGCTCATGCAGCAGAACGCACCCGAGTGGATCGAAGCAAGAGAACGATTGGCCGAATCCGATGCGACCATGTTTCTCAACAAGATCATTCAACGCGGCGGAGATACCCTGATCAGTTCGTATCAGGATGACCTACCGTCCAACACCAATCACATCGCGGTCCAAATCGCTCTTTGGCTCGACGCCACACTCGAACCGGCACGCTCGGCATCAGTCAGCGAGCACGGATAACCGATAGAGGAAGCACGTGCCACTTACCCCAAGCTATCTCAGCCAACGCCTCGCACGACGCCGCAGGTTGCTCCATGAGCAATCTTTGCGTGACTCAGGTTGGTATGACGTGGCGGCGCGTTCAAAGATGGACGCCGTGTTCGTTGGAGGCTGTGGACGATCTGGCACCACCTTGTTCAAGGAAGTCCTCAATCGACATCCCAATCTCGCGTGCGGACCGGAAACCAGCCTGTACGGATTGCCCTTTAACATCAACAACATCGCGGTCCCTTGGGACATTCCCCTCGAAGAGCTCGCTGCACTCCGAGCTTCATCGCGGAATCTCATCGATTTTGCCGAACGGTTCGCTCAGCGATTCCTCGAACAAGAATCCAAACAACGCTGGGTTGAAAAGACACCCAACAACGTGCGTGCGATCAGCCAGATTTTGACATGGTACCCAAACGCTCGATTCATCCACGTGATTCGCGACGGGCGAGACGTCGCATGCTCGCTACGAAATCACCCGAAAGAACGCATCGAGAACGGACGCATCGTACCGATCAAGACCAACAACTCGATGCACAAGTGCGCTACCCGTTGGCGCGATGATGTCATGCAAGGGCTGGCGTTCCGTGAACATCCCCGTGTGATGGAAGTTCGCTACGAAGAACTCGTCGCACAGCCCGCTGAGCACTTTGCAAAGGTGTGCGCTTTCATCGGTGAGTCTTTCGACGAGTCGATGCTAAGTGCATCCTCCGAAGGTCCCGCCCGACCGGGGCAAAATCTCAACAATCCCAGCGCTTCATCCTCCATCACCCCCCGAGCAACCGGGCGATGGGAACGCGATCTCGCGCCCGACGAACGCATGGTGGTCCGAGACATCGCCGGCGAGCTGCTCGTCACACTGGGTTACTCGAGAGATCACCATTGGGTAGATACTCAATAAAAAATCCGGTCGTCGACCGGAGTAGGAAAGCTTGATTCGTAGTAACTATTCGCACCGACTTGGATGACGTCTCGGTCGAACTATGGGCAGCCGGCGTTGTACGCGCTGATGAACGCGGCTACATCAAAGAAGTTCAGCACACCAAGCGGTGCCGCAAGATCCGCACCCGGATCGTTGGCGTTGTACAGCGAGATGTAGGTCGAGACATCGAAGAAGTTGAGCACACCGAATGGCGCCGCCAAGTCGGCAGGGCAACCAACAGTTTCTATGGCAGCCGGCCAAAAACCGCCCGCAAGCTCAAAGGTTCCACCGGTTTGGATCGGGCCAGCGTCAGGCTGACCAACCGTTCCCGAGAGCGAATACACGCCTCCGGTCGCGTTGACGACCCCGCCGCCATCGATGGTCCACGCGGTGATCTCGTACGGCCCGCCCGATTGGGCCATTGCCGACGATCCTGCCATCGCGAGGGCAGCCACGAACACCATTTTCTTGATATCAACCATCATATTACTCCCAGTTGAACAGCAGCCTATCCGATCAACTCACCGCGAAACAAGTCCTATCTAGGAATCGTCGCCGGCCCGTGATTTCATCTCCTCGATCATCTCCCGCATGCGTTCCTGCTCGGCTTTGAGGGCTTCCATCGCCCGAACTTGTTCGGCGAGCTGCTCTTGCAGAATGTCAGCCTCGGTCATGCCACCTCGAGTCGGCCCGTCGGTCGAGTACCCGCCATCCTGGGCGAGGAGGGAGGGCGTCACGTCGCCGTAGGCCGTCGGGATGTAGAGAAGCGTGATATTGGCGTCGAAGACGCGGGGCGTTGCAAATCCGCTCGAGTTGCCGTTGAAGTAGAACGTGAATGTTCCCGCGACCGGCGTTTCGAAGACTCCATGAGCAGTTATCGGCCAGTTGTAAAAACCAGATATGCCGTTTGGCCCGATCTGCAACACCATCTGCTGAGTATCGGGCAGCGACGTGGGCGAGTCAGACACGCCCAGCACCATCAGTCCGACCGAGTTGCTCAGACGCTGGACCGAGGTTGACCCACTTGCCAACACAACCACGTTACCAGGACCGGGCACTGTGATCGATCGCGAGATGATGGTCTGGAAGTTCTGATTGAGCGTGATTCCCGCTGTCTGGGCGTCACTCGCCAAGCCCATTTCGCCGCCGATCTCATCCATCGAAATCACGTTGTCGGGCAGCACGAACGCGTCATCGCCCGTGAGCGAGGTATCAAACGTAAAACCTGATTCGGGCCCGGTCACGAAGAAACGGCTACCGGGCATACCACCCAGGTCACCATCCCATTCGAGGACGCCACCGTTGCCGCTCAATCGCATCGCGAGCCCGTTGCCGCCTGGATCTGCTTCGAGCAGCCCGATCGTGGTGCCGGCTTCATCGAACCAACGCGTCTGTCCGCCAAAGCCGGGAACGCTGCCGAACTGCAAGATTCGATCTGGCGTGCCGGTCATAAACAGCTGCAAAAACCCGTTGGTGCTGCCTGTGCCGATCTGGGTGAGGCCTGCCACGACAAACGGGTTGCCACCAGCATTGGAGATTTGATTGCCCTGAAGGTGCGCATCGTTGAGCGTGGTCCCCGAGCTCTCCGCAAACAGGGAATATGGCGTCGGCCTGATAGCCTGACGCGGTCCAAGCGTCGTAAAACCACCGTCGGAGAGCTTCTTCACGCTGATCTCAAGCCAACGGTCTGCCCCTCCAAAGACGCCCGCGCCAAAGTCAAGATCATCAAACGCAAAGACGCCATTGTCCGCTTCGGACAATGTCACCGAACGCTCCAGAGCTACGCCGATCGGCGAACCACCGAAGAGCGAATCGAACACCTGGAACCCGATCTCGTAATCGCCGACAGGAGCTCCACCAGATTCGCTGACGCGTCCTTGGTAGGAGATCGGTTGCGCCATCGCAGCCGTCGCCGTCAACATGACCGGGAGCGTGAACAGCAATGCCGCGAATGCTTGATTGAGACGCATCGGATTCTCCTCTTCGATTTGACGGCATCCCTCTGGATCCACCGGCTTCATTGATACGCAGCAAGACCGGCCAGGGGATCCCCTCGCAGGAACATACACCGCATTTTCGCCTTCAAATCAAGGATTTGGGACCTTTGCGGGCGATCTTTTCTCACCGAATCAGGGAGTAGCAACGCCCTTTCGCAGTGGCGCAACTGCGGCACGCAGCTTGGCAAGGTCATTTGCGTCGATATCGAAATCTCCATCGATATCAAGCATCTCGTACCCCGGCTGCAAGGGACCCGAAGCACTGGCAAACACCCAGAGCATCTCGAAGAGATCCCGACGATTGACTCGCCCATCAAGATTGGCGTCACCAAGCATCTCGGGTGGATAGATGTCCCACTCCTGATTGGTGGGCATGCCGCTGAGTGTGCGGGTATCGCCCGTTGCCGGCCACATAACTTCAACGGTGTCGGCAGCCGATTCTTGACCCATACCAAAGTGCACCACGAACTCGTTCATGGACTTGAAGTTTGAGCCGCAGTGAATCTCACGCAGCTGCGTGAGAGAGCCGGTTGTCAACTCAACTTGTGCACCGACCGCGAACGTGTTTGGGCCCTGACCAACGATGCGCATCCTCGCCCAGTTGTTCGTCGCCGGCGAGTTGTTGATGTAGAGCTTGGTATACGCGTTGGATTCATCAACCATCATGTCAAGATCGCCGTCTTCATCGATGTCGCCGACGGAAACCGAATAGCTCGTGCCGCCGGTCGCGGCTCCTGACTGAACACCGACTTCTGCGAGCGGCCAAACGCTTGACCCCTGATACAAGCTATTCGGTGCTGACGCATGGCACAGATACGTATCCAAATGCGTGTCATTGTCAAAGTCGGCGAATGTAGTTGCCCACGAGAAAATGAAACTTCCCATCCCGGCTGCAAGGGTCTCATCCACAAATGCGCCATTGCCGTCGTTTATCAGCAGCTTGTTACCGAGTGCGATATTGGTGAGGTAGAGATCAAAGAATCCGTCGAAGTTCAGATCTCCGATCGCAATGCCCATGCAGTCCAGATCGGCCCCCGCGTTCGACGCCGCGGTGATCTCCGTGAACACCCCGCCATCGTTATCAAACAACCGATTCTCTAAGCTGGTCAGCGCCCCCTTGTCTGTTCCAAGGTAAAGCTCGTCATCTCCGTCCCGGTCCATATCAAAGAACGCCGCGAGAAGCGTGGGATCATTTAGCGCTTCCACACCAAGGGCAGCCCCGATTTCGGTAAACGTCCCGTCGCCGTTGTTCTCATAGAAGTGGTTCTGCGTTGGATCTGAGTTCGTAAACGTTCGAACGCTGACATAGAGATCGAGCCAGCCATCCCCGTTGTAGTCACCCCATGTCGATGCCATGCTTGGGCACGACAGGAAAAGTCCCGCGTCGGTGGTGACATCGGTGAAGGTGAAGTTCCCGTCATTGCGGAGCAAACGGCTCGTGGTGAACCAACCGCCAAGATAGAGATCGAGATCCCCATCCCCGTCATAGTCGGCCGCCGAGAACCCCGTCGCCGGGGCATGCCCCCCGATACCTGACGAGAACGAACGGTTGGCGAAAGTCCCCGCACCTAGATTCTCATACACCCCGACCAGCCCGTTGTTGGCTCCCAAAATGACCGCGTCCAGATCACGATCATTGTCGAGATCGACGAGACCGTGGCCGGCTCCAAACTGGGCAAATGGGTTCCCGACGATGTAAAAGAGTCCGCGACCGACCGCGTCTTCAGTAAAGCTGGGCGCTGAAACACCCCCCCCGTAAACGGGGCTCGCCGCGATTGCCAACAGCAAACAAAGTCCGTACTTACAGTTGAAACCCCGTCCATCCACGAACATGGGCAAGACCCTCAAACTTGGGCACGCGACCGTGCGGTTCCCCAACGAAGCCCCCGGATCCGGCGTCCGAGGAACGAAGCGACCATGCTAGCCGGGCCCGAGGCAGACCAAAAGCGAAAAATCGCTCAATCAACTATCAAACGTCCGAGACATCTCGGGATTGGGCAAGTCGCTTCGTTGGAATGAAAACTGTCTCTGGCACACGGATTCGAACCGCGATACCGGACCACCATGCGCTCTGAAGATTTGATCAAGAGGTCGGATGTAATCCCAAGATGGAGATCGAAAAGATGATCTCACCGAGGGAAACCGGACTGAGGCCTTCCAGTTTCAAAGACTTTTTGGATCACAAACGAGTAGCCGTTCCCCTTGTCAAGAATTTGCCTTTGCTGAGTGTTACGAGGCTTTGTTTGATTTGTTTTATCTATGTCGCAACGCTTCAGACGCCCCGTTTACTGTTCTTGCGATTCCTTTTTCACATCAACATGGAACTGACTACCCAAGTCCAGACGAAGATATTTTCGTCAGCGAGCGATCGCTGGGGACGACTGCGGGCCGGCCGATTGATGGCGAACGGGCCTGAGACGTGGGGAACAATCAACTGATCAACGCAACGCACCGTGCGGACATTGCCCACACGCAGGGTGTCGTAACGCAAACTTTGAGGCACACGAGTCCGAGCCTCAACACCGGTTCTGGTCACTGACCAAATCGGTTCGGAAGACGCGACGTCGGGTGGGTCACCGGTTGCAAACGGACTCCGGATTTGGCGGTAGGTCGGGTCGTCATCGTCCCCAACCGGCCTGCCGCCTCCCCTTCGACGGAGCGTGTAGCTCCGTCGAAGGATTTTGGGAGGGGCGTCATCCCTTGTGGGTGGCAACCTATCTGGGCGTGGGAAAGCGAGAGCCCACGCTCGGTTTGGGGGAGTGAAGCAGGATCGACGGGCGCATGGCGACCCGCACGGTCCTGCTTCATGTTTTTGAATGCCAGCGAGGTCTCAATCGGGCCTAACTACCCGTTGCGGACAACTCGATCCCCAGCCCGATCACGCGCTGTTCATGGGCCGTTCATAGCTTCGAGGATCCGATCAACATCGTCGGGAACGCGAATCGGGCGATTGCTCACCGAGCCGCCGGGCCCATCCGCCGACTGTTCGCTGAGCCACGCCTGAGCCTCTTTGGTCGGCAGGCCGGTGTGGTATCGCACCGTCACGTCTGGGTCCTTGAGCTGGTGCCCGGTCAGGATGCACGCGACCGTCTCAGTCGGTTTGATCACCCCCTCCTCGAGCAGCATTCGCGCGCCGGCCACGGAAGCGCCTGATGCTGGCTCGCACCCAAAGCCGTACCGACCAACCAGCGACTTGTGCTCGACGATCGTCTCATCATCGGCTGTGCGGACGACGCCGTTCATGACGTCGAGGGCACGCAACGCTTTGGCGAGATTGACGGGGCGATTGATCTCGATCGCGCTGGCGACCGTGTCTGCGTTTTCGCCGGCCGCATCCATGCGGTCGTACTCGGCACGGACCTTGTTGCGGTCGTAGCGCCCCCCGTTCCACCGGACGCCCTGCTCGTTATAGATGCGGTCGAGTGTGCGTGCGCCGTGCGCGTTGATCACCGCAAGCCGCGGGATTCGGTCGATTAAACCGAGCTGCTTGAGTTCCATGAATGCCTTGCCAAACGCTGAGCAGTTGCCCAGGTTTCCGCCTGGCACGACGATCCAATCGGGGATCTGCCACCCCAGCCCCTCGAGCACGCGGAGCATGATGGTCTTCTGCCCCTCGAGACGAAACGGGTTGACCGAGTTCATCAGATAGACACCTTTGCCGGATTCATAGAGTGCCTTGTCTTCGGCGATGGTTCGCACGCGTTTGAGACACGCGTCGAAATCGCCCGCGATCTGCAATGTGGTCGCACCATAATCGAGCGCTTGCGAGAGCTTGCCGTATGCAATTTTTCCTTCCCCGATGAAGACAAAGGCTTTGATTCCCGTTTGAGCGGCATACATCGCGAGTGACGCAGAGGTATTGCCCGTCGATGCACACGCGCAGCGCGTAGCGCCCACCATGCGGGCATGGGTGAAGGCGGCGGTCATCCCGTTGTCTTTGAATGATCCCGAAGGGTTGAAGCCTTCATACTGCAGAAACAATCGGCCACCGGCGGATACATCGAATCCAACACGCCCCGCCAGTGCATCGGCACGCTGGAGGTTGGTCCGCCCTTCGCCCACCGAGACAATGTCAGACGCGCCACCCGGGGCATGCTTCCAGAATGGCAGCAACTCTCGGAATCGCCAGACCCCTGAGAAGTCGAGCATGTCATCGGTCGCACCGCGATCGCCGGCTGCGACACGTTGGCCGAACGTACTTCCGCGGCGTTCGAACACCGACCATTGGCGTTCTGATTTCGGCCAGGCAAGCTCCCATTCGTACTGGATATCGAGCAGCTCAGAGCATTCGGGGCAGGATGTCAAAATCTGATCCACCCCAAAGCTTGCGGCACAATCGGGGTTGATGCATTGCTGGACTGCGATCGGCGGTTGCTGGCTCATGCCAGATCGTACCCCGCTGCCCGGGTTGTACATATATGCTGGCGGCCATGCGATCACCCCAAAAGCTCCGAAGACCAACGTGGTTGGCCCGATAGCGACTGACCGAACGATTGAAACAGTAAGTGACGGGGAACTGACTCCATGAATGATCGGCCACCATCCATTTGGAAGCTCAAGCTGGCGTATTGGTTGCTGCAGCCGATCGTGGTTGGTTTGGTGACGATCGCTTGGCTCTGGGCAGTCGGCGATGAAGACACGATGTATTTCGCAGCCCATGCCGCCGAGGTCATCCCTTTTTTGCTCGAGCCTGCATTTTGGCTGTATGTCATCTTTTTCTCTGGGATCATTACGATTGCTCAGGCGTGCTACTTGTGGCCTGCTCGAAAGCCGCGAATCACGGCCGGCAAAGGGCGCTCGATCAAACTGAGCGTCACGATCGCCGGGCTCACGGTCGGGCTGGGCGGATTCGCGATGCTGCTTGGCATCGTCGGCCTGTTCGACCAAGAGATGACTTCAACGTCTAGCGTGATGGATAGCGTGCCTCTCGGTGCACGAATCTTGTTCTGGGTGCTGATGCTGTTTGTGTTCTGGGTGCTGCCGACGCTGATTTTGTTGCGATTCTGCGGCAGCGGGCAGCGCGAAGACATACTTGGTCGGTTGGCGAACCGGGTGCTGCTCGGGACCGCGGCTGAAGCTGCTTTGCTGATCCCGATCGATGCACTGATCCGGCGCCGGACCGATTGCTACTGCGCTGAAGGGACGTTTCTCGGCTTAACGGTCCTGGGTACGATCGGATTTGTCGGCGCTGGCCCGGCTGTGCTATTGCCGTTGTTTGCGCGGAGACGCCGGGGCTGGTATCGCACCCATTGCAACGCGTGCGGCTACGACATGCGGGGCGATCCTGCACCCGAGCGATGCCCGGAATGCGGGCGAGAATGGGATTTAACCGGCGTCGGGACGCGGGCCGGCGATGAGGCGGGCACGCCGGCGAACCATCCAGATCAACCCAACGAGCCAGACGATGAAGGTCACACCGACCAGGACAAGCGGGATAATCCAGTCGGCAGCGGATTGTGATGCGAATGGATTTCCAACGTTGCTAAATGAGGTTCCGCCGTTCTGCGTGACCAATCGCTGAGCGGTGGTGTTCATCATCAAGACATTTGTTTCGTAGCTAAACGGGTCATTGAGAGCTCCATCGATCAGCGCTTCCACTTCTTGCGCGATTGCTGGTGCATCGGCGCTTGAATCGTCGGTTAGGCCGATCGCATCGAGCGCCGCTTTCGCATCAGAGCTTGCGAAGGATGTTCCAGATCCGATGACTTCGCCGGTTGCATCGACCATCTGCCAGTCCGCAACCGATGCGTCGTTGAACTGGATCTCGGTCCTTTGATCGTTGTGTTCGAGTATGGCAATGATCGTTCCTGAAGTCGGCGGGCTGCCCCAGTTGCCGATGACATCGACTTCGATCGTTATGCCAAAGTCGATATCTCGGACGAACGCGCCGGTTTCGTTGTCATACGTCTCTTCCGTTCCAAACGAGAAGTTTGAGTCGAATGCGACGCCGCCGCCAGCGATGCCGCCGACGTTGGCCATCATGCTGACGATCGAGATTGCATACAGAACAACGCTGCTTAACGTAACCGAGAGCACCGTCCAGCCCATGATGCCCGCGGGTAGGGAGCCCGCGATGCGGACGGTGTTGCGACGGGTTGAGACACCGGCTTTGAGAAGATCTGCGCCGCACTCGGAGCATCGGCCATGCTCGAGCGTGGTGAGCTCATAGCCGCACGAACCGCAACCTGCCTCGCGGGGAGTCCCAGGGGGCGGCATCACCGCCCGCCAGACAGCGTTGGCTGCCAGCCCAATTGTGAGCAATAGCAGGACAATCCATGCAATTCCGGCGATCATAAATCCTGCGATCATGCGTGCATCGTATCATGGACTTTCGTTATGATAATGGCTACGGCTGATCGGGATTTGAACGGTTCATGTCGAATTTTGTCGGCACTCTGTCTGCCTCTGAAAGAGACGCGAGACGATTCCCAATCAATCCGGGCCTGGAGACCGCACCATGGAAGATATCTTTCGCGACCTGATTCATAACGAAGACGTGTTTCTCCCGATGATCATCGCGGGGGCGATCTTGACCGCACTCTTTTTCAAGGGCGTCACGAAAGTCATTACCAATGGTGCCCGCGAGCGCACGAAGCGTGAGATCGCGGCTTACATCGCCGAGGGATCGATGACCCCCGAGCATGGCGAACGAATCTTGAAAGCTGGCGATCGCCGGCCGCACGTTTGAGCAATGGATCTGCTTTAGAAAAAGGAAAGTCACACCAAGGGATCAATGATGCTCCCAAGAGAGCAATCAGGTGATGACAATTAGATGGTTTGAATCAGGCGGCTCGCCGCCGGGAGTTTGATGATGGAAACTTTGACACTTGCAGGGATTGACGCGGAACTGATCCCGATTGTTGCGATTGCGGGCGGACTGTCTGTGGCGATCGTGGCGATCATCGGCAAGGCGATTAGCGGGATGCAGCGGACCAAGCAGCGTGAAGAATCGCGACGCGAGATTGCTGCTTACATCGCCGAAGGATCGATGACGCCCGAGCAGGGCAAAGAACTTTTACAGGCCGGCGCGAAGTCCGACCGGAAAAGCGGCCTCTAAGAGGATCAGGAGTTGAACACCATGAGTCCATTGATTCTTGCCGTCACCGGCGAAAATGAACTGATCGCGCTCGTCATCCTCGCAAGCGTTGCGATTTCTATCGTGGGTATGTCCGCCGTGTATTACCACAACAAGAACAAACTGCGTGAGAAGACGAAGCAGGAGCTGGCGGCCTATGTCGCTGAAGGCTCGATCACACCCGTGGACGCAGAACGCATCCTCAAAGCCGGCAACGAAGACGACTAAACATCACGACCATCAAACAATGATCGCCCCCGTTTATGCGGGGGCTTTTTCATTTTGGGAGAGCACCAGCACACGCAGGGTCTCGGCGATGGACCATGCCTGGGCGGGGCAGCCGTCAAAACGATGGATCGCATCGGGGCTTCCGATCGGCGTGGGTTCTGCGTCCGCGATCTCGCTGAGCTGTCCGACCGAAGGCCCGTCGAGCGAATCCGCGAGCGTCAGCAGCCGATCGCGTGCTTCGACTCTTGATGACTTTGAGAACGACTCGCTGCGGAGCAATGCTTCGCAGAACGGGCCGAGCAACCAGGGCCAAACCGTCCCGTTGTGATACGCGCGATCCCGGTCAAACAGCGGGCCCTCATACTTGGGTTCGTACGCGGGCGCGCTGGGCGAGAGTGTTCGCAGCCCAACCGGTGTGAGCAAGTGTGTTCGGATCGCGCCAACAACGCCTTGGCGTTCGGACTCATCGAGCGGTGCGTGCACAAGACTGGCTGCGAACACTTGGTTCGGACGCAGGTCCATCGAAGCTTTCCAACGGACAGCCCGGGACTCTTGCTCGGGCGTGATGCAATCGAAAAGTCCGCCGGCGGGCCCGTTCAAGAATGCAGCCCGGAAACCTTCCGTGGCACGTTCGGCGTGGGTCAACAGCCCGTCTGCATTCAGCAGCGACTCGGAGCAACCGATCTCTCGGATCACACGCTCAAGCGATCGAAGCCCATGAACCCAGAGCGCGTTGATCTCGACCGCCTTGCCGAATCGCGGGGTGAAGACGACGCCGTCGCGCCGGGCGTCCATCCAGGTGAGCTGCGTTTCATGTGAGCCGGCCGCCACGAGTCCGTCGATCGAATCGACTTTGATGTTGTAATCGGTGCCGCCAAGGTAGGCATCGACGACGCGTTCGCACGCGGGGCCGAGATGGGTCGTGAAACGTTCTGCGTCACCCGTCGCATCAAGCCATGCAACACAGGCGTGGATGAACCAAAGCGAAGCGTCCACCGTGTTGTAGTGCGCCGGACCGGCATGGTCATCGAAACGGTTCGGGATCATCCCGCGGCGTTGCGCGCCGGCAAACGTTCGGAGCACATCGAATGCTTCTTCGTTTCGCCCGGTCGCAAGCAACAGCCCCGGCAAGGCGATCATGGTGTCGCGTCCCCAGTCGGCAAACCACGGATATCCCGCGAGGATCGTGGTTTTTCCGGGAGCAGATCCTGCTCGCTGGACGACGAAGTCATCTGCAGCCGCCGCGAGTTGCGCAAGGCGCGATCGGCAACGTACATCATCTGGACGTTGCGACGCGGTGAGCACCGAATCGATCATGCCGCGACGACGCCGACGGCGGGCATCGCGTGCGTCCTGCCACTCGCCGCGCCCTTCGGTATCAACCGAAGCGATCAGCTCGACCGTTCGTGAACCATGCGCGACGAACTCACCCGGGCAAGACCAGTCTTCATGATCGTCGAGCCCCCGCTCACGTTCAACCATGAACTCGATACCCCGGTAGGTTTCAGGATCGAGCGAAAACTCGCTCGCACCGCGGCAGACCAAGTGAAGCCCGAGATCGCGCCGTGTCATCAGCACGCCGGGCGAGCCGAGCATGCCGGGGAGTTCACGCGCGTGCAGCTGCGGCTCATGCCCGGTCAACAAGTCGTGAAAGTCTCGCAATGGAATCAACGGACGGATCCGGAGCGTGATATCGATGCCGTCGGGCATCTCGTAGCGCAAGACCGCCGCGTTTCGCCCGTCCGCGAGTTCGAGCGTCTTGGTGAGCGTGACCGGGCCTGCCTTGGTGGGCAGTTCATACGTCCAGCGTGCGACGTCGTCTTTGTCAAAGCGCACCAGCCAGTGGTTATGGCTGGCACGTTCAGGAGCGTTCACGAAGTGAAACTGCGTGAGACGGAATGTTTCGACCGAGCCGTCTGCGCTTGTGATGTCGACGATGTCATCGACGGCTGCCAGCCCGAGGGTTCGAAGAACCGGGGGCTTCATCGCGGCCACCAGCAGCCCGTGGTACCGGCGGGTGGGCATACCCGGAACGGTGCCCATGGCGAATCCGCCGACGCCGTTGGTGAGGACCCACTCGGTGCGAACCGGGGGGGCGTCGGAGTCCCGGAGGTCGATCGACCAGACCGGGTGTTCGTCCAATGTGGGGGCTGCGGTGGGCATGTGTGAAAGAGTATCGGCCTTGGAGCAACAAACCCGTAGAGAAACACGGTTTCTCACCCGGATGGGACCTCCCGCGATTGACCACCCCCACCACCCCTGCGAAACTGTTCTATGGCGACCCTCACCAATCCCGGCGGCAGTTCCTCCTCCACCTCGGCATCGACCCCAACCGCGGCGGGCTCGGTCTCCCTGGCGGACATCGCGGCAGAGAAGATCGTAGCTGAGGGAATCACCTTCGATGATGTTCTGCTGATCCCTCAGCACTCGAGCATCATGCCCGCCGATGCGGACACGGGCACGTTCCTAACGCCCAAGATCAAGCTCAACATTCCAATGCTTGCGGCACCGATGGACACGGTCACCGGATCAGACTTGGCCATCGCCCTCGCCCAAGAGGGCGGGCTTGGGTTTATCCATAAGAACCTCTCGATCGAGGATCAGGCCCGCGAGGTCAGTCAGGTCAAACGCTCGGCCAACGGGGTGATCACCGACCCGGTCACCCTCGGACCAGACGACACCGTCGGCCGAGCCAAAGAGCTCATGTGGACGCATTCGGTCTCTGGCTTCCCCATCACAGACGATGGCGGCAAGGAACTCCGCAGCAAAGGCAAGCTGCTCGGCATCCTCACTCGACGCGATCTCAAGTTCGCTGACAACGACTCAACGCGCATCCGCGATGTGATGACGAAGGAAAACCTTGTCACCGCGCCCGCCGGCACGACGCTGCCGGAGGCTGAGGGCTTTCTGAACCAACACAAGGTTGAAAAACTCCTCTTGGTCGATGATCGGGGCTGCCTTTCCGGCTTGATCACCATGCGTGACCTCGAACGACTCAGCCGCTTCCCGCTCGCCTGTGTAGACGATCGCGGACGATTGCGGTGCGGAGCAGCGGTCGGGCCGGGTCAGTTTGATCGGGTCGAAGCGCTGATCGCAGCCGAGGTCGACGTCATTGTCGTAGACACCGCGCACGGGCACTCCATCAACGTGATCAATAGTGTGAAAGAGATCAAGTCACGCTACGACATCGAGGTTGTCGCGGGCAACATCGCGACTGGCGATGCGGCGATGGACTTGATCGAAGCCGGTGCAGATGCCATCAAAGTTGGTATTGGCCCCGGTTCGATTTGCACGACCCGAGTTGTGACCGGTGTGGGCATGCCACAGATCACAGCCATCATGAGCGCTGTCGCGGGTGTTCGTTCGACTGGACGCAAAGTGTCTGTCATCGCTGACGGCGGGATCCGACTCTCGGGCGACATCGCCAAGGCGTTGGCTGCCGGCGCTGACTGCGTGATGCTCGGCTCATTGTTTGCCGGGCTCGATGAATCGCCCGGCGAACTCGTGATCTCCGGCGGTCGACGCTTTAAGAGTTATCGCGGCATGGGCTCGGAGGGCGCGATGAACGCGGGTTCCGCCGACCGGTATCGCCAAGCCGACAAGCTCGACAGCAAGGGCAAAGCCCAGCAAAAGTTCGTGCCCGAAGGCGTCGAAGGTTTGGTCCCCTATCGCGGACCGTTGAACGAGTTCGTGTATCAGCTTGTCGGCGGGCTTCGGTCGGCGATGGGCTATTGCGGATGTGCAAACCTTGGTGAGCTGCACGACCGGGCGAAGTTCGTCCGGGTCTCGGGCGCCACCGTCGTCGAGAACCACCCGCACGACATCCGAATCACCAAAGAATCTCCCAACTACACGCCCAACCTGTCAAAGTGACAGTGAACGAGGGTTTAAGGCTCTCAAGAGCGTTGAAAATCGAACGGACCGGTTCGTCCTGAAACGAACCAGACGCTTTATCGAATGTAGAATAGAGGCAACCGATCGGCCGATGTCGATATGGTTGCTGTTTCGAACGTACACCAGCCCGTGGACCCGACTGGGACTGCCGCGGACCGGAGGCATCAGATGAACGCATTGCAAAGTGGAAACCCGGCGATGGGCGCTCTCGAGCGCTGGGACCGTCTTGAAGAGGGCGCCGTCGAAAAACGCCGTGTGATGACACTCGGTGGCACTCTTTCCGCCACCGCGATCTTGCTGGGCATTGTCGCCACCGTTGGCGTGATTGTGTTCCAGAAAATCAGCAGCTTCGCCGAAGCGTCGATCGCAGCCGGCAGTCAGCAGATCCTGCCGGGCTGGGCATACCCCGCGCTCATCGGCTCGCTCATCGGCGGAATCCTCTTCTCTCTGATCATCGCGTTCAAACCAAAGACCGCTCCCTTCCTCGCACCCGTGCACGCGGGTATCGAAGGCGTGTTCGTCGGAGCGCTCAGCGTGATCATCCCGTTGCGATTCTTGGGCGGAACCGAAGTCTTCGGCGGCACGGGCGTGACACTGGTCATGCAAGCGATGCTCGCGACCTTCGGCATCTGCGCCGCCATGCTGCTGGGATACTCGACCGGACTGCTCAAGCTCGGTGGATTCGCGAAGAAGCTCATTGCGACGATGTCGATCGGTCTGGTTCTCTATGTCGCTGCGCTTTGGATCTTGTCTATGTTCGGCGTAGGGATCTGGAACGGGTTTGCGGATACCGGCATCATCGGCATCGGCTTTACCGCGTTCTGCCTCGGTCTCGCGTCACTCTACCTTTTGCTCGACTTCGAGTTCATCGAGAAGGGCATCCAAGCGGGCGCTCCGAAGTATATGGAATGGGTCGGCGCTTGGGGCCTGATGGTCACGCTGGTTTGGGTGTACATCGAAGTACTCCGCCTGCTGAGCAAGCTCCGCTCGAACGACTAAGAGCCCGCGGATCTGAAATCGACCAACCGTGCCGCCCAACAAACCCGAGCCCCCCGGCTCGGGTTTATTCGTGCCTTGACTCAACGGACCGATGTTCATCTCAGTCGTACATCAAATGGCCGCGGCAAATGGGAGAGAAATATGATGGGCTGCTTGCTGGTTCTGGGTGCGATGATCATGCCACGCATTTTACTGGTCGTGTATTGGATCACCGGATCATTCAAAGATGCGAGCACGTGGGACACCTGGTGGTGGCCGCTGCTTGGCTTCTTCTTTCTCCCCGCGACAACACTCGTATTCGGGATGTGCCATGTCTACGGCGGCGGCGAGTTCACGCCGTGGTGGATCGTCGGCACTGCTCTCGCAGTCTTCTACGATTTCAGCTCGAGCGGATCAGCACGAAAAACAAAACGCGGGCGCAGGCAGCTCGGCTAAGTGAATCGCTCTCAGGGCTCGTTACACGTTGAACAGGAAGTGGCAAATGTCTGAGTCTTGCATCACGTATTCCTTGCCCTCGACTCGCATCTTGCCGGCTTCTTTGATCGCCTTCTCGGTCTTGTATTCCTGCAGATCCGCGACCGAGTAGACCTCGACGCGGATAAAGCCCTTTTCAAAGTCGGTGTGGATCACGCCGGCCGCCTGCGGCGCTTTGCAGCCCTGTGGAATGGTCCAAGCGCGGACCTCTTTCTCGCCGGCTGTGAAGTAGGATTGGTATCCGAGCAAGCGATACGCCGCGTGCGCGAGCTTGTTAAGCGCGGGCTCGTCCATCCCCATGTCTTTGAGCATCTCGACCTTGTCGGCAGCATCAAGCTCGCTGAGCTCGCTTTCGATGCGTGCACAAACCGGGACCATTTCCGAGGCGTGCGCTTCGGCGTGCGCTTTGACACGTTGCGCGAGTTCGCCTTCGCCGTTGACGTCGTCATCGCTGACGTTGGCCAGGTAGAGCACCGGCTTCATCGTGATGAGCCCCAAACCCTTGACAGCCTTGATGTGATCCGGGTCAACCAACTCGACATGGCGTGCCGGCTTGCCATCTTCGAGCATGGGCTGGATCTTTTCGATCACGGCCAGGCGCGCCTTCGCGTCGCGGTCATTGCCGCGGGCGGCTCGCAGGGCTTTGCTGTGTGCGCTTTCGCAAGTTTGAAGATCAGACAAGATGAGTTCTTGCTCGATCGTCAAGATATCACGGATCGGATCGACATTGCCATCGACGTGGGTGATGTCCTCGCCGCCGGGCGCCTTCTCGAAGCAGCGAACGACTTGGATGATCGCGTCCACGTCGCGGATGTGGCCGAGGAACGCGTTGCCCTTGCCCTCGCCCTTGGACGCGCCGCGGACGAGGCCGGCGATGTCGACCAGTTCGAGGATCGCGGGGATGACCTTCTGCGTCTTAATGAACGACTGGATGGTTTCCATCCGATCATCGGGGATGGGCACGACACCAATGTTGGGATCGATGGTCGCGAACGGGTAGTTGGCGGCCAGCGCTCCCGCGTTGGTCAACGCATTAAACAAGGTCGATTTTCCAACATTGGGCAGTCCGACAATCCCGGCTTTCATCGCTCGCTCCGCATGGGCTGTGAGATTTCACCGGCCTTTCAAAGGCCGGTCCGGATGGTAGGCAGAACTTGGGTAACCCAAGAAAAACACGCGCCGGGCCGAAGCCCGAGCGCGCGCCTTGTGGGGGCAGGGATATGAGGGACTCCTAGGGGCAGCCCGCGATGAAGTTGGTCATGAAATGACTCACGTCGAAGAAGTTCAGCTGCCCGATGGGCGGGGCGATGTCGGCGCGGTCGTCACCGGCTGAGAACATGGAGACGAACGCCGTCACATCAAAGAAGTTGAGCAACCCGTCGCCGTTCGCACAGACAGGCTGACCGGGCGGCGACGCAGGAAAGACGTCAGCAGGACAACAGTTCGTTCCGCTCGGCCCGTAGAGCTCGATGTAGAACTGCGCAGACGCTCTCACGTCATCAGGCACTCCGTCCTGATTCCGATCGCACGAAAACCCTCGGAACCAGAACGTGCCGAAAGGTTCGTATACACCGTCTGCGTTCGAATCGAACAGAATGTCAAACGCGTCTTCTGCGCCCTGCCCGGCTGGTAAATTGTCGGGCTGCCACGCCCATTCGCCGTTGCCGAGATCGATCGGTTCGCCCGGTGGCATCCCCAACCCCCACCCGGTTTCTTCCCATATGTCTGGATCGCCGTCCACGCCGGTGGTCGGATCATCGTCGCCGTCGGCGTTGTCGAAGTCGTACGTACCAGGCTGGATGAACCCCAACGAATAGCCAAAGTCCATCAAGCCGTCTGAGTCCAGATCGACACCAGCTCCCGGATTGAACGCGCCCGTTCCGGACCCATCAACCAAATCGGTGTCAGCGATCTCGAACACCAGCGAAGAACTGAACGAGCTCGACAGATCCACCGTCGCGGTGAATGACGAGCAGATGTAACGGCTGCCAGCCGACCCAACGGTCCGCCCGGGCAGATTGACCAGCGTGAAACCCGAAACCACGGCCCGGTTCTCGCTCGAATCGAATCCGTTCTCTGCGTCGTAGAACGTCCAGGTCCCCGCGAACCCCTCGATTCCGTCGCCAACCCCGTCACCATCGAGATCCGGATCGGGCGTGCACGTGACCCAGTTCACACCCACGCAATCAACCACGGTGTCCGGCTCGATGTCACCCCAGTCAAGATAGATCATTCCTGTCGCGGTCGAAGGCATACAAGTCGTGCAGTACGGCGAATCCATGATCCCCGCGCCCAGAAAGCCATACGGGCTGTACTGCTCGCAAGGCCTGCGTTCATTGCTGACCCAGACCTCATCCGAGCTTCCACTGTCGGCCGGACGGATGGCGGCGTCGATCAGCGTCGCGACCTTTTCGCCCGTTGCAAAGTTGTAGTAGATGTGAGCAACATGTTGCTCGGCCATCGTGCCGCGCGGCGCGAGCTGCGGCGTGATGTCCGCCGACACTGAAGAAATACATGCACCACAAGCTGTGAGAAGTAGAACCGAGCGCATCAGGGGCACCCCGAACTGTACAAACTGATGTACACAAGAATATCGTGAATATTCAATGTTCCAAACGGCGCAACCAAATCCGCGATCGCGAGATCGTTTGTGTTAAACGCCGTGATAAACGCTTGGACGTCGAAAAAGTTTAATAGACCATTGCCGTCAAGATCAGGAGGGCAATCGACCACATCCGGCCCCGGCCCGAACAGGTTCATCGCAAACTGTGCATACGGCGTGACATCACCCGGAACACCGTCGCCATCGGTATCGCATGTGAACCCGCCGAGGTAAAAGGTACCGGTAGGTTCGAGCATGCCGTCGGAATCTTGGTCTAGAAACAAGTCGAATGCGTCTTCAATACCCTGAGCAGCCGGGAATGCATCCGGCGTAAACGAATAGGTCCCATCGCTGTTGAGCGTTGTGGTACCGAGCGGCAACGCGATCGGCCAACCCGCCGAAGCAGCCGCATCTGGGTCGCCGTCAATACCGGTCCACGGATTGTCGTCGCCATCAGCGTTGTCGATGTCCCGCCTGCCTGGCTGTATGAACTTAAGAGAGAAGCTGAAATCCGACAGCCCATCACCATCAAGGTCGGTTCCGGCACCCGGGTTGAAGATCGACACGCTTGATTCAGAATCAGTATCGCCGACCTCAAACGCGAGTGACGAGCTGAATGATCCTGCGAGATCAACCGTTGCGGTGTAAGTCGAGAGCAAGTCGGGATCGACCACGCCGGGCACTCCGGGAAGGTTGATAAGACTGAATCCAGTCAGGGCAACCCGGGTCGCACCCGAGTCAAAGCCATCGTCTGCGTCATACCACGTCCACCTCGCGCCGAATCCCGGCACGCCGTCACCGATGCCGTCGCTGTTGGTATCGGTGTCTGCGTGCTGCGTCGACCAGCTGATGCCAACACAATCGATGACCGTGTCCGGCACCACATCCCCCCAATCTAAGAAAACCGAATCGAAACAGAAGTACGTGATAAAACAAAGCGAGTCGACAATATCGATAAGCGCCGATGTACCACTCGTCTGTCCAAAATCGCCGCACGGCAATCCGTTGTCTGAAATCCAGATTTCCGTTGAGGTGCCAGTGTCTGCCGGACGGATGCCATCAGCAATCAGGGTCGCGATGCGTTCCCCGGTCGCCATGTTGTAGTAGATGTGCGCGACGTGCTCGTGCTGCATGGTGCGCGCTTGAGAGAGTCTTGGGCTTGTTTCAGAAGCAGCCTGG
>JBGCEB010000092.1:0-2893 GCA_045106075.1 Phycisphaerales bacterium
GGTGTGTGACTTTTCGCCGGCGAGGGTTTCGTGCCAGGTGATCTTCTTCTCGCCGTTGTAGGCCTTTTCGACGCAGGCATCGAAGACCTTGACGGATGCGTTCCAGATGTCGGGGCCGGTGCCGTCGCCCTCGATGAAGGGAACGATGGGGTTGGCGGGGACGTGGAGGCCCGAATTTGTCATGGTGATGGGCTGGCTGTTGGTGGCGGTGGTCATTGGGTTGGCTCCGTTGGTCTTGAGGCTTGTTTGGCTCGGGCCGGCGAAGGCAGGCAATTGCTTTCGCGATTGGCCGAGGGGCGTTTTCGGATTGTAGGAGGCAGCGGGCGTTGGGCGAGGCTTTATTGGAGGGCCATCGCTCGGGCCCGAAACTGGGCGAGCCTCAACTTGGATTCGGACTGGGGGCTGAGTTCGCGTTTGCAGATATCAGCCCGAATCTGCGTGCGCTCGCGTTGCAAAGTCTCGAAAATCTTGGCGGTGAATATCCCGATTGGGCCAATCGTGTAACTGATTTATACAACGTGATGAGAAGCGGATATCCGCATGCTTTATCGATTGAAAATCGGTTCGATCGTGTCGATATCCGGCGTGTTTGAGCGGACAAAGTTTGCCTTGACTCATAGCATTTCGCTCGTCGGGGATCGCTCATGGATTGCGCGACATTGGACCTGAACGAACACGCATCTGTTCTGTGGAGATTTCATTATGCCTCAGTTCAACCGTAGCTTTGCTCGCTTCGCTTCCGTTGTCGCTGGCTTGGCGGCATTCCAGGTTGGCTGCGCTTCGACACAGTCGTCGCTGTCTTCGAACGCGGTGGTGACCAAGGACCAGCAGGCAGCGATGACCCCTGACATGGTGCTGGCTGATTTGAAAGCTGGCAACAAACGATTCGTTGCTGGTGAGACCCGTGGCTACGACCTGCTCGGGCAGGTCAAGGCAACCGCTTCGGGCCAGTATCCCAAAGCGATTGTGTTGAGCTGCCTCGATTCGCGCGTGCCGCCGGAGATGGTGTTTGACCAGGGTATTGGCGACATCTTCGTTGGCCGCGTTGCGGGTAACTTCGAGAATGTCGACATGCTGGGTAGCATGGAGTTCGGCACGGCGGCGGCCGGTTCGAAGCTCATCGTGGTGCTCGGGCATGGCTCTTGCGGCGCTGTCAAGGGCGCGGTTGATGACGTCAAGCTGGGCAACCTGACCGCGACATTGGCCAACATCAACGTGAACCCGGCCGGCGTGCCCGGCGATCGCAGCTCGAGCAATACCGCGCTCGTGAACAAGGTGATCGAAGACAACGTTCGCCAGACGGTGCGCGACATCACCGGGCGGAGCGAAGTGATGGCCGGCTTGGTGCGCGATGGCAAGCTCAAAGTCGTCGGCGGGATCTATGACATGGAGACCGGCGAGGTCGTTTGGATCGACTGATTCTGCTTCCATCTTGGATGACATTCGGGCACCCGCCGTACACCGGCGGGTGTCTTTGTTTTTGCGGTTCATATCCGATCGCCGATGACCCGGTTGGCAGCTGGGCAACCGCCCCACTCTTTCAGTCGGATAGGGTATCTATGAGTACTGATTCTTTGAGTACGAAGCAGGTTGAGCCGAGGTGTGCCCGATGCGGCTACTCGCTGGTTGAGCAGCGGGTGTTTGTACAGGAAGACTTGGGGATGAGCGCGGTGCGCTGCCCGGAGTGCGGGCTGGGGCAGGGGATTGGTTCAGATGCGCCGCCGCGGTTCGTGACGAAGTCGGTTTCGGTGTGGCGGACGTTTCGCTGGCTGGTGGCCGCATCGGTGGTGATTTTTGGGACGGCGGGTGCGATCGGTGGGCTGGCGCAGTCGACCGGGTTCGCGGCGAGCGTGCCGCTGGCGGAGTGGATCAGCGGGCAGGTGCATCGGCAGATCTATGCCTGGACACCGGTCCAGTCGACGTGGTGGGAAAACAACGGCGAAGCGCGGTTGGCCGCGAGCGGGGTTTCGAGATGGACGATCGTCGACTGGATGGTCCTGACCGATTTGCTCTGGGCGATCCCGATCGGTCTCATCGGCGGACTGCTGTATCGGGCGGTGTTTCGTAACGCAACTCGGCGGGGGCACCGGGTGGCGATCGGTGTGATACTTGCGTCTTCGCTGATCGGGCTGATCGCGCATAACGAGTTGGTGAAGTATCTGATCTCGACCAGTCAGGGAAGGGCGATGCATCTGGCGATGCGGGAGTCTGGGTTTGTGATCATGTATGGGTCGTGGATCGTTGTCACCGGGTGTGTGCTGCTAGGGATTCGGTATGGCGGGCGGTTACTTGATTTGTTGCTCTTGCACCTGCGTGGGGGACGTGTGGCGGGATAGGACCATCCCCTCACTGGCGTTCGGTGCTACTTGAATGAGAAGATCCCGTTGCTTGCACACCGGGCTCACTGGTGGGATCTGCTAGACTGACGGCATGCCGAATCAGCAAGATATCGCGGTGTATGCGGGGTCGTTTGATCCGCCGACGACGGGGCACGTTTGGATGATCGAGCGGGGGGCTCGGTTGTTTTCGCGGTTGATCGTGGCCGTGGCTCGGAACCCGGAGAAGTCGTACACATTCCCGCTTGAGCAGCGGCTGGAATGGCTGGAAGGGATCGCGTCGGCGCTGCCCAACGTCGAGATCGCGAGCATCGAGAACGAGTTTTTGGCGCGGTTCGCGTCGCGGGTCGGGGCGCCGTACATCGTGCGTGGGATCCGCAACGAGGACGACTATCAGTACGAGCGCGGGATGCGGTATGTGAATGCGGACTTGTCGCCGGAAGTGAGCACGGTGTTCTTGATGCCGCCGCGTGAGTTGTGCGAGGTGTCGTCGAGCTTCGTGAAGGGGATGGTCGGGCCGGCGGGGTGGGAGGACGTGGTGCGGCAGATGGTGCCGG
>JBGCEB010000093.1:0-12267 GCA_045106075.1 Phycisphaerales bacterium
CGGGCAGGTCACCGCGCCGCTGCAGCTGACGTTCACCGAAGGCTTCGGCCCCTGCAGCGTCGCAGACACCGCCGAGCCTTTCGGAGCCCTGAACTTCTTCGATGTCGCTACGTTCATCGGGCTTTACAACGCGGGCGACCCAGCGGCCGATCTCGCAGCACCCGTCGGCACCCTCAACTTCTTCGACATCGCCGAGTTCATCGCCCAGTTCAACGCTGGCTGTCCATAAGCGACGGTTGTGCCCCCAATAGGTTTACTCACACCCAGTGGTTCTTAGCATGCTCGGAACCGCCGCTGCCTTTTTGTCGAATCGATACTCAGAGGCCACTCGGCCTAAGTAATCGGCGCCCCCGTGCCCCGAGTATCTAACTTCGCGACCGGATCATGCCGTGGTGCATCGGGTATCGCAGCGCTTGTACGGTCTTTGCCCGCTGGAGATTTGAGATGAACCGCACACTTTCTGCTATCGCCTTGATTGCTACTGCCGCCGGTTCGGTAACCGCAGCACCGCATCAGCACACTAAAGTAACGAATGAACAGGTCGTTGAGGTCATCACACCCGACGGCCGCACGATTGAAGTCCAACAACGAACCCTTTGGCGCGCACCCTGCACGCCAGGTCATAACCACGGCGTGATTGAACCAATCCTACGTCCCGCCAACACCGTTCCCACCGCGATTGTCTCACCGCGCAACCGCGGCGCTGGTTTCACACTTGTATTCAATGTCTTTGGAAACGTCTCGCCCGAAGCCTTGGACGCCCTGCAACAAACAACAGATTACTACGCCGGCATTTTCCAAGACAACGTGACCGTCGAACTCAACATGACGTTTGACCCGGGTGCGTTCGGAGGAACCGGAACGAGCTTCTTTGATCTTCCTTACGAAGAATATCGAAACGCATTGATCGCCGATGCGGACGGTGACGATGTCATCCCGTCGATTCTGCCGACAGGTTCATTCCCTGCGCTGCGCACGCCGAGTGGCTCGGTGTCGAATGAAACCATGGTCACCCTTACCGGCGCCAACATGCAGGCGATCGGCATGACCGTGCCTCCTGGAGCTGTTGCAGACATCTTCGTCAATGACGAGTTGGACTTCGATCCGTCGAATGGAATTGGTGTTCCCGGCACATTCGGCGACTTCTCTGGGGTAGATATTCTCGTGCACGAAGCCGGACACGCGCTCGGATTTGTCAATGTCATCGAGTTCGGATTTGATTTCGCGACCGCGCTCGATTTGCAACGATTCCCAGAAGACACTGCTGACAATCCCGGTGGATTTGACAACCCCGGTTCGGCCGCACAGTTCGCGGCCTCGCCTCGCGCACTCTTCGTCGGTGTCAATGTTGATCACGCCTATGACGACACACAGTCTGAGTTCCCGCTTTCGACGGCCGACGGATTCCAAGCTTCGCACTGGCTCGAGACCGGTGCAGCCGGCTTCGACGGCCGCGTTGGTGTTATGGAGCCCGCGATCGCTCCCGGCGAGAACGGTTTCCCCGATTTCTTTTCGCAAGCAGACATCAACGCATTCGATGCGATCGGGTGGGACATCGGGCCAGTTGCGCCTGATTGCCCCGCGGACCTGGCCGAGCCGTTTGGCACGCTGAACTTCTTCGATATCACTGCGTTCATCGGACTGTTTAACGCCGGCGATTCATCTGCAGATGTTGCTGAGCCATTCGGAAGTCTCAACTTCTTCGATGTTGCTGAGTACATCAGTCTGTACAACGCTGGTTGCCCGTAAGACAACAGAACCCGCTTTCTAGGAAGATACCGAGCCGTTCACCTTTCGAAGGTGAACGGTTTTTCTCCAATGCCTAATCGGAGGTGTGACCGCAAGGCTCTCTACACGCTCCATACACCGGGCTTGATGATCAGGCCTCGAACTTCATTTAGGAGCTTGTCATGTTTTCACACACCCGCGCATCCTCTCTCGCTTGCACGTTTTTGACATGCACTCTTGCGAACGCGGGCGGCCCGGTTATTGACATCCCGCCGGGTTCACTGCCGACTTCTGCATGGTTTGCCGCAAACCCAGACGCGACCGTTAACGTCTTCGGCGGAGAAAACATCTTTCCAGACTCCGGCGGTGGAAACTTTGGGTTCAACGGCGCCACCGTGAATATCGAATCGACCGCTTCTTCCGGATTCTTCACCCTCGACCAGTTCCTCGAAGATGTTACCTACAACATCAACGGCGGAGAACTCGTCCGCGCCAAGTTTACCGGCACGATCGGCACCACAACCCTGAACATCAACTCGGGCAGCGCCGAGCGCGGCCTCTGGATGCAAGGAAACTCAACCGGCACGATGACCGACGGCTTTATCGGTGTCACTGGTGCCGGACAAGCACCACTTATCGTTGAAGACACCGCATCATTCGTTATGAACGGCGGCTCCATCAGCAGCTTTGTTCTCATTCAAGACTCGGGTTCATTCACACTCAACGGTGGAACAATCGGCAGTGGCGTTCAAATCGATGACACCGCGACCGTCACGATCGCCGGCGGGACCACTGGAAGCAACGGGCTGATACGTGATCCCGGAGGCACGCTCAACGTCACCGGCGGCACCGTCGGCGGGTCCTTCGTCGCCGAGCAGGGCACTATCAACATGTCCGGCGGCATCATGAACGAGAACGGCGCGATGCTCAACAGTGGTTTTGGCGTTGTCGATCCTGTTATGACCATGACCGGAGGCGCTCTCGGCTCGGACTTCCGCGCGTACGACGGCACCATGACGATCTCTGGCGGCATCATCGGCGATCGCATCCGAATCGGGCGCCCCACCGGCACCGGCGAAGGTATCACGGTCAATCTGATCGTCAAGTCCGCCATCCTCGGCGGCGTTCCGCTGGACCTGACCACGACACCCACAGTCATCACCGTCCGGAGCGGTCTGCTCCTAACTGGGGCACTCAATGACAACACGCTGTTCAGCATCGATCTTAACGACGCTTTCGTGCTCGGCGAGGATCGTGTTCGTACGGCAGCAGTGATCACGCTGGCACTCGCCGAGGAACCATGCTCTGCTGATATCGCCGCACCCTTTGGCGTGCTGAACTTTTTCGATGTTTCTGCGTTCATCGCGTTGTACTCGGCGTCAGATCCTTCCGCTGATCTCGCAGCTCCGTTCGGTGAGTTCAACTTCTTCGACGTGTCAGCCTTTATCTCGCTGTATGCCGCTGGCTGCCCTTAATCACAACCAACCTCTTGATCGAACGCGGGCTTTCTGCGAGGCTGATGACTCCTACATGAGGAGGCCTCGCATGAAAGCTCGCGTTTCGTTTTCACTTCTCGCCATCGCCATCACATCCGCTGCCAACGCCCAGGCGACCGACCCGTTCGTGTTCGTCGCCAACGACGGAAATCTCGAAGGCAGCGTGAGCTCCATGCGCGTCTGTCCGGACGGCACGACAACGCTTGTCGACCGTGTCATCACTGGGTCTCGGAGCTCTACGACCCAGCCGTGCGCCGGATGCAATGCATTTGCGATCGACCTCTCGCCCGACGGTTCACACCTTGCTGTCAACCACGCCTCGGGAAGCAACCCAGAACAAGTGACCATCATCCGGGTAGACACAAACGGATCGCTGACCATTGTCGAAGAGTTCACGCTCGCAGAAGCCGGTCTCGATATCGGTTGGGTGCGCGACGATCTCCTTGCGGTTTGTATCACGACACTCTCTGGAACCAACACGCTGCGTCTCTTTCAATGGGACGCAAATGCCGAATCGTTGACACCAACAGACTCGGACGGTGCTGGTACATTCCTGACGTCAATCACGGTCCACCCGACGGGTGATTGGATTTACACTAACGACTCATTCGGATCCGTCGTTCGTAGATTCGATGTCGCCGGCAACTCCGCCTCGCTTGGTGATACAACCGCATTGCCCGTGTCAGGCGTCTCACTTGAGGTGAGTCCAGACGGACGATTCTTGTACGCCGCTGGCGGCATCAGCGCCGGCGGCAACGCGTTCGCTGGTTTCTCAATCGATCCATCCACCGGCGATCTCACCGTGATTCCGGGCAGCCCCTTCAACTCCCCCGGCAGTTCACCAAAGGGTTTCGCGTTTTCCAGCAATAGCGCCTATATGTACGTTTCGCACGGCAGCGATGCGACCATCCAAGCATTTGCGATTGACCCCGAATCGGGCATGCCCATGTTCAATGGCGAGTCTTTCGACGTCGGCCTCCAAGGAACACTCCAAGGTATGGACACCATTCCTGGCTTCTTGTTTGCACTGGATGAGTCAGACAGCTTCGATGGGCTCGAGGGTGTGTACTCATTCGCGATCGATGCCGGCACCGGAGCGTTTCCACCAGTCACGGGAACACCAGTCCTCACGGATGGCATCAGCCCTTCAGCCATTTCGGCGTGGGGTGGCGCTGCATGCGCAGCCGACCTCGCTGAGCCATTCGGAACACTGAACTTTTTCGACATCGCCGAGTACATTGCCCTGTTTAACGCAGGAGATCCCGCCGCCGATCTCGCAGACCCAGCAGGGATCCTCAACTTCTTTGATATCGCCGAGTTCATCGCCCTGTTCAACGCCGGATGTCCGTGATTCGGAGCAACTGCCGATAATCGATGGCTCCATCGTGTTTCAAAAAGTCGCACCTTCGCTTTTTCGTAGCCCAACCGCCCTCGGCGGGGTATCTTGATCCCTAGGACCCCCGACTCACCCGCCCAGATCGCCAGCCGAAGAATGCTGCATTCGAAACTTCAAAGCGATCAGGAGAATCCCACGAATGGCTCAGAATCGACACTACACCGTCCCACTCGGGCTGCTTGCTCTCGCGGTACCTGCTGTGATGGGGATCTTCCTCTTTCAAGCGACCGGCGGCGGCTCGCCCGGGTCACTGCTGTCTGATGTCGATTTTCCGGTCGGGAACGAGTACTCAGAAGAGAAACGTGTGCTTGGCAAGATCCTGTTCTTCGACGAACAACTCAGTGTCGACAACACGGTTTCTTGCGCAACGTGCCACCAGTCGTTCGTCGGCGGTGCCGATCCGCGTATCGCGCGCAACCCTGGCATCGACACCATCCTCAACACCGACGACGACATTCTCGGTTCACCCGGCGTCATCGCGCAGGACAGCCAAACCGCCTACGACGCGCATCCAGTGTTCGGACTCGATCGTCAGATCACCGGGCGCGCTGCGAATCCTGTGATCAACGCTGCGTATCCGCTTGAGTTGTTCTGGGATGGACGCGCCAACGACGTGCTGATTGACCCAGACACCGACGAAGTCGTCTTGAATGGATTCGCCGCCCTCGAAAACCAAGTCCTCGGACCACCGCTGAGTGATGTTGAGATGGGCCACATGGATCGTGATTGGCCTTCGATCACCGCCAAACTCGTACACGCTCGCCCGCTTGCGCTGTCGAGTGACATCCCATCTGATATGGCCAACGCGGTACTAAGCGCCCAAACCTATCCAGAGCTCTTTCGACAAGCATTCGGCGACTCCGAGATCACCGCTTCGCGTGTCGCGATGGCCATCGCGACCTACGAACGCACACTTATCTCCGATCAAACCCCTTGGGACGCGTTTGTACAAGGTGACTCCGCCGCTTTCACCGCGGCGGAAGCCCGAGGTTGGCTTGCCTTCCAAACCGAGTTCTGCACGTTCTGCCACATCCCACCGCTGTTTACCGATCAATCGTTTCGCAACATCGGTGTTCGCCCAATCGAAGAAGACATCGGTCGCCAGGCGGTCACCGGCGACTTCTTCGATCGTGGCAAGTTTAAAGTCCCCGGGCTCCGCAACGCCGGACTCAAGCGAACCTTCATGCACAACGGTGAGTTCACGAATCTCAACCAAGTGGTCAACTTCTACGCAGGCAACGATCATTTCCTAGACAACATCGACGGCACGATCCCTGGGATCTTTATCAACCAACAAGACCGTGAGGATATCGCTCAGTTTGTTGAAACCGGGCTCACCGACCCTCGTGTCGCAAACGAAGAGTTCCCATTCGATGCACCAAACCTGTTCTTCTCGCCCGGCAATCAGCCGAATCCACTGCTGCTCCCGGGTGGAGGTGTTCCAGATTCGCAAGGTCGCGTCCCACAGATCGTCGCGATCTCGCCACCACTGATCGGCGATGACAGCTTCAAGGTTGGTGTCGGGAATGTCGCAGAAGGAGCGTTCGCCACACTCGTCGCATCGACATCGCCGCCCGTTGCGGGCGAAGTCGCCGAAGATATCGTCATCGGCACCTACGTCGCCGCAGACCCGGAAGGCATCGACGCTTCAGCCACCGCATTCTGGCCAATCCCCTTCAGCCCCGCGCTCGACGGCGAGATCTACTTCCTCCAGTGGCTCGTCGATGATCCGGCGCAGACAGAACCCGCACGCTCACCCGTCGCACGCGTGACATTTATCTGCGGCTTCGGCGATTGTGCGACCGGCTGCCTGGCCGACTACAACCGCGATCAGCTCGTAAACTTCTTTGACATCGCGGATTTCATCTCTGCATACAGCAATCAGGATCGCAATGCCGACATCGCAACACCGATCGGTGCATTCAACTTCTTTGATGTCGCCGAGTTCATCGCCGCTTACAACGCCGGCTGCCCGTAACTCAAAACAACGACTACATGCCGAACACCACAACACCCTTTTTTGAGGGTGTTGTGCGATCCGTTTCCAGAATCATTTTGCTCCCGCGCGTGATTGACCTCCGATTCTCTTCGCTCACTCCTTGGTCTTTGTCACATGACACAGGGAGATACACGATGACACACGCACAGAAATCGCTTCTCGTAGCCATACTCGCCGGCTCAACCGGCATGGCAGCTGCTCAACCCTTCGCCCACAACATCGCCGAGCCTGTCGATGCACGGGAGTTTGCCAGCGACCTCACGCTGACAGAAAGCGGTGACATCATCGCGGCCGGCGGCATCTCACTCGATGACGCGAACGCCATGCTAAATGGCTACCTCGTCGCATCAGACGCAGATGGCGTCCCGTTCTTTAGCCTCATCATCGACGATCCAGATTCCGAACGCGACGAGTTGATTGCTGTACGACAGGACACCTCCGACCAACTCTTGATCGCTCTTCAAGACGCCGTATTCGGCGTCAATCCGCCAACCAACAACGTACTGCTCATGAAGATCGATCCGTTCGCGGGTGCGCTTCCATACCAATGGCGTTACCCGATCACCAGCCTGGGAGAAAACCTTGGCATGGAACTCGATCAAGAAACCGGGCTGGTCGCTGCCTCGGCACTCAACTCCTTCGGCGGAACCCAACCGACCCTCCTCCGTTTCGATAACTCGACCGGCCTGCCTATCTACCACTTCCGCTATGCCGTGACCGATGCGCCCGCATTTGATCTCCGGTTTTACGACGTCACCTTCGATCCCAGCTCCGGCCAAATCTTTGCCGTCGGAACCGTCTCGCTCGACGCCCAAGGTTTCTCGCCCGAATCCGAACTGCTTATCGCAAGCTTCTCGCCCGGCGGAGCTCCACTTTGGTTTAACGCGTACGAGCTTCGCGTTGAAGACAACGACGATGCCGGCGCGACCGAAGGCACCAGTATCGAGCTGAACGGTGAAGGCCAGGTCGTTGTCACCGCTCGCATCCGCGATAACAACTTCGGCCCGATCGCTGCGCAAGTTATTGTGGGTCCGGCAGCGGGTGCTCCAATCGTTGCCTCTGCAATCTCGAACCCCGGGGCACCCTTCGACCCTGCGTTTTCATCGCTCGAGATGCGCCCAAACGGTACGATGCTCGCCTCGGGCACCACCGTCAGCGCTGCGGGTACGGTGTCGCCAGTCATGTGGAGCTTTGATGGGTTCTCCACCGCGCTCAACTGGGCGTATGTTCCCGATGTCGAAGACGGCACCGGCAACTCCGCGATCCCCCAGAGTGATCGAGGCCCGCTGCTCGGCGGCGAAGTCTTCCCAAATCTCGGAACAATCAGCGGCGCCCACGATCTATTGCTCGCACGCACCACCCCGATGGGCGACGGTGAATGTCCTGTAACGCCTGATCTCCGGCAACTCAATGTCGAACCCCGGGTCCTCTCGATTCCCGTTCAACCGCAGCAAATGCCCAACCCTGAAGAAGCCGGTGTTGAGGTGTTCCAAGGTGAGCCACTCCAGAAACTGGTATGTGAACCATGCCCCGCCGACTTGGCGGCGCCCTTTGGCGTGCTCAACTTCTTTGATATCGCCGCCTACATCGCGCTCTACAACGCGATGGATCCGGCAGCCGACCTCGCGGCTCCGTTCGGCACACTGAACTTCTTTGACATCACGGCATACATCGCGCTCTACAACGCCGGCTGCCCATAACAGCCCTCAGCAGGCTCTATCAAACCAAAGCTCGGGCCAAAAAGGCCCGAGTTTTTTCGTTTGTGATCACTCGAGTCGCAATTCACGCGGAAACCAAACGTTCATCCCGCATGCTGACATCCCTGCCACTGGTTGTTATTACGCTCGCCGCGACCACTGCCCTCGCCGAAGAACCCTGCACCGGGTTCGATTTGGCGAATGCCGCCGTTCAAGCGATGCTCAATGATCATCCCGAGCTCGAAGGCGCCGCAATCACTGTCGGCGACAGTGAAGGCGTGATTCACCAAGCGTTCTTTGGGAACTACAACGAATCAACAATCATCCCGGTCGCATCCGCTTCCAAACTGCTGTCTGGTGTCGCGATCATGACGCTGATCGATCAGAACTTGATCGATCCCGACGCACCCGTCCGCGACTTCCTGCCAAATGACTTCTCTCTCGCGAACGCTGGACTCAAATCAACGATGACCGTCCGACAGATGTTCGCCCACACATCCGGCTTGCCCGGCGAAGATGCAACCAGCACGATCTTGGCAGACCAAACCATCACGCTCGAAGAAGCCGTCCAAATCATTGCGTGTTGCACTTCGCTCCGTGATGTGCCGGGCGGCAGCTTCGCATACGGCGGGTTGTCAATGCACACCGCCGGCCGAGTGGCAGAAGTTGTGTCCGGCCATGACTGGGAAACCTTCTTCGCCGACAGCGTCTCTGCCCCCCTCGGACTGACCTCGATTGACTACCAAGGCTTGGGCCCAACCACAAACCCACGCGTTTCAGGAAGCGCCCAATCAAACCTCCGTGACTTTGCGCGCATTCTCCAGATGCTTGTCGGAAACGGTGAAATCGATGGCGTCCGAATCCTAAGTGAACAAGCTGTCGCTTCGATGTACATCGATCAAACCGTCGGACTCCCTGTTCGGTTCGCACCCGTGACAGCAGGTGATTGGGGATATGGCTTCGGTGGCTGGATCAGCAAAGCCGACGATGCCGGCAACACCCTTGAGTTCACCAGCCCCGGTGCGTTCGGCTTTACGCCTTGGATCGATCTTGAAAGAGGCGTGTTCGGCATCGTGATGGTCGAAGGCTCGCTTTCAGAACTCAACACCGAGATCAACACCATCCAATCCGCCATCGAAACTCAACTCGATACCTGCACAGGCGTCTGCCGGGCAGATCTCGCCGAGCCCTTGGGGAGCTTGAACTTTTTCGACATCACAGCCTTCATTGATCTCTACAACGCCGGGCAGCCTTCTGCCGACATCGCAGCCCCGTTCGGACGAATCAACTTCTTTGACGTCGCTGCCTATATCGCGCTGTACAACGCAGGCTGCCCCTGATTTTGCGGACATCAGTCCTACGCAGGATCTGGGGAGTCCCCGGCCGAGCGGCCCCGCACAAACGCACCGACAGCCCCAAGACCTACCTCTCTCCAAGCATGGTCCAGGGGCTGCCAGATGGAGCGCTGAAGGTACCCAACCCGCCATCCGGCTGCAAGCGATTCCCTCCGCGGAACACACAAAATGACACGAAACGAATCCTTCTCGCCACGATTCTCTCCATCTGATCCGATTCGATCGCGTCCGGGCCGAATCGATTGGGCCTGGTTGTTAAAATAGGTATTTTACACACTTCAAAGAGAGGCTCAGGCCCCAAGAAATGAGCCGGCCCAGCAAATCGCGTACCATTTAGCATGCCCACGGAAGGTCGAGAGCGAGCCAATCAGAATAAGCCGACGGCCGCCGGTGCGTCTGCCTACCCCGAACCAGTTCGGGTGTTGATCGACGAGCTTGCCAAACTCCCAGGAATCGGCCGCCGAAGCGCTGAACGCCTCGCATTCCATGTGCTCAAGTCAAGCGAATCCGACGCCCTCCGCCTCGCTTCCGCAGTCGAAGCGGTCAAAAAATCCGTCCGCCACTGCACCGCTTGTTTCAACTTGGGTGATTCTGACCGATGTTCGATTTGCTCAGATGCCAAGCGCGATCGCAGCCGCGTGCTGGTCATCGAACAACCCAAAGACCTCATCGCCCTCGAACAAACCGGCATGTACAAGGGCCTATACCACGTGCTGATGGGCCGTTTGAGTCCACTCGATAACGTCGGCCCGGGTGATCTCACCGTGGCCACCCTTTTCAGCCGAATCAAAGATCCACGCCCGTACACACCCGATGGTGTTGAGCCGGTCGCGATCGAAGAGATCGTCCTCGGGTTGAATCCGACCGTCGAAGGCGACGGCACCGCCTTGTACCTCGCCGAACGTTTGCGGTCCTTGCCCGTGCGGGTCAGTCGGCTTGCGCGGGGTCTGCCGACCGGGGGGTCTCTGGAGTTTGCCAACAAAGCCGTGCTCGCCGACGCGATCAGCGGACGACAATCGATGATGGAGTAACCACAGGAGGATCACCGGCCCCAGTCAACTGGCCCGGCAACCATGCGTTTCGAGCACTCCCAACAAATAAAACTCGGCCAGCACATGAAGCTGGCACCCAGGATGATCCAGTCCATGGAGATCCTGCAGATGCCGTTGACCGAACTGGTCGAACGCATCGAGCAAGAACTCGAGTCAAACCCCACCCTCGAACTCACCGAGTTCGAAGCAGACGCGCCTACCGAACAGGTCGCGTCATCCTCGGAGTCCGAACTCACGGTCGACGGCTCGTCCGCTTCCGAGTTTGAACGACTCGACGAATACTCCAACAACAATCCAGACGCCGCCGAAAACTCATTCGACAGCCGATCGCGCGATTACGAAGACAGCCGTGGCCGTGCCCAGAACACCGGCGAACGTGATGCCAAAATGGACGCCATGTCCCAAGCCCAAGCACGGGCGGGATCTTTGGGCGACCAACTCCTCGCCCAGTGGGGCTTGTGTGACATCGACAACCGTGTCCGACCCATGGGACGCGCCATCATCAACCAGCTCGACGAAGACGGCTACCTCCGCGCCACCTTCGAAGAAATCGCACAACGCGAATCATCGCTCGTCCGTGATCTGGGACCCAGCGAAACCGACTGGGAACTTGCACTGCACGCTGTGCAACTCTTGCTCGAACCCTCCGGTGTCGCAGCCCGCGACGCACGCGAATGCCTGCTGTTGCAAATCGATTCGCTTTCAGACCGAGCCGTCGACGACCCAGACATGCCGATCGTGAACCTTGAAGCGCTCGCCGCGGCCCGCCGCCTGATCGCCGAGTTCTTCGAAGACCTGATGAAAAACCGCCTGCCGAAGATCGCCACGCGGTCGGGCCTGACCCTCGACGAGATCAACGCCGGCATCGAGCAGATGCGACGCCTCAGCCTCGCGCCCGCCCGAGGTCTCACCGAAGACGCACCGCAAGCCATTACCCCAGACGCCACCGTCGAATACGACGATGAGAACGATCGCTACTTCGCCTACCTCAACGACGGCCGAGTGCCCAACATCCGCGTCTCCGCCGAATACGAACGCCTGGCCAAAGACCGAGCCACGGAGAAACGCGACCGTGAGTTCCTCCGCAAAAACCTCTCCAACGCCAGCTGGCTGATGGACGCGGTTGAGCAACGCAAACGCACACTTCTCCGCGTCGTAAACGCCGTCATCGACGAGCAGCGTGAGTTCTTTGACTCCGGCCCAGAATCGCTCAAGCCGCTGCCGATGAAGACCATCGCCGACCGCCTGGGCATCCACGTCGCCACGGTCTCGCGGGCTGTCTCCGAAAAATACCTGATGACGCCCCGCGGCGTCGTCCCCCTCCGCTCCTTCTTCTCAGGCGGGCTCGCGACCGAATCGGGCGAAGACGTCAGCGCCAACTCCGTGCGCGCCACGATCCAAGACCTGATCGATAACGAGGACAAAGCCAAGCCGCTCAGCGACGAGAAGATGGTCAAACTGCTCAACGAAAAAGGCATCGAGATTGCGAGACGAACCGTCGCCAAATACCGCGACCAACTCGGTGTGCCGACCGCCCGCATGCG
>JBGCEB010000094.1:0-18686 GCA_045106075.1 Phycisphaerales bacterium
CAGAACGGCTCGATGCCCATCGCGTCCGCCGCCGCGAGCATGGCCGCCGAAGACCCGTGGATCGCAGAGCGTGCCTGGGCAGCGACAGCGTTATCCCGCAGCGCCGCGACGACGACCTCCGGGCCGATGCCGCCGGGGTCGGCGAGCGAGATCGACATAAGTGGCTTGCTACTCACACATGATGCTACGAGCGCCAGACATCCGGTACCCCCCGGATCGGCCCCGGATCGTCTTCAACACCCAGATCCCGCAGCATCAACTGGTAATACCGCACCGGCATCCACCGCCCGAACTTGTAGCCGTTGGGTGTGAACTCGCCCGCGAGCGTCATGCCCATCGATTCGTGCAAGCGCTGCGACGCCGGGTTTGGCAGGGTCATCCCAGCGATGGCCACGACAAAACCCTGCGCTGCCAGCATCTCGAACAACCGGTCATACAGCACCCGCCCGACACCCTGCCCCCGGGCGGCTTCGACCAGATACACCGAGACCTCGACCGTCCAGTCGTACGCCTCGCGCGCTTTCCAACGCCCGGCTTTCGCAAAGCCGAGGAACTGGCTGTCCGCATCAGCCGCGACCAGCCAAGGGTACTGCTCGCCCTGCTCACGCCATTGCGATTCGTACGTCTCGGGGAGGTCCGGCGTGACGCCGAAGTGGGCACGCCCGCCGAGGATCTGCTCGTTCATCAGATCACAGATCGGCACCATGTCCCGAAGCTGAGCCAAACGGACCACAACATCGGAGCGCCCGTCAGACACGGAAGATCGACCCCAGCTTCTTGCCCATCATCACCGACGCACCCACCAGCGTGACGGCCAGCAATGCCATGCCCCACGCGCCCATCGCGCTGGCGACGAAGATGCCGTCGCCCAAACGATTCGTCAGCTCATAGATCATCTTGGTGATCGGGAAGTGGTCGGACTTCTGGGCCAGGATCAGCGAGTCGGAGACCTCGAGCATCGAGAAGCTAAACACCAGCAATCCGCCCGCGATCAGGTTGGCCATGATCAGCGGGATGATGACCTTGCGGACCGCGGTAATCCGCGTCGCGCCCAAGTTCACTGCTGCTTCTTCCAACTCGCCCGAAGTCTGCTCCAACCCGGCCACGGTCGAACGCACGATGTAGGGCAGCCGCCGGATCGCATACGCGATGATCAACAGCGGGAACGGGTTGGGCGCCGTCCCGAAGACCTCGAGATCGAGTCTTGTACCATCCAGGAATGCAGGGATCTCGACCCCGAAGATCCGCAAGGAATTGCCGAACGGCCAACGCAGCGTCATCGCCACATACCCGAACGCCATCACCAGACCCGGCACGGCCAACGGCAGCATGCACAACGCATCCAGCAACGACCGCCCCATGACCTTCGTGCGGACCAACAGATACCCCACCATCACGCCGATGCCCATGTTCAGCACCATCGCGATCAGCGACAGCGTCAGCGAGTTCTTGATCGAGTTGAATGACTCAGGGCTGGCAAGGGCCTGCTGATAGTGCGATGTCGTGAACGCCTGAGGCAATGCCGATCGATACCACGCACCCGGCTGGGCGAGTGAGGTCAGGATTACACCGATGTGCGGCAAGACCGCGAGCAACGTGACCGAGCCAAACCCGATCGCTGCCAACCAGCCGCCGATTCCAGAAAGCCGGATCTCATCGCCTGCACGGCTCGCCTTGGAGTACATCGCGTACCCCTTGCGGCCAAACACCGCCTTGCCGAGCACGTAGAAAAGAATCGCAGCCGTCAGCATCACCACGGTCAATGCATAAGGCTCAGCACTGTTCTGCACCTCTTTGAGACCGTAGAAAATCTGCACCGGCGTGACTTGGTAATAGTCAAACATCAACGGCGTTCCCAACTCGGTGAACGCCCAGATAAAGACAATCGTTCCGCCCGCAAATAGGCCCGGACGGATCAACGGCAGCGTGATCTTGAAGAACCGGCGCCATGGGCCAGCACCCAAATTCTCGGCCGACTCATTCAATGCCGGATCGAGGTTCGCCAGCGACGCCGTCGCGTTGAGATAGATGATTGGATACAGATGCAACGCCTGCACGATCACCACGCCCCAAAACTTGTTCGCACCCATCAGGTCGAACTCGGTCCCCAGCAACGCATTCAGCGACCCTGTCCGCCCCAGCAAAGCCTTCATCCCCAACGCCCCGACGAACGGCGGGAGAATCAGCGGCACCAAAATCGCCGCATTCAGAGTCTTCTTGAACGGGAACGCGTAGTTCGCGCTCAATACGGCTAACGGCAATGAGATCAGAATACAGAGCAAGGTCGTGGTCACCGCGAACTTGAACGCGGTCACCAAGCCCCCCACCAGCCGCGGATCCTCAAAGACCAGCGAGATGTGTTCAAGCGTAAAGCCCGCGCCGGTCGCAGGATCAGCCGCAAAGCCTCCACGGACCGTTAATGCAATCGGATACAGAAGGAAAGCGCCCAGAATCGCCAGCATGGCGAACAGCAGCGCGTGCTCTGTGAGATTTCGAACCAAGCGTGCGGACATAGACCCGACTCTATGCGCCCATGCGCCCCGTCTCCCGCAGGCTCATCAGACCCCGGCAGGCGGGTTCAAGGCACTCGGCCCCACTGTTTGGATCGTTGCACGCCCCGGATCGCGCCGGCGGAGATACTCGTTTAACTGGTCCAGCGAGACCTGCTCGATCGAGTTCAGGCGGCTTTCCAGCGAGCGAACCCGCCCGATTCTTGAGATATCGCCCGCAATCGCAGACGCACGAGCGCCTGTCGACTCTCCTGAAAATACCAACCTGGATCGCATTCCGATCTTCGCCCGGGCGAGCTCGTCGGACGTCACATCGCCCGTATTGATCTTGTTGAGCTCCTCGAACAGCACATCAAGTGCTTCCTGCGCCCGCTCGGGAGTCGTACCGACATATCCGGTCACGACACCACGATCTTGATCGGATCGGTACGCCGCATGAACGGAATAACACAGCCCACGCACCTCGCGGACCTGTGTAAACAGACGCCCAGACATCCCACCAGAAAGCACCGAAACCGCCAATCGCTCGAGCTCTGAATCAGGATTCGTCTCAGCCGGTCCATCTTGGACCACCACGATCTGTACCTGATTTGACGCATCCTCTTCATGCAGATATCCGCGTGGCGGCGCGCCGGCGGGCACGATCGCAGCCGCCTGACCCGACCAGGAGCCGATCAAATCATTCAGACGATCAACAATAGCGTCTTCGTCAACATCACCAGCCAGCCCGAGGACCGATCCGGATGGTTTCGATCTGTCATTCCACCATGCAGCTGCATCTTCCCTTGTGATCGCAGAAACACCCGACTCTGTGCCGTGCGTTGAACGATTAAACGGTTCAGGCAAGTGCCGAGCCCGCGCGCCTAGCACTGCTCTTTCCTGCGGATCATCAGCCAATGACGCGATCGATTGCAACGCCAAAGCCTTGCTGGGCTCGACCGATTCTGCATCGAAACGCGGATGAAGCACCGTCTCAACCAGCAAAGACAACGCTTCATCGATTCGATCGCCAGTCGTCGTTGCAGAAACCGCCAAATGACGAATCGCCGACTCGATCGAACGCACAACGCCCGCCCGATCAAATGCGTCTGCCAACGCTTTCGAGTCCATCGAACCTGCCCCGCGGAGCATTAACTCAGAAACTACGGAAGAAATTCCACAACGATCATCAGGGTCAGTCGCAGCGCCCGCAGGCAGCAACCACGTGATGCCGACAGACCGCGCACCTTCGATGGGTTCGAATGCGATCGGCATGCCACACGCAAGAGTTCGGTGCGAGATATCGGCGGAACCAGACGGCGTTGAGGTGTGTTGATTTGACATGCCGAAGTCTAGACAAACCGAGCTAACAGACCAAAATCAATGTTTTCTGCGATACAGGACGCGCACGAACGCGCGGCGAACATGCCACGATCTGCGTCGATCTTGTAGCGAACAACACGCGATGCTGCTTTTGCATCGATACGCACATGAACGACACGTCTCGCGCAATCACTTCGAGTAAGAGACCTCAAAATGGTTTCCGCAAGCCTTGCGCATCGCGCGAAACGACAGCAAACAGATCGCGCGTTACAGACATCATCGCCATGCGCATCCGAACGTTTTAACGCGCGCGCACCGCGTGATTACTGCGGCGCATCGTCGCTCATTTGACGCGTCAACATACTTTTATGACGACCGATTTGTGCACGCGATCGCTTGTTGGTGTATCTTGCAGTCGATCCGAGTACGTATACATGACGTACTTTGCTCAAGAACGTGCGTCCGGCGCGACGATGAAGGCCAAGACGCACAGCGCGTTTGCGATTCGATTAAACCGCTCGCAGTTGCGAGCCCGACCCCGAAGGGTCGGACACTGGACCGAACGAGGAGTTCAAGACATGGCCAAGAAAGCCACCCGAAAAAAGGCGACCCGTAAAAAGGCAGCCAAAAAGACCGCGAAGAAATCAACCCGTAAAAAGGTAGCCAAGAAGGCGACTCGCAAGAAGGCAGCAAAGAAGACTGCTAAGAAGGCGACACGCAAGAAGGCAGCCAAGAAGACCACTCGCAAGAAGGCCACCCGCAAGAAGGCAGCAAAGAAGACTGCCAAGAAGGCCACTCGCAAGAAGGCAGCCAAGAAGACCACTCGCAAGAAGGCCACCCGTAAGAAGGCAGCAAAGAAGACTGCCAAGAAGGCCACCCGCCGTCGCGCTGTCAAGCGGTAAACCGCCCGTCTGGGAGGCATCGAGCCTCTCAATGCCGGGCGCGTCGTTCGTCCCGGCTGGAATACGAATCGCAATCGCCACCGGGGTCGGTCCTGCCGACCCCGGTTGTTTTTTTGACCTCTCCCATCCACGAGCCCACAATCAGCCATGAGCCAGCACGAATCCATCAACGATCCGGATAGCCCCAACGGGATCGCCGCCCGGACCATTCGACGATTCACCCGTGGTATCGCGCGCGCTGATGACTCCCCGCTCGATTGCCGATTCATCATTGACGGTGACTCGGGCGAACTCATCCTCGGCATCGATAGAGTCGCTCTCGATGCCGACGAGCTCACACTCTGCCTACCAAACGACACCTTCGATGCCGAAGCAACGCTGCTCGTGCACACGCGTGACGCCTCCGAAGACCGCTGGACCGACCGCCACCTCGCCTATCACCCAGATGCCCGCCCGCCAGTCTTCGCCCGTGCCACGGTCGATTCGGCCAAGCTTCGTGATGGCAACGTCGTCGAGGGCGAACACCTTGCCCTCGTCAACCCTCTACTCGCCTCAGAACCTTCACTGTGCAAGTCTCTCAATGCCGACCGTGATGCACTCCGACGTCTCTGCGGCTTGATGACCGGGACAGAGCCCGAGCAACCAATCGCTGTTGGAGTGGATCGACTCGGTATCGATGTCCGAGTCCGCTTCGGTATCATCCGACTCGAACTCCCCGCACCGTGCAACGACCCGGATGAAGCAAGTCGAGTCATCGCCGCCCTGATCGGCGGCACCGCGTGAGCACGTTCCACACCAACCGGACCGATCTTGTCGAAGGACATGTCCACCTGCTCCAACTCGGGCGATCGCTGACGATGGTCGATCTGAGCACATGCGAGTCCGCCGCGCACATGGTTGACCTGCTGGCTGCCCATGCTCAATCGCTCGCCGCAGACGCCTGGGTGCTGGGTCACGGCGCTCGCCCCGAGGCGTGGGAAAGACCAGACTGGCCGACGATCGAACGCCTCGATCTGGCTGCGGCCGGCCGCCCGCTGTGCGCGTGGTGCTTCGACTATCACGCGCTCGTCGCATCATCGACTGCTTTGAATCTCGCTTCGATCAATGCCTCGTCAACCTTCGACAACGGCCGGGTTGTGCTCGATCAAGACCACCATCCGACCGGGTTACTCCTCGAACATGCCGCACTCGCTCTTTGGAACATCGTCCCCGAACCAGAACCGCAAGAGCGCCCCGGCCTGCTGATCGCCGCGTGTGAACACCTTCGATCACTCGGGTTCGCCGAAGTACACGATATGAAAGCCCAGCCTTGGCTTGGGCAAGCACTCCGTGATCTCGACGTTGCCGGCAGACTGCCCATCCGTGTCCGCCTGTACGCATTACTCGATGACCTTGATCACCTGCAAACCACGCGCGCCGACTGGCAAAACGACCGCGTCTTGCTCAGTGGCGGGAAGATTTTCACCGACGGCACGCTCAACTCTCGCACCGCCCACATGCTCCACACCTACGCCGATGGACCGCCCGAGCACCCTTCCGGCATGGCCATGATGTCGCCCGCACAGATCGAAGACGCGATACGCCGGGTCGATTCGCTCGGACTACCGCTGGCTGCCCATGCGATCGGCGATGGCGCCGTTCGGGCGACCCTCGATGCCATCGAAGCGGTTCAACCTAAGACAAACGGGTTCCGGATCGAGCATGCGGAACTGATCGATGCCGCAGACATTCCTCGGTTCGCTTTGATGGGTGTTATCGCATCGCTTCAGCCCTGCCATCTGCTCGCCGACATCGAGGCGCTCAGCCGGGCGGTGCCCGGCCGCCTCGACCGCGTATTGCCCATCCGTGAACTGATCGAATCCGGGCTCGAGCCCGGCAAGGGCATCGTGTTCGGGTCAGACGTCCCGATCGTGCGGGCCGATCCGGGCGACTCGATCCGGGCAGCCGTAGCGCGGCGACGGGCCGAAACGCCGGTCGAGCAAGCGGTTTCATTCGCGCAATCTATCGATGAACCGACCGCTTGGGCGTGCTTTGCGCGGGCTTGATCGCTGATCGTCACTACAATCGAGCAGACCAGATCACCACCGTCCGACGGGAGATTTCCATGCGTGACGACATCAGCTACAACAACATCATCGACGGCGCCGAGTTCGAACGGGCCCAGGCAGCCGCCGATGCCGCGGCAAATCTGCCCGCCGAGCAAATCGATACCGAAGGCTTCTACGTCAATCAGCAGTACGACCGGTACTCGGACGAAAACCACCAAGTCTGGAAAGCGCTCTACGAACGCCGCTGGGAGATGCTTGAAGAGCAAGCTTCGAACACGTTCATCGCGGGTCTCAACGCGATCCGCCTCGAGCCCGACCGTGTGCCGATGCTCTTTGGCGAATCGCAGCACCCCACCATCCCTGGCAAGACCATCAAGGGCATCAACGAGTACCTCCGACCGTTGACTGGTTGGCAGTCGCGGGCCGTGCCGGGGTACCTGCCGTCGAAAGCCTTCTTCGCATGCCTCGCTGCCCGCCAGTTTCCTACCACGATCGTCATCCGTCCCAAAGACAAGATGGATTACTTGCCTGAGCCCGACATCTTCCACGATGTGTTCGGGCATGTCCCTCTGCACGCCGATGATGTGTTCGCCGAGTTCCTCCAGACTTACGGCAAGGCCGCTCTCCACGCTGGCGATGAACATACCACCGCGCTCGCACGCCTCTTCTGGTTCACCGTGGAGTTCGGGCTGGTCCGCGAAGACGGACGCCTGAAGATCTACGGCTCAGGCCTGATCTCCTCCCACGGAGAGTCCCATCACGCGCTCAATGCTCCCGCCGCAGCAAAGGGTGTCGATCTCGCGCCCAGTGACGTATCAGGCAAGATCGAACGCCGCCCGTTCGACCTCGATCGCGTGATCAACACCGATTTCGAAATCGACCACTATCAGCCCGTCCTCTATGTCCTCGAATCGTTCGAGCAGCTCCGCGACGCGATGAACAACTACGCCGAGCGGGTGCTCGATGCCTCGGGTGCCAAGGTTTGATCAGAGCCGTGATTTTGATCGTGGTGTGCGTCGCGTCCATTGGCTGCGCAGCCAAACCCGATCGGGTCATCGCCGCGGACGCACCCGATTCCGCGCTTCAGCCTATTGCAGCATCGTTTACACGTACCGTCGATCGAATCCAATCGGCTGACGATGCCAAGTGGCACGACGGGTGGACAGGCAACATGTTTGTCAACGCGTTCGGCGGGCAGAACATGGGACTGTGCCACGAATGGCGTGATGTCGTCTTCCGGGGCGTTGTCTTTGACGTGCGCGCCCAAGGTTGGAACTGCTTCGGGATCGCGATCAATCGCGGGACCGGGCATGAACATCACGCGGTGCTCGTGGCGCGTCCAGAGCTGACCAGTGAGCAGTTGCTCCCAGCACCGCCAGAAACCGGGGCGTATGTGCTTGATGCATGGAGCCGAGGAAAAGCGGATATCTATCGACTCAAAGACTGGATCACGCTGCCGGCGTTCAAAAAAGTGCCCGCCGAGCTGATCGATATGGACGCCGAGCTCAGAAACCGGGACCGCGCCAAGCTCCGCTAAGACCGCATCAGTTCGGGAAGCACCCGCACGTCGAACCGCATGGCCCTTGAGGTCGCGCCGGGGCACCACTTCGGGCAGCGACCAGCGAAACCGCCTTTTCAACCGGCGAATCCGCAGCCACCTTACCTACGGGAATACCCCCACGTTCGCAGAGCTCGCCCCATGTTTCAATCAACTCGCCCATCGCGTGCGCGACCTCAACGGTCTTGCCGTTTGCCGGGCAGTGGTAATCGTAGTTGGGCATTCTCAATCTCCACTTAATGACATTGGTGTCCGCTAACGATATGCTAATGCCCTCGGGGACACACATTTCACTCACAATCGAAGCACTGGAGAACCCTCATGGGGATGATCAAAGAATTCAAAGAGTTCGCACTTAAAGGCAACATGGTCGACATGGCTGTGGGCATCATCATCGGCGGCGCGTTCGGGCTCATCGTTAAAGCGTTGATCTCTGACGTCATCATGCCGCTGGTCGGAGCGGTTGTCGGCGATGTCGACTTCAGCAACATGTACGTCCCGCTGTCCGACGCGGTCAAAACCGCGAAAGAAGCAAACCCCACACTCCCACTCGCTGAAGCCCGCGACCTTGGCTCGGTGCTCGCGTGGGGTAACTTCATGACCATCTTGATCAACTTCCTGATCCTCGCGTTTGTGATCTTCATCATGATCAAGGTGATGAACAACGCCAAGAAGAAGTTCGAGAAGGAACAAGAAGCAGCACCTCCGCCCGCGCCGGCCGAGGACACCGTCTTGCTCCGCGAGATCCGCGACGCGCTCCAGAAGAGCTAAATCGGATCTATTTGATGATTCCAGAGACGGCCGTCCTTCGGGGCGGCCGTTTTTTCGTGTCTTGCCCCCATGCCGCTATCGTTCCACATGCGTGAATCTGATCTGCTTCACCACATCGCGGCCCGCTCGCAGGGACTTGCCGCCGGCGCAGGCTGGCTAGTTTTGTCCGGGCCTGGTGACGACTGCGCGGTCATGCAATCTCAGTCCGGCGATGTCACGCTTCTAACCGTTGATCAACTTGTCGCGGGAAGGCACTTTAAATCTGAAACGCACCTCGATCTGATCGCTCGAAAAGCGGTTGCTCGGTCGGTGTCGGATATCGCCGCCATGGGAGGCGTGCCGGCGTGGGGGCTCGCGACCGGGCTGCTCCCGAAGGACTATCCGCACGCGAACGCGCTGTTCGACGCCATGGCCAAATGGGCCAAACACTTCGGCTGCCCCTTGGTCGGGGGCGATGTTGCGATGCACGCTTCGCCCGATCATCCATTGACCCTCTCCGTCACCATCGGCGGGTCGATGGCCGGCGAAACCAAACCCGTCCTGCGATCCGGAGCGCAGGCGGGTGACTCCGTGTGGATCACCGGGCCGGTCGGCGGTTCTTTTTCGAGTGGGCGACACCTCACGTTCGAGCCGCGGATCGAAATCGGTCAGCGTCTCGCCGCTGCCGGCGCACACGCGATGATCGACCTTTCCGATGGTGTCGGGCGAGACACCGACCGCATCGCCAAAGCCTCCGGCGTGACGATCGAGATCGACACCGCCCGTGTAACCTGGCACCCGGGTGTCGAGAACTGGCAAGCGGGCGTCTCGGATGGAGAGGACTACGAACTGCTCGTCGTCGGTTCTGCCGGCTTGGCGGAGGCTGTCGATGGCTTGCTCGGCCCGATCGGACACGTCAGCAATGGCGATCCCGGCGCATGGTTCATCGACGGTGCCGACACCCGGCACGCCGCGACCGACATGGGCTGGGATCACCGGTAGACCCAAGTCAGCCCGCTCTTGCTACGATGCTGCATGATCCGTATCGAACGCCCTTGCCACTCACTCGCTGCGACCGAGCAGCTCGCAACGGACCTCGCAGCCGTGCTCCGCGCGGGCGATATCGTCCGGCTTGACGGCGACATGGGCGCGGGAAAAACCACGCTCGTCCGTGCGATCAGCAGCGCGATGGGCGTGAACACGGATTCCGTTTCCAGCCCGACCTATACGCTGATGAATCTCTACCAAACTCGATCAGATCTTCCAACGATCGCCCACCTGGATTGCTATCGACTCGGGAACGACGATGAACTGGCCAACCTCGGCTGGGACCGCGTTTCAGACGGATCGGCGATTGTTCTGATCGAGTGGGGCGAGCGAATTGAAAACGCGCTGCCCCAGGATGGCCCACGCATCGCAATCACGCCGATCGGTGAATCCGCCCGATCGTTCGAGCTCACGCTGCCAGACGCATGGGAAGCCCGGGCCGGCTTCCCCGGTCTCGAAACTCGCCCGGACACGGTTTGCCCCACGACCGGAAAACCGGTCAGAGGCGACAACCCGGCGTGGCCGTTCTTTGACGATCGGGCACGACTGGCCGACCTGCACGGATGGATCACCGGCAGCTACACCATCTCTCGCCCGATCGAACAACGCGATCTCGAAGAAGAGTAGTGCGAAGCATGAGACTCACTTCGGCGATACGCTGACAGCATGACAACGTATGTGCTAGCCCAAACCGGTTCGACCGGCGGCGTGTGGTGGCTCTTCAAGGAGAGCTTCGACCTCTTTTCGGTCATCCTGATTCTTGGTTCATTCGTCGCCGTCACGCTGATCGTGCGTCTGGTGATGGACACGAGAGATGCGGTGGTCGCACCCGAAGCACCGCTCAAAAAGGCTCGAGAACAGCTGAGTAGTAAAGACTCTGGAGCCCTCGACCGTGTACTGGGTTCGGATGACGGCATCGCAGCCAACGCCATCCGGGCGGCGTACAAAGCCCGTGATCGTGGACGCGCCGCCATGCGAGAGGCTGCCGAGATCGCGGGCGCCAACGCCTGCGGTCGGTGGACAAGGCCAGTCGAAGTCCTCAAAACCATCGGTGAACTCGGACCATTGGTCGGGTTGGCCGGAACGGTTTGGGGAATGATCCTCGCGTTTGTCCGCCTAGGCGAACAGGGCGGCAGCGCGGGGCCGACCGATCTCTCGCTGGGAATCTCGAAGGCTCTGTTCCACACGTTGCTCGGCTTGGTGCTTGCAGTGCCCTGTATTTTAGCTGCGGGGCTTTTCCGCGCTCGACTCGATCGGTCTTGCAACAAAGCGATGACCGATGCGCTCGAAATCGTCGATGCGATGCCCGAAGGCGACTCGGGATCTCACGCATGAATCGCCGATCAATCCTTGACAAAGCACCAACGCGCGCTCGGGTGAATGTCACGCCGATGATCGATGTGGTGATGTGCCTGATCGTGTTCTACCTGATGGTCGGGCAGCTGGCAAGCACGCGGGCTGGTGGCGTACGGATCCCCGAGACGGATACCGGCAGCCAGTCACAACTCGGCACCGGCGATCCGATTGTGCTCGGCGTTCGTGCGGACGGCGCCGTCCTGATCGATGGCTCACCGATCAAATCAACCCGGTTGGTCGGCGAACTCCGTGGGCGAACCGCCAATCGACCCGGATCACGAGTCGAGGTCCGCGCGGATCGCGATACTTCGTTCGGAATGGTCCGCCCCGTGCTCACCGCGGCTCGTGATGCGGGCATCAACGCGGTCGAAATGGTCACGGAGCGCGGCGGATGAAGCACACCGCCTTTCAACCCCGGAGCATTCTTGATCAGGCACCAAACGCCGGATTCCCAAACATGACGCCCATGGTGGACGTCACACTCGTCATCCTGATTTTTTTCATGGCGTCCGCGACGATTGCCGGGCCCGAGTGGTTCCTGCGTGCAGGATTGCCCGCAGATCAAGCGAGCGCAGCGTTGTCATTGCCCAGCCCGGTGGTCCGCGCTGAAGTATTCGTACGTGATGGCCGAGTGCTTGTTCGGGGTATCGGGGACGAACGGCCAATCGATGATGCGATCGCCGCGATCGGGCTGTTGGATGACGCAGTTGCGGGGGGGCTTTCCGTTGAGATAGAGTCAACTGACGCCGTCGGATACGCCGAGATCGCGCGTTTGCACGCTGCATTAGTCTCACGTGGCGCTGATGTGCAACTGCGCTTACAGTGATTCAGATATTCTGCGAGCCGTTTAGACTTTGGTCGCGAAGATCTGCAAACGGTGTCCCTCGGGCTTGAGCCCGCGAGCTTTGCAAATTTTGTCGCGGAGCGCGACGAGTTCGGGCAGCTCAAGCACTTCGACTTCACCGGTATCAACACGAACGAGCAGCGTATTGCCAGCGTTGCCGTACGCGAGCTGGTAGTGAGACTGATCGCGATCGAAGAGCACCCGCTGAACAATGCCCGCATCTTCGAGCAGCTTCAGCGTGCGATAGACGGTGGCTTTGGAGACTCGGAAGCCTTTGGACTTGAGCTGTTCGAGCAGCTGCTCAGCTTCAAAGAGCCCATCGAGCGCAATGATCGTGTCGAGGATCTGGGCTCGCTCGGGTGTGTACTTGAGCCCTTCGTCCTTGAGCGATCGACGGAACACCGCGCACAACGGCTCGATCAGCCCAAAGTCTTGATCGGGTCCCTCGCCGAGCATCGGATTGTTGGGCTGCAATGCCATGGGCCATCCTAGGAGTCCGGAGGCGCTCGCTCGAATCCTCTAGAATGCCTGCGTGAAGAATCAGTCATCTCCCAATCAACGAGGTCTTCGCCTGGAAGGTCATCGGCGATGGCTTTGGATCGCACTTCTCATTGGGGTCGCGAGCGCGGCTGGCGCCGCCTGTTCTCTCATCGGCCCAGGCAATACGCCAGGAATACGCGTCGCTTTCCTCCTCGGCGTATGGGTCTTCGCGGGTTGGCAACCTCTGGCCTATCTGCTTAGCGCCGTCGGATGGGGGGTTGCAACCCGCCGATGGATCATCCCGGCGAAGTCTGCACCAGATTTTGACGCCTTCGTGATTTCTGGATGTATTGGCATCGCAGTGACGCTTTCTCTGACCCACGCTTTTGGCGTGCTCGGATTGCTCAATCCTGTCACGGCGTGGGTTTGGACCGGGCTTGGACTGGTTCTGTTCGTCGGGTCGATTCGCCGACTCGACATCGCAACTGAAGTCACAAACGTGCTCCATGATCGATGGAGTCTTGGATGGCTTTGCCTTGGAATGTGCGGAGTCGGCGTGATGCTTGCAGCCTCGGCCATGCCGCCCCAAGCACAATGGGACTCTGAGTTTGGTGGGTATGATTCGCTCAGCTACCACCTCCAACTACCCGCGGAGTGGATGGAAGCTGGACGGATCGCACCAAGTGAACACAACGTGTATTCGTACCTTCCTGGCTATGTAGAAGCTGCCTATATGCACATGGCCCAGCTCGCTGCAACCGAACCCATCGACACAGATGGCATTGCAGGTCTTGCATCTGGACACGCCAATGGTGTGATGTCCGCGAACTTGCTTGCCGTGTTTCTCGCGATTTTTGGTGCGTGTACCGCCGGAAGACTCACTTACAACCTGCTGGGGCGCTCGGGAGTATCCGGTATCCAAGCGGCACGCGGCGCTTGTGCCGCAGGTTCGTTTTTGCTGCTCACGCCTTGGATACAGGTGGTTGGATCGATGGCGTACAACGAAACTGGAGTCGTTGCGCTCGGCGGCGCCGCGCTCCTCGTCTCGTGTATGACAGGCATCACACCGATCCGCCGAGGCACTCTGGTTGCGGTACTGATGGGAGCCGCGGCGGGCTGTAAACCAACCGCGGTGTTGTTTCTCGCCCCCGCGTGCGCGGTGCTGATGTCGATCACTTCTCCGTCGCGAACCATCCTGCCGATGTTGATCGCCACGACCTTCATTGGAACCCTGATGCTTGCACCGTGGCTCGCACGCAACACACTGCACGGCGGAAACCCCGTCTTCCCGCAAGCGATCGGGCTCTTTGGATCCGCCCACTGGAACGACGATCAAGCAGGCGCCTATTCGCTCGGTCATTCGTTCAATGGATCGATTGGCGATCGGATCTTGATGCTCGCCCGCCCAGATCCCTCGGCTGATCCCAACGGTCCCGCCGTTGCGAGGTGGCGCGGTCTGACAAACCCGCAATGGGCGCTCACACCATGGATCGGGCTCGCGGGTTGTATCGTGTTGATCTTGGGCAAAGGAACACGCCGAATCGGCCTCGCCCTGATGAGTGCCATCACGCTTGGACTTGTGGCATGGATCTCAGCGACGCACTTGCAAAGTCGCTTCCTTGTTCCGCTCACGCCGCTGTTTGTGGGCGCGATGGGTGCCGGGATCGGCTCAATGGGCCCTGCTGCATCGTTGCTTGAACGATTGATCGTGCGCCTGACTTCCTTGCTGCTCGGCGTTGCCCTGATCTGGAGTGTTACCAACTTCGCTCAGCAACGCCAAGGAAGACCCAATGAACTGCTCGGTTTGGGCGCCGGGATCTATACGGGAGCAATCAGAATCGATGGATTGAGCGATGCCATCCCCTCTGCTTGGATCTTGGAATCGATCCCATCTGGCAAGCTATTGCTCGTGGGCGATGCGGCACCGCTCTACTACCGTCGACCGATCGGCTACGCGACCGTGTGGGATCGCAACCCTCTAAGCAAAGCGATCCGCGAATCGCCTGACAACACGAACGAATGGAGTCGCGCACTCCGGTCGGCGGGATACGAATGGGTCTACATCTCGTTCGCTGAGCTATCGCGTTTGGCCCAGTCTGGTTGGAACGATCCGATGCTCTCGCTCGAACGGGTCCAGGCGTGGACCATTCAACTCGGCGAGCCGATCCGCGTTTGGCCCGAGAGCGGCTCAATACTCTTCCGTCTACCAGCCGATGATTGATCGAGGACACGCCACGTTGACCGATCCCACGCCGCAATCGACAGATCCAGCTACACCGTCGCCGAAACGTGATCGTTCGATGCTGCGCAACGCGTTCCAGTTGCTCGGATTTGGAATTGGGATCGCGCTGCTGATTTGGTGTGTCCGGAGGGTGCTTTCGGAAGAGAACCGGGCCGCTCTAGAACGTCTGCGCGATGCCTCCGCGTGGGAGATTCTGCTGCTGTTGTCGATTGCAGCCTCAAGCATCATCCTAAATGGCATCATTTTCTGGGTGATCATCCGTCCGCTGCACAAGATTCGTCTATCGGACATGATCGCGACCAATGGTGTTGCCACCTTTCTTAGCTACCTTCCATTCAAGATCAGCGTCATCGCCCGGTGGATCGTGCACAACCGTCGTGATGGCGTGCCCAGCCTGACGATCGGGACATGGTTTCTCGTGGTCGTCGGTCTTACCGCGGTCACCATCACGCCACTCGGGCTCGCGTTCTTACGGCCGGCGGGTGCTGGCTGGTGGTGGTGGCTTGTAATTCTGCTCGGGGTTGCTGCGGCACATTGGATCGCGATGATCGTCGCCAGATGGGTTCGCGGCGAAGCCGGCCTTCGTCGGTTGCAACGCTTGCGCGTCCCCACGCGTGTGCTCGAGCACGATTGGTTCCACAGACTCCACGATGGTGCGGCGATGGCCGGTGACGGACACGCAACCTGGGTCGCCGGAGCAGCTCGCTTGCTGGACGTCGGCGGGTTCACGGTTCGGATTGGTATCGCAGCTGGGATTCTTGGCGTGAATCTCACCGTCCAAGACACCGTTCTCATCGGGCTGGCGTACTTTGTCATCGGCGTGGTCAGCCCATTTGGTACTGTCGGTACGCGAGAAGCTGGTGCGCTTGCACTCGCGATAGGAGCAGGTGTTGTCGCAGCCGAGCTTCAAGAATCTGCATTGCTGACAGCCATCCTGCTCGTCACGGTGACCGATGCCTTGACCTGTTTCATCGGCGCCGGATTCGGGCTCGCGTGGTTGCGTGCCGACCGCCTTTTGACCGACCGAGGAGTCTCCGAGGAACTCGCAGCGGACCTGGATTCCCATCCCAAGAATTCAGATTCTGACGCGGCGGAAGATCCCGAGTCACCTACGATTCCAAGTGAAAATCGCTCTCGCACAGATTAATCCGATCGTCGGTGACCTCGCCGCGAATACCAAGCTCATTCGCGACGCCATCGTACAAGCGCGGAGTATCGGCGCTCGCATCGTTGTGTTCCCGGAGCTTTCCATCTGCGGCTATCCACCCCGCGATCTTCTAAACGTCGAAGATTTCACCGAACGTTGCCTCGCAGCTGCCGATGCGATCGGGCTCCAAGACACGAATGGCATCACCATCGTCATCGGCACGCCCGATCGAGTGGCGAACGGACACACCGCCAACGCGGTCGCGGTGTACCAAGACAACACGCGCGTCGGCACCTATCACAAACGACTGCTCCCAACGTACGACGTCTTCGATGAAGACCGGTACTTTGAGCCCGGCGATCAGTCTTTGATGATTGAAGTCGACGGAACCCGCATCGGCTTTGCAATCTGCGAAGACCTCTGGCGCGGCCAAGACGCTGGGTTCGCAGCTCGGTATTCCAACGCGGCCGACCCGATGTCTGATCTCGCCGAAGCTGGCATAGACGTACTCGTCGTCCCCTCAGCAAGTCCGTTCGTCCTCGGCAAACACGAACGCCACCGGTCCATCATCGCGAAGCAAGCGAATTCGCTCGGCGTGCCGGTCATCTCTGTCAATCAATGCGGCGGCAATGACGACCTGATCTTCGACGGCCGTTCATGCGCGATTGATCCTGACGGCAAGCTCCTACGAGAAGCCGCACCCTTTACCCCTGATCTCGTGCTCGTTGATACGGACAAGCACTCCGAGTCATCGGCGAAAGCACTCAGCTGGACAGATGAACGCCTGGTCATCGAAGCGCTCACCGTCGGCGTGCGCGATTACTTGGGAAAATGCGGGTTCAAAGCCGCATGCCTGGGCCTCTCCGGCGGGATCGACAGCGCGCTCACTGCTGCCATTGCATGTCGGGCGATCGGTCCTGAAAATGTACTCGGCGCAGCGATGCCCGGCCCGTTTAGTTCCGAAGGTTCGATCACGGACGCGTACGACCTAGCCGATCGGCTCGGCATGCGGTGCATCACCATGCCGATAGCTAACGCGTACGAAGGACACCGATCGATACTCAACGCAGCATTCAGAGCGATCGATCAACCAGAGCTCGGCGATGCATTGCCTGACGTTGCTCAGGAAAACTTGCAGAGCCGGGCCCGCGGCGCGCTGATGATGGGCCTCAGCAACCGGACCGGCTCGATCTTGCTCACCACTGGCAACAAGAGCGAGGTCGCTGTCGGTTATTGCACGCTCTACGGCGACATGAATGGCGGACTCGCAGTCATCAGCGATGTCCCGAAAACACTTGTTTTTAGGGTCTGTTCGTATCTTAACGAACATGCGCAAGAGCTTGGTTTCAATCATCCGCCTATCCCAGTTTCAACAATCGAGAAACCGCCGAGTGCCGAGCTCGCCCCCGGCCAACTCGACACTGATTCGCTTCCGCCATACGAAGTCCTAGATGAAATCATCGAACGACACGTTGAACGCCGGCAGTCTTCCGACGCAATCATCGAAAAAACCCGATTCGATGCCCAACTGGTCACGAGAATTTGCAGACTGATTGATCTCAACGAGTACAAAAGAAGGCAGTATGCCGTTGGGCTCAAAGTCACACACGTCGCGTTTGGGCCTGGCCGGCGAATGCCGATCGCTCAGCGATGGATCCGATGACCGGTCAGTTGCTCAAAGAGCCGACAGCATTTACACGCGATCAATCACAAACCGACCGGTCGCCCGGCTGAATTCACCATTGAACCTCTTAAGCTGCAGTTGCACTCATCAGAACATCAAAGATCTCACCTGCTGTGATTCGAACGCGGGGAACTATCAGGGATCTGGATAACGCAAATCAAACTCGTGATTCCCGACGAGCAGTTGAAGAACAATCGCATGATGAATCAGATCAGAGAGTGCCAGGGTCAATCCAACCACAATCATCAATCCAATAAAAGCATCTGACACGAGAATGTGATTGGAATCATGGTTTAGGAAACCGGCCATGATCGCACCCGCCGCAATCATTAACACGCCGGGATATCCATGATGAATGCGCCAACCACGTGTCATGACAGCCAGCCGGCGAGTCCGTTCTGGCGAAGTCCATCCAAATCCGAATCGAAACAGAATCGTCACGGCTTCAAACAGCAGAGCACCAAGAACGCCCATCAGAAAAGCGGACGAATAGTTTGTGATGAAAGAAGTAAACCAGTTCATAAGGTCTATTTGGGATTCAAATGGCTGCGCTCCGCTGAACCGAGCAGGCACTGTTGCCCGAATGCTCGATACCGAAACGATCAGAATCAACTGGGCGTCCATTTGTGGACGTTACCAAAGGTAGGTCCAAAAAAAGGAGAACCCCCCTGAGGTATAAACCTGAGGGGGGTTCCAAAGTCGGCGACGACCTACTTTCCCGCTGAGCAGTATCATCGGCGGCATCGGCTTAACTGCTGTGTTCGGAATGGGAACAGGTGTGACCCGATACCAATGATCACCGACAAGACCTCTCGG
>JBGCEB010000095.1:0-9928 GCA_045106075.1 Phycisphaerales bacterium
GTTGCGTCTGTGGGCTCCGGGCGCGGCTTGGCATCATGACGTGTTGTGGCTGGTGCTTGTTGCGGTTGGATTGGGCTCGCTCGTGCTGGTCTTTCGCCAGCGCACGCTCGCGCCGCTGATGTATCAAGAGCTCCGGCGGAAAGGCTACGACGTCTGCAAGCGTTGCGGCTATGTGCTCGCGGGGATCGATCCTTGCCCGGAGTGCGGAACGAATCACGCAGATGCGTGTTCTTAGAACACCAACGCCGGCAGGTGCGGGGCGGGCCAAGAGATGGCGGTCGCTTCCATCAGGCGGCGGAGTTCTTTGACGTCGTGGTCGCTGAACGCCCGGCGTTCCATGCTGTCGAGGTCGAGGACGCCGTAGGGCGTGCCGTCGTCTTCGAAGAGGGGGATGACGAGTTCGGACAGATCGCGCGGATCGCACGCGACGTAGTTCATGCCGAGGTTGTGGACGTCGTGGACGAGGTAGGGTCGTTTTTTGAGCATCGACTGGCCGCACGCGCCGTGGAGTTCGATGGGGCTGCACGCGGGTTTGTCGCGCGATGGGCCGAGGATCATGTGCTCGGGCTGGTCGGGGTCGCGGGTGTAGAACCCGACCCATGACACGCCCTCGTCTTTGAAGAATCGCCAGAGTGTGTCGGCGACGGAACGCATGCGGGCGCTTCGATTCCCCGCGACTTGGTTGAGCGCAAGAAAGACCGGCGCGTAGTCACGTTCGTACGCAGACATGGCGAACTCCGAGGGAGGTCAACGAGTTATGAAAGAAACGGGTTCTCGTTCCAGCGATGCTTGCGAGGCTGCTGAAAATCAGAGGGTCGCATCGGTGAAGGGCAGCAGACCAATGAAGCGTGCCCGCTTGATTGCTTGAGCAACCATCTTTTGCTGGCGTGCGTTGGTGTTGTTTCGCTTGCGGCCGTGGATCTTGCCGTTGGGCGTCATCATGCGGCGGAGGGTTTCCACGTCTTTGTAGTCCACGTATTCGATGCCGGTGCCCGACGTCTTCATCATGGAGTTGCGGGGCGTGGTGGGCTCTGAGCTGTGGGGAGGGCGGGACATAGTGTGCTCCGTCTTGGGCTGCTCGGCCCGGGGGCCCGCACACGCGGCGGTTCCTCGGGCGACGGATAAGTTGGCTGAAGAGAAGCTTAGGCCCGGTCCCCGATGGGGTCGAACTCGATTTCCGGGCTTGCGGCGGACTTCTCGGTGCTTTTCGAGCCCTCGGGCGATGCCGACGGGGTCGTCGTCCGCTGGCGATCGAACACTTTGTCAACCGCGAGCAGGCCGCCTTTTCGCCAGACCAGGTAACCGGTCGGGATAAGCAGCACGAGATTGCGGAGGACTTGGCACCAGCCAACCTCGGCGCCACAGAAGAGCTTCAAGTCGCCGAAGCATGAGCAGCTTGCATCGAGTTCTCGCTGGATGACCGAGATCAACCCGCCAATGAACATGAGCAGAGCGAACCCGATCGTGAGTGCGGCGGCTCGAGTCCAAAGGCCCAAGATGAGCAGAACGCCTGCGATCATCTCGACCCAGGGAATGGTGTAGGCCGCCGAGATGATCATCGGTTCGAACTGAGCAACGTCGAGGATCTTGAATCCCTTGATAGCTTCGGCAAAGGATTGAGGATCCGAGATTTTCTTGAAAGCAGCAAGACAGAACAATCCGCCGAGCGCAATGCGTACAACGAACTGAAGCATGACTGTTTCAATAACTTTCAGGAAGCTCACGGCGACGCCTCCCCGGCTTCGATCGGAAGCTCGGCTTCGATCCAATCGATGTAGCCCTTGCCCATGATCTTGATGTCGAACTCGTATTGCAAGAGCTCAAGTCGGTTCGCGGTGTTTTCTGATGCGTCGCAGTCGCCGCCGGTGCAGTAGATCACCACGGTGTCGCCGGGCGGGATGAAGTCCAGATCGGCTTGGCCTTCACTCGTGTTGGCGTGGAACGCGGGCATCCAGATCGCGCCCTCGATTCGGCCGTCGGCAAACTGATCCGCATTGCGAGCGTCGAGGAAGAAGGCGCCCGCGAGGAAGAGCTCGTGGGCTTCACGCAGGTTGATCGAGCCGGGCTTGACCGGCGCGTCGAGCAATGCGTCGAGTTTCGAAACGGGTTCGATCGGATCGCTGATCGTGATGTCGGAACCGCCGTTCGTTGGCACGTCGACGGTGCCCGGTTCGGGCGTTGTATCCGTGCCGTCGCTGGGCAAGTCTCCCGGATCGGCAGGTGATGCCGGGATGTCTGCTTTGACAACTCTGGTGAGTCGAACCGCCGGCTCATCGAGCACAAGCGTGCGGATGAGCGCGTGCCCAGTTCCCAAGACGAGCCCGAGCCCGGCGATCGCGAGGAGATGGATGGGTGTCCGCATCATGCGTCGCTCCCAGGCTTTGAGGGTAGATGCTTATTGCTTGGGACGAAGCTGGCCGTACATCTGCAGTGGCATCATTTCTTCACCTTTGACATCGGTGATGACATTGATGATGGTGTTGAAGCGAGCAGCCGGGTTGAGCACGGTGCCGGTGGCACGGATGCGCCATTCGGTGCGCTTCTCGGCGTCGACTGGTTCGAAGGTGAACTCGGAAGAGATCATGGTGTTGTTGAGCGTGATCGCGGAGATCTCGAACGGCGCACCTGAGCGGCTCATCACGCGGAGTTCCCGATCAAAGTCATCGCCGACCATCATCCGGCCGAGGGTGAGACGAGCGGGTGTGAACTGGAGATCGCCCATGACGCGAGCGACGGCCGACATCGAGAAGATTGGCTTGCGTTCGTCGTTGGTGCGGATCGAAAGCTCGGTGCGGAGCTGTCCGGGGGCGGCGTCTTTCTTGAGTTTAACGCGGAGGATCTGGGCGTAGAAGGTGTCGTTGTCCATCTTGACTTCGCCGCCGTTGAGAACTTCAACCGAGAAGTTCAACGGGTCGTCGGTCGTGACGCGGGTCACTTGGAACTCGGGGAATCGACCCAGGACGCGGATGTCTTTGGTCTGGCTCTGGCCCTTTTCGACGGACATGAAGTTGAGAACCGCATTGGGTTCAAGCACGACGACGGGGTTGACCGTGGCGCGGAGCGTGAGCGTTGCGATTTCGGTGTGCACCGAGTCGGTGAAGATCCGGACGGTCTGAACGACCGCGCCGCGTTTGCCTTTGGGGTCGAACTTGACCTTGATGGTGCCGGTTTCGTTGGATTCGTAGGTGGTCTTTTCGAGGTCGGGCACGGTGCAGCCGCATGAGGGTTTTACGCCGGTGATCGTCAGCGGTCCGGGACCGATGTTGCGGAACTCGTACACGAGCTCGCCGATCTCGGTGTCGAGCAGTTCGCCGGTGTCGAGGGCGTCGTTGATGAAGGCAAGCCGGCCTTGGCCAAGCAACTCGTCCGCAGCGTTGACCACTGGAGCGTTCTCAGGCGTATCCACGGGCAGCAGCTGGGCCGACGCGGGGGCGGCGAGCATGGCCAGGATCGAAACGGCGAGCAGTCTTTGGGTCAGCATGGCAGACTCCGTGGGATCAAAGGGACACTGGACGGAAACGGCTGATTCGGTCAAACGACCCATCGCCGGATTCATTGGATGATACGCCATCGCAGAGAGCGATCGGCTCTATGGATACTGATACCAAACCGGGCAGGATGCAAGCGGATCGGGGTTCTTCTCAATATTTCCAGAAATCAGGGTCGGTATCTGGTTGATTCAGGGGCACCCTGCGTTATAGGACGCGATGAATTCGGCGATATCGAAGAAGTTCCAAACCTGGTTCTGATCAAAATCGGCGGCCGAATCACCCGCATTGAACAGTGCGATGAAGCCGGCGACATCGAAGAAGTTCAAAGTGCCGATCGGATCGCTGACGTCCGCGGGAGAGCACGGTGTTGGGCCGGAAGGGGTGCCATAGACAACCAATCGAGCCGCATGCCATTCCGCGGGGTCGAAGGGCCCGAGGTCGGCAATGTTCACGGTCCACTCTCCTTGAGCGGATTCATTCCAGTGACGGACGGTGGTGAAAACGCGCGATGTCAGGTCGTTCTGCGGATCGTCACGGTTCTCGGCCAGGATGGATTCCGTTCCCGAAGGGCTTGTCAGCGTGATGCGCAGATCGCCGATGTAGTCCGAACTTACATCGAGGACGAGCTCGACATGCTCGGCGTTGATCGCATCGCTGATCACAAATGAACGTGTGATGCCCGAAGCGTTGTTGTCTGGGATGGATGATTCGATGGAAACTACTCCGGTGTCGGCGATCGCCAACTGGGGAACCGTTTGCCAGGTCTGTGCGAGCGAGACCGCGGCGGCGGCGTCGATGGCGCCAAAGCCGTAGTGGTAGTTGATGTTGAGCCCCGCGCCGTTGGTCGTCCACCCGGCGTCCGAAGGATCGCACGTCCGCGCGGTGTGTGCAAGGATGTGTTGGACATCGCGGGCAGAGAGGGCCGGGTTCGATTCCAGCATCAGTGCGATCACGCCGGCGGCGAGCGGGCAAGCGGCGCTTGTTCCGCCGAAACCGGGGTTGTAACTGGAGCCATTCGCGGTGGTGAAGACGCGTCTTTGGTTTCCCGATGAGGGAACAACGATAAAGAGCGAACTGCCGGGTTCGTTATACTCGGCGCGGACGTCGAGGTCTCCGATGGCGCCAACCGCGATGGTGTGGCGAGAAGACGCATAGGGGTCATAGTCAACCCGGTCGTCGAGCCCGCCATTTCCAGCGGCCCATGTGTAGATCGTTCCAAGCCCGGCACGCCCGCTTTGAGCGCTCTGAGCGAGCGCGTCGAGTTCGATCGATGGGATGGTGGCGAGGATGCCAAAATCGGGCGGACCCCAGGAGTTCGATTTGATGTGGTTGAGATCGGGCTTGAACGCCAATGCGTCGGCGGTCGCTGCGTTTGAGCCATAGACCAGATTCGAGACATTGGCGCCGTATGCCACGCCCGCGCCGCCGCGGTCGTTAAATGCCGCTGCCGCGATCAAACCGGCGCAGCTGGTTGAGTGCGACGTTGCCGAACCCATTGGCATGCTGGCCGACTCGTTGAAGTTGGGCGTGATGTCAGGGTGGTCGGTTTGCCATCCGCCCTCGACGATGCCGACGGTGACGCCGGCGCCGGTGATGCCGCTGAGCCACACAGGTTCGACGTTAAGGTCAACCTCGGGGCGGCGGGTGTTGCGGAGGAACCATTGGCCGGGCATACCCGGATCGTTTGGGACCGCCCGGGTCGTGCGCGGCGGCGTGATGTCGAGCTCGGCCGAACTGAAGCGAGGGTCATCGTTCAGTGCGTCGCGGAGTTCGGCAGCCGCGAGGATGCTCGGCGACTCAAACACGATGTAGTCTGAGACACTCGGGTGAATCTGGATGCCGTTGATGCGTGCCGCATGTTGTGTTCTGACGGAGGCTTCGAAAGTCTGAATCTTGAGTGATGACTTCGCGATCACTCGGGCGTGGATGGTGTAGCCCGGGGTTGGTGCTGGCACGCGACCGAGTTTGTCGGCTCGATCATCGTTGATGCGGCTGGCCGTGGAGGTCGTGGATTCGGGATGTTCGACCAGTAGCCGGACGTCGGGCGTTCCGGCGGATGCCGCGAGCATTTCGATCGAAACGTGGTTCGAGGCGGGCTTGGGTGCAGGCGACCCGAGATCAGCCGCATGTAAAGAGCCTGCGTTGAGTGCGATGAGAGCGGCCGCCATTGCCGAGATTTGGTGTTTCATGCTTCTCCTGCGCCTTCTCCAGCTCCGACGCAACCCTCCCGAAGGAGGGTGCGCCGTCTATTGAAACGGGTTCGTGGGCCCCGTTCCAGTGTAGATTCGTGAACTCGCGTAGGAGTTCGAAGTTTTTTCGGGCTGGATGCGGTCCTGGGGAAGACTAATCAGACGCCGCCACACGGATTGGTGAACTCGGCGATGTATGCTTGGAAATCGAAGAAGTTGTACAGCCCGTTTCCGTCAAAGTCGGCCAGTGTTTGCGATGCCAGATAGAGGTCGATGAAACCGGCGATATCGACGAATGTGAGCTGCCCGTCTTCGTTGAGGTCGGCCGGTGAGTCGCACCGGTTGACGATCCACTCCATCGTTTGGGTCAGAAATCCGTCGCGGATTGCGGGGTCACGGACAAACTCGGTCGGATCGATCACGGTCGCAGCGATGATGTGCTCGCTGCTATCGAGCCCGAGGGTTGCCAGATCGAGCGTGGTCTGATTGGCAGCCGCGGGGATTGGCTGCCCATCAACCGTCCAGTCGATCGTGAGATCATGCCCGATGGGTTGGACCGGTACGCAGAAGATCGAGTCGGTCTCAGTCAGTTCGGTTGCTGCTGGAGTGGCGTCTTCGATCGGGCGGACTTCCCGGTAAAACTCTTTGATGAGTTCTTCGGCGCTGGGTGCGTTAAAGCGGCGTCCAAGTGATCGCATCATCGAGTTGTTGCTGGGGCGGTAGACACCAAACTGGGAGTAGTTTCCGCCCTCGTAGGTGCCGGTGGGCCCGTCGAACACGCCGGGCAGGTTGAAACCCATCCAGCGGTACCACTTGCGTTGTTGAGCGACCTGCTGCGCTTCGTTGAAGATCGACACGTCAGCCGGGCCCAGCTCGCCGCCGGTGTAGGTGGTTGCGCCGCCGTAGGTGTATTCATCGGCGAGGTTTCCCAGTGAGTGTCCGAGTTCGTGAATCACGATCTCAGTCGCAGCGGAGTTTCTGCCCGATGATGTGCAAGCGTTCGAGGATGGGTATCCGACGCCGCCGTACTTGGTGGTGTTGGCGATCGCGACGACTTGATCAACGTCGGTGGAAACTCCGTTGCCAGCAGCGTTGAGAGCACGATTGACACTGACGCACAGCGCCCGCTCGGTGCCGCCGCACCAGAATGCCATGTTGAGCGCGGTGTCGCGATCGATGCCCTGAGTCGGATCGTTGTCGACGCCCGAGTCGTTCGAAATGACCTCGACGCGTTGAATGCGGAAAAAAGGCTCGTACGTAATGAATGGTTCGTAGCGGAAGAGGTCAGCTTCGATGTTGTCGACGTCACTTTGAAAGAGCGCTTGCTCAGCCGCGGTGTATCCATCGCCGACGAAAACGATGTCGATGCGTTCGGGGACGCTGCCTCGGAGCAGGTTGCGATCGGCGAGGTGCTCGCGGAGGGCGACGGTTTCCTCGTCGAGCGTTTGGACGGGGATGCGAACACCGGTGAGCGTGCCATCGGCGGTGGGCCAGCACGCGTGGGCGAGCTCGACGCCGGGCATGGTCGGATGGTGGGCATGGGAGCAGTCTTGGGATAGGTGTGGGGCATCGACTTGCTGAGCGGCTGCTTGGGTGCCGACGGCGAGCAGAATCGAAACAACAGCCAAAGCGTGGATGGGACGCATCTGAGGGCTCCTATAGAGACTGTTCTCGGATATCGGGACGTGAGTCCGCGGATCAGTCACGCAGAGAACCTGCGCGACAGAATGCGATACGCCATAAGGAATCGTTCGGTTTCGATTGTTTTGGTTCCGGCGTTGAGTTATGGGCACCCGGCGTTGTCGGGCGATGGTCCTGACGCGATCCCGCAAGAGTCGAGGGTCAGGTTGCTGTGGCAGTCTTGCAAGATGTCGACGAGAGCTTTCATCAGGTTGCCGATTCCATCGGCTGCGAGGGGGACGGACCGCTTTCTAGAGCCGGTGCCGCGTACCGAGTTTCACAGCGTTATAAGCGGCTGATTCGACTTGTTCACCTGAAAGCTATTTTACGGATTCGAGTCGGCCTGATCCGAGATGACACTCTTCGCTGTGTCCTCAACTCGATCAGGCCGACCTGCCTGCCATTTTTCAATCGCGGCGTGGACCTCGGCGGGGCCCTTGGCGGTCCGGACGTCGTCCTTCAGCTGGCGGCAGTGCCCGTGGTTGATTGTCTTGCCCAGCCAGCTGATCTTCTGGCGGATCACGTGCATCGCGTGGTGCTCGTTTCTGAACTCGATCATGCGATCAAAGTACGCCCGAATGGTGTCAAGGCGTTCGTCGTCGGTGGGGGTGACCGTATCGGGATCGGTGCCTTGTTGGAGCGCCCACGCTTCGCGGAAGATCCATGGGTTGCCGAAAGACCCGCGTCCGATCATGACGCCGGCGCAGCCGGTCTCGTGCATCATGTCGATGACGTCTTGGGGTTGCTTGATATCGCCGTTACCGATGACGGGGACGCCGCCGGTGGGGACGCCGTTGTACGCTCCGGTCGCTTCCGCGACGGCTGCGACGACACGTTTGATTCCGTCACGTCGGCATTGTCCTTTGAAGCGTTGTTCAGTCGTTCGGCCGTGAACGGTGATGAGTGCCGCGCCTCGTTCGCACAGGCCGACAGCGAGTTGTTCGGCGACGCCCTGTTCGTATGCTGGCTCATCCCAGCCCAGCCGCATCTTGGCGGTCAGCGGGATGGATTCGGGCAATGCTGCGCGGACAGCTTCGAATATTTTAAACGTGTTGGGCACGTTGCACATGAGTTTGCTGCCGCCGTCCTTCTTGCAGACTTTGTCGACGGGGCATCCCATGTTGATGTCGACGACGGTCGCGCCGTGATCGGCGCACCACCGTGCGCCGTCGGCGAGGATCTGCGGATCGCCGCCGTAGAGCTGCATGCAGATCGGCTGGTCGAGGTCGTGGGTGCGTGCGAGGTCGTACGAGGCTTCCGAGCCGCAGATCAGGCCGGTGGGGGAGAGGAGGTCGGTGCAGGCGAGCCCGACCCCGCCGCAGGAGCGGGCGGTGATCCGCCAGGCGAGTTCACACCAGCCTGCGATGGGCGCGAGGAGGAGGTTGGACTCGAGTTGGACCGAGCCGCTAGGCGTGCGGAGTTGGAGGGGGGTGGCGAGCACCGGCGATGGTAGTGCCGGGGGACGCGAAACAGAACAGGATGCAGCTGACCAGCTCTGATCAGGTACCAACTTTCGGGAACATCTTTTATAAGGTGAACAATAGAATGAATTTGACAACGATCTCGTGTATTTGTGCGGCGGCTTCAGGCGTGGCCAGAGCGGACGTCGTGGTTTTTCCGGTTGACGACTGTTGGGTCAGCCCTTCGGTCAATGGGCCGGAAGGCCAACGCCCGCGGCTCGAGATAAAGAACGCGGTGCCCGGTGGGGATGATTTTTCGAGAAAGGTGTACCTGCGATTTGATCTCTCGGTTGTTGATGTAGGCGTGGCCGGTTCGCCCAGCCTTGTGCTTACATTCGCCGAGCCAAGAAACTCAGAGCCCAAGCTTCCTGAGGATCCTGTCGACTTCCGGCTGTTTGGTTTACTCGATGGTGATATCGCAGAGGGCTGGTCAGAAGATCAGATTTTCTGGGAGACAGCTCCCGCGAACGTGGTCACGAGTGCATCAGACTTTGAAGCATCGAGAACCGTGTTACTCGCTGAGTTTTCCGTCGATCCGAAGGACCGATCGGTTGATGCCTCGATCTCGATCGATTTGCCTGAGTTGTCTGCGTTGTTGCTCACCGAATCCGATGATTCGGTGACCTTGATGATCTCCGCGAGCGAACAAAACTCCAGTTCCCAGAGTTATGTGGAGACATTCGCCTCGGGTGAGGCGTTCTTTGGCGCCCCAGAGCTTCGATTCGATCCGGCTTGCCAGGTCGCTGATATGGCAAGCCCATTTGGCGTCTTAAACTTCTTTGATGTATCGCATTTCGTTGATCTTTACGTTCAGCAACAACCGAGCGCCGATCTTGCTGAGCCGTTCGGCGTGCTGAACTTCTTTGATGTTGCTGCCTACATCTCTTTTTACAACCTGGGCTGTCCTTAAATCGGAATGGTTCGTGCTAGGTTGCAACTCTGAGGCAGGGCTCTCGCTACCATCGGTACGTGTATCAAGCCCTCCTGACCCGGCGTTATCTCACCAGTAAGCTCATGCCGTTGCTCGCGATGGCGGCGGTGCTGCTGTCCGTTGCGACCATCCTGATCACATGGTCGGTCATGGGGGGGTTTCTCAAGACCCTGCTCA
>JBGCEB010000096.1:0-31383 GCA_045106075.1 Phycisphaerales bacterium
AGCGAGTCTTCGATGAAGATCGCGACCAAGCCACCAAGCAGGGCCGCAAGGGTTCCAAGCACCACCAACACCCAGGACCGGATGTTCCAGCCAACTCTCAACGCAGACACCCACCAAATGACCGCCCAGAAAACAGCGCCAAGTGTCACATACATGATGATGGATCGGACGAGAGTTCCGAAACTGAAGTGCTCTATCAGTAGCCCCACGCGAATCATCATGTAAAGGGGGATCAAGATCGACAGTTGAAGCAATGCCGCCCGCGCGATGTGAGCGGGACGGAGCTTGACCAAACGGCGCGTCGCCGGGATCGCAAACAGAACCACACACCATGTCACGCACATACCGAATACAAACCGCAGCACAACGCCAGCACCAATGTTGAGTACATACAGCGAGAACCTAGGCCCGGACCAGTCTGGCCCGACACCCATGATCGGCCAGCCAATCCCATCGACGGCAAGCCCCGCGAGTTCCGCAAACGTCAGGACTTCGAACACATCCCCAATATCACCCAGAGTCGGAGGCCAGTTGCCGAGCGTGATCAACCCAAGCCCAAGGAATACGAACGGCCACGCGATCGCCTGAAACGCCAAAGTGACCCACACCAGCCAACTCCACAGCCGCCCGATCCGCAGCGGCATATCCACGCCCGCTCGCTTCCAATACACCCACGGAAGCACCATCCGCGCCGCCATGCCCGGCGTCTTCAGCAGTCGCGCCAGACGCGTCTCACCCGACTCGACGGACCACACAACATCCTGCCGGCTCGGGTTATACAAATCCGCCCACCCAAACCCATGCCCGCACTCTGGGCAGGTCCCCTCGATCGGGCACACCTTCTCCCACGTCGCGGCCTCACCCGACTGGTCATACCCGCACCGCGGGCACGTGGGGTCGAGATAGCCCGCCTGGGTCTCCATACCCCCCAGCCTACCAGCCAACGCGGTTCTGGTTGAGCGGCAACGCCACGATTTGGTCTCGGAATCGGAACTAGGACCAGACGCGGCGTTCTGGTACGCTCGCCGTTTCGCCCACAGTTTCCTCGGGAGGGGACCATCATGCCGACTCGATCGATCCGGAACGTGCTTTGCCACCGGCTGCCGCTCGCCGCATTGCTGAGCACCTCGTTTCTGAGCGCCGCCGCCCACGCCGCGCCGTTCACGTACCAAGGACGCCTAGTGCAGAACGGGCAGCCCGCCAACGGCTCGTTCGACATGACCTTCCAACTCACCAGCTCGGCCACCGGCGGCTTCGCGTTGGCCGTCGATTCCGTCAGCAACGTCCAAGTCGTCGACGGCGTGTTTACCGCCGAGATCGACTTCCCAAGCAATCTCCTCAACGACGGCAGCCGCTGGATGGCCATCAACATCGAGGGCACCATCTTGTCGCCGCGCATCCGCCTGCGCGACACGCCGCGCGCCCAGAACGCCGTCCGCGCGAACGCCGCCGGCACACTCGAAACTCCATTCTCGATCGTCGATTCATCAACAACAGTCTTTGAAATCGTCTCGACGTCATCGACGGGCACCGCGATCCTCGGCCGGCACGCCAGCACGACCGGCACCACCCCCGGTGTGCGTGGCTCTTCCACATCAAACTCATCCAGCGCTACGGGCATTGTCGGCGAGATCACCTCATCGTCGCCCGGTGGACTCTCCGCAGGCGTGCGCGGCATCAACAACAGCACTACCGGCTCCGGCATTGGTGTGTTCGGCACGCAGGCCGGCACCGGTTGGGGCGTCTACGGCAACACACCAGCAGGGCGCGGGGTGTACGGATTCAGCTTCTCGGGCACCGGCATCTACGGCGCCAGCACCAGCGGCGTGGGCATGTTCGCGACGCACCTGACTTCAGATACAGAAGTTTCGCTCGGCACGGACGACTTCGCCGTGGACGCTTTCAACACCGCCATCGACGGCGCGGGCACCGCGATCCGCGGCACGGGCGGACGCGTCGGCGTCCAAGGCATCTCAACTTCGCCGGGTTTCGGCGAGGGTCTCACACGCATCGGCGTGCAGGGCTTCGCGGGTTCGTTCAGCACCGCCGCCGACTTCATCGTAGGTGTCTCCGGCTCCGGTCAAGCACCCGCCAGCGGCGGCGGGCGAGAAGCCTTCGGCGTCCGGGGCACCGCACAGTCCGGATCCTCCGCATCGACTGGCATCGGTATCTATGGCTCGGCCGTCGGCGCGGGCACCAACTGGGCGGGCTTCTTCCAGGGCGATGTCCACGTGCTCGGCACCCTCTCCAAATCCTCCGGCTCGTTCAAAATCGATCACCCGCTCGAACCAGAAACCAAGTACCTCAGCCACTCCTTCGTCGAATCGCCCGACATGATGAACATCTACAACGGCGTCATCACCCTCGACAACAACGGCAATGCCAGCGTCGAACTGCCACACTACTTTGAAGCACTCAACCGCACCTTCCGCTACCAGCTCACCGCGATCGGCACACCGATGCCCAACCTCTACATCTCATCCGAGGTCTCAGCCAACTCGTTCGCGATCGCGGGCGGCAAACCCCATGCACGCGTCAGTTGGGAAATCACCGGCGTCCGCCAAGATCCATCATCGCTTGCGAACCCGATCATCATCGAACAAGACAAGCCAGCGCATCATCACGGTAAATACCTTGACCCCGCTGCCTACGGACTCGATGACTCTCACGCGATCCATCCCAAACGATCTGGCGTCGATCACTGAGGCAGCAACGGCACCACCATGCCCGGGCATTCACTCAGACGCGGCACATCTGACAAATCGACCGGCAAAAACACGCCCCGATCGTGATCGCTGTTGAGCACGATCGCGTTGGGCTCGATGAGCGCGTAGCCGTTGGGCGCGTGTTCGTGCCCGAGGATGAACAAGTTGACCCCCCACCGCTCGGTGAGGTCTTCGAGTTGTTCATGGTCGTACCCGCGCCCCCAGACCATCGCGTATGCAGAGCCGCCGCCGAAGTCGTAATCGCTTGGACGCATCGGCCTCGACAGAATCGACGGATCGAACCGCCCCATCATGCCAGGGCCGGGCAGGGAATGCGCGCACAACACATCACCCGAAGGACACTGGCATCGCAACGCAATCGGCATCGAACGCACAAACGCTCGTATCGCGTCCCGCACCTTCTCGGTTTGCCGGCCAAAGGCTTTTTTCAACCCACGATCAAACGCTTCAACCAATCGAACGCCATTCTTGCGAATGTCGGATCCCGTTGCTTGCGCCAACTCGTGGTTTGCCAGCAACACATGGACATGCTCGGGATGCGCTGCTTTAAGTTGAGCAACCCTGATCAATGCCCGGTGCGACCAATCCAAGCCATCGGGCGAAAGCGTGGGCGAATGGATGAGCTCATGCAACACCAGATGGGACGGATCATTCGGCGAATCTTGATCAAGCCCGGCTTCAGCGATCAAACGGGACAAACTCACGGGATTGTCGTGAACATCGCCGGTCGCGATCAAGCGTCCGGGCGCTCGAATCAGATCGATCGAACCGATTCGGCAAGACGCTGAAAGATTCGCGTCGGCGCCAGCGCGCAAGATTTCAGCCGCAGCGAGAGCGGTGATGGACTGGTCAGCACCAAGTCGCGGTTCAAGCGTCATCTTCCGCGGCCGCCGGTGCGGCACCCTCTGCTGCCGCCGCCCGAGTGATGCCCAAGATCAGATCTAAACGATCCGCGACCGAATGCATCGACTCGGGTCGATCCTCAGGACGGATCCTGATGCACTCATTGATCAGCGTCTCAAGACGCTCGGACACCAAGGGATTGATCTCACGCACGGGCGTTGGAGCTTCGATCTTGCTCTCGTCAATCGAACTCGTAAGCGAATCGTTTTTGAGTCCCATCGCTGTGGGAATGTTCTTGCCAGTCAACACCCAATACATCGTGGCGCCGAAGTTATAGATGTCGGTGCGGGGCGTGATCGCCCCCCGACGAACCTGCTCGGGCGCGATGTAGTCTGGCGTCCCTTGGATGCGTTCCTTGACCGTTCCGATTTTGCAAGACTGACCGAGATCGATGACCTTGGCGTTCAGACCACCATCGAAATCATGCGCGATGATGACGTTGTGCGGTTTCATGTCGGCATGGACATACCCCGCATCATGCATGAGCGCGATGCCGTGGGCAGTTTGGTGAAAGATGTCGACGATCTGATCCAGCTGATCCGGAATCTCTTCATGCAGTGAAACGCCGTCGACAAACTCCATCACCAAGTACAACTCGCGCGTGTTCAGCAGCGAGCCCTTCTTGATCAGCTTTGGGATCGCACGGATCGCAGGATCCTTGATCGAGCTGGCGATCTTCTGTTCCATCTCGGCTTGGTCGAGGAAACGCTGTTCTTTGGCGTTGCGCTTCTGGACGTGCTTGAGGGCCCAGATTTGCTTGGTCTTGGGTTCCTGCACGAGGTAGATCACCGATGCGGCCCCGCGGCCAACCTCGGAGAGCACGCGATAACCCTCGACGGTGTCGCCCTTCTTGTGCGCTGGCTGAATATCCGGCAGTTCATCCGTCATAGCGACCATCGGTAGTTTCCCATGCATCCCCGGCCCGTACCCCAGAGCAGACGCTCTCGCAAGGACTCATTCGGACCGATCGGTCCCGGGTTGCAGGCAAAGCGAACCGCTTCTCCCAGTTGAACGGCAGATCGACCACATCACCCGCACACAACGCTGCCAGCCGTTGTAATCGGGCCCGAGAGCACGCTGGGAGGGGCGCCCTGGTGGGAGTCAAGATTAGCGCATCGAATCGAGCAGTTCTCTAAAAGCTTGTCGAGGAAAATATCGCCCCGGGCTTGAAGTCTGCCCTAAGTCCTTGTGAAGACTGATCTCGGAGTCAGGAATACCCAACCGATCCGAAAGTGCTGCGATCAACTGGGCCGCCCGATAGAGCTGCTCCTCGCCGAATGGACGACGATCCCCATCTCCAACGAGGCAAACCTCAATGATTCCTTTGGACGATCCGTTCATTCCGGCAAGCTCGGCACCATCACGCTGTTCCATCCAGCGGTACCCAACGTGGATTTGCCCCTCGGACATCCCCGTGCCATTCCCGACCACGAAGTGAAAGCCCAAGCCCTCATACCCGATCGCCTTGTGATCGGCCTCGACAGACGCTGGGGAGCCAACAGGCGAGCCAGAATGCACCACGACGATCGATGTCCAACGGCGATCTTCGATCGGCTCGGTCGTGCCAAATACCGCCTCGACGCCACGAGTCGCCCCGGTTGCCATCAGCGGGGACAGCGAGACGCCTCCACTGCGGGCGGGAGAGCCCGGATCCAGCAACGAAAGAAGACCAACGCCCACCGTCATCGCGGCTCCCAGCGCAATCCAAACCGTCCGCGTGCGAGCGCGGGACCGGGGAAGCTGGTTGGTGCGAATGGTTGGCATTTTTCAGGAGCTCTGAACTGGAAAGTCGCTCTATGTCTCGAGGCAACGAGAGTATCTTATTCAATCGGGACAAGCCCGCGCTTTTCTTGCACATTCGTTGTCATCGGCCCATCTCATTTTCGAGGGCTGCGCCGATCACGCCGATTGTCCCGCGCGAAGACCGAACAAACGCAAAGAGTCTCATCAAAACGGACCATCCTTCCCCCGCGACAGCGCACGAACCGTCACTCCGCTGGCTGAACCAATCGCCCTCGAAGGTTCGGTGTCCGTCGTCCGAACGCATCGAACAAAAACGGCTCAGCACGCTCAGCACGCGACCGTTCATACCGGTCATAGGGAGAACGGACGTCATCGGGTCGGAGCACTGTTTTCTGGCAACCAGTCGCTGCAAAAACACAGAACACCACACCGACAACCCACGCTGTCGCAACACGAGTCGAACTGAATCTCAGTGTTTTCCGATCCAATGCATCCTCCCACAGCGACTCGGGCGCTGATCTCTTGGACACAAACTGCCCAATAAAAAACAGTGTACCGCCGAAGTACGACGGCACACTGTTCTGGAGAGAGGAGAGATGAACCAAATCTGTCCGATTGGCCGACCAAAGCCTCCCGGACACCAGATATACGGCTGCCCCGACTTTTCTGTTCGCTTGTGATCAAGAGACCGCTGCAAATTGCCTTTAGAGGCTCAAAAACCAGACAATTACAAGCTAAATCATCGAGGAATTGCACAAACGCCCCTCGGGATCAAGCCCGGCAAGGCCCTGCCCAACCATTGACCGAACAAACTCAAAGGCGACGATCGCAGCGGCATTCGAAACGTTCAGCGAACGCTCGCCCGGTGCCAGCGGGATCGACACGCACCGATCCGGATGGACACTGGTCATCGCTTCAGGCAGCCCGGCACTCTCTCTCCCGAAGACCAAATGATCGCCGGGCGAAAACTCCACATCCAGCAATGACCGGGAAGCGCGGGCTGAAAACAACCAGAAGCTCGGCGATGATCTCATCGTCGACTGGTACGCATGAACATCGGCGTGCTCGGTCAGTCGCACCCTCGGCCAGTAGTCAAGCCCCGCACGACGGCACGCCTTCTCGTCAATATCAAACCCGAGCGGGTGCACCAAGTGCAGACCGAGCCCGAACCCAACGCACGTGCGCGCAATCGAGCCAGTGTTGTTTGGAATCTCCGGCTCAACGAGCACGATCTGACCCAACGGATCCGCACCGATTCCCGACGCGGCGGATCGCACCGGGTTCGTCACACGCTCTTGTTTGGGCTTGTTTTTCACGACTGATCTTTGTCAGTGTCGCGAGACCGATCGATCACCCGTCCGATTCTTCCTCGCTTTGATTCCGCGAGATACCTGGATCGACACGCAGAACCTGCTCGAGCGCCGGACGGAACTTCGAGTCAAGCGGATTGCCCTGCCAGCGGATGACGCCATCTGTCGAGATGATGACCGCGTGCGGGATCGCACGAACGTTCATCGCTCCATAGATCCGCTGACGGGCATCGTACAACTGTCCATAGGCGTGTTTATTGGACGCGAGGTAGCTCCGAACGGTGCTCATGCTTTCGCTCTGCCCGCCAACGCCGAGGATGGCCAAGTCGTTCTGGTTTCTGGTCTGCAACTGATCAAGCGTGGGCATGACGCGGCGGCACGGGCCGCACCAAGTCGCCCAGAAATCGAGCACAATGACCTTTCCCGACAGCTCCTGGCGATCGGTCAACCAAGTCTCGCCGCCGAGACGGACGGGGAGTTGCTTACCCTGAAAACTAGTCGCATTGATCGAGCCCTTGTTGTGCTCAGGCCAGCGCGCCGATGCGTAATCAGCCGGGTCTGCTTTCGTCGCGTTGCCCGTGCCGGTCCGACGCTCTTCTGCCGGTCCGTCTTCTTCCATCGCGATTTGACGGATCTGGGCTTCTTTGGCGGCGTTCTTGGCCGCGATTTCTGGAGTCTCGCGGAGCAGCGCCGCGACACCCACATCGACCGACCGACTATGAATGTCGGCATAACGCAGCAAGCCAGATCGATCGATCAGGTACACATCCGGATCATCGTCAACTCCGAGCGCTTCAGCGAACGAACCATCGTCCTTCAGCACCGGGATGCGGACACGATTGTCCTCGGCAAGCCCTGCGATCTTGTCCCAGTTCTCTTCGCCGTGCACCGCGAAGACGGTGAGACCCCTGTCTCCGCGTTGCCGCTTCATGCGCGTGAGTGAGTTGAGCATGGTCATCGATGCACCATTGCCGCTGTCGATGAACGCGATCGCAATCACTTCTCCGGACGTGAACACGTCGGCGCTGACGGGTTCGCCGATCCACTCGGTCAAGTCAGCCATGGCTTCGATCGGGAACGGCGCGGATTCGAGCAGCGACATTTTGTCACGGTGCGGGCCGTCGCCTTCGCGCGAGATTTTGGGGCCCATTGCCAGCAACGGAACACAGGCCAACGCAAAGCCCGTGAGAGTGATGAGTCGACGGGGGGCGGGGCTGGTTCGAGTTGGCATCACGGTTCCTTACATGGTGTTGATTCGAGTTGGTTCGGTTTATTATGACCGAAAACGGGGTGTTCGGAAAGCCTGACCTCAGGTTGTATATGGAAAAACAACCGCCCATCCACGGGAGGGGATGGGCGGTTGCCGAGTTTGCGTGTGTTTAAGCCTGTGAATCAGCCTGCGAACTTCGCTTGGATCAACGGGTCGTTTTCGATGACCTGCTCGAGAGCTTGCTTGAACGCCTTCTGGTGGGGGTTGCCTTGCCAACGGACCACGCCGTCGGTTGAGAGGATCACCACGTGGGGGATCGCCCGGATCTGGAGCGACTTGTAAATCCGCTGCTCTTGGTCGAACAGGTGGGTGTAGTTGAGGTCGGTCTTTTTGCCGATGTATGACTCGACGGTGTCTTGGTCTTCACCTTGGCCGGAGATCGCGATGATTTCAAGCTTGTCGGTGTGGGCCTTCTGAAGGGCGTGGAACTTCGGCTCGGCCGCCCGGCAAGGCGGGCACCAGACCGCCCAGAAGTCGAGCACAAGCACCTTGCCCTCGATGTTCTTCTTCGCGGTCAACCAGGTCTCGCTGCCGAGCTGAATCTCGAGCTCTTTGCCTTGCACGTTCTTGGCGTTAAGCCCGCTGCGGTTGTGCGTCGGCCAGTTGGCGCTGTTGTACGCCGTGGCATCCACCTCGATCGGCTCGACGGCCGGGGCAGCCTCCGACGCCGTATGGGTGGTACCAACGAGTGACATCATGGTCAGCATCGCAATGATTGCAGAAAAGATCGCGGACATGGGGTTCTCCTAAAGCTGGGTCTTGATCTGACCATTGGCGTCTGTTTCGCCAGGATCGATTGAGGGTCGGATGATTCTGTGCAGAGCAACCGCCGCCGCGACCGCAATATTCAGAGAATCGACCCCAGATGCCTGTTGAATCACCACTGATTTACCTATCAAAATCCGTACGCCCGCGGTTAAGCCTGGGCCTTCGGCGCCAAAGACCAGCGCCGGCATTGCGGGCGCTTCGATTTCTTCGATCAGCTCGGCTCCCGGCCTGGGGTCCATCGCGAGCAAATCAAACCCGAGCTCGCGGAGCTGCCCGAGCCCGCCCGGCCAGTCGTGCACCGTCGCAAATGGGATCGTGAGTGCGTGCCCCATCGAGACCCTCAGAGATTTTCGGTAGAGCGGATCGCAGCAGCCTGGGCTGAGCAGCACCCCGATGCCCCGCCCAGCAAGAACAGCGGCAGACCGAAAGACCGATCCGATGTTGTCATGGTTCGAGAGACCCTCCAAGACCACCAACGCCCGGGATGACCTGGCAACGTCAATGAACTCGCGTTCCTGGCCTCGCATGCCGCACGCGAGCAGGCCACGATGAACATCGAATCCAACGATCGATTCCAAGACCGATCTTGGGCTTGTGTAGATCGGGATGTCCGCATGAACCTTCTGAAGAAGGCCGTCGAGCGACTGCAGACGGTGCTCGGAGACCAACAGGGACTCCGTCTGGTACTCCGAAGCGAGCAGGTGCTCGACCACCAGCGAGCCCTCGGCCATGAATCGGCCGCCCGTCATGCCGGTGCCAGACTCAGACGCCCCCGAGTCAACATTGTGGGCAGCCCGCAGCCAAGCATCTTTTTGATTGCGATAGGGATCAACCCTTGGGTCTTGCGGGTCATGGATGGGGGTGAATCGGCCGATCATCTGTGGGAGGCTACCCTCGTCACGCCGAACCTGCTTTCTCACACTCGATTTCAAAACCGGACCAACCCCAACATGGACGCGATGAACAACCTCCAGGCACTGATCCTCGGTCTTGTCGAAGGCATTACCGAGTATCTCCCGATCTCCTCGACCGGGCACCTGATCATCGCGTCGGCGTTGATGGGGCTAGACGAGACAGAAACGCAGAAGACCGCGGTCGACACGTTCAACATAGTGATCCAAGGCGGCGCCATCCTCGCCGTGCTCGGGCTCTACTTCCCACGTGTTCTTAGCATGTGCAAAGGATTGATCGGCAAGGACGCGGCGGGGCTCGCGCTGGCGATCAGGATCATCGTTGCGTTCCTGCCCGCGGCCGTGCTTGGCGTCCTGTTAAATGACTTCATCGAAGACAAGCTTTTCAACACGCCCAGCGTTTTGACGATGCTCGCGTTGGGCGGCGTGTTCATGATCGTGCTCGATAAGAAACGACTCAAGCAGCACCGCGGGGCAGATGCCAACCAAAACGAGCTAGGTCCAGACCTGCACGAGATCTCTATGGGGCAGGCGCTGTCGATCGGTTTCTTGCAGTGCATCGCGATGGTGCCGGGCACGTCGCGGTCGATGATGACGATCGCGGGCGGCGTGCTGGTCGGGTTGCATCCGCGCCGGGCTGCCGAGTTCAGCTTCCTGCTTGGGCTTCCAACACTTGGTGGAGCCTGTGTTTACTCGATCTACAAGACCATGACCGGCGGCGGGCCGAACATGTTTGAAGTCATCGGCTGGACGCCGATCGTCGTTGGCTTAGTCGCCGCGACCGTGTCCGCAGCGTTCGCGGTCCGATGGCTGGTTGGCTTTCTCAACAAGCACGGGCTCGCGGTGTTTGGGTATTACCGAATCGCCCTCGCGATCGTGCTCGGCGGGTTGATCGCAAGCGGCGTGGTCACGCTGAACTCACCGCAAGCCGATGCACCCAACCCCGCTGATCAGCCAACGATCGAATCACAACTGGAACCGACTCCATGAAAACTTCTTTCCCGAAGAACAAGATCGAAATCGTGCTCTTTGAGTCCATCCACTCCGACGGCGTGGCGGAACTGGAGCAGGCCGGCTTCTCGATCCGCACCCATAAGGGCGCTCTTGAAGGCGATGCGTTGATCCAAGAGATCAAACGGGCGCACGTCGTGGGCATCCGTTCCAAGACGCAACTGACGGCTGAAGTGCTCGAACAGTGCGAACGCTTGCTCGCTGTTGGCTGCTTCTGCGCCGGAACGAATCAGGTAGCGCTCGGAACAGCAGCCGCGGCAGGCGTGCCGGTGTTCAACTCGCCTTTCTCAAACACTCGCTCGGTCGCCGAGCTGACCATCGCGGAAATTGTGTGCCTGCATCGGCGCGTCACGGAACGCTCGGCGGGCGCTCATAAGGGCGAGTGGCACAAGACCGCCATTGGCAGCCATGAAGTGCGCGGCAAGACGCTGGGCATCGTTGGATATGGACATATCGGATCGCAAATCTCCGTGCTTGCTGAAGCGATGGGTATGCGAGTGATCTACTACGATGTTGCCAGCAAACTGCCGTTGGGCAACGCGAATCAATCGGATTCACTCGATGCATTGCTTGCTGAGTCTGATGTGGTCACGCTGCATGTACCCGAGACCGGAACGACGAAGGGTCTCATCGGGGCCACAGAGCTTGCAAAGATGAAGCCCGGCTCCTATCTGATCAACAACGCTCGCGGCACCGTCATCGATCTCGACGCGCTCGCGGACGCCATCACGAACAAACACCTTGCCGGCGCGGCACTTGATGTCTTCCCCGACGAACCTGCCAAGGCTGGCGAGATGTTCAGCTCGCCCGTGCAAGGCCTGCCCAATGTGATCCTGACGCCACACATCGGCGGGAGTACGGTCGAAGCGCAACGCGCCATTTCAGTGGATGTCGCTCAGAAGATCGAACGCTTTGTTGATACCGGCTCGACCATGGGCGCTGTGAATACACCCGAAGTTGATCTTCCGGCGCAAGCGGGCGGCGTCGATGGAGCGATGCGGGCACAGCGTATTCTCAACTTTCATCGCAATGTGCCCGGCGTGCTCGGACAGATTCACAGGGCAGCCGGCGAGCTTGGCGTGAATGTTTCAGGTCAGTACCTTCGTACGTTTGAAGATATTGGCTATGTCGTGATTGATGTTGATCCTTCCGACGGCGAGAGCTTCGTCGAACGGATCAATGCGATCCCCGAAACCATTCGCACCCGCGTGCTGTGGTAGACTGATCTGTTTTGAACGTGCTTTCAATCAGCGGTCGGCATCGACGATGACCGCGATAGAAGCGGGATCACCGGCAGCGCGGATCGCCTTCTCGGCATCCTCGAGTTTGAATCGTTTGCTGATCAATCCGTCTAGATCAACCATTCCAGACCCCAGCATGCTGACGCCTTCACCGAGTGAGCCGCACCGGGCGCCGATGACCGTGATTTCTCGTTCGATCACAAGCGCCAGATCGCCGGAGGACCGAGACTCACCGGCGGGCGTTTCTCCGAGCAAAACGATGGTCCCGCGTGGCCGAACCATGCCGCACGCGAGTTCAAACGTGCGAACATCACGTTCGGAATCAACCACGATATCTTGATCTCCCCAGAGCCCCGCTTCGTCTCGATGGCGATGCTTGACACCCCACCGAGCACAACGATCCAGACGATCGGGCATGGTTCCAAGCAGACGGACCGAGGCGTTCAGCCGTGCGAGCACCTGCGCCGCCAGAAGCGCACGGAGATTGTCGCCGAGGATCGTGACGTAGGTTTTCCCGGGGATCCGCACGATTTGTGCGGCATGAAGCGCACGCGCGAGAGGCAATGCGAATACAGCCCGGTCAGCATCGACGGCATCGGGGACAGGCACGAGCGCTGCCGTCGGAACGGCAAGAAGGTCAGCGAGGCAACCGTCACGCCCGCGCACGCCGAGCACGGTCCGATCGGGATCGTGCGCTCCCAAGCCGCGTTGCGCGAGGGAGCTGGACGGATCGGGCAAGTCGGGCGAAGAGACCACGCGCCGGCCAGCAAGATTGCGAGGGTCATCACCCACGATGCGCTCGACTGTCCCGACGAACGCCTGCCCGAGCACACCGGTATGCGGAACAACCCCGGCGAGCACACTGCGGTCGGTTTCGGTAATCAAGACACGTGACACGCGCACGATCGCCGTGCCGCGTTCAGCAGTTGGATCGGGTGTTGGATCCGGATAAGACGGATCGACAACGACATTGCCTGATTCGATGCGTGCCGCGCGCATGCCCGCTCCCAGCGGCGTGATCGCCTCCGGAATCATCGGTTCTCGCTTTGATTGGAGACCAGTTCAGATCTGAACTAACAGCGTTCTCGGACGATCGCTGGGCTCACTCTCCGGGCGTCGGGTCCAAACCAACCGGGGTGGACGCGGTTTCATTCGGCGGCTGCGGCACGAACGGAAGATACTCGAACGGTTTCTTCGACCGACTAAACGCCGGGTAAACATACGGCTGGCGCCCCGCAAAGAGGCTCTCTGACTGATCGACCCATGCAAGCCAGGCGCCGCGATCAACGCCGAAGTCTTGCCCGGTGAGTGTGATCAATGAGCCGCGGACAGCGTGGTTGACCGAAAGGCGGGCGTCGGCAAGCGCAGAAATCAGACCTTGGACAACGCGTGACTCGGGGTACTGCCCGAGCGCTTCCGCTGCCGCCACTCGAACATCGGCGTCCGTCTCATTGGTCGCGTCGATGGTTTCGAGCAGAACGGGGACGGCATCGGCGCTGTGGACGCGTTGGAGTGCTCTCGCCGCTTCAAATCTCACGAAACGATCGCTGTCACCTAGAAGCTCGATGATCTGCGGCACATGCTCGGGTTCACCGTGCCGACCCAATGCGCGAACACCCGCGGCACGCACGCCGGGATCTTCATCACTGATGGCATCAAGATAGAGCTCGAGGTAAACGGGAAGTCCGCCGAAGTTTGCGTTCGAGAGCAGCGTGGTGCCCTTGTATCGACGCTCGGGCGAGTAGGGGTCGACCGCCATCTCTGCTGCTTCGGTCGGGCTTGTTTGGGGAACAAGCACGTCAAGCAGACTTGTGGTACCTCGCGGGACTCCATCGAAAGAGCCGCACCCTGCCAATGCCGCCACAAAGATCAAAGAGAACATGCCGGCGTAAGTCGCGGTTCGGTGCATGCGACAAGTATATACGCTGGGCGGGATCGACCGGCTTTGACGCGGACTAGCTGGATTCTGCGAATCAGTCTACGAATCAGATGGAGCTCTGATCTTGGTCTCGCAATGCCAGCGGCGGGCCGAGGACCTCGGCCGCGATAATCGCACGGCGGATCTGCTCTCGCGTGCCAAAGAGCTGCTCCCGTGCGGTTGGACCACGCTCGACCGGATCGGATGGACGCCGATACGGGCGAAAGTGCGGCTGCGAAGGATCTGGGCTCGGCGCGATCGCCCGTTCGGGCTGCCTAGGAACAGGACGAGGCGTTGGAGGCGCGGGTGCAGGCCGGAGATTGCGAGGCTCTTGCCGAGCCTGCTGGGTGCCGGCAGCGGCTGATCCCGCCCGGGACCCTGGTCGAAAACCTGGCTGGGCTCTGGTTTGTGATCCGCTTGAAGCGCCGCCCTGGGTCGGCATGGGCTGGGTCGGCATGGGCTGGCCGGACTGGGCTGATTGAGATGCCTGACGGCGAGCACGGAGCTCGGCAAGCCGCCGCTGCTGAAGCTCACGGAGTTGGGCGGCACGCTGCTCTTGCATCGCTCGAAGCCGGGCTTGGCGCTCGGAAACTTCGGATTTCTTCTCTGCCTGAGCAGACGAACTAGATCGGTCGAGCGGCTTGCCGGTGCGGAGTGACTCGGCTTTTTGCTCGGCACGCGCTTGAAGTGCCGCTCGGCGGGCACGCTGGTCCTTGACCCAACTCGCAAATCGGCCCAGTGCTCCAAAGAGAGCAAAGAGAACGAAGATCGTGACCGGGTTCGTGATGATGTTTAAGAACTGCTGCATCGTTCCACTATTCTACGCGTGGTTTCGCTTGGATACGTGACGGCATCGGGGATCCGAGCACCGGGCCAATTTCCACAGGATTCGCACGCAAAATCGGGGTGTCGTAAAGCTCAGAAAGAACATCCGGCGTGAGCAGATCCTCGGCGGAACCGGCCCCTGAAAGTCGCCCCCCGGTGTTCAACAGCACGCATTGGTCGCCGATTCGGGCAGCTGCGGACAGATCGTGCAACACGACGACCACCCCAACGCCCCGCTCGGCGAGCTCGGAGAGCGCCGCCAGCGTCGCTGCTGCGTGCTTGGGATCCATGGCGCTGATCGGCTCGTCGGCCAAGAAGTAACTCTCGGCCTGGGCATCTATCTGAGCCCAAGCGCGGGCGAGCGAGACACGTTGGCGTTGGCCGACGCTCAGTTCGTCGAAGGGAGCATCAAGCACGTCACCGAGCATGAACCGCTCGATCGCGCGGTCGACCGCTGTCTGCCCGGCACCCGAGCCCTCAGCCCCAAACGCGATGACCCGGCTGACTGGATATCCGAACGCGACGCTGGGATGCTGCGCGACCAACGCGAGTCGGCGGGCGCGTTCCTTATGAGGAACGCCAGAGATGGGTGCACCGTCGAGCGTGATTGTTCCGTTCTCTGGCGAACGAACGCCCGCGAGTGCCCGGAGCAGGGTGCTCTTGCCCGAGCCGTTGGGCCCCACCACGACGGTAATCTGTCCCGGATTCAGCACCGCAGAGACGCCATCGATCGCTCGGCGTCCGCCGGGATAGACCACACCGACCTTGTGTGCTTCTAATGCCATGACCCGATCCTAACAGTCCCCGGCTTCTTCCGCGGCATGAATCGGGGGTTTGCCATTCTTCGGTCCTTAGTATGGTGAGTGCCCGAAGAAACACAACATCATCGAACCGTCGCTGTCACCGGAGCTACCGGGTTCGTGGGCCGAGAGATCGTCCGCGAGCTGCTGATCCGAGGCTGGCATGTCCGCGCTTTGGCCCGGACCGAAGAAAAGGCAAAGCGGGTCTTACCCGCGGGCACAGGTCTCGAAGTTATCCAAGGTGGTGTGCTTGATCGTGAATCGCTGGATCATCTGATGTCCGGCGCGGATGCATGTATTCATCTCGTGGGCATTATCCGCGAAGCTGGTGGGCAACAAACGTTTGAGAACATGCACGCCGAGGCAACCCGCCGGGTGATCCACGCGGGCGAGAAGAGATCCGATGAACGCGGCGAACCCATCCGACACGTGCAGATGTCGGCTTTGGGAGTTCGAGATGGCGCGACGATTCCATACCAACAGACCAAACGCCAGGGCGAGCGGGCGGTCGAAGGTTCAAAGCTTCGCTGGACCATCTTTCGACCGGGGCTGATCCACGGGCCGGACGGCGAGTTCACACACATGGTGCGGGACTGGGTGCGGGGGAAGGCAGCCCCATTTCTATTCGTTCCCTACTTCACTGGTGGGTGGTTGCCCTTCGGTCATGGAGCCGCGACCGCCCCGTGCCGGGTGGAGGACGTCTCGAAGATGTTCTGCGACGCGCTCGATACGGACGCGGCCATCGGGAAGACCTACGACATTGCCGGGCCGGATGAAATCCCGTTCGACGACCTGCTGCGGACGTTTAAGAAACTGGTGCCCAACAGCAAATCACGGCCGATACTCGGAGTGCCGGGCAAGCTTGCAGTCTTGCAAGCCAAGATCGCGGGCGCGATCGGCCTTGGCGGGCTGCTCCCCTTCGATGAGGGGATGGCTCGGATGGCGATGGAGCCGAGCGTATCGCAATGCACATTCGCTCGTGCCGACCTCGGCTTTGACCCGATGCCCTTTGAAGATGCTTTGAAGACCTACGCCGATCGGCTCTGATGACGAGCTGCATCTGCTACACACACAAGAAACGGATTGAAAAATATGGCTTTGCGGTACCGCGATCGATTGCTTTCCTACATCTCATCCAACGACTACAAACCCCAGCACCTGCCTGTGGTGGCGAAAGAACTGAAGATCGACGACGTCGATGACTTTGGCAAGGCTGTGCGCGAACTGGCGGCTGAGGGCGTTGTTGACCTTGACGACTCGGGCAAGATTCAGCTTCCGTTCCGCCCCGACCACGGCGAGATCGAAGGCATTTTCAGAGGCACCATGTCTGGAGTTGGATTCGTCCAGCCGACCGGCGCGACGCATGGATCTGATATCTTCGTCCCACCTCAAGCCACGATGGGAGCGCTCTCTGGCGATACCGTCGTCGTTTCTTTTGAACGCGACAAGCGCCGCGAGAAACGCCAAGGTACGCTCGAGCGGCAGTATCAGGGCGAGGTCGTCGAGATCGTCAAACGCAAGCGCGCGAACTTTACCGGCGAGATCGAAAAACGCGACGGCCGATGGCTGGTCTTCCCCGACGGGCGCGAACTGACCGACCCGATTGTGATCCGCGATGCCGACTCCAAGAACGTGAAGAACGGTGACAAGGTCGTTGTCGAAATGGTCGACTATCCCGAAAACGGGAGACTCGGGCACGGCGTCATCACCAAAGTGCTCGGCGAAGCGGGGCTGCCCGATGTCGAAACACAGGCGGTCATCGCTGGGTATTCGCTGCCAAGCAACGAGTTCCCAGAAGAGTGTGTGAATCAAGCACGCGAAGCGACCGCCCGGTTTGACGCTGAGATGGAAGCCTATGAAAAGGGTGGTATCGAAGCACTCGATATGCGCATGGATCTCACGGGCGAGTTCATTTGCACCATCGATCCGCCGGATGCGAAGGACTACGACGACGCGATATCGCTCAAGCGGACGAAAATCGGTTACGAGCTTGGTATCCACATCGCGGACGTGGCGCACTACATCCCCGTCGGATCGGCGCTTGATGTCGAAGGCGCGGACCGAGCAAACTCGGTGTATTTGCCGCGGCTGGTGATCCCCATGCTGCCCGAGGTACTCTCGAATGGAATCTGCTCGCTGCAAGAGGGTGTACTTCGTTATGCAAAGACCTGTTTTATCACCTATGACAAGATGGGAAATGTCCGCGGGCGCCGCTTCTGCCAGAGCTTGATCAAGAGCCGCAAACGGATGACTTACATCGAGGCGCAGTCCCTGATCGAAGGCGATCTGGAAGAAGCACGCAAGCACGCCAAGACCGACACCGAGTACTCCGATGAACTCGTGGCGACTTGCCGCTTGATGGACGAGCTTTCAAGGCTGATCCAAGCCCGGCGCCATAAGGCCGGGATGATCCACCTGGATCTGCCCGACGTCGAACTGATCTTCGATGAAAGCGGCAAGGTCGTCGACGCCGAGCCCGAAGACAACGCGTTCACCCACACCCTGATCGAAATGTTCATGGTCGAAGCCAACGAAGCCACCGCGACGTTGTTTGAAGACTTGGGCGTGCCCGTGCTGCGGCGTATTCACCCAGAGCCAACACCCAATGATACCGAAGACCTTCGCCGGGCCGCTACGGTCGCAGGATTCAAGATCCCAAAGAGCCCAGAGCGTGACGAATTACAGAAGTTGCTCGATGCGACCGCGGGCACGAATGCAGCGCGAGCCGTGCACATGGCGGTCCTCCGTACACTCACAAAGGCAACGTATTCGCCGGCTCAGATCGGGCACTTCGCGCTCGCGTCTTCTGCCTACTCGCACTTTACGAGTCCGATCCGTCGCTACCCAGACCTGACCGTTCACCGGTCGCTGGTGGCGTATCTCGAGCGAACCGACAACGGCAACGATCGCCCGATGACTGACGGCGCACGCCATGCGCTCGGCAAAGAACTCAAGGATGACAAGCGTTGCCCGCCTGAGCAAGATTTGCTGCAGGTCGGACAACACTGCTCAGACCGTGAAGTGAATGCAACTGCAGCCGAACGAGAGCTTCGCCAGTTCTTGGTGCTCCAGCTCATGGCTGAGCACATCGGCGAAGAGTTCGACGGGGTCATCACTGGCGTGACGCCCAAGGGCGTGTACGTCCAGCTGAGCACCTACCTCGCCGACGGGATGATCGCAAAGAGCGATCTGCCCGGCGATACGACCCGTTCGAAAACACCGCCGAGTTGGAAGATCGACAGCCGCACCGGTGCGCTTGTCGATGCCCACTCTGGCAGAAGCTACAACATGGGTGATTCGGTCCGTGTGACGATCGCGCAGGTCGATCTTTCCACACGCCGCATGGATCTGCAGATCGCAGACGGCGAATCGCGTGCCGCGGGCAAAGCAAAGTCGGTCAAAGGTCTCAAGCTTGGCAATGACGGTGACTACGGCGGGTTGGGCGATGCAAAGGGCGCGGGGTTCAAGACTCCAGGTGCACAACGGCGCAGCAAAAAGAGTAAATCACGAGACAAGAGAAAAGATGATCACCGCGGTGATCGCAAGAACAAGGGCAAGCGGCAATGAACAACTCCGCGACACGAACGCCGATGGCCCGATTGCTTCTCGGACTCTCTCTCACGTGCCTTTTCTGCACGAGCTGTGCGACGATCAAACCAAAGGCTGCCGTCAGCAACCGCGGCCAACTGATGGACCTGCGCGATGCATTGACCGGTTCATTTGACTCGCAAGCCCAGGCGAGCATGGACGAGTCGTACTTCAACATTGTGCTTCATATGAAGCCGATGTGGACATGGCGCGACGACGGCCCGTGGTTGTATGTCGAACAGGCGGTCGCTTCGGCTGCCGACACACCGTACCGCCAGCGGGTGTACAAGCTGGAACCAATGAACAACGGGCAGTTTCGTTCGCGTGTGTTCACCTTTGACAACCCGCTTGAGCACGCTGGCGCATGGGAGTCGGGCAGCCCGTTGTCAGAAATGTCACCCGACGACCTGCAAGAACGAATCGGATGCGCCGTCACCATCAACTGGGACCGCACCGAAGGCTTGTTCGAAGGGTCCACGGAAGGCAACGGTTGCACCAGCGAACTCAACGGGGCGGCGTACGCGACGAGCGAAGTGACCATCGAAAGCGACCGAATCGTGAGTTGGGACCGAGGCTATGACGCAACAGGGCAGCAAGTGTGGGGTGCCGAGTTGGGCGGATACGAGTTCTTACGCATCCAAGAGTGACGGTTAGGCTTGCCACCGCTTCCACGGGAACTGTACTGGGATCAGCTTTGGAAGCTCGTTCACAAATCCCACCAAGAACTCGAGCGCGTCGTACAGGCGTGGGCCGGGACGATTAAACATCTGGTTGCCGTCCACCATCGCGACCTTGCCTGTTTTTACAGCGGGCAGTTCTTGGAACCATGCTTGTTCTGATAACCGCTTGGTCTCCGCGATGGCCTGCTCCAAAGTGAGCCCGCAAGGAGCGATCACGAGCACCTCGGGTTTGACGGCTGAGAAGACATTGCTGGAAACGGCAATCGATTGACCCGCGATGCGTTCGGCCTGTTGAGGCCCCACCGCTGCTCCGGACCCCGGCTTGGCGATCGTCTCATTGAGCGGGTGGCGACCCCCAGCCCGCTCGATCAGCTGAACCGACCAATGCCCGGCGACGTAGATCGGGTCGGTCCATTCCATGAATCCCACCACCGGACCTTCGGTGTAGGGGTTCACATATTCGAGCGCGCGGTCTGCCCGCTCGCGGAGGCCGACCACCGCATGCATCGCGGCACGCTCCAACCCGATGGCTTTGCCGATTACCAAGATATCGTCGAGCACCCCCTCGACGGTCTCTGGACGCAAACTCAGAACGCTCGGGCTGTTCGGCAGCCCCTTTGCGATCCGGCACACCGCGTCGTGATCAACGGCGCAGACTCGGCAAACATCCTGGGTGATGACCAGATCCGGGTTGAGCTCTGCCAGCAGCCTCTCGTCGAGGGTGAACAACGATTCGCCGGCCTTCGAAGCCTCTTTGACCCGATCGTCGATCGAAGAGGCCGACGCGCCTCCGATCAATGCCTGACCGGGTGTCGATCCGGCTCGTGGCGCCGTCAGGACAGGAAGATGATCCAAACCGCCCGGAAAATTGCATTCATGCGAGCGCCCGACGAGCCGATCAGACGCTCCAATCAGGGCAAGAATCTCGGTCGCAGAGGGCAACAAACTGACAATGCGCAAAGCCGGATCTCCCAGAGTCTTCGGTGTCTGGCGGGGCGAGCCTTCGGACCAACCATTTGCCAGAGGCAGAGCGGGCCTGAAACGGGCCGTTCGGCTACCCTCTTGACCACGGTACGCCCGCCCAAGGGCGAGCAGCGAGGAGCCTACGACGTGCCCAGCACCCATTCGACGATCCAGACCCGACCTTTCGCACTGATTCTGAGGGCCGCCGCGGTCGCCTTGGCGGTCGGTTCGATGCCCGCTCTCGCGCAGACCAGCGAGCCAGAGTCTGAGCCACAGACCCAGCCCGAAGTCTTCTTGGACTGGGGAGAGGACCGCCCGCAGCGTCCGGTCGTCCGCCCTGCCAACCGATCGGCCGAAGATGACGCCGCACCAGTCGAACCCCGACGCGGCGGACGCGTGTTGCCTCGGGACTTACCAGAGCCCACCGTGTCGTTTGGACAGTTCTCCGAGCCCATTGAACTCGACACGCTCATCGACTTCGTTGGTGCCGCACTAGATCTCAACATCGTGGTCAAGGGCACGCCCGCGGGCGAAGTGGTCTTCAACGCACCTGTTGATGTCCCCGAAAGCAAGCTGCTCGATCTGCTCGATGCAATGCTTGAGCAGTTTAACTTTACGATTACGCACGAGCCTGACACCGGGTTCTACATCGTTCAGCCGATCACAGACGTTCGTCCGACCGTGGGCGGCGATCGATCGTCCGTGCGGATCATCCCGACACCCAATATCAAGCCCTCACAGATCGCTGGGATCCTCGGAACCGTGGTTTCCGGAGCCGGGTCGAATGCAGGTGTTGTTCAAGCGGTCGATGAACTCGGCGTGCTGATCGTGACCGCGCCAACCCGCGACATCGAACGCGTCGAGAGCATGGTCGCTGAACTGATGCGGATCGATGCTGAGCAGCAGTACATCCGACTCGAACTCCAACACATCGCTGCCCCCGCAGCACTCGAGCGAGCAATCGGACTGGTTGGGTCAAGTGCCGGCGGATCGTCCGGCGGGCTTGCCGGACAGCTCGCAAACCTCAACAACCGCCGAGGCGGCGAAGGGGCAGGCGGAGCGGTCACGAGCACCACGGGACAGACCTTCTCGAACCTCGCCGACCGTATCACGGTCGATCCGCAGGGCAATGCACTGATCTTCCGCGGCACAGGCGACGAGATTGCTCGTGTCCGTGCGATTCTGGCGGTCATCGACGTGCCCAACAAGCTCCAGCCTAAGGAGTACTTCGCGGGTTCGGCAGCCGCCCTAATCGCTGATATCGCGACCAAGCGCGGACTCGGTGAAATCGTCCAAGTCGATTCCACCCAACAAAGCACGGGCGGCAACAACCTCAATCAGCTCGTCCGCTCGGGCCAACTCAACCAGCTTGGCTCGAACTCGCAGGACGACGGCTCGGTCGGGGGCCCGGTCATGGTGGTCGACGTTACCAAGGGTCGCATCATCTACTACGGCACCGATGAGCAACAGCAGCAGCTCGCGGAACTCATGGAAGAACTCGGGACCGAAGACGAGCGCGTCGTGCTTCGAAACTACGTGCTCAATCACTCGGACGCTGAAACGGTGGCCGACCTGATCACCGGCATCATCACCGGTCAACGTCAGACCGGCGACGCCCCGCTGTTGCCGACGCAAGGCGGGTTCAGCAACCAAGGTGTGAACCGAGCCAACGCCATCATTCAAACGCTGACCGGCGGAACTGGCGATGATGTTTCGGCGGCATTCGACCCAGAAGTGGTCGTCGTGATCCCCGACCCTGACAACAACCAAGTCATTGTCAAAGCACCTGTAAAGCAGCAGGAAGAGCTCGAGAAACTCATCGAGCGTCTCGACCGCCGCCGAGCCCAGGTGTACATCCAAGCATTGATTGTGTCGGTCGCAGACAACGAGGACTACACGCTCGCTTTCGAGAGTCAGTTCCTCTCGGGTGACTTCGGCGTGAACACGAACTTTGGGCTCGGATCGTTCGATACCGGCTCGGGCTTTACCGATTCCAAAAGCGTGTCCACGTCGCTCGGCGGATTGACCTCGGCGATCATCAAATCGGAGTACATTCCGCTCATCATTAATGCAACCCAGACCAACACCGATGTCCGAATCTTGTCAGCGCCGCAGTTGCTCGTAAATGACAACGAAGAATCGGAGATTGTCTCGATTGAAGAACAACCGTTCTCGACGACCAACGTTGGACAAACCACAGACACCACCACGTTCGGCGGGTTCGCCGAGGCGGGCACCACGCTTCGTGTGACGCCCTCGATCTCCGACGGCGGGTTCCTGCGGCTGGAGTACTACGTCGAGCTCTCAAACTTCACGTCCGCGACCGGTACCGACGGCAACCCTCCGCCCAGAAACACTCGCCGCGTCGAAGGCCTCGCGACGATTCCGTCTGATGCAACCATCGTGGTCGGTGGTTTGACCGTCGATGACATCCGCGACACGATTGTGAAAGTTCCATTCATCGGGGACATCCCGCTGATCGGCGAGTTGTTCAAACGGACCAACAAAATCAATAACAGCGCGAAGCTCTATGTGTTCCTCACGCCGCGGATTATGACCGACCCGAACTTCAACGACCTCAAGCTGTTGACCCAAGGCCCGCAGGCCCAGGTTGATGTCGAGTCGGACGCTCCCGATCTCGAGCCGGAAGTCATCCGCTCGCTGCCTTCAAACAATGCTTCGGACGCGCCGTCGCTTTCCCCCGCATCGATCGACTAAGAGGCGACTTCTCGAATGCCCAAGAAAAACGGCTTGATCAAACGCGACCCAACCACCGATGCCAGCAACGGCTCGACGGTGTTAGCACGCGCGGACTGGGATCGCGTCGCACAGGTCTTCGGGCCCATGCGCCTTAGCGCAGACCAACTCAAAGCGTTCGCCCGCATCGACGGCTCAGACGATGAGCCGTGGGATGTCATGCTGCAGTCGATGGCGCTCGACGAATCCAGTGCCCTGAAAATACTCTCAGATCGCACAGGTCTTGAGTTCCGCGCCGAACCAAAGCTGACCGACAGCGCTTCGCGTTTCTATGAGCTGGTCGAGCCTGAGTTTGCACGACAAGCTTCAGTTGCTGCGATCTCGATCGACGAAGGTGTCTACGTCGTCGCGACCTCTCGCCCGATGCAGCCCAGCGTGATGTCGATGCTCGAAGACATCCTCGACGCACCGATTCAGCTCGTGCTCGCACCACGGGCGGGCGTGGCGAACTTGATCAACCGCGGCTTCGAGCAGCGGGGCGACCTCGTCACCGAAATCGTTGACGACATGCCGCTCGATCCGTCCGCGATCGAACAGGCAGCCGGCTCGATCGGCAAGACCACCGACCTGCTCGCACAGGCCCGTCAAACACCCGTCATTCGGCTGGTCAACATGATCTTGTTCGAAGCACTCCGCCGGGGCGCGTCAGACATCCATGTCCACCCGATGGAAGACCGCCTTGCCATCCGCTTTCGCGTCGATGGCATGCTGGTGGACGCATTCAGCCCGCCGCAAACATTGGCCAGCGCGATTAGCTCGCGGCTCAAGGTCATGACCGAGCTCGACATCGCCAACCGCCACAGCCCGCAAGACGGCCAGACCTCCGTTCGGATCGGGACCAAGAAAATCGACATCCGATTGTCGGTCATCCCCACGGTGTTCGGCGAGCGCATCGTGCTACGCCTGCTCGACCAATCGCAGACCGAACTCGATCTCGATGCGGTGGGCATGGCGAAGGGACTTCAAACGCGCCTCATGGACTGTGTCGACCGCCCAAACGGCATTCTGCTCGTCACCGGCCCGACCGGTTCGGGCAAGACGACCACGCTGTATGCAGCGCTTGGGCGCATCGACCGCTTGTCGCGCAATGTGATGACGATCGAAGACCCGGTTGAATACCACCTCGATGGCATCAGTCAGATGCAAGTCAATCCCAAGCGTGGCGTCACGTTCGCCGGCGGCCTTCGCGCGTTGCTCCGCCAAGACCCTGACGTCATCCTCGTTGGTGAAATACGCGACCCCGAAACCGCGCAGCTCGCGATCCAGGCATCGCTGACCGGCCACTTGGTGCTCGCGACATTGCACACCAATGATGCGCCGAGCGCTATCCCCCGTCTGCTCGATATCGGAGTCGAACCGTACCTCGTGACGAGTTCATTGCTCGGCGTGCTTGCCCAGCGCCTGCTTCGACGGATCTGCCCGACCTGCAATGGCTCGGGGCGTTTCGATGGCGATGCCTGCGACACTTGTGTAGGCACCGGATACAAGGGACGCCTCGCTGCCCACGAACTCATGCTCATGAGCGATGATCTTCGTCGGCTCACCAGCGAGCGCGCCGACGGCGTGACGCTGTACGACGCAGCCGTCGAGGGCGGGTTCGAACCAATGAAGATCGACGCCATGACCAAGGTAAAGCAAGGCCTGACCGATGAAGCAGAAGTCTTCCGCGTCTTGCACTAGCAGCTCACCCAGCGGCTCTGATCACACGATTTGCGAAGCCCGATCTGCTTGGCTCCATGTGCCTAGCCAAGCCGAAGCCATCACCGAACGATCGGGCTTAGCCGACGAATCTTCGCATCCCGAAACACCAACGCGAGCCATGCTGCGGCGCCGATCACGATGGCTGGCGCTATCTGGGCGATCGGATCTCCGACGCGTAGATGCGCTGAAACCGCGCCACCGAGATAGGCTGCGATCAGCGTCGCACCCAAGACCCTGGTCTGCGGAATCAAGAACACCACAACGCACACGATTTCGATGATCCCGATGGTTCGTGTGGCGTCGGCTGTAAAACCAAGGTGTTCGACCAGTTGTTCCTGCACTGCTTCAGCGCCCGCAATCTTGCCGACGCCACTCAATGTGAGCATACCGGCAACGCCGACCGTGAGTACCCAACCCGTTATCTTCATCCACTTAGGTTGATTGCTTGCTGAGTTCGTTTCACTCATCGACGGTCTCCTTTGGATTGCTTCCGACCGAGAGCATAGCAGATCATGCCATGGACCTCATACAAGCCCTTAACTGATGAACATTCCGTAGATACCCAGAATGACAAGCATCAGTGCCATTCCAGCAACCGGCAGGCCGATCAAGATCACCAGCCAGAACTGGATCGACACCGACCAACTCAATGCTCGACTTGGCGCCGCACCGTTTGCATCGAGTGATCGACGCTTCAAGAACGAACGTTGCAAGATCCCCGTGCTCAGACCGACGGTTGCGATTGCCACCGGGACGAGCCAGCCGTAAAGGCCATACCCATCAAACAGTCGCAGTACGCCGAGACCAAAGAGCATCGCGACCCATAGCCAGCACGTCAGCCGCAGTGAACTGTCAAGCCAAACCCAACGCCAAGCATCCAGTTCAGCAGCCCGCCAGAGTTCCCTTCGGGTGAACGTACGCCCACACTCTGGGCACCGTCCCGGAGACAGCCCGGCAAGGTTGTACGAACATCCAGGGCACGGCGATTCCTGCTTGGACCGATCGGCAGCGAAATCATCGACATTTTGCGCCTGGTGTGCCAGCCCTGATTCCCTTCCAATCCAAAGCGATTGTATCGCGTTCGCTTCCTATCTTCGCATATGAACACCATGCATGTCCAGCCAATCGTACTTGAAGACCAACGGATCCGGCTCGAACCCCTAAGCCTTCAACACACAGATGGACTCTTAGCATGCCTCGAACTTTCAACGTTTGAGTACATGCCATCCGGACCGACCACGAAAACAACTCATGCGATCGAGACCTACATCAAAGGTCTCACAACGCGAGAAGACCAGATCGCGTTCGTGATCATCGACAAACAGCGATCGATCCCGATCGGAACTACAAGCTACATGCATATCCGACCGGAACATCGCGGCCTTGAAATAGGCTGCACTTGGATCACATCATCGGCACGCGGCACCGGCATCAACCTTGGCATGAAACGACTCTTGCTCGAGCATGCTTTCGATCGCCTCGATGTGATTCGTGTTGAGCTGTGCACCGATGCGCTCAATAAACGATCCCGTCGGGCGATCGAGAAGCTCGGCGCGGTTCAAGAGGGAGTTCTTGCTTCTCACATGGTGATGCCGTGCGGGCGTCTCCGCAATACGGCGTTGTATTCGATCACGTCCGATCGGTGGAACGAAGTTCGCGCCATACATGGGTGGAGCACCGACAAAGAAAATCCCTCGCATCGGGGGAGCGATGCGAGGGACTGAAGAGGAGCATGCGCTGGGTCTTGCGACGGCGCCGCTCTGAGAGAGGCTTGGTGACCCGCTCGAACAGACGCGGCCGAAGGTCCATTTCTGGACCACCGGATCTCTCCTCCTTGAACTCATGTTCTCCCGACTGCCCACACACAGATGCAGCCGAAAAACCTCTTGCACTGGTTTAATCGACCGCGTGCGGTGTAAGCAATCAGAAATTATAAATCGCTTCGTCGATCTTCACACAGATCTTGAAACCAATCAGGGGTTTGAAACCGGCAAAACCACTGTTTAAGCGATGATTTGCCCGCCGCCATCGATCGGAAGAGAGCGAGCGATATCCAAGTAAGATTCATAGTTGGCCCGGGTTTCGGGCAACGAATCGCCGCCGAACTTATCCATAAATCCTGCCGCGACTTCGAATGCCACCGCATGCTGCATGACCACGCTGGCAGCTGAGACTGCACAGATGTCCGATCGCTCGTACTGCGATTGCTCTGGTTGCTTGGTGTTGAGGTCAACGCTGGGCAATCCACGAAGAATGGTCGCGATGGGCTTCATGGTGCCAGTGACCACGATCGGCTGGCCGTTGGTCATCCCGCCCTCGGTGCCGCCCGCGTTGTTAGTGTCGCGCACGAATCCTAGGTGGGGCTCATTTGTCTTCGTGGCGTCGTAGCGGATCGGATCGTGCAATGCCGAACCGAGCGTCTCGGCCGCTGTTGTTCCCGCGCCGATTTGCACTGCTTTAAACGCCTGGATACCCATCACCGCATACGCAATTCGCGCATCGAGCTTTTCGTACCAGTTCATCGAACTACCAACGCCGGGGGGACAGCCAAAGAGGTGACACTCAACATGTCCTCCAACGGTATCTTTGTCGATTTTGGCCTGCCGGATCACAGCGCGCTGTCGCTCGGTGGTCGCTTCATCCAGCGTGTACGTGTCCGATGCGTCACGAGCAGCGAGCAGATCAGACCAGTTGTTGGAAGTCACCTCGACATCGGTGCGCTCGTTCAAGATCTGACGAACGAAACCGAACGTCTCGACATCGAATATTTCGCGGAGTACAAGTGTTCCCAAAGCACACGCAGCGACCCGGGCTGCTGTCTCTCGCGCGCTCGCTCGTTCGAGCGTCTCTCGGCAATCAGTCGTCAGCCATTTGATCGACCCGGGCAAGTCCGCGTGGCCGGGACGCGGGCGGTGCACCGGCGGCGTTCGTTCAAGATCATCGAGTCTTGAATCGCGATTCTTCACATGCAGCGTGATCGGGGCTCCGATCGACTTGCCCCGGCGGACGCCCGTGAGAATCTCGACGGTGTCTGTCTCGAGCTTTTGACGGCCGCCACGCCCGTATCCACCCTGCCTGCGGGCAAGCTCGGCGTTGATGTATTCGGTGTCGATGGTCAGACCCGCGGGCACGCCGAGCACGGTGGCAATGAGAGCCGGGCCGTGGGACTCGCCGGCGGTCTGGTAACGTAGTCTGCTGGGAGGAATGGACATGATTGAGGATAGGTTCGGCCCATGCCCGCCTGGGCTTCACTCGCTCACGAAGACGCTGAGAAGATTCGAGTATTGATCGGTCCAAACCGGCGTACCGGCACTCGATGTGTACGGACTGAACCCAGCTCGACGGAGAGATATGACCGAATCTGGATCCGCGGTCAATGCCACCCAAACCGATGCGAACCGCCCGGTTTGCTCCGAAAACTCGAGCGTCACTTCGTCGTTGTAGAGTAACGGCTCGACCCCGAGTTCCTTCGCGGTCGAGTAGAGCAACCCCGTCAAGTCCAAGTGCCGGTTTGAAACGTGCATCGCCACGACGCCCTTTGGCCCCAGCCGCTCAAAGTACAACCGGATCGCTTCGACCGTGAGCAGGTGCGTGGGGATCGAATCTGAGCTGAACGCATCCACGAGGATCAGATCGAATGCCGGCTCGCCCGAACGCTCGCTCTCCTCGAGCAAGAGTCGCCCATCCCCGACTCGGATGCCAATCTCCGATGGCGCCGACGCCAAGTATGAAAAGTACCCAAGGTCACGCGCGATCCGCACGACGGCCGGATCAATCTCGTAGTACTCAAACGTATCCTGCGGCCTCGCATATACGGCCGACGCACCCGTTCCCATCCCAATCAAACAAACTCGAGCGCCATCCGGATAGTCCGCGTCGATGGCACGCATGACTCCACCCAACGGTCCGTTGACGTGGTAGTAGCCCATCGGGGCGACCGAGGGCTTATCGTCGACAAACTTCTGAAGCCCGTGGAGCGTGGTGCCGTGCAATAGTCGGCGCATAACAACACGCTCATTGCGGCCTGTTTCCATCACGCGATCGCCGACGGTGTGCACACCGTAGAACGTCCGTTCTTTGTGAAGCAAAGCAGGATCGAACGCCTGATGAACCGCAAGCGCGAGCAACGGAAACAACAACACACCAGCACAAGCGATCCGGTCGCGCCAGCTGATGTACATCAATACACCGGGCACGATCGCTCCAGCAGCTAAAGGCAGCATGCTGTTTGAGATGCCCGGTACAACAACGACATATATCAAAACGAACACCAGCGAAATCAACGCTGGCCAAAGACGCACGGCCCACGATTGCATGGTTCGAGACGCTGCCAAACCAGGGATCACCAGCAACGCAGCCAGCAGCGTCACGTGATACTCATACACATCGTTAAACATCAACGGCGCGATGATTCCATTGAACAACCCGCCGAGCGCCCCACCGATCGACATCACCAAGTAAAACTCGGTCAAGCGACTCGCAGGGGGGCGGTCTTGAGCAAGCCTCGCGTGGGCATAACACCCGACCGCCAGGAGCAGCAAAAGCTGAATCAATATATTGGCTGAAATCGGTGCACCGCGTTCCGCCGTGTTTGCAGCGAAAAGAAGCACCCAGGCTGCGATGATCGTCAAGATCATCGGACGAACCCCCCAGCAAACGATGCCCGCTCCGAGCTTCGAAAACGCGAGGATCATGGTGACAAGATACAGCGCCAATGGGATGACCCAAAGCAGCGGGAACGAAGCAACATCCGTTGTGATGTGCATCGTCACCGCCAGCAACATCGACGAAGGCACAAAGCCGAGATAGGCCCACCACAAGCGACGCTTCCAACGGATCGGTTTGGCAGGAACATCCGCACCTAGATCAAGACAGACCCCGTCTGATTGCTTGGCTCGCTGTCTCGTTTTGATCAGGCACATACCAGCCAACACGCCAAACAGCACGAAACCAACGAGCCAAAGCGCCCGCTGTGTATCCAATCCAAACGAAGGCTCGAGCCAAAGGGGATATGCGAGCAACCCAACAAAGCTGCCCGCGTTGCTGGCTGCGTACAAAAAGTACGGATCAACACTCCGCTGATGCCCCGTCCGGGCAAACCAACCTTGGATCAAAGGTCCTGCACTCGAAATCGCAAAGTACGGGAGTCCTGCTATCAAAAACAGCTGCAATATCAACCACGGCACCGGGAACTCCGTCGCCGATGCCGGAGGCGTGGGTGTCTGGTACATCCAACCTACGACCAGAGCGCTCGCGATCACGACTCCATGAACTACCAGCTGCCCCCGCCGCGGCACAAATCTCAGCAGCAAGTGCGCGTACAGATACCCCGCGATCAACAGCGTCTGGAAGAACAGCATGCAAGTCGTCCAAACACTCGATCCGCCGCCAAAGCCGGGCAGCAGCGATTTGGCAACCATCGGCTGAACACCAAACAGCAATGCCGCTGCTAGGAAAATCGTGATAGTAAAGAGATGAATCATGATTGAGGTGCCGCAAATCGGTCGCGATAGAGTAGCGGCATGACAGCATGCCCGTACACATCCGATCGCCGAAGGTTTGACGTTGTTTTCTGCGATGTGGACGGCTGCCTGCTCCCAGAGCAGACCGAACCCGCGGACATGGCGGTGCTGACACAGATCGCCGAGCACAATCGGCGAGCAGAACTCGACCGAGATCGCCCGATCGTGGTGCCCTGCACCGGCCGCCCGCAGCCATTCTGCGAGGCTATTTGCAAAGTGCTCGGGCGATTCGATCGGATCCCCGCGATTTGCGAGCACGGCGGATTCCGCTACTTCTTCGAGGAACACCGCTGGGAGATCGAGCCTGCGATCACCGACCAAGATCGAGACGCGATCCGAGGCGCCGAGCGTTGGGTCGAGCAAGAACTCGGGCCGCTTGGCTGCTTCCTCGAGCTCGGCAAGCACACCGGCGTGACCATCATCCACCACGACGTTGAATACCTCCACAATGAGCTCATGCCCACGATCCAAGCCGCGAACGTCTCTCTCGGCTGGGGCTTCGAGATCGCGACGACCTGGACATGCGTGAACCTGAAACTGCCGCACGTGTCCAAGAGCCGCGCGATCGCCCGCACGATCGACGAGCTCGGACTCGACTACTCGCGCCTGGCCGGCATCGGCGATACCATGGGCGACCTGGCGATCCGCGAGCAGGTCGCATGGTTCGGCTGCCCGAGCAACGCCCTCGACGAACTCAAGCCGCACGCGGACATGGTGGCGAACGCGCCGCTCGCCGCGGGCACGCT
>JBGCEB010000097.1:0-3581 GCA_045106075.1 Phycisphaerales bacterium
CGCGAGCAGTCCCGATTCGAGGAAGCTGTTGCAGCCGCGATGCGCGTCCCGGCGATCGAGCCGGTCGCTGCCGCGCTCGACACCCTGTATCGCGACGGCAAGCTCTCCCGCGTTCGCAACGCTGAGGAAATCGCTCGCAACATCGAGCTTCTCAAGGGTGGGCTCCGCGCCCGCCAGCTGGGCCGCGAGCGTCTGATCGCTGCCGGCGAGTATGCCTTGCCCCAGCTTCTTGATGCGTATCTCCAGAACCGTGACAACAACCTGCGTGCACAAGTCCAACGCGTCTTGGTTGATCTGGGCCGCCAATCGATCGTCCCGCTGACAACCGCTTTGCCCGATCTGGATCCTGCTCGTCAGGAAGCGATCGTCGATGTGCTTGGGTTGATCCCGTACCGTACCAGCGTTCCCTACATCGTCGATCTTTATCAATCGTCAGATGTTGAAGCAGTCCGCCAGGCGTGTGCAAGAGCGATAGGTCGCTTGGGAGGCAATCCCAACGCCAACGCGGCGGAGCTCTATTCATTGCTGGCCAACTCGTTCTATGCCGAGCCGGGCGAACTTACGAGTTTCCCGGGCGAAGACTTTCAGCTGCTTTGGAACTTTGATCCGGGGCTGGGGTTGATCATGACCCCGATCCGCACGCCCGTGTTCCACGAAGCCATGGCCATGCGTGTGAGCGAGGAATCCCTCGCCCGGAACCCCAATGATCGCGAAACGTTGGCACTTTGGATCGCATCCAACTACAGCCGCGAGTTGGACACCCCCGAAGACTACGAGAACCCGGCGTACCCGTCCGATCTCCGTGGCGCTGCCTACTTCGGCGTCGCCGCCGGGCCTGACATTGATCAGTTGGTTCTCCGTCGTGCCCTCGATAGCCGCGATACTCCGCTCGCTCGAGCGGCGATTGACGCGTTGGCACAGACAGCCGGTCCGCGATCGCTTTGGGGCGTTCCGCAAGACGGCCGATTCCCGCTGCTTGAAGCACTGACGTATCCAAACCGTCGGGTTCAATACGAGTCGGCGATCGCCTTGGGTACCGCTTCACCTGTTGATACGTTCCGAGGCGCCGAACGCGTCGTACCGCTGCTCGCCAGCGCTGTCCGGGATGCGACCGCCCAGAACGCCGTGATTCTCACCGGTGCTGATCGTGAGTCGTACCAAGTGTTCCGCTCTGAGCTGGAATCGATGGGCTTCAACGTGCTCCCACCTGCCGAGGGCGGACTTGGTGACCTATCAGCTGCCATTGCCGAGATTCCAGCGGTCGACCTGATCGTGACCTCTCTTGGGTTCGATCAAACACTGCTTGAAATCGAAACCGCCCGCAACGACGACAAACTGTCGGCCACGCCGGTCCTCGCGTTAATGGGCCCAGATGATGAAGCTCCGCTGGCACGCCAGTATCTTCGCGATCAGACCGTGGCCATCCGTCGGTCGTCGATTTCGAACCAAGAGTTCGCCAACAGTGCCGATGCCTTGCTTATGGCTGCCTCGGGCGGTGTGATCACGCTCGAAGAAGCGGAGTCATACGCGTCTCGTGCCGTCGTGGTGCTCCGTGATCTCGCGGTGTCTGGCAACGCAGTATTGGACGTTTCCGAAGGCTCTTCGATCTTGATCGACGTGCTTCAGACCGCTGAAGGCCTGGACATGATCGACATCGCTGAGGTGCTTTCATATGTCGATTCGCCCGCCGCCCAAACGGCGATCTTTGAAAGGGCTCTTGAGTCCGAAAGCTTTGATCAGGTCGAGATGCTCGCGATCGTGGCCGACTCGGGCAAGCGATTCGGGAACCAGCTCGACACCCGATTGACGCGACGATTGATCGAGCTCGCATCAGCGGGAGACGAAGAGCTCGCGACGCAGGCGGTCGCGACGATGGGAGCCCTAGAGATCGAGAACAGCGAACTGCTGCCGCTCATCCTCGGCGGGACCCAGCGGGAAACCGCAGCCGATCGATAAGGGTTCGATAACCAACTGGGAAATCTTGCATTGATCAGGCAGCCGGCGATTTCGTCGGCTGTCTTTCTGCATGCACATCTGGGTTCTAACGGGTTCGTCGGTCGATCGGTGCGTCCCATCTTGTTTGATTGAATGTGTGACCGGACCGGACAATCGGTACGGCCGGGCTGATCGGCACGCCGAGCCCGCACGAGCCAACCTCGCCGTGTTGGAAGATCAATCTTGCGGGTTGCCTCTCCGATGAGTTGTTTGCCAGAGTTGGGCTTGCCTCGAATCGGTGCGTGACCGCAACGAGGACAAGACAAACCCATTCGGCGTCTGGTGGACCTCTGGAGGAGAGGCCCATCGGAACTCACCACGGGCGACCGTAAGGCCCGGCCGAGCAGCGTCGCTCGTTACTGAAATCGAAGGAGTGCACAGCATGCATGCAACACGCAAGCGTATGGCGAAGGGCTTCACCCTCGTCGAAATTCTGATCGTGGTCGTGATCCTCGGGATCCTTGCCGCAATCGTCGTTCCCCAGTTCACCAACGCGGCCAATGATTCCCGCCGCGGTAACGTCTCGACCCAGGTCTCGACCATCGAGTCCCAACTCGAGCTCTATGCGGCCCGCAACGACGGTTCGTATCCAGACCTGGCCACCGACGGCGAGACCTTCCAGGACCTCGTTGACACCGGCTACTTCAAGGAAATCCCCGCCAATCCATTCGGTGGCGGTAACGACATCGGTGCTTTCCCCGATGACGCCGAAACCAACGAAGCGGTCGTCTACGGCGATTTCGATTACGCCTGGGCGTATGACGCAGATACCGGCAACATCGCCGCCACTGCGCCGACCTCGGCTGATCCCGACGCTGCCGATGACGACGACGACGGCTAAATCACGATCAATCGATCGCATCACTTGCAGAGACCCGGAAACGGGTCTCTGTGCTTTCAGGGAATGGGAGATCAATCAATGAAACACCAACTCAAAGCAGGCTTCACGCTCGTTGAGATCCTTATCGTTGTTGTGATACTCGGTATTCTCGCCAGCGTTGTGGTTGCAAACACGAAGTCAGTTACCACTGACGCAAGCGTGACTGCAACCACGACCGAGTTGGCCAAAATCCGCCGTGCCGTCGAGGTCTATCGCGTCCGCAACTCGGATTCTCTGCCTCAGGTCGAAGCAGGCAGCGGTTCATGGGGGCCCATTGTTTCGGATCGTGACTATTTGAAAGAGGCCCCGCGGAATCCATATGTGGGCAGTGAGAATGCGATGGTCATTACTCTCGCCGATGCGCCCGACTCGGACTACCAAACCGAGCACGGCTGGATCTATAACAACGAGACCGGCCAGGTCTGGGCAGGCGGGTTCGATGAAAACGATCAGCCGATCGCACGCCCTTGATCCGATTAGATGCGGCAACGTTGCCGATGTGCGGACAACCGCGATATACGCCCATCCTCTGAGGGGACCCATGAAAACCCGTATTGCCAACAAAGCCAATCGCACTGGTTACACCCTTATCGAGGTGTTGATTGTCGTTGTTGCGATGGGGATCGCCGGCGCCGTCGTCATTCCATCAATGGGCGGGGCTCACGTTCTTAAAGTCCAAGCCGCGGTCCGTTCGGTGGTCGCCGAC
>JBGCEB010000098.1:0-38522 GCA_045106075.1 Phycisphaerales bacterium
TGCATGTAGTAGAACTTGTTGGGCTCGCCGCAGTCGCCCGAGGCGGACGCGTCGATGACGATGTGCAGCGAGAGGTCTTCCTCTTCGAGGAACATCTTCATGAACAGGTTGTCGAGGCGGGCGAAGATGTTCCAGTCGATATGGCGGAGGTCGTCGCCCGTGGAGTACGGGCGGTGGTCGGCGAACTCGACGGACTCGCCGCGCTTCTTGCTGCGGCGTTCGCCCTTGAGCTTGCCGGCGAAGATCTTGTTGCTCGACAGATCGAGCTGTGACAGGCGCGCGATCAGCTTGGGATCGAGCAGCTCGTCCATCGTGGTCGGTCGGGTTGGGTTGGCGGATTTGCGCATGGGTTAGTTCTGTCTACCGGCCGCATTGTCGAGAAGTTGGTCGATCTTTGGCTTGCTGGATTCGTAGCGATCTGGGTGGGAGTAATCGGCACCAATGCCTTTGGCTTTGGTGACTCGGGTGTAGCAGCCGGGCATAGACATGACGCCAAGCGCGAGTACGACGAGCGATAGCAATCTCGATGTTCTTCTTGGCGAAACTTGGATCATGACCCAGCTCCAACCATCGCGGTGGGTTGGGTGGGGGTGAGCTTGAGGATCTCTTTGACCAGCGCGTCCTGATCGACGCGGTCGGCTTCGGCTTCGAAGTTGAGCAGCACACGGTGGCGCAGGGCGGGCAGGGCGACGTCTTGGATGTCTTGGTAGCTGACATGGAAGCGGCCGTCGACCAGGGCACGGACTTTGGACGCCAAGATCAACGCCTGTGCCGCGCGGGGGGAGGCGCCGCAGCGGATGTAGCGGTTGGTCGGGCCGTTGGGCCCGCCGGCGGCGGTGTCGGTCTCGGGGTGGGTCGCGAGGACGAGACGTGCCGCGTATTGCTTGACGTGCGGGGCGACAACGACTTGGCGGACGAGGGCTTGCATCTCGAGGATGCGCTTGCCGTCGACGATGGAGGATGCTTCGGGGGTGTCGGCGCCGGTGGTGCGGTCGAGGATGACCATCAGGTCGTCGAGCGGTGCGTAGCCGACGTTGACCTTGAGCAAGAAGCGGTCGAGCTGGGCTTCGGGCAACGGGTAGGTGCCCTCTTGTTCGATGGGGTTCTGTGTTGCAAGAACCAAGAAGGGTTTATCGAGTTGATAGGTGGTGCCGCCGGAGGTCACGGACCTTTCCTGCATGGCTTCGAGAAGCGCGGACTGTGTCTTGGGGGTGGCGCGGTTGATCTCGTCGGCGAGGACGACTTGAGCAAAGATCGGGCCGCGTTGGAACTCGAACGAGCGCCTGCCGGTGTCTGGGTCTTCGCTGACGATGTTGGTGCCAATGACGTCGGCGGGCATCAGGTCGGGAGTGAACTGGATGCGGCTAAACGGCAGGCTCAGCGTGGTCGCCAGTGTGCGGACCAGCAGGGTTTTACCCAGGCCGGGCACACCTTCGAGCAGCACGTTGCCGCCCACGAAGAGGCAGACGAGCACAGAGTCGACGACCTCTTGCTGCCCGACCATGACCTTGCCGATCTCTTCACGGAGTTGGCCGAAGGTTTGGCGGAATGCGTCGCACTGAGCGCGCACCTCGGCGGGGGTCTCGTTACTTGCGTTCATGTCGGCCATGGTCGGCTCCTTCGTTCACTGAGTCGCACGTGGGTGCGGGTTGGCTGTCTTGGTCGGTCTCGTTGCTTATCTGTCTTCGATGTCTTCTTGGGCTCGGCGTTTCGCCGCCCGCAGCGCGGACAGCGAATCGGCGGGTGCTTCGTCGGTTGGTTTGGATCGATCCGGTTTGCGGAGTGGCGAGGCGGCTTCCTGCTCGCCCGAGAGCGCGACCGGGCCGGTGCTCGCCGGGCGGTCATCGGAGGCTTCGTATCGTTTGGCCGAACGCTGGCGGGTTTCCTCAGCGGTCGCGCGCGACGCGGATTTGCGCCCTTTGACACTCTTGAATGCTTCGGTCGCGCCTGTTGATCCGCTGGTTTCGAGCGATGCAGATCGGCGGAACCAAGCGGCGATCGCTCTGGGATCGATACGCACGCGCCGGATACCAACGTCGCCCAAGAACACGGCAATCCCGGCTATCAGGAACGCCAGCCATGCCGGCGTGAGCGCCACGGGCATCGCGAGTCCGGCCCGATTCCAAAGGTCGGCGGTGGTCGGGTCGCTGGTGAGCACACGCCCGCCCGTAATAGTCGCTACTTGCTTCAAAAGAGGCGTGTTGGTCTTGAGCGCACGAAACTCGTCGGCGTATGGACGCGTTGACGCAGCCTGGGCCGAGCCTTCGAGGATCTGTCCTTCTTCGCCCGCGGCCCGGTATCGCATCGATACGACGTACGCGCCGGCATCGCTGGAGTCGTAGGTTCCCTCATAGCGCCCCGGACCGACTTGGCGGATCTCGACCACCTGCCCTTTGCCGTCGGGCGTGGCGACCCGAGATTCGAAACGTGCGAAGTCGAGTCGTTCGCCTTCGGGGTCAAACGCTTCGACGATGATGGCGGTTTGTTCGCCGCGTGTTTCGGTGACAACCCGCAGGCTGGCATTGTCGCTGGGACGCATCGCCCAACGGACATGCTGTTCCCAAAACTGCTTGAAACCGTCCCACCCGACCCACGCGCCGCCCCAGCGGGTCGACGCGTCGCTTGTGAACGTGATCACTCGACCGAGCCCGTGCTGCCATTGGGCGGCGATGGGGTCTTCCTCTTTGCCTCGCAGCGTGACGAGGCTGAGCCCTTCGCGTTCGGCAGCCACGACATAGCCCGTGATCGCGGGCACGCTGCCGATGCCGCGCATGGTTTCGGTGGGCACACCGGTGAGCCCGGGGCTGAACGCCTCACCCTCCCAGATAAGCGCCCGCCGAAGTGTTTGTGCTTCTTTGACGAAGATTTGCGGCAAGGTTTCGAGCGCGTTGTTGCCAACGCTGTAGTACGTACCGCCCGTTTCGCGCGACATGGTCCGGAGGGTGTTGAGGTCGCCGGGGGAGTGCGGGTTCACGCCGACGGCTGAGATCGTGATCCCGGACTGGCGGTACTGACGGAGGATCGAACGAGACATGCTCGGGTCGCCGTCCGAAACGATGATGCAGTGTTTCTGCCCGGCTTCGGCTGCTTGCAGTCCGGCTAAGGCGAGACGCAACGACGGATCGAAGCTGGGCATGTCGCCGAACTGCAACCCGTTGATGGCTTGCTTGACGGACGAACGGTCGCCGACGGGCGACATCGGATAGACCCAGTCGGTTCCACCGAGCCCTTGGTACTCGATGATCCCAACGAGATCGAGTCGGCTGAGCGCGTCGACGGCGGCGTTGCAGATCTGCTTGCCGTAAAACACGCCGCGTGGGATCTCGACCGAGTGCACGATGATCGCGAGCGCTCCGCGTGGCATCTGGCGCTTCTGCGGGGGATCGAGTCGGATGGGGAACGCGTCGGCGAGCGGCGAACCGATCCAGCCGCCGGCGCCGAAGCTGTCTGGCCCGCCGATCATCACCAAGCCGCCGCCGGTGTCGTGGACGTATTGGCGGAGCAACTCTTGCTGCTGGGCGGTCGAGTTGTATGCGCTTTGGTTGACGAGCACGATCGCTTCGTACGCGACCATCTCTGGCAGCGTGACGGGCAGACCGGTGCTGGTAACGCGCTGTGTTTGGATCTCGGCTGCGTTGAGCGCGTCTTCGAGCGGGATGGCTTCATCGGGCGTGTCGGCCACGATCAGGACCGTGCCTTCAGAACCTACGAAGGTGATGGCACTGGCGCGGTTGTTCTCGATGACCGAGTCGCCTCGCGTTGCCTTGCTGTTGCCATCGGCGTCGAGCGCTGCCAACGGCTCAAAGACTGCGTCGTACTGCTGGGGCCCGGGACGCGTCGGGGTGACTGGAACGCTGAGCACATGTCGGCCGGCATCAAGCGTGACCAACGAACCCGTTTCTGTTGGGTCCGGGTCCATATCGATGACGTTGCCGTTTTGGCGGACGTTGAGCCGTCCGACGACCGGCTCGGTCGTGGTGAGCACGATGCGGAGAGAAACGGTCTCTCCGACACGCACGCCGGACGGAGCTTGGACTTCTTCGACGATGACCTCTTCGCGGAAATCAAACTCAACGGGGAGGGCATCCACGGGCATGCCGACCGCTTTGGCTTGTTCTGCTGCGCGGAGGAGTGAACCGGCGGTTTCGTTGCCGTCAGAGATGAGCAGGATGCGACTGGCAGCATCCTCTGGAGACGCCGCGATCGCGAGCCGGATCGCTTCGTCGAGGTTGGTTCCATCGCGAGCGCCGATGAAGTTGCGTTGTACTTCGCGAACCAACGAAGAAGGCGTGGACTGGACGTATGCACCTTCGGCGGCGGTGATGATGCCGAGGAGGTCTTGCAGCTGACGCGAACCTGCTTGGGCTTCATCGATGTAACTATCTATTTGAACCTGTGCCGTGCTCGGAATTGATCTTGATGCGTCAACAACAACCGTCACCGAAACGGAATCGGATTCATCACGGAGCTGCGGCTCGGCGAGCGCCCCGGCAAGCAGAGCAATCGCGATCACACGAGCCGTGAGCGCGACCCGACGCGATGACTTTCCTAACCCGCTTAGACTTTTGCGAGAAAGCCCCCAGCTGATCAATCCAAGGATCGGGATCAGGATCAACCAGACGGGACGATCGAACTGGAACGGGCCAGCAACGAGGCTTGCCAGGGTGAATGAGTGATCGATCAACCCTCCACTCCATTCCAATCGACGATCTGCAAGCGATCGTTGCCAGAATCGAGAATCACCAACTCATTATCAACAACCGTCGCGCCCCAGGGCGTTGCGATCTGACCCTCGAGCCTACCGGGCGAACCGATGATGCGGATGGTCTGACTTGAATCGAGATCAAGCAAGCGGATGCAAGATCCGCCAAACTCTGACACCGCGACCACGCCGTCTTCGACCATGGCCATGCCGTAGGGATATCGCATGGGCTCGATCGGCTGGCTGTTCATGTCGGTGGATCCATCGGTCCATGCAATAGGTTGACCGCTCACGAGATCAAACCGCACGATGCGGCCTCGGCCGGCGTCGGCCACGATGAGTTCTGCTTCATTCCAAACAAGAATCGATTGCGGGCGAGCGAGTGATGCGGGATCGTCTTCGGGGGCGTCCATTGCGACGCCAGAGAAACCGATTTGGCGCTCGAAAACGAGTTTCGGTTCGCCGTCGCCTTGCTCCACCCGGAACTCACAGACGCGGTCGTTGCCGCCATATTCAGATATGAAGACGCGCTCGGGCGAGCCGTCGGCATCGAGTTGGACCGCGATGTCGGTGGGATAGATAAACTCGCCCGGCCCGTATCCGTAGCTACCGAATGCGAAGTCAGGCTCGGTCGGTGATCCGTCATGATCGAAGGGTAATCGATAGATGATGACCTGATGTTCGTGCGTGTTGGCAACCCAGAGCGCCGGCGTGCCGGGTTCGCCTGGAAACGGGGCCACGGTCAGCCCGGTGGGCATGCCAAGGTCGGACTTTGGGGTCCGGAGGCTGCCAATCGTGTCGCCTGTGTCCAGATCGAGCAGCTGGATGCGGGCGGTCTTGTCCACGACAGCCAAGATAGTTCGGCCATTGAGCTCGAACGTGTCCATGCCGCGTGGATACCGAAACTGCCCAGACTGGGTGCCCGTCTCCCCGAGCACCCGACGGACGTTCATCGATCGGCTCTCGGGGTCTTCGCCACACGCGGAGAGCCCAACGGTGACCAGTCCTCCGAGACAGAAGGAGAATAACGAAATCCTCGTCAAGCCCAGACGGGCAGCTCGGGATGCGTGGTGCCTGATCACGTGACAGATCATACGGTTGGCGGTACTGGTCTGTCGGACCCAGGTTGCTCTGATCGCGTCTTAAGAAACAGCCCGATCATCGAACCAAGCCCGATCGCGAGGAGCCCGATGACAACGCCCCCCGCGCTGAGTTGCTCAAGACGGGCGTAATGAAGGTCGGCGAGCATCTGCTGAGGCAAGTTGGCCATCCCCGGAGGGCGGATGATCACGGACGCCTCGATTTCGTGCAGTCCGAGCAGAAACGCCCCCAAACCAGCTCCACAGAAAAGCCGAAGTGCTCGAGCTGGATTGGTTGTGATCCAACCCAGCGCGTCGCCGCGGTCATCCAGCTGGCGCATGGCCCGATGCTCTGGCGATTCGGCATTGGCCAGAATCAGACCGGCGATGCCTGCGACGAACAGCGTTCGTGCGATCGAGGCTGCCACGCCGAGCACGGCGGGATCGATGTTCAATCGAGCCCCGAAACGCGCAAATCCAGCACCCACCAGAACGCCGGGGAACAGGAAGCTCAAGAGCGATGCCGCGGCGATGATTCGGGCGCATCGGCGCGACCAGACCCGCTCGGAGGATGCACTGGCCGCGATTACCACACTGGCAACGCCGATGACCGCAGCCCCGATGCCCGCAATGGTCCCCGACGCAGCGAATGCTCGCCGGTTCAAACCGATCCAATGAGAAAGGGAAGACCATGAATCGAGCGAAGCCGCCATCAGCGCCAAAGGAAGAACAGCAGCGAGCGACCAAATGAACCACGCACCCAATCGAGTCGACAGAGTAAGCGGCGAAACAAAGATTGGCTGGGTGTTCTCCCCGGGCCTGCTCTTTGTTCCGAGCTTGGTGATGAACCAAACCGAACCGATCAATGCGATGATCAGCTGGGGATAGGACCCGAGCCAAATGCCACCCCAGCGGTCCGGTGACCGATCGGCGAGTGCACGCCACATCACAATGGTGTCGGTATCGACCTGCGCGAGGTGCAACGGGATCGATGAACCCAGAGTCAGCAGTACGACCGCGCCGAAAGCGGCGAGCCATGCTGATCGCCGAAGTCGGAATCGCGTGTTGATTCGGTGGAGCCAGCCGAGCGGCTCGGTCCGCAAGAGCTCATCGGCTGCGTCTGCGTCAGGATCTCCAACCGCTGCCATGACTAACGCCGCGATTGGGACAGACCAGAGCACCATGGATGCAATCGCCAAGGCGCGTCCCAATGCAACCAATGCCCAGCGATGGTCGGGCAGCGCCCATTCGATGATCGCGCCGCCGAGGATTGTGTCGGGTGCGCGGGCGAGGTTGAGACCGGCGTACATCAGCCAGGCGGGCATCCAAACCGGAGCAATGAGCAACGCCGCCGCGCCAGGCCCCGTTCGGCGCAGAAGCTGCGCGAGCGGGCCTGCGAGGATGCACGCCGCACCCGCGATCACTGCCGAAACCCACACAGATCGGGCTAGGAAGGCGATTCTGGTACCACTGAAGGGCATGTCACCCCATGCAGCCGGGTCAATCGCAGCCGCACTGATCTCAAACCCGGTCGGAATGACGGCAAGCATGGCGATCAAGGCCATCAGAGTGATGATCACGCCATCAGCGCGAGAAGGGCGTTGCACGCGGCGAGTTTACCCCAGAGCTGGCCCCGGTTTGCGCCTTGTTGGGTATCTAGGCTCGGCGGACAGTTGCGTGGTAAGATTCAGGCACGACCGGCGCTCGTGGGGCCGGCGTATTCCGCAGCCGCGTTGCGTCGGCCGCCCATCGGACCTGCGCTCCTCGCACGCATAGCACGCCGACTTTATTCCACACTTCAGAGCCCCCACTCATGATCGATATCCGTAAGCTCAAAGAACTGGTCCGTTTGATGGTCGAGAACGAGTTGTCCGAACTCGACCTCCGGGATGAGCAAGAAACCGTCACCATCAAGCGTGGTGACTCCGGACCTCCTCAGGTCATAGCGCCGGCGGTAAGCCAAGTTGCCGCAGCACCGGCCGCCGCCCCCGCAGCAGGCGCCGCACCACAAGCGCCGGCAGCCCCCGCTGAGGACGCTTCGTTGGTTGCGATCGAGTCACCCATGGTCGGAACTTACTACAGCAAGCCAAATCCAGACTCGGATTCGTTTGTGAAGCCAGGTGCCGGCATCGGACCCGACACCGTGGTCTGCATCGTCGAAGCCATGAAGGTCTTCAACGAAATCAAGGCAGAGACCAGCGGCACGATCGAACGAATCTTGGTTAAAGACGGTGACTCGGTCGAGTTTGGCCAAAAGCTGTTCCTGGTTCGCCCCGCGTAACTCGCGGGGCGGAGGGACTTGGGACTAGCCACTAGCCACTAGTCCGCAGCGTCCATCCGTCACGCCGCTTTCTTCTTCTATTCCTAGTCGCTAGTGGCCAGCCCCCACCATGTTCAAACGCGTCCTGATTGCCAATCGTGGAGAGATCGCCCAGCGGATCATGCGCGCCTGCCGTGAGTTGGGTGTTGAATCTGTGTGCGTCTATTCGACCGCCGACAAGGATGCGCCGTATCTGAAGGATGCGGACGAAGCGATCTGCATCGGGCCCGGGCCATCGAAAGACTCGTATCTGAACATCTCGCGCATTATCTCCGCAGCAGAGATCGCAAACGCCGACGCGATCCATCCGGGGTATGGCTTCCTCTCAGAACGTGCGGATTTCTCTGAGGTTTGCCGAGATTGCAAGATCGAGTTCATCGGCCCGAGCCCCGAAGCGATGGGCAAGCTCGGCGACAAGGTCGAAGCAAAGCGTTATGCCAAAGCTGCAAAGGTCCCGGTGTTCCCGGGCTCTGAAGGTGCCATCGAGGAAGCTGAAGAAGCGATCGATGTCGCCAACGAGATTGGCTATCCCGTGATCATCAAGGCAGCGGCAGGCGGCGGTGGTCGCGGGATGCGAATCTGCCGCAACGAGGCGACGCTGCGGACCAACATCTCGAAGGCCCAGCAGGAAGCCTTGGCTGCCTTTGGAAACGGGGCGGTGTTCATCGAGAAGTTCCTCGAACACGCACGCCACGTCGAGGTCCAAGTGCTCGGTGACAAGCACGGCAACGCCATTCACCTCTGGGAACGCGACTGCTCCATGCAGCGGCGGCACCAGAAGGTCATCGAAGAAGCACCCGGCCCGGGCATCGAACGCAAGAAGATCGAAAAAGTCTGCGAGGCGGCGGCCAAGCTCGTCAAGAGCGCCGAGTATGCCGGCGCAGCAACGGTCGAGTTCTTGATGGACGACAAGCAAAACTTCTACATGCTTGAGGTCAACACCCGCGTACAGGTCGAGCACCCGGTGACCGAGATGATCACGGGCGTGGACATCATGAAGATGTCGATCCGAATCGCGGCCGGCGAAGAGATCCCATACAAACAAAAGGACATCAAGGTCAACGGGCACGCGATCGAGTGCCGCATCAACGCTGAAGACCCCGACCGCGACTTCATGCCCAGCGCCGGCAACATCGAGACGTACCGAGCACCGGGCGGCTTAGGCGTTCGTGTCGATAGTCACGTGATGGCGGGGTACCGCGTGCCGCCCAACTACGACTCGATGATCGGTAAGCTCATTTGCTGGGGCGAAGACCGCGACGCGGCATTGGCCCGCACGAGCCGGGCGCTCCGCGAGTTTGAGGTTGGACCGATCAAGACCACGATCCCGCTGCACGCCCGCTTGATGCAGAATACCGACTTCCGACGCGGGGGCGTGGATATCCACTATCTCGAGCGGCTGCTCAAGGGCTGAGCTTGATCATCCCGTGATTCGCCACGCGATGTACGCGGCGCTAAACGCGAACAGGAACACCATCGAACCGATCGAGACCGCCCGCATCGCTTTGCCGGGGCGTGACTCAGCTGGCACATGCCGCGTGATGACGAGGTAGTTGATCATCGCCAGCAGCGGCGCGGTCAGGAAAGACAGCGTGGTGGCGATGTCGACCATCGCTTTCATGCCGCCGCGGAAAAACAGCAGGATTGCGACCGCGACGCCGGCCTGAGCGAGCACCCATCCGATGTACGATCGGCGGCCGTTCGATTCATCTGGGTCGATCGAGCGCATCGCCTGCGTCAACCGATGCATAGCGCGGGGGAACGCGTCAAGGACGACCAATGTCGTGCTGAACATCGTGGTCAGAGCGGCGGCCGAGATCAAGGGCACACTCCATCCTCCAAGCGTCTGGCCATAAACATCAATCAACTGATTCACAAAGCCAGCGCCATCCTTGAGCTCCCCGACACGCTCGTGCATCACAAGAGCGCCCAGCGTTAGGAACAGCACCGCGACCAGCCCCGCGCCGATGTAACCAACCCGAAAATCAAAGATCGCTTCGCGTCGCGTCATGTCTTGGCCGCAGGCGCGACCGTGCTCGCGCACCCAGATGGAGTTCCAGATCGCTGAATCAACCGGGATCGGCATCCAACCCATGAACGCCAGCACGAACGCGAAGTTGGCCGCCGACCACCATTTCGTTTGGTCAATGGCAGTGTCTGTATCAGGTATCGAGACTGGGTTGCTTCCTGCAAACGCTGCAACAACCACGGCTGCGACCGTCGATACAAGCAACAGCAGCATCACGATTTTCATCGTGCGCTCGAGCACTCGATACCGCCCGACCAGCAGCACCGCGAGGCACAGCCCGATCACGATGCCCGCCCATGCGTTGAGCGAAATCGCATCCATCCCGGGGACAGCGGCGCTGAATACGTGCTTGGCGATTGCCGCGGTGACCAATGTGACGGCCGCCATGATGATGAACATGGACGCGAACGTCAGCGCCGCGGCCAGCCAGACAGCCCACGCACCCAGTTTGCGATAGCCCTCGATTAGATCTTCGCCGGTTGCGGCTGCGTACCGCGGGCCGAACTCAAGGAATGGGTACTTCGTCACGCACGCAAGGACCAACAGCCCAAGCATGCCGAACCCAAAGCCTGCGCCAGCCCGGGTTGATTGGATCAAGTGCGACACCCCGATCGCCGCCCCGGCCAGCAACACACCTGGCCCGATACACGCCAAGGCTCGACTCCATGGAAGTTTGCGTGTTGTCGATTGGTCCAAGACCAGACTCCTTGCGTGCGGAGAGTGATGAGCAGCCCCGCGATCGTACCAAATGCATGCTTAGACTGCCGCATGACCGTCGACCCCTATCCGCTCGTTCTTCAGCCGCTTCTCAAACCCAAAGTCTGGGGCGGGCGACGCCTGCAGTCGCTCGGTAAGTCCATGCCGGACGACGGACCGATCGGCGAATCGTGGGAACTCGCTGACCTTGGTTCAACCAATGCCTCAGGCGGAGGAGGCGACGCGGCCCGCTCAACCATCGCGAATGGGCCGCTGGCGGGCACGACACTGCACGATGCGATGGACCTCTGGGGTCATGACATGATGGGCGACGCGCAGCCAACGCCGTCGGGTGATTTTCCGCTGCTCGTCAAATACCTCGACGCACGCGAGCACTTGTCGTTGCAGGTACATCCGTCGCCAGAGTTTGCAGCCGTGCACCCGGGGGCTCATCTGAAAACCGAATCGTGGTACATCGTCGACGCCGAGCCGGGCTCGGAGTTGTTCGTTGGTTTCCAGACGGGCGTAACCAGAGATGATCTCGAAGCAGCGATCCGATCTGGCACGGTGCCGTCGATCATGCGCTCGATCCCGGCGATCCCGGGCGAATGCCACACACTGCCCAGCGGCACCGTCCACGCGCTCGGCGCGGGCGTGCTGGTCGCCGAAGTGCAAACACCCAGCGACACAACGTTCCGCGTGTATGACTGGACGAACGAATACGACCGGCCGGACCGCGAGTTGCACATCGAGCAGGCTCTCGCGTGCGCGTCGTTCGAAATGCCGCCCACACCGATCGCTACCGAAGGGGCACGCACACAAGTCTCAGCAACCGAGTTCTACCGTGTGACTTCGATCAAGGCCCACTGCGAAGCGGTCGACCTGCCCAGCTCAGCCGGCCCGTTGGTGGTGATGCTGCCGCAAACAATGGGTGCGGCGCTTGCCAGCCGTTCGGGGTCCTTCGAAGAGGTCAGCCTCGGCCAAGGACAAACCTCGGTGATTCCGGCGAGCATCACGGACGATGTTGTGCTGCGAGCCGGCCCGAACACACTCGCCGTTACTTCCAGCGCGACTTAAAGCAAAGCCGATCCTTGGTAGCGTACGAAAAAACTGGCTTTCTTCATCGAGTTCGCTCCGGATCTGATACGCTGCTCGTCGCTGACTCGCACTCACAATCGGAGGGGGAAATCGATGGATTCGTGGATCATTCGTGCATGTGTTGGAGCCGGATTACTGGCCGTGCTCAGCTTTGCTGGTGTGACGGCCGCTGGTGATGAACCCGTGTCGGCGGCCCGGGCGGATCTCCCCCGTCGCGGTACAACGCCGATCCGTGTGGTGGTGCTGGACGAGACCAGAACTCGGTTCTGCGGCGTCGCGTGGGACACGAACTTCCTGACTGGCAACGTGTTCTCGGGTATGAGAAATGCAGTGCTCAACCCGGCTTTTTTCGGCATCGGAGGGGTGGTTGATCGGCCGATCGAACTGACCGCCGTGAGTGATCTGACCGACCCGGTGCTCGAGAGCGCCGACGCGGTGTTCCTCTCAAGCATGAATCCCGACGAGATCCTCGAGGCCTGCGAGCTTGAGCGGGTCCAAGCCTTTGTTGATCAGGGTGGTGGATTGTTTGTGTTCGAGAACCGCGCAGCCGACCGCTATGCAGAACTGTTCGGTGGGACAGGTGGCGCAAGCAGCACCGGACCCGATGTCATATTCCAAACCGACATCATCACGCAAGGACCATTCGGCAATGTCGCAGGTTTAAGCATGCCACTGGGCTTCCACCTGACATTCCTGGACCTCGGCCCGAACGGACGGTCATTCGCGACAGACTCTCCATCGGGTACGGTCGGGGCCGTGTTCGATTACGGGCTCGGGCGAGCCGTCATGTTTAATGACGAAGAGTGGCTCGCGTCGTATAACTCGCCGAGCGGCTGCGGCAATAACTCACAGAACGGCGCACTCGGCCAGACGGTGTTCCTCAACTCGGTCGCGTACATCGTGCCCGACGCCGGGTTCGCGTACCAAGGCATCGGCAACACGTGCTGCGCCGCCGACTTCAACGGCGACGGGCTGCTGAACTTCTTCGATATCTCAAGATTCATCGACGCGTTCACCAACATGGAACCGGCGGCCGACTTCGACGCCAACGGGCTCTGGAACTTCTTCGATGTCAGTGCCTACATTGCCGCGTTCAACGCAGGGTGCCCGTAAACAGATCAAGCCCAACGAAGCTTCACGCGACCGACTGTAACACATTGCAAATGCCTTAGTCGATCATCAACAGCATTGCCATAGAAAATGGCCACGCTGACCATCCTCATTAACAAACATATAGCCCACTCCCGCGTCACCGAAGTTGATCACGCTTTGTTCTCCGTCAGGATCAATCTGCGCAACCAAATGCCAACCAGTGCCGATGGGTGGCTCTTCATTCTGAAGCCAATCTGGTTCGCCCTCTAGCTTCGTACCGATCTCGAACTCTTCTCCCGAGTCCGGGATCTCTTGAATCCCAAACTCTATAGGTTGAGCAACTGTTCTACGAGGGTGCTTGAGCAGTCGCCCGATGAAACCCGGCTCGACGGCACTAACCGTGAATAAAGTCGGGCCAGTTCGTAAATCCGATAGTTCGACATGCGACTCGAACGATCCCGGACCGAGTACAACAGCGTTTTCGCCGCCGTATGGTTCCCAAGTCCCATCCACGAACTCTTGGCCGGGCTCCGGGTCTGTCATGAACAAATAGGCCATCGTCCGCGCACCGAACTTGTCCGGGTCCAATGCAACTTGACAGACAAAGCGCATCGGCCTGCCGGTGGAGCGTGACAATGGCCAAGCTGGTTTGCCGACCCACACCGGATCACCACCGAACTTGGTGACGGGATCTCGGATTGGTTGAGCGGCCGGCGTGAGCTTAATCCGCGTCATGATCGCCTCAGAGCCTCACATTGCTAAGTCTCACCTGACAAACGCGCCCGCGACCTTCTCGATCGCGTCGCACACGCCGTGGACTTGTTCGTCGGTCAGGTTCTGGTGCATCGGGATGCTGAAGACCTGCTTGGCGAGGCGGAGGGCGACCGGGGGTTCGTGCCCGCCGTTGGCTTTGACGACATCGGCGAACGCGGGCTGCTCGGTCAGGCTCTTTGGGTAGTGCAGCGCGGTAGGCACGCCTTCTTTGTTGAGGGCCGCCGTGAACTCATCGCGGGTGCAGGTGAACTTGGTCTCGTCGAAACGGCACGAGTACAGGTGCCACGCCGGGTTGCTGCCCTCGGTGGGCACCGGGCGATGAATACCGTCGATCGCGTCGATGCGATCGTGGTACAACTTCGCCACTTCACGCCGACGGTCGGTCTGGGCGGGCAGCTCGTCGAGCTTGCTCAAGCCGATCGCGCCGGTGATGTCGTTCATGCGATAGTTGAAGCCGATCGATTCATGGAGGTACTTGTCTGTCTCGCCGTGCGAGCGAAGCAGGCCCATGCTGCGGGCGACGGATTCGTCGTTGGTTGTGACGATGCCGCCCTCGCCGGTGCCCAGGTTTTTGGTGGCGTAGAACGAGTAGGTGCACACGTCGCCGTACGCGCCGATGCCCTTGCCGTTGTACTCGGCCAGGTGCGCCTGGGCGCAGTCGTAGATGACCTTGAGCCCGTGCCTGTCGGCGATCGCTTGGATCGCGTCGATGTCGACCGGGATGCCGTAGATGTGCGTGACGGCGATGGCTTTGGTTTTGGGCGTGATCTTGGCTTCGATGTCGGCGGGGTCTGCCTGGTACGTATCTTCGAGCGAGTCGCAGAAGACGACTTTGGCGCCGGCCGCGACGAGCATCGACGCGGTCGCGATGTACGTCCACGCGGGGACGATGACCTCGTCGCCGCGTTCGATGGTCGCGCCGTACGCGAGCTGCAGCGCGCACGTGCCGTTCGAGCAGGTCATGCCCATCTTGGCATCTGACATCTGGGCGAACTTCTCTTCGAGTGCGGCGCACTTGCTCGCGGCTCGCAGCATGCCGGACTGCAGCACCTCGTTGGCAGCCGCGATGTCCTTCTCGGTCAGCCCGACCGACATGAAGGGCACGTTGGATTCGAAGACCGGGGTGCCGCCGTTGATTGCCAGTTCAGCCGTTGCAGTCGCCATGTGAATACTCCGTTTCAGGCCGACGCCTGCGTGGCGGTCGGTTCGGTCGCGCCCGTTCGTGGGAGATCCCTCATCACCGACGGTGGGTCGGGGCGCGTCGGGAAGCCTAGGTCACCGCGTCGCTTACGGCTCTGTTTGAACAGTCAGAATCGCACCCGCCAACTCGACGATCTGGACCACAGAAAGTGATTCCACACGGTCCGACGCCTTCACGCCGCCCGGCCAATCGATCTCGCCCCCAGCCAACTGCCGAACGGGCTTGCCCATCTGCTTGCGCCGGCTTTGGAAAAGTGTCTGAACCACTTCACCCATCTTTACCCATTTTGCCGGTTCGGTGGGCACCGATTCGTCCCGAATCCATCCCATCATTGCGCTGTTGACATCCGGGCGAGGCCAGAAGCACTCGGGCGGTAACTTCGCGATCCGTTCGACACTCCCGAGCGCCTGGGCCATGACCGAAATCGCGCCGAATGCCTTGGTACCTGGCTTCGATGCGAATCGATCCACCACTTCGGTCTGGATCGTGATGAACATGCCCGTGCAGTTCGGGTGCTTGGTCATCAGCGTCATCATCAGCGGCGTCGCTGCGTGATAGGGCAGGTTGGCGACAAGACTGAACGGGCGATCGCTAAGAAAATCGGTGACCACTGCATTCATCGCATGCTTGCCTTCGAGGCAGTCACCCTCGATCAGCGTGAACGTTTCTGGGAATCGTTCACCCAACGTCTCACGCAGCACGACAGACAATGCCGAGTCGAGTTCGCACGCGATGACGTTCACGCCGAGTTCGAGCATGCCCTGTGTCAATGTGCCGGTACCCGGCCCAACCTCGAGCACCAGATCACCTTTGCCAACTTTCGAAGTGTCAATCAGCTTGGCAACCAGGTTCCGATCGATCAAGAAGTTCTGACCAAGTGCTTTTTTCGGGCTGTGCCCGGTGCGTTCAAGCAGCTCTTTGATTTCAGTGAGTGTTTGCATCAGGTTCTCGATCCACGACGCGGGGACCAATGGCCGGACATGATCTGTTCGATCGCATGCGCCACGCCGTCTTCTCTGTTGGTTCCGGTGTGATGATGCGCCGCTTGCTTGATCACCGGTTTGGCATTGCCCATCGCGACCGAAACTCCGGCAGCCTCGATCATGGTGAGGTCATTGACCTCGTCTCCGATCGCCGCCGTCCGCGCGGGGTCCAGACCATCTCGCTCGCAAACCCAAGAAATCCCACCCCACTTCGTCGCGTCAGGGCTAAACAACTCGAGAATATGGACCGGCTCGGCGCTGTGATCCAGGGGATGAACCGCACCAAAGTCGTGCATCACGACCGAGTCGCCGAAATCACGCTGAACGATCTTGGCAGCCATACCGGATCGCTCGCTGACGGCGCACATGCCAACCCGAACCGTGTGCTCGGGGTGTTCATCGTGATCAACATGCTCGCCGGTGCGGACACGGAGCCTATGTTCGCCGAACCACCATGTGGTGGTCGAATCAAGCGGGTGACGCTCGGCACCTTCCAAGACCAAGTAGTCGTAATCCAGCCCATGCGGGTCTTTGCAGACCAATGCCGGCGTCGCGTGATCATGGAACAGATCAACCGCACGCCGCACGATCGCATCGTCCATCCCGGCCCGCTTGAGTGTCTCACCCGTGATCGGGTCGGCCACGATCGAACCGCCCGCAACCACCACCGGCTCACGCTGTTCGATCGCTTCCATGGCAAACTTCGATTCGGCCAATCCCCGGCCGGTGCAAACAAGGATGGTCACCCCGGCATCCCGCGCCCGAAGCACCGCCGCCCGATTGCGATCCGACACCAGCCCGTCCGCGCCGAGCAGCGTTCCGTCAAGATCAATCGCGATGGCATCGATGGGTGGCACGCGAAAGCGTACGCAACTGCCGGACTGCGATCAGTCGATCAAGCGACAGACTCGGTCAGCGCCTTGACCAAAGGTCAGCGCGTTCTTGCCTTGGCGTTTGGATTCCATAGAGAGTTGATCGGCCCGTTCGAGTAGTGTTTCTACGTTGTGTCCATCCCACGGGAACGTCGCAAGCCCGCCGGAGATCGTGAGAGTCCCCGCAGCTTCTTCGCTGAGCTTGGGGAACCGATGGCCGCAGATCTGCTTCTGGAATCGGGTCGCGATGCCGTAGATCGATTCGGGCGGCGAAGACGTGGCATCGCGTGGCCCTTCGGGCTCGTAGAAAATCACCGCAAACTCATCACCACCGATACGGCAAACCCGGTCGGTCGGCCGGATCACTGAGTTGAGCAGCCGGACCGTCTCAACAAGAATCTCATCCCCAGCGGAATGCCCATAGGTATCGTTGTACTTCTTGAAGTCGTCGATATCGAAGACCATCAGGGTCAGCGTGCGTCGCACCAATCGAGCCTGCTCGATCGCGGCGTCCATGAACCGATCGAAATACCGCCGGTTCCACGCGTCGGTAAGCGGATCGGTGAACGCTGCGTGCCGGAGCTCGGCGTGCTGGGCATCCAATCGAACCCAACCGCTCAACCAACCGGAGAGTGATGCCAGAACTTTCGCCCCCGGCCCGTTGGTCCAACCCATGTCATCGCATGTCAATCGGCCGGTCTTGACATCAAACACCAAGTCGTCGCGTCCGGCTCGAAGCCGTGCGATACCCAATGCGGGCTCGATGATGGATCGCCCCGCGAGCAAAGCTCGCACCAGCGGCGCGTCATCACCTGGCGCGGACGCATTCGTCTCAGGGACGACTTCTGCCGCTCTGAGGACATCAACATGCGGATCAAACTTGGTCGCAACCGACTCAGGGCGACTGACCGGAACGCTCGACGAAATCTCTTGGTCGGAGTTCATTGGCCCGCCAACCGACTCAGTTCGAGTCGAAGTCGCTTGCGATGGATTTGATGCGGGCGCTTCCGGGTCTTGAAACCGAATTCTCAATGACGGGCTTGGATCCGCGAGCACATGCCGCATGGCTGCAGCGTCTGCATTGTGGTCGATGTTCGCGTCATATCCAACACGCGGTTCGCCCACGCGTACGACCTTGACGAGCCCATCGATGCGACGAAGTGATCCGATGAATGCACCAAGCCCATCGCTATCCGGCTCGGCGTCGGGCGAAACGACCACCACCGCTCGTTTGGGCGATGACTTGTCGATCGGGTCTGACAGCTCACCGATGGCGTCCATGGCGTCACGCGCGCGAATCAACTCAAACCCGGCGTCACGGCGCATCTCCTGGTCAAGCCCGGTTCGGCCGACCAAAATAACACGCCACTCGTCGCGTGATCCGTCAAGATTGCTGGTCATGCTGCTCAACGTCTGTGATCTCCGGATCCTCGCTCACTCGCGAGGAGCATCTCCAATTCTGCGTCTTCAAGCACGTCACGCGCTGAAACGTTCTTTGATGTCGACCGTTCGTCCGAGGCCTCTTCGGGTGCGACGCTGGATCGGTTGGCCGGTGCTTGTGCTGGCTCGTGAACGGGCTCTGGAGCTTCTACGGAATCCCGGGACGTGAGCTTGAGCTCAGCCACGGGCTGTTCGTCTCGGATGTCTCGTCCGTGCAGGCCCAACGCGGGCTTTGCCGAAACTTCTACTGCGGGGCGTGCGAGTCTCGCCGCTACCTCTACAACGAATGGGCGGAGCGGCCGGTTCGCGCCGGGCTCAAAGATCCACACGATCGCATCGGGTGCAAACCGCTCGATCCCATCGAGCACGCGCGACGGATCATCGATGTCACACAGGATGAGGGCAGATTTGTCGCCGATCCGCTGGGCAATGCACAACTCGGCGAAAGCAGCGAATGCCGACTCTGCATGAATGCTCGTCAGCCCACGTTTTTCGAGCACACGGACAAGCTCGGCCGGAACGGGCGCACCCGCAGCCGTCCATATCACGCCTCGCACGATCTTCGATCTTTGCTGTTCCACCACCCGCATTATAGAGCGCCCTCCTCGCGATCCGAAGCCCCGATCCCCTTCATGGGCATCGTTCTCGGCCCATGTCTCAGGCATCGTCCGGATAATGGCCCGATCTGAGCCGATCCGTCAAACAGCGTGCAATTTGTGCCGCTCCGTCCACGGGAGGTAACCGCAATGCTGGCTCTCGGAGTGCATCCAGCCGGCTCGGGTCGGTCAGCAGCGCCAGAATCGTCGATCCGTGATCAAGCGCATTCTTTGCCGGTTCGACATGATCATCTAAGACCAAGGCCGCACCCAACCGAGCCAACGGGCGTGCGTTGTGGCGTTGATGGTCGTCGGCGTGATAGGGATATGGAAAGAACACCGCCGGCGTTCTCGTCGCCCAAGCTTCGGCAACCGTGCCCGCGCCGCACCGCCCAATCGATAGGTCTGCCGCGGCCCACGCGCCCGGCATGTCTCCGATGTACCGATCCGTCCACGCACGAATCCCGGCACGCTCGTATGCAACGCGGATCGGTGCAGGATCGTGCTGCCCGCCGGTCTGATGGATCGCTTGCCAACCGTCAAACGATCCGTGGTGGTCGGCGAGGAGTTTTAACATCAGGTCATTGATTGACTTGGCACCTTGCGAGCCGCCGGTGACTAAGAAAGTCCGCGTCGATGCGTCCAAACCAAAACGCTTGCGTGCTTCCATGGGTGATGCGATGTCCGTCAGTGACTTTCGCACGATCGGGCCGACTTCGTCCCAGTTCTGATCCGTCGCGCACGCTGACCATACCCGTTCGGCATGTCTCGATACGTGCCGGTTTGCTTTACCGGGCACCGCGTCGAGATTGACAAGCACCACCGGCAAGCGCATTGATTGTGCAGCAGCGACCGCCGGGGCACACACGAAGCCGCCCATCGCCACTAACACCGTTGGACCCTCGCGTTCATGCATACGCAGCACGCGTTTCGTGGCACGAACCGCGGGTATCCAAGACAACGCGAATCGCAGTGCCGGTATCGGTTTTCCAATCGGAGGGCACGCCGGGATTGGTGTGTATGCAACACGTTCTGGATCGAGAATCGATGCGTCCACCGGACGCTTCGAAACCACGAAGTGTGTTCCGACTTCGGGATCGATTTCACGCGCTTGCTCGGCGATGGCGAGGGCTGGATAGATGTGCCCGCCGGTTCCGCCGCCCGCAAAGATCAGCTGCGGCGGACCGGATGGGGCATCGTCCTTGGATCTCATCATGATGCGCTTCGGACAGGCTCACGCGAGCGAACCCGAGCCGCTCCGGGCAGCCCGATACCAGCGCGGATAATGATCTCGGCGTGATCGTCTGTTGGGTCGCGCGCGATTTCTTCATCCGCCAGCACAGTCGCGGGCGTTTGCGTGCGGTCCACCGCAACGATCAGACCAAGCGCCAGCCCCGTTAGGATCCAACCGGTTCCGCCCTTGGACATCAAAGGCAACGCGATGCCCTTTGTCGGCGCAAGCCCGGTGACCACAAACAAGTTGATCATCGCTTGCACCGCGATCGTGCTTGTGACGCCCAAAACCAGCAGTTTGAGCATCAGCGTGCGCTCGGCGCGGGCGATGTGTGTGCCCAGCCAAAGGAGCAGTGCGTATAAGAAGATCACCATCGCGGCCCCGGCCAATCCGAGCTCTTCACACACGACTGCGAACAAGAAGTCGGTTGTATCTTCGGGGAGGTATCCAAACTTCTGCAACCCGTGCCCGAGCCCGCGGCCGAAGACGCCGCCGCCAGCGACCGTGGTCAACGACTGAATCATGTGATATCCCGAACCTTGCGGGTCGGCATATGGATCAACAAAGCTTGTGATTCGCTGGACGCGGTATGGGCTGGTGATGATCGCGACGAGCACCGCACCGATGGCGGGCGGCGCAAAGAGCATGAAGTGCCAGAACCGAGCACCTGCTGCCAACAGCACCACGCCGCACGCGGTGACCATCAAGACCCCGGTGCCGAGATCTTCGAGCACCACCACGCCTGCGACGACGCCGATGCACAGGCATGCGGGAAAGAGGCCTTTGAAGAACGAACGCATGCCGTTGTTCGAGCGGGTCGCAAGGCGTGCCGCGTAAATGCTCACCAAGATCACGAGCCCCCACTTGGCGATCTCGGAAGGCTGAACGGACTCGAGTCCGGGCATGTGCAGGTTCACCCAACGGGCGGCGCCGTTCACTTCGCGACGCACACCGGGAATGTACACCGTCAGCAACGCCGCGATCAGTCCGAGCGACCCGAGGATGAGAAATCCAAGATCGCCCGCAGGCGGCAAAAAAGCAACTCGCTCGGCCCGATCGGCGAGCCGACGCACCGGCAAGCGTGAGGCAAGCGCCATCACCGCCACCGCGATGACGAGGTAGAGCGTCGTTCGGCTAAACAGAAGCGACTCGGCGGTGATCCCCGACACGGCGGCGGCCGCCTGCGGGTCCACCCCCTCATCAAGCGGTCGAACGTTCATCCCCGCCGACTGCACCATGACCACCCCGAAGGTCAACAGGGCAAGCGCGCACAACAGGATTCCGTGTCCAGGACGGAGCATGAAGAGAGAATCGGGCGAGCCGCCCGTTCGAGTGCAAAATCGGGTGGATTCGATGACTCAGATCTGAGTGATCATGCCAGCGGCAATGAGATCTTCTTTTCGAGCTCTGTCACCGGACGGGCGATCAGGTCGTAGCCAGATGATTCGACGATCGCACATCGGATCAGTTCGCCCGGTGCGAGCGGCTCTTTGCTCTGGACATATGTCACCGCATCAATTTGCGGCGCTTGGAAATAGGTGCGTCCCTGGTACAGGGTGCCACCGTCGGACACGCCGCTGGTCGCTTCGACCACCGAGTTGGTCGGCTTGTCGATGATGACGTCGAACCGGTGTCCGGTGTTGGTCGGGTCGGCCTCGTCAAAGTCGCTGGCGATGAACGAGGCCTGCTCGTGGGCAATGCCTTGCTGCAGCGCCATCAGCTCGTCGTGGCGTTGCTGCTTGACCTCTTCCGGCACCGCGAGGGACGCGTCGTCTTCCATCGTGCCCGCGACCGTGCCGTCCTCTTTGGAGTACTTAAAGCAACCGACCGCATCAAAGCCCACCTCGTCAATGAACTCGAGCAACTGCTGGTGGTCGGCATCGGTCTCGCCGGGGAACCCGGTGATAAAAGTCGTGCGGATCGCCATGCCCGGGATCCGTTCACGGAGTTTGAACATCAGCTCGCGCTGCTGCTCGGCCTGCACGTGCCGGCGCATCGCGGTCAGCATGTTGTTCGAGGCGTGTTGCAGCGGGATATCGATATAGGGCAGCAAGTTGCCCTTCTCGACCAAGTGTGCGAACGCATCGATGATCTCATCGGTAAAGTTGCTGGGATAGGCATACATCAAGCGCAACCAGCCCGAGCCGATCTCTTCACGCATCGCGTCGGAGATCGATTTGAGCACCCGTGGCAGCCCAGCCCGGAACGGATCGCCGCCCGTCACCTGCTTGAGCCCCATCCCAATGTCGTCGCCATAACTGGTCGTATCTTGCCCGATGAGCAGGAGTTCGTGTGCACCATCTTGGAGCAGCTCACGGGCCTCTTCGACCACGGGGTCGACCGACTTGGATCGCATCTTGCCGCGGATCGAGGGGATCGTACAGAACGCACAGTTCTGGTTGCAGCCTTCCGAGATCCGCAAGTACGCATAGTGACGGGGGGTCAGTCGCAGGCGTGCGCTATCTGACTCGAAGTAGCCGATGCCCTTGCCGTCTTTGCCGTGCACGGTCAGCCCGACGGTGTCTTTGCCTTCGCTTTTGGCTTTGACAAGGGCGTTGGAAGCGATCCAATATCTCGGGCCCTCTTCGACGGCTTGTTCGAGGTTGGTGCGTTCGCTGCGGACACCCTTGACGGCGTCGAGGACTTTTTCGCGGTCAAACACGCCAAGCATCGAGTCGATACCAGGCGCCCATTCAAGCATCTTGGCGCGATGTCGCTGCACGAGACAGCCGGCAACGACGACGCGTTTGATGTCGCCGCGTTCTTTGGCAGCGATGGCTTCCTTGATCACGCCGAGGGATTCTTCTTTGGATGCTTCGAGGAAACCGCAGGTATTGATAACCACCGCGTCGGCTGCTTCGAACCGGCCGGAGGTGGCCGAGCTGTCTTGCTCGGATCCCGCGATCGAAAGGTCATCGTGTTCGCTGTCCTCAACCGCCTCAGCCGAAACAGGCGCGACCCCGTTCTGTGCGAGGATCCCGAGCATCTTCTCGGAGTCCACCAGGTTCTTGGGGCAGCCAAGCGACACAAAAGAGACCGTGCGGATCTCGTCGTCGAACAGGGCGTCTGCAGCATTCACGGCGTCGGTTGGGGGGGTCGTATGTGCCAAGGGGACAATGGTATGCGCGCACCAAGAGACCCCGGCGTGGATCTCGCACGCCGGGGCCACGGAGGGCTCTTATTGGCTCTTAGCCCGGTTGGGCGTTTGAAATGGTTCGGGTCAGGCGGCATCGAGCTCGCCGGGCGACTGAAAGTCGGCAGGGTCCACGCCCTCCATCGGATAATGCATTCCCAGGCCGATCTGCAGGATGTCCGCATCGCAGATGCAGAACGTGCAAGGGCCCGGAATCCGCCAACCCGTGAACCGTAGGGCCCGGGCGAGGTCTGCGATGGTGGTGACAAAGACGGTCTCATCGCCCTCTTGCCGCACCGCGATTAGGCGGAACTGCCAGGCTTGACGTCGATCAATGACGCCGAGCACTTCTGGTTCGATCACATGGAGTCGCGGGTCAAAGCGGGGTGCGACGTCGGCGTATTGGGTTGCCCAAGCAACCTCGACGTCCGATGGCGCGACGCCGAACAGCTCCTCGGCGAGCACGCCGAATGGCCGAGCGGAACCTCGCTGTACCTCAACGATTCGATCGCGCTGTTCAGTGGTAAGGCAGCCGTGCTGCACAAGCAGATCGCCAAGCCGAATAGTCATCCCCGATCCTCCCGCCGGCCGTCTGTCCGGCATCATGATTGACCGGCGAGAACCGCCGATCAGTGCACAAATGATCGGAATCAATCTCTGAGCACTCGACTTTGTCAGGGATGATCCGGAGTCGATATGTGTTTCCGACCGCGCCCCGGCTGCGTGAACGTGCCAGAACCACATCGAACAAGAGATGCCGCAGAAAAAACACCAACCCCGCTTGCTGCCCAGATCACAGTTGAGAGGAAAAACCGGCTATTTCCCGACGCAAAAGGCCGAGAACACACGTCCGAGTAAGTCTTCGGTCCCAATCGGCCCGGTGAGTTCACCCAACGCGTCTAGGCCACTCCGGAGCGATCCGGCAATAAGCTCTGGTTCATCGAGTGAACGAGCATCTGGGTCGATCAGTGCGAGCGCCTCGTTTAACTGCGCCCTTGCTTGTGACATCGCACGCCGGTGTCTCGGCAGCGCCACCGCCCCGCCAACGCCTGATCGGCCGCATGCGTCCGCGATAGCACGCCGGAGCGTGTCGAGATTTGAACCGTCGAACGCACACAACGCAATGACACCCGAAACGTCACCGATGGTCTTTGGCATTTGATCCGATTTCGTCCGCACGCGAATCGTCGACGAGCCGTCTGAGGCAAACCCGCGCGCTTCAAACGCACCGAGTGGATCGCACCAAATCAGGACATCGGCGCCTCTGACGCGCGTCCGGGCGAGTTCTTGGGCAGCCTGATCTATGTCGTCGACGCCTTCTACGTCTAGGCCGGGCAAATCGACGAGCATGACCGATGATGCCCCTGGCGCGGCTGCCGAAAGCAACAACTCCTCTTCAAGCGCATCGCGGGTGGTTCCAGCCTGGTCCGAGACCATGGCGCGGGTCCGCCCGAGCAAGGCGTTGAACAGCGTTGACTTGCCCGCGTTTGGCAGACCGACAAGCACCACCTCCGCCCGCTCCCGATCAGCTGCCGAGCCTTCATCCGAACCGATCAAAGACGACAGATCGGCGACCATGCCGCTGATACGTTCGTGGAGATCTCTGGGCGTGATGGGCACCACATCGTCTTGATCCGAGAAATCCACGCCCGCTTCGACGAGCGCGAGGCAGGTGGTCAACAAGTCAGCGTGGGCTCGGAGTCGGTCGGCGTGAGAGCCATCCATGAGTGACTCCGCCGCCTGAAGTTGCTCTTGTGTCTCGGCAGTGATCTTCTGTGCGATGCCTTCTGCCTGCGCAATGGTCATCCGTCCATTGAGGAACGCGCGTGCCGAAAACTCACCGGGTTCAGCCTGCCGCACGTTTTCGCATTCGAGTATTGCATCAAGCACCCGCCGCACCAAATGCGGGTTGCCAGGCAATAACAACTCGAGCGTATCTTCGCCGGTAAATGACGTCGGGCCGGGCATGACGAACACCAACGCAGCCAGCGGGAGTCTGCCGTCGCCCGATTGCTCGGGCAGGGAGACTTTCACTCCACGGATTCCGCGCGAGGTTGAATCGATGCCGCACAAATCACGCGCTACTGCCAATGCTTCTGGACCCGAAACTCGGATCAGGGCACTGGTACTGCGTCCGGGCGCCGACGTTACCGCCGCGATGGTCCCGCCAATGGGCATATCACTTCTTCTTGCGCTTGGATTTGGCGGGTGATCGACCGCCGTTCTTTTGTGCTTGCATCTGCTTCTGGCGTTCGGCAGCCTCGTTGAGACGAGACATGAATCCCGGCCCCTTGGTCTGCCGCTCGGCGCGGATCTTCTCCGGATCGAGCATGCCGTGCTTGTCCATGTGAGCGCGGATCCATTTGTGTTCGATAATGCCCATCACCGAGTTCGTGATGAAGTAGAGAGCAAGACCCGATGGAGCCGCATACATCATGATCGGGAACATCACGACCATCATGACTTTGATGATCTTCTGTTGCTGTTCCTGCTCGGGTGTCATCGTCGCGCTGGTGGGCGGGGTGAGGAACTTCTGGTGAGCAAAGAACACGACACCTAGGAGCAGCGGCAGGATATTGATCGACGCGACGGCGCCCCAAAGGGGGAACGAGAAATGCATTGCTGCAGGTAGCGGGATGGCATGGTCAGGCTGTGAGAGATCTGAGAGAAACTCCCAAGAACCGCCGGAGATCGTTTGGAACACCCCGTAAAACGCGGGTTGCTGGCGGAGTTCGATCGCAAAGAACAGGGTCGCATACAACGCCATCCACACCGGCGTCTGCAGGAACATCGGCAAACACCCCAGCATGCCGGCCGGGTTGATACCCTCTTCCTTCCAGAGCTTGCCCATCTCTTGCTGGAGCTTTTTGGGGTCGTCTTTGTATTTCTCTTTCAGCTGGGTCTGCTTCGGGCCCATCGCCTGCATCTGCACACCAAAGCGTTGCATGCGGATCTGCGACCAGCGAGTAACCGGGTGCAAGCATCCACGCACAAGGACCACGAGCAGCATGATCGCGATCGCCCAGTCACCGGTGAACGAGTGGAACAATCGAAGGACGGACATCAGCCCGCCGGTCAACCACTGGAAAGTGCACGGGTCGCACATGCCGCCCATGCTGTAGACAACCATTTCGGGCAGACGCAGCGACGCAAGGACGGCATCTTGGCGGATTGAAGGACGCGACATCGGGCCCGCGTACACGCCGAACACGTCGGCTTTGGATTCACCCGCAGCAAGCGAGACGTCTTCACCGTTCAAACGGAGCACGACAATGGTGTCGGCTGCCGCCGCGGTCGGATTCAGAAGCAACCGATCGACCGATGCAATCCCACTCAGCAGTTTGTCTTCAGGCGAAGACACCGAGCCGGGATCAAACATCGGATAGACAGCCACCGCGAAGTAGCGGTCGGTCATCGCCAGCCACGACAGGCGATGACCCACTTCTTGCGATTTGGTGTTCGGCCAAACGGCATGCGTCGCGGGGTACACCTTGCCGTTGCCCGACGCGATCTTTTTGCCAAGCAGCGTGGTGCGCGATTCCAGATCTTCGTCCACCGTGACCGTGGTGTCGGATGACTGTTTGTCGGCCGAAAGCAGGTATCCGAAACGCACCCGTCGGCGATCACCGCCGTAAGTGTTTTCGGGTTTGGGCAGATCGATCGGTCCCGTCTGCGACAAGCTCACCGTGATCGCACGGCTCGAAAGATTCTCAAACGTGTTCGTCAACTCAAAGCCATAGAGGCCTTGCGGCTTGAGACCGAACGCACGGATGATCTTGAGCAAGGGCGACCCGTCGGCATCGTCGATCAGGCACTCAAACACTCCTGGTGCGGTTTCACGCCACACGGGGCGCGACGCAACATCGATGACTTGGCCATTGATTGTTACTGCCAACGCCGCGAACGGAATCGCGGTGGGCAACCCCTCTCGTTCGACAATGGACTGAAGATCGATGTGGCTTTCATGCTTGACCGATTGATACGCGTCTGGCAATGCTAGATGCGTGATGCCCGCGCCCAGACGGCTGAACTCAAGGTGGGCTTTATTGGTGTCTTCCTGCGAACCAATTGACGCCGGCATCACATCGGGCCCGGGCTCGACAAGTCGCGCGGTCGGAACTGGCTCGACAACGGGAAGGGCTGGAGGCTCCTCGACCGCTGTCATACTCGGCTGGTCAGACGGATCGGCGTCGGGCTGGCCGGCAGTCTCAACGCTATCTTCCGTCGCGGAAGACGCATCGGGCGCGAACCCCATATCGGCCCGCAATGCTTCGACGATCTTGATGTGGCGGACCCGCTGCTCCGGGCCGTCTTCCCGGTCGTAGTTCAAACCGTACGGCCAAAAGTGCTGGCGATCGGCGCTCAAACGTGCTTCGGTGTTGTCATCAAAACGCGCGAGAAGGTCACTCGCCTGCCGACCGACCCACTTGCCGCCTTCGATGTTTGCCCGCCACTCTGGGGTCGTTCCAACGCCCATGGTGTGCGAGATCTCGTGGAGCGCCACGCGGGCGCTGATCGCGCCACCAAAGGTGATGTGCCCATTCGCCGAGGCGTGGGCAGTCGGCACCGCTGGGTTGTAATGCACGACCAGATCGTGCGAGAGCTGGGCGTGCGTGTTGTACAAGGCAACCGCTTCGCGCATGGCGCGTTCGATCGCGTCCCGTCTTCCGATCGGCCAATCACCATGCCCGTCGGCTAGGCGGTACGTGATGGTGCCAATCAGTTGAGGCGATTCCGCTTGCATAGCGGCTGGTGCGGCGGCACGAGATGGCACAAGGTCGCCGGTCTGCGCGAGCGCAACTGGCGACACAAAGAGCATCACACTCGCGGCGATCCGGGCGGCTCGGGAGATCATCGGTCGTTGCATTGAGTTTGGTTCCGACGCCTTGCGGCTCATCGACCCTCGAAGAGGCGGTCGCCTAGGAAGTTGTTCAGCTCAGGAATGGCATGGATCTGGTCGGCGGTCTTCTTGATGTCATACTCGACTCGCATGAACTCGACCTGCCCCGGTGAAAGCACCACATACGAAGCACGCGGGTCATAGTCACGCGGCTGCCCCACCGAGCCGACGTTCACCACCGCCTTCTCATCATCGAGGAACTTGTACACCCGCGTGTCGCCCAGCTCGCTCGGCGGATAAAAATCGGGCTCATCCGAGAACACGCCCGGAACATGGGTGTGCCCCACGATCCCGATGCGATCGACCCGCTCGAAAATCGCTTCGAGCTTGTCGGGCTGATCATTGGCGTCATCCGGAAAAATGTACTCGTTGATCGGTCGGCGAGGAGACGCGTGAACCGCGAGAACCGGCGTGTCATCTCCGAGCAGATTCTCAACCTTGCGGACCGGCAATCGGCCAAGATACTCGTACCGCTCGGCCCGCTTTGCCTCATCGGTCTCGGCGTCGAAAACGGATCGAGTCCAAAAGGCGCTTGCTTCCGCGGACGGATTGAAGTTGGTCGGCTCGTAAAGCACGCCAAAGTCATGGTTGCCCATCAGGGCCCAGGTGCAGTGCTCGCGGACGAGATCGACACATTCGAGGGGTTCGGGCCCATAGCCCACAATGTCGCCCAGACAGACAATCCGGTCGATCTTGCGATCGGCGATGTCCGCCAGCACCGTTCGGAGTGCTTCGGCGTTGCCATGGATGTCGGAGACGACTGCGGTACGCACGACGGATGTCTCGCTGCATAAAAGGTTTAGCGATCTCCCGCCATCGGAAGTCCCGGCGGAGCGGGATGATAACAGTAGGAATCCCCCCGCGATCGGGCAATCAGAACGGATCTATGAGGTCCGAATCTGATTGGGGAATACTCGCGGCGCGTATCATGCTCTGCACTCATCCGGCCGATGGAATGACCGGAGACCCCCCGCACAGGCAAAACCGCCCGTCGGAGGGGACGAACAAGCCAAGACCTAGCTCCCGGACCTCGCAGGACCGGGCGCGAAGACACCAGGGATGGACGCATGGCCTCAGCCTCCGTCAGTTACCAGCGGACCCGTGAGATGACGATCGACGAGCTTTTGCTTGAAAATCGCATCGTGTTCATGATCGGCGAGATCAATCACGCCAGCGCTTCGCGCGTCATGATGCAGATGCTGTATCTCGAAAACCAACGCCGCAACCAAGAGATCAGCCTGTATATCAACTCGCCAGGCGGCGCGGTTGACGACACGCTGGCGCTCTATGACACGATGCGGTTCCTTTCCTCACCGATTGCGACGTTCTGCATCGGGCGTGCGTATTCGGGCGGGTCGGTCTTGCTGACCGCCGGCACGAAGGGACGCCGGTTCATTCTGCCGCATGCCAAGGTGATGATCCACCAGCCCTACGGCGGGATCACCGGGCAGGCAGAAGACATCCGCCTGCAAGCCGAGCAGATCATCAAGAGCAAGCAGATCCTCACCGACATCCTGGCCAAAAACACCGGCCAAACATCCGAGCAGATCCACAAGGACGCAGAACGCGACAAGTACTTCACGGCTCAAGAAGCCAAGGACTACGGACTCGTCGACGAGGTCCTCAGCGAACCACCCCAGAACATGCCAGGCGCAACGCCTTGATGATCTTGGCATGAACTCGGATCGTTTGATGTTGGATTGACACACGCTTCAACCCTCTGGCGGGCCCGCCCGCCAGAGCAAGCCGAAGGGCACGGAAGACCCATGAATATTGCTCAGAACATCAGTAACAGCCACGGCGCCAGCGCAAACACGCTGGTCCCCATGGTCGTCGAGCAGTCTGCACGCGGCGAGCGTGCATACGACATTTTCAGCCGCCTCCTCAAAGACCGCATCATCTTCGTCACCGGCGGCGTGATGGACGAGATGGCAAACCTGGTCGTCGCTCAGCTCCTGTTCCTCGCCAACGAGGACGCAACCGCCGACATCCACATGTATGTCAACTCACCGGGCGGCAGCGTGACCGCCGGCCTCGGCATCGTGGACACGATGAACTTCATCCGTCCCGACGTCTCCACTTACATCATCGGGCAAGCAGCTTCGATGGGCTCGGTGATCGCATCATCGGGCGCCAAGGGTAAGCGGTACGCATTGACCAATGCCCGCAATCTGATGCACCAGCCGCTGTTGTCAGGCGTCATGGAAGGCCAAGCGACCGACCTCGAAATCGAAGCCAAGGAAATGCTCCGACTTCGTGATCGCCTTTACAAGATCTACGCCGACGCGACCGGGCAAGACCAAGAGCGCGTCCACCGGGATTGCGACCGCAACCTTTGGCTCGACGACAAAGAGATGGTCGAGTACGGCCTGATCGACCGCGTGCTCGAGTCGATGCCAAAGACTCAAGAATAGCTCCACCCGGTTTCGACTCTGTTAAGCTGAAGTGTTTCGACAAAGTCCCCTTCGCCAACCGGCGCGGGGGCTTTATCTTGTATGGGGTCGTCTTGGGTGAACGGCTGAGAGAAATCACCCTTGCTGTCGGATGGACAGCGAACACACGCCGCAAGAGAAAGACAGGAGAACTCAGAATGATGGATCTATTCAATCACGTAGCACGCGGGGTGACCGTTGCGATCGCAATCACCTTCGCCCATCCCGCGAACGCAGAAGTCACCGGGTATCGCTTCATAGGCGTGATCGATAGTACCTTGGGTCTCGACGGCACCGCTTACGAGGACGTGCAGCTCGAGGATGAGGTCATCATCGAGTTCTTATTTGACATACTCGAGCCCGTCGCACTCGACGACGGAACAACCTTTGCATACGAGTATGACATCAGTTCACTGACGATGAGCTTCGGTGGCGTTTCGCCGACAGGGAACCCTGAATGGCTTGCAGATACGACTCTGTTCGGATTTAGCAACAACAACCGCAATGGGAACGATGCTGCGATCTTGGTTGGCTCGTTCGATTCAGGTGAGTTTCTTGTCGCTGAAGCAGTCTTCGATTCACCCGACGCATTCACACCCGCCATCGATGGCGGCACCGGTCTCATTCCCCTCAACTTAGATCTGCAAACACTTGTAGCTGGTTCTTCGTTTTTAGGCTTGGGTTCACAGAGCAACATCGGCTGGGAAACGACCGCGATCACTTTCATTCCCGCTCCGGGCTCGTTCACCGCCGCGGCATTTGCGGGGCTTGTGCTTTCGCGGCGTAGACGCTGACCAGAACGGTTTTGGAAACCCCCTGGATCTTGTACACTGCGAGGACACGCACAAGGGGATCCGACATGATGACCGACCTGACTTCGCTTTGGCTGCCAATCCTGTTTGCAGCCGTGGTTTGCCACATCGCGAGCTTCATCCTTTGGGCTGCTTCGCCCTGGCACAAGCCCGACATCCGACCCGTGCCCGACCTTGACGCCGCCGACGCCGCGATCAACGGTCTCGATCTGAACCCCGGCTTCTACCTTTTGCCTTGCACGCATGACGCGGACGAGATGAAGTCGCAGGCGTTCAAGGATCGTTACAAGAGAGGGCCGTGGGCGGGCATCACGATCATGGGTTCGCAGCCGAACATGGTCAAGAACCTGTTGCTGACATTGCTCGTGTTCTTCGTGGTCTCGATCGGCATCGCATACCTTGCTGCCAGCGTGCTTGCGCCGGGAACCGCATACACCAAAGTCTTCCAAGTGACGTGCACCGCCGGCGTGCTTGCGTACACCTTCGGCGGGGTCGCCAACGGGATCTGGTTTGGGAAGCCAACCGGGTGGGCGATCCGCGATGTCATCGATGCATCGATCTACGCGATGATCACCGCGGGGATGTTCTCGTGGCTTTGGCCTGGCTCGCCGGTACTCCCGCTGCCCTGAGCGTGCCAATGATCTCGGCATGCAACGACCCGGGCTGATTCTCTTTGATTGCGACGGCGTCCTCGTGAACACCGAGCCGGTGGTGCAGCAGGTCCTCGCCGACTGGATCACCCAGCACGGATGGCCCATGACGGCTGAAGAGTGCGCCCGCACAGTGAAGGGCTCGCACATCGCCCAGATACAAACCCGTCTCGAACAGCGTACCGGGGGGTCATATCCCGACTTCATCGATGGCTATCGCCGGGCCATGTTTCAGGCGTTTGAATCCGGTGTTGATGAGATACCCGGTGCCGGTGTTGTGCTGCAAACACTTCGAGATGCCGGCATGCCGTTCTGCATTGCCTCGAACGGGCCGCACGTAAAGATGGCGGTGTCGATGAGATCTGCCGGCCTGCTCGAACACTTCGGCGGGACGCTGGATCCATCGCTCGTGTTCTCTGCCGATGACGTGGGCGAACCCAAACCGTCGCCCAAGCTGTTTCTGCACGCCGCAAACACCATGGGGTTCGATCCGGGCGAATGCCTGGTGATCGACGATTCGCATCAGGGCGTAGAGGCTGCTCTCAAAGCGGGCATGTCGATCATTGCATATGAAGACATGACCCCCGCTTCCAAACTCCACGAAGCTGGCGCTGAAATCGTGATGTCACGACTCGAAGAGCTGCTCACGTTGCTCGGTCTTGAGTCATCAAATCCTGCTTAAAAGACCAAAAGTCCGAGCGCCATCCACGCCCCCGCAGCCAGCATCATGATCGCGGTGTATCCGACGATGTCGCGAGCACGCACGCCGGTGATTGCGAGCAAGGGGAGTGCCCAGAACGGCTGGAGCATGTTGGTTAACTGATCGCCGTACGCCACCGCCATGATCATCTTCTGTGGCGCGACATCCAACGACTGTCCAGCTTGCAATGCGATCGGGCCTTGGATCGCCCATTGCCCGCCGCCCGAAGGAACGAAGAGATTCACGATACCAGCGCTTACAAACGTAAAGATTGGCAATGTGTCTTGGGTCGCGTTGCTCGCCATCCAATCTGAGAACGTTCCGATCAAGCCCGACGTCGCGAGCATTCCCATAATGCCAGCGTAGAGCGGGAACTGAAGGATCACGCCCGCACAACCTTTCGCACCACGCTCCGCGGACGCAATGTACGACCGTATCGATCCATGAGCGATAAGACCGAGCGCGAGCATCGTCATGTTGATTTCATTGGGTCCAACCGACAGCATTCGACTGCCGAACGATTCGCTGCCATCCGTCCCAAACCGCAACATTGCCCAGATGAGCAATGCGGCCAGTGTCCACGGTACCATGGGTGTGCGTTCGAGCAAGTCGGGCAGTGTTCGTATCGCCCGGGTAGGTTCTTCAAACAGGTCTTCCTCGGCTGGCATCGACATGTTGTCGCCGTCCTTTGGTGTCAGCATCACCAGCACCGCGGGGACGATCAACAACAGCCCGCCGGTAACGAACAAGTTCATCGGCGAGAACACCGTGGCACCGAGTGACATCGCGGGCGAGTCGCCGAGAATCGCGATCGTTTCCGGAGGCAAGACGCTGGATGCCTCAGCAACGCTTGTCATTTTGATCGGTGCCGTTCCAGACAGTCCGCCATGCCAAACCAACATGCCCGCGTAGCCGGCAGCCGCGAGGACCGGCGCGTGGGTCGACACCCCCCGCGCGTCCAACGCCCGCGCAACATCCCGAGCGAGCAACGCTCCCACGATCAGGCCGAGCCCCCAGTTGATCAATCCAAAGAGCATGGCAACCACCGCGATCAACGCCGCCGCAGCCGCGGGAGTCTTCGGAATCGCGGTCAAGCCCCGGATGATCGCGGCGACGGGCTTGGACTCTGCCAACGCATGCCCGGTGACCAAAATCAAACACATCTGCATTCCAAAGCCCAAGAACCGCCACATGCCGGTGTTGGGGTCGCGCCACGAATCAATGACCGCTGATACTCTGGAAATCCCCTCGGGTAAGTTTCCAAACCCAAGCCACCACGCAAGCACACCGGTCACCACCGTCAGCAACACCGCCAAGACAAATGGGTCTGGTGCGGTCTTGGCAAACACCCTGGACAGACCCTGTCCGAGTTTGGCGATCATGGCAGCGATTCCTCCGGCGGGCTCATTTTCAACTTTGGACGCCCGCCCAGAGTCTACAGTCCCCCCGCTTGTCAAGCGTGACTGAATCCAACTCGAACAACGCTTCAGGCGTTCAAGCGGCATCAACCGAGGCCGACCTTGCTGCACAAACGCGTAAGGGATACGCGTTCGGACTCACCGCATTCGGCTGGTGGGCATTTGTCGTACCAATCTACTTCCGCGTGTTGACCAACACGGGCAACGCCGATCCGTTCGAGATCCTTGCACAACGGATCGTCTTTGGGCTGCCGATCCTGCTCGTGATGCTCGCATTCAGCAAGCAGTTCGGAACGTTCCTCAAAGCGATTCAATCCTGGACCACATTGCGGGTGCTGATCCCCAGTACCGGGCTGATCGCATTGAACTGGTACTTCTTCATATGGGCGGTCGCGAACGACCAACTCAGTCACGCCAGCCTTGGATACTACATCAATCCATTGGTCTCGGTGGCGCTGGGCTTTCTCTTCCTCGGCGAACGTTTGCGCAAAGCACAGTGGATCGCGGTTGTGTTTGCGATCGTAGCCGTATCGGTGCTCGCATGGGCCGAAGGGCGGATCCCGTTTGTATCAATCATCTTGCCGATGAGCTTTGGGCTCTATGGGCTGCTTCGCAAGCAAGCGAACGTCGGCCCTTCGGTAGGATTGACATTCGAGATGCTTCTGCTGCTCCCGATGGCAGCCGGTCTTCTCGTTTGGCTTGAAAACACCGATCGCGGCGTGTTCCTAAACGGGCCCGGGTGGATTTCGATCCTCATGCTTTTCGGCGGCGTGGTCACCATCGTTCCATTGATCTGCTTTACCTCAGCCGCCCGACTCTTGCCGCTGAGCACGATCGGGCTGCTCCAATACCTCGCCCCGACGTTTCAGCTGATACTCGCTGCTGTGTTCTTTAATGAAGCGTTCCCGCTTGAAAAGTGGATCGCGTTTGGGCTCATCTGGTGCGCGATCATTGTGTTCACCGTCGATGCGTTCAGGCGTGGTAATCAAGCCCGAAGAGACCGACGCGAACCAGACAGCGCTCAGCCGACCGAGATGCTCGAGTAGGCTCGCTCATACCCGATCAGTCGGGATCGTGGATGTCATACACCCGCAGCGCCGAGATCGAAGGCTTCCACTTGTCCACGAACGCCACGTGATCGGGATGATCTACGTACACGGCATAATCGTCCACAGAATCAAAGCCGATCACGAGCCCGACGTCGTAGTCATCGAGCACGCTGGGGCGCCCAACGTCGATGTGCGGCCCCGCAGAGTAGGAAACTACACCCGGTATCCCGCGGAGCATTGCGTCAGCGTCAGCAATGACCAAGGGCGCATGGGATGGATCGCCCAGCTCGACAAACACCACGTGCGAGATCACCGCCACCGAACGAGGCCCGCCGATCGGCATGCAGCCCGCCAGGCCGATCATCACCAAAGTCCCAGAGAGCCCGCTGATTCCCCTGGTACCACCTGAAGTATGAAACCTTGAAGTGCTAAACATGGGAAGAGTTTACCATTTCGTTGTCATCCCGAATCGAAACAGTGCGGATCATCTGATATGCATAAGAACTCCCAAAGCACAATTCCTCTCAATCCTCCAGCCGCAGCAGTCAACTCCGAAGCTCGGCTGATCAAGCTCGAACGTTCGAATGCCCGCTGGCGAGCTGCCGCCCTCGCAGGGCTGGCCGGCGCGATCGGGCTGGTCGTCGGCGGCATGGGCCAACCGAACAGCAGGACCGACTACGACTACGTGGCAACCAACGATTCAATCTTCAGAATCGATGGCGCCGGCAACATCGAGACGATCAAGATCGACAACGGCCGACGATCGCCCGACGGCTACTACGACTGGGGACAAGTCCGCATCGACCGAAGCCGCCCAAACCCGCCGCGTCCATAGTCCGGATCTAGCTACAACCAATCGTCCATGACACGGACACCAGCCGCGGCTGCGATCGCAGGACTCTGCGTGGTTTCGATCACCACTCCACCCATCGCTGCCGGCTGGATCGCGATACCCAAAACTTCACAACCTCGCAGGTCCAAAAGTTCGATCTTGGCACCAGTCAATCTCAAGTTCCGGAGGTCACAACCCCTGCATCTCAAGCTCTCGATCCGGGATCCGCTCAGATCCAGGTCCGTCACCCGGCAGTTCTCGAACACCACGCGCGTGATCGACGTTTCCGATAGGTTGCACGCTGGAGCTTTGCATTCCCGAAAGACAACATCACGTAGTTCGGCACCACGTGCATCGAAGCCGGTCTGTTTGCAACCTTCAAAGACCGTCCGCACGATCCGGGCATCGATCCATGTGCTTCCACTCATATCTGCTTGATCGAACACACAATCAGTCAGACTGAGGCCCGGAAGTGCTGAGCCTGCGAATGCACCCCCTCCAGCCCGAACGCCGTGGAACGCGACTCTTCGCGCTCCATCTTCGATCGAGACGTCGGTTGTGAGCATCGCATTCTCAATAAACGCATCGCTGACAATCGACTCTGGCGCGACCTGTCCGAGCGTGTTTAGCGCCGGGAGATCTGGCGACTCTGGCACGAATCCAGAGTTCACGCGGTCTCAAGTGTGGCGTGCGGCAGCGGGAATCGCTCGCACAGCGAACGGATCTCAGCTTTCACCTTGCTTGATTCTGCAGCAAGCTGTGTTTCGCCTGCGAGACCGGCGCTGAGCACGCGATCGATCCACGCTGCGATCTGGGCCATCTCCGTTTCCCCAAAGCCGCGAGTGGTGGTCGCGGGGGTTCCCAGACGCACGCCGCTCGTGACCATCGGCGGGCGAGGATCGTCGGGGATGCCGTTCTTGTTGGTGATGATGCCCGCGCCTTCAAGCCACTTCTCAGCGTCTTTCCCGGTCAGATCATCACTCTTGGCGGTCAGGTCAACCAACATCAAGTGGTTGTCGGTACCGCCCGACGTGATACGGAACCCGTGCTGCTGCATCGCCGAAGCGAGCGCCCGGGCGTTTTTAACCACCCGCTGTTGATACTCTTTGAACTCAGGCTTGAGCGCCTCGCCGAACGCGACCGCCTTCGCGCTGACGATGTGCATCAGCGGGCCGCCCTGCGTGCCGGGGAACACGTTGCGGTTGATGAGCTTGTTGATGTCTTCATCGTTGGTCATCGCCAGCCCGCCACGCGGGCCGCGGAGCGATTTGTGCGTGGTGGTCGTGACGACATGCGCATGGGGGAATGGCGATGGGTGCACGCCGGAAGCGACCAAACCCGCGATGTGCGCGATGTCGGCCATCAGATACGCGCCGACCTCGTCGGCGATGGCGCGGAACTTGGCAAAGTCGATCACGCGTGGATACGCAGAATAACCACAGAGAATCACCTTGGGCTTGTGCTCATGCGCTGCTTTGCGCACAGACTCGTAGTCAATCTGCTCGTGCTCGCGGTGGTTCTTGTCGTAGTGCAGCGCATAGTGCACGGGGTTGTAGAAAATACCCGAGAAGTTGAGCGACATGCCGTGCGAGAGGTGCCCGCCGTCTTTGAGAACCAACGACAGGAACGTATCGCCCGGTTCCATCAGCGCCATAAACACCGCCGTGTTCGCCTGTGCGCCCGAGTGCGGCTGCACGTTGGCGAACTTGCACCCGAACAGTTCCTTGGCCCGATCACGGGCGAGCTGCTCGACGCGGTCGTGGTGCTCGCACCCGCCGTAGTACCGACGCCCGGGATATCCCTCGGCGTACTTGTTGGTCATGCACGTGCCGCCGGTCAACATCACCGCGGGCGACGCGTGGTTCTCCGACGCGATTAGTTCGATCGTGTGCTCTTGCCGGTCGGCCTCGTCGGCGATGATCGCTGCGACCTCGGGGTCGGTGCGGGCGATCTGATCAAGAACAATCCGGTCGATGGTGTGTTGGTCGGGCATGGCGGATCATAGAACCGTCACCCGTGCGGTCACCACCGTCTCAAGGCCCACCCGCGCCCGCGTTGAACAGCGCGTAGACCACCACCGAGCCGCAGCACCCGAGCAGCGACATCGCTCCGAACGCCGCCCCGAGCCAGAGCAGAAAATACCCCCATCCGCGGTCGCCCTTCGGGGCCGCACTCGCGGCGATCCCGGTCGTCGTCTCGCCGCACTCCGGGCACAGGATCTCGGTGTCGCCCCGCAACCCACCCTCGACCGCGTCGGCGATCGCGGACAAGTCATAGCGGCAGGATGGACAATGGAACTCGGATCGCACGGGACACGCTAGTACCGGAACAGATACCAGAGCGAGTCTTCGATGAAGATCGCGACCAAGCCACCAAGCAGGGCCGCAAGGGTTCCAAGCACCACCAACACCCAGGACCGGATGTTCCAGCCAACTCTCAACGCAGACACCCACCAAATGACCGCCCAGAAAACAGCGCCA
>JBGCEB010000099.1:0-19818 GCA_045106075.1 Phycisphaerales bacterium
GTCCAAGGCAGCCGCGATTCTCGAGTGGGCGGTCACCAAAATGGACGAGCGTTACGAGCTGCTCGCCGAAGCGGGCTGCCGCGACATCGCCGGCTACAACGAGATGGACTGGGAAGACATCAAGGAAGCCTTCAACTGCGAGACCGACGAAGAAGCCGCCCGCATCCCTCGCAAGCTGCCCTATATGGTCTTCGTCATCGACGAACTCGCCGACCTGATGATGACCAACAAAGAAGTTGAAGGCTCGATCATCCGCATCGCCCAGAAGGCGCGTGCCGTGGGCATCCACCTGATCCTTGCGACGCAGCGCCCGCAGGCGAACGTTGTCACGGGCCTGATCAAGTCCAATATGCCCTGCCGCATCGCGTTTAAGGTCGCGTCTGGTATGGACAGCCGGATCGTGCTCGACTCAAAGGGCGGCGAACTGCTGCTCGGGCAGGGCGACATGCTGTTCCTCTCGCCGTCGAGCCACAAGCTCGATCGTTGCCAGGGCACCTTGGTCGATGACAAGGAAATCCGCAAGGTGGTCCGCCACCTCCGCGATGTCGCCACACCTTCGTTCGAACGCTCGCTCATGCAGATGCGTGGCCCGGGCGGTTCGGACGAAGAACGCATTGCCGCCAGCGAGAACAACTCGTCGGCCTCGCTCGCAGCGGCACAGGAAGACCCGATGTTCGATCGCGCGGTTGAGATCGTACTCGAAACGGGGCGCGGCTCGGTGTCGCTGCTCCAACGTCGCTTGGCGATCGGATATACCCGCGCGTCGCGTCTGATCGACCTCATGGGTATCGCCAACATCATCGGCGAGCACAAGGGGTCGGTCGCACGCCAGGTCTTGATCTCGCCCGAAGAATGGGCCGCGATCCAAGAGATGGCTGCAGAGGAAGCAGACCGCCAAGGCTCGGGCACCCGCGACCCCAATGACCCAGACCAGGAACTCATGTTCGAGGTCGCCGCCGAACCCGAGCCTGAACCCGAAGCCACCGCAGTGGCAGAGATCGACGAGGAACCCCCCTTCGAAGTGGACGACAATGCCGCAGTCGAAGTGCACGCTTCGGTCATCGACGAAGAGGTCGAAGAGGAGCTCGAAGAAGATGAACCTCTGATTCCCGAAGACGAAGCCCACGACTACGAAGAAGAGGAAGAAGACGAAGAAGCCGTCGACGAACTTGAAGAGAATGAGGAAGAAGAGGAAGAAGACCCCGAAGCCGAAGCTGAACTCGAAGAAGATGAAGAAGAGGATGCCGAAGCTGAGGACGAACTCGAGGAAGACGAAGAAGAAGAAGAATACGAGTACGTCGATGAAGACGGCAATCCGCTCAGCGCCGAAGAGCTCGCCGAGTACGACATCGAAGGCGAAGAAGAAGAAGAAGAAGAAGACCCCGAAGAGGTCGATGAATACGACGAAGAAGAACTCGAAGAGGAAGACGAGGAAGAACCCGCTGGGAGCACCTCATCCAATGGTTCAGCAGCCTGAACCAGTTTGGCATCATCTATACGGGTCGGCGACACCAAGAGCGTGCAACCAGCAGCCTGATCCTCACAAACCGTCCTTTTTTATCTCAATTCCCCCCAGCCCCGGGTTTTTCCCGGGGTTTCTTGTGCAACCACTGAAAGCCGAGCCCGTTGAAACGGATATACCATTCAGAGTGGCCTGATTTCCACGATCAAGCGCCGCCCCGGGGACGCAAGCAAAGCGCCTTCGCCCGGAAGACAGGACCGTTCACGACCCCCAAGGAGCAACCATGCAGGCCCCCAAACGCACACGAATGCCCGCCCTCGCAGCCCTGGCGATTTCCGCCGCTGCTTTGTCCGCAGCCGCCGGCGAGCCCAACGCCCTCGACCACGTTTCACCCGATACCGACCTCGTCGTCGGCATCGCCCACATGAACGACTTCCTCGCCGATGTCGATCAAATCAACCGCGTCCTCGGGGAGAAGGGCAACGCCGAGCTTATCTTCGTCACGGCGATGGCCCGCGGCATGCCCGGTGTCAACCTTGAAGGCTCTGCAGCCATCGTCGTTGACTTCCCCGAAGATCCCGATGCTGGCGAAGAACCCACCGCGATCGCACTTATCCCGGTCACGGACTTCAACGCATTCTCTCAGAAGCGTGAAGCCAGAGACGGACTGGTGAAGTTGCAGCTGCCCGATGCCAGCATTTACGCTCGCGATATCGGGCACGGATTTGCACTCTTGGGTGATAACGCCGACGCCCTTCGTGCGTTCAATATGTCTGATGGCAACATGAAGGCCCATGCCAAACGCCTCGGCGGCGCTGGCAATCGACTCGTCGGCGGGGCTGAAGTCAGCATCATCATGAACGCGAACTCCATGCGACCCTACCTCGATGCCGCGCAAGAAGGTATGAACGAGCAAGGCCAGAACATCGGCATGATGGGTGGCGATCAGGCTGCCCAAGGGTTTGATGCGTTCTCGTCGTTCCTCGGCACGGCGATGGATGATCTCCAGACCGGAGCGCTCGGGCTTTCGGTCACCGACTCAGGCATGTCGTACGACATGGCGGTGCAGTTCACTGAAGGCTCGGACTCGGCTGCCAACTTTGCCAAGGGCGGAAACACTAAAGGGCTGACCAACCATCTGCCCAGCGGGCCCTACATGTTCGCGATGTCTCTTGACACTTCGTCGCCCGCGATCCAAAGGTTTGCTGTCGCCTTCGAAGAGATGGCTGCCAATCTGCCCGATGAAATGAAGGGCCAGATGGGCATGGGCCAGCTATCACTCAAAGACCTTTCCGAGCTCACCGAAGGTGTTGCATTCGTGATGGGTTCGACCCCTGGACTGATGGGCGGCGGGCTGTTTGCTAACACCACCCAGTACATCAAAACCAGCAGGCCCGCCAAGTACCGCCAGGCCATGCTGTCCATGATGGAAGATATGGATGGCTCATCGAACCAAGGTATGTCCATTGACACCAACGTGTCGCCAGACGCCATCAGCATCGATGGAACATCGCTGACTTCCTATGGCATGACCTTCCAGATGGACCCCGACGCGATGGGCGGCGGCATGATGCCCATGGACCCGTCGATGGTCATGGGGATGGTCTTTGGCCCTTCGGGTGGCCCTGCTGGTTACATCGGTGAGGTCAAGAACGGCGTCATTCAGACACTCACGCAAGGACCCAGCTTGACCAAGCGTGCCCTCGCGGCCGCGACATCGGGCGAAGGCCTTGGCACCGGCGAACGTATCAGCCGGGTTGCCGACGCACTCCACGCCGATCGGGCTGCGGAAATCTACGTCGGTGTCGATGAGATCCTCAACGCCGTTGGCCCGATGCTCATGATGTTCGGCGCGATCCCCGACTTCGAGCCAATGAACGCGATGGATCCAATCGCGCTCGGCATGACGTTCGATAACGGCGGGCTCGTAGGACGCGTCCATGTCCCCATGGATACCTTTGAAACGCTGCTCACGCTCGTCCCTGATGAAGCGATGGGCGACGGCGGCAATAACGACGGCTTTGACTTCTGATCACGCTGACTGCCTCCCCATATGATCCCGCGTGACCGATCACGCGAACATCTGGCAAGTCTCACCCACGCGGGCGATCCATCTGGATCGCCCGCGTTTGTTCACCATCCTCAATATCACGCCCGACTCGTTTGTCGACGGCGGAAAACTGCCCACGCCCGACCACGCACGCGATGCTGCCAAGCGTGCCCAAGACGAAGGCGCTGACGGGCTCGACCTGGGCGCAGAATCAACCCGACCCGGCGCCCAACGCATCGATGCTGAAGAACAGTGCCGCCGACTCCTACCTGCCATCGGCGCGATCCGCGCCGCTGGCGTTGATCTTCCGATCACCGCCGATACCACGCTTTCTTCTGTCGCTGGGGCTGCCCTGCTCGCCGGCGCCAATGCCATCAACGATGTCTCCGGCGGCACGGAGGACGAAGCGATGCTCGCACTCGCTGCCGAGCATCGCTGCGGCATCGTCCTCATGCATCGTCTCGCCCCGCCGACCAAAGACAGATACTCAGATCAATACAACACAGACCCTGAATATCCCTTGGGCGTGACAAGCGAGGTCACTTCGTTTTTAGGAGACCGCCTCGCAGCCGCGATCTGTGCCGGGGTTCCGAGATCGGGAGTCCTGCTCGATCCAGGCCTGGGCTTTGGGAAATCAGTCGAGCAAAACCTTGATCTGATCCGCGGTACATCCGATTTGCTCGCGCTTGGATGCCCGTTGATGAGTGCCCTTTCGAGGAAGAGCTTTGTCGGCCGGGTGGGCTTAGGGCGAGATTCAACCCCGGATGAACGCCTCCCGGCGACATTGGCCCTTTCTGCCCTTCACCTAGCTGCGGGCGCCCGGGTCTTCCGAGTTCATGACACCGCTGCCCACCGCCAAGCACTTGATGCGGCTTGGGGGCTGATTTCGGCCCGGTAAAGCCACAAAATTCCATCAGGTCGCCACCCCGATCCGCAATCCCTGCGCCCCCTACTATTCACCCCGGCCTACGCCGCGCGATTCTGTACACGACGAGTAAAGGAAGTCAGTCCATGCCCACCGCTAACGTCAAAGAGTTCACCGCTGGTTCCTTCGACGCCGACGTGCTGTCGCCAGACCAGCCCGTCCTCGTCGACTTCTGGGCCGAATGGTGCATGCCCTGCAAAATCCTTGGCCCCACGATCGACGAAATCGCTGATCAGTTCGAAGGCAAAGCGGTCGTTGGCAAAGTTGATATCGACAGCAACCAAGAGATCGCCGTCAAGTTTGGCATCTCGGCCATCCCAACCGTGATCATCTTTCACAAAGGTGAAGTCGCCAAGAAGTTTGTCGGTCTAACGAACAAAGAAGATCTCGCCGCCGCCATCGACGACCTGGTCTAACTTCAATCTCCGCCGACGCACCGCGGCAATCCGTCGCGCTCCAGCAGAAGGGACCCCATCATGACCACCCCCAACCGCCCCATCCGTTGCGGAGCCGTCGGCGTCGGACGTATGGGTCGCCATCACGCGCGCGTGTACGCCCAGCTCGCCGAAGCCCATCCCGATCAGTTCCAAATGGTCGGCGTTGTTGATGCAAACCCAGAGACGGCCGCCCGCGTCGCGGAACAACACAACACCAAAGCGTTCGCCACCGAGCAAGAGCTGCTCGATGCGGGTGTCGACGCAGTTTCGATCGCGGTGCCTACCACGTATCATTACAAGTCTGCCGAGCCGTTTCTCAGCGCCGGCGTCGGGTGTCTGATCGAAAAGCCGCTCGCGCCATCGGCTGAGGAAGCTAACAAAATCAAGCTCCTCGCCGAGAAAACCGGCGCCTGCCTCATGGTCGGGCACATCGAACGATTCAATCCCATCATGCGTGCCATGCAGTCGGCCGCGGAAAAGCACGGCGAGCCCATCACCCCGCGCTTCATGGAAGTCCACCGGGTCAGCCCCATGACCTTCCGCTCGATCGACATCGGCGTCGTCATGGACATGATGATCCACGACCTCGACGTGGTGCTGATGCTCATGGACTCTCGCGAACCTGATGATGTTCAAGCTTCGGGCGTCGCGGTGGTCTCCGAATACGAAGACCTTTGTAACGCCCGGCTTGTCTGGAATCTCCCAGAGTCAGCCGGCGGGGGGCAGTGTGTCGCAAACATCACCGCGTCACGCCTCGCGCTCAAAACCGAACGTGTCACTCGCATCACCGGCGACCTGGGCTACGTCAAAATCGACTACGCAGCCAAGTCGGGCACCATGATCCGACGCACCGCCAACGAGATCCAGATGCGCGAAGTTCGCGAGCAGCTCAAAGAAGGCAAGGACCTGACCGACCTCAACTGGGCCGAGCTGGTCAATATCGAACCGCTCGAGATCGATTCGGGCGAACCCATCGTCAAAGAGATCGAAGCCTTCCTCGACGCTGTCCGCACGGGCGACAAGCCCGCGATCGATGCCACTGCAGGCTTTGTCAACGTCCGCACGGCCGAGCGCATCGTTGACGCCATCCGGGTCTCCCTCGGGGCGACCCCCGCAGGAGCACTCACCTAACCCCCCCGATTCTGACCGGGTCCGGACCCAAACTTCGCCCGAATCCGAATCACCATTTCATCAGAACTTCGCTCGGACAAATCAGATCTCTGAGGTAGACTCAAACTGAGCCACGCGGCTCACCTCTCCCATCCGAGCACCGAACCCAAATCGAAGAACACGACGAACCAACCGCCATGACCGAACCGACCAACCAACCCACCGACGCGACCAACCCCAACCCGCCAGCCGCGACAACTCCGGCTGCAGCCCCCACTGCTGCACAAGTTCCGGTCCCAACCGATACGCCCAAGCCGCTGCTCAAGACCGAAGCGCTCGACGCGGAAACACTCGCGGAGATCGAATCGGCCATGGGGGAAATGGAAGAGGCTGGCGCCGCGAACTCAGGCAAGCCCATCCGAGGCCCGCGCGAGGTCAAGGGTGGCCGCGAACATCGTTCAGGCACCGTTGTCTCCGTCGGCGCGAATGACGTGTTCGTTGAGTTTGGACCCAAAGAGCTCGGTGTCGTCGAAGCAACCCAATGGAAAGAAGGCGATACCAAGCCCGCCGTCGGCGAGCAGCTTGAAGTGGTCGTCCAACGCTATTCCTCCGCGGAATCACTCTTTGTCTGTGCACTTCCTGGCTCGGTCCAAAAAGCTGACTGGGAAATGCTTCAGATCGGGCAAACGGTCGAAGCACGCGTGACCGGCACCAACAAGGGCGGGCTCGAACTTGAAATCGCCAACCACCGCGCCTTCATGCCTGCATCGCAGGTCGATGTGAACCGCATCCCCGACCTGTCCATTTTCGTTGGTGAAAAGCTGACATGCCAGGTGCAGAAGATCGATCGCCGCGGTGGAGGCAACATCGTCCTTTCGCGGCGCGACATCATCGCCGCCGAACGTGCCAAAGCGGCCGTGTCGCTCAAAGAAGCACTCAAAGAAGGCGACACGATCGAGGGTACCGTCCGCAAAATCATGGACTTCGGCGCGTTCGTTGATCTCGGTGGCGTTGACGGACTCATCCATATCAATGACCTCACCCACGACCGCGTCGGGCATGGCGCCAACGCGGTCGCCAAGTTTGTCTCGGAAGGTCAGAAGGTCTCCGTCCAGATCCTCAAGCTCGACTGGGAAGCCAACCGCATCGGCCTCGGCATGAAGCAGCTCCAGGCCGACCCGTTCAGCGCGGTCAAAGACGAAGTTGTCGAGGGCGCTGTCCTCACCGGCAAGGTGACCAACATCGCAGAGTTTGGTGCGTTCGTCGAAGTTGCACCCGGCATCGAAGGGCTCGTCCACATCTCCGAACTCGACTACCGCCGCGTCGCGAGCGTTGACGAAGTGGTGAAGAAGGACGAAGTGGTAACGGTCAAGGTTCTCAAGGTTGACCCAGACAGCCGCAAGATCTCGCTTTCAATCAAGCAAACCAAAGAAGCCCCCGCCGGTGCGGGTGGCGGCGGCGGACGAGGCCGCGGCGGCAAGGGCGGCGGACGCGGAGGCCGCGACGATCGCGACCCCTCCGAGATTCTCAAGGAAACCCCGCAGCTCCGCCGCATGCGCGAGCAGGCCAAGCAACGCGAGAAGGAAACCAAGCGCTCGTCCGGCGGCGGCATCGGCAACGCCGGCGGCCTCGGTTTGGGCCTGGGCGACCTGAAGCTCTAAAGCAATCAAGCGCAAAGCACCAAACGGAGGGCCCATGGCTCTCCGTTTTTTCATACCCTCAACCAACGCCAATGATCCGCCCCAAGAAACAACGCAAGTCCAAGCATGTCCAACTCTGGACGCACCCCCTCAGCCGAGCCGCGGATCTCGAATCCCGTCAAATAGAAGAACGGATTTGGGCCGAATCACGCCCATTCGTCATGACCTGGGCTCTCAAGATGCCAGCCGCGATCCTCTTGATGGGCACCGCTTTCCAGGCTGAGCAGGCCCGCATGGGAATCAACGTGATTCCCTCCGCAGAGTCGGCCGAGCAGATCGCCCTGCTGCTTGGTAACCTCGCACTCTGGATTGTTCCACCACTCATGATGGTCGAACTGATCATGCGCGCTCGCCGCTCCAAACGCTGGGTCACCAATGCGTCACCGCGCCTGAGATCCGCCAACAACAAGGCACGTGCTGCATTCGCGATCATCGCCGCGCTCGCATTCACGCCCATCGCGTGGGTGTTCGTCACGCTCGTAAAAGACCAAGCCATCACGGTACTGCTCGCCTGCCTCCTCGCCGCAATCTACCTCATTACTACCGGCATCCACCGCCGCACCGGCTGGGACCGCCGCTGCGCCAAGTGCGCCTATCCGCATCCGGACCCAAAGCCCTACCCAGTCACGTGCCCCGAGTGCGGCCGCACACTCCGCCCGGATTCCTACAAAGACATCATCCTCGGCAAGAACGTTCGTTCCATTCCTCGCATCGTGATCGGGCTCGTCCTGCTCGCCGCCCTCATTGCGGCCGCCACGGTTCTCTAGATCCAAAAGCGAAAACGCCGCGTGCCCGGAGGCACACGGCGTGATGGTTCTGTTTGCGATCTGCCGATCAGACGGCTGCTTCGACCTCGTCGAGGACCGCCAAGTCTTCATCCGTTAACGACGACTTGAGATCCCCGAGTACACGATCGAACGAATCGATGAGCCGCTTTGTCGAATCGATGGCGTTGTCCATCGAGCTCCTGCCGGTGACCTGCTTGACCATGTCGGCCCGCTTGATCTCGACGAGGTTTCGCTCTGAGACTTTCTTCGCGGTCAGCAACGTCTCAAGAAGGGTCCGCGCCTCGTCACGGCGCTGCATCGTGTCAATCCACACGCGGTGGGTCTGCATGGTGCTCAAAGCAAGGCCTCCTTACCGAAAGAGTCAGCCAACTAAGCCGGCCTCATCTTCTTTCGGAATCCCAAGCCCCCATTGTCCCCTCGATTTCGCGCAAATCAAACACGCACAACGCAGCAACCCCCTGAACTGGTTGTTTTTAACTCCAAATCACCATTCGGTCCGAGAACTATCCACCGAATCCGGGGCCATTCGCCGCTCAATCGCGCCAACCAGGTGTTTACCGATCCCCAGCACTGAGTCCGCCGTGCAGCGCTTTAAGCTGTTCTGCTTTTTCACGAGGCATGACCAGAGTCGCGCGATCTGTCCGCACCACGATCAAATCTTCGCAGCCGACCAGGGCTACAAGATGGTCGGGGTCGGCCCCGTCGCCGATGGTGATGCAGTTGCTCGACTCGTGTGATGCAAGGCGCAGCCCCGCTGAGCGGTTGTTGTCTGCGTCCGGCGTGATCGTCTCGCCGTAGCTGGTCCAAGACCCAACGTCCAGCCAGCTCGCTTTCATCTCCACCCCAACGATCGACGCGTTTTCCGCGCTGACCGCGGGCTCCATGATCGCGTAGTCTACGCTGGTTTTCTTCAGGGTTGGATACACGGCGTCGAGCGTTTGCTGCTGACCCGGCGTGCCCCAGGCAGCAGCGATCTGACGCATGCCATCCTTGTTCTCGGGGAGGTAGTGCTCGTACAACTCCAAGAACTTGCGCGCATTGAACACGAACATTCCCGAGTTCCAGAAGTATCGCCCCGAACCGACGTACGCCTCTGCTTTTTCGAGCATGGGTTTTTCGACGAAACGCTCGACCCCGAATGCGCCGACGTCTTCGTCTCCGACTCGTACGGGCCCGCCTTTTTCGATGTATCCATATCCCGTCGCCGGATGCGTGGGCGTGATTCCGAATGTGACCAGCCGGGTCGGGTCTTCTTCGACCAACCGGAACCCGACGTCCATCGCCGCATTGAATACGTCGACTGGGCCGATCAACTGATCTGCGGTTAATACAGCGAACACGGCGCCTGGATCTTCTTTGGCAAAGACCGCGGCTGCGAATGCCACAGCGTTGACCGTGTCCCGCGGCGTGGGCTCGCCCAAGATGTGTCCGTCACCAAACGCGGGCAACCCTGCCTTGATCTGCTCTCGGTATCGCTCACCCGTGCAGATGTATCGGCGCTCAGTCGGGACCAGCCCCGCCATTCGCTCGGCTGCGATTTCTAGCAGCGAAGCCACGGACCCATCGTCCCGGTGAATAAACCGGATGAGCTGCTTCGGTTGCCCGTCGCGGCTCATCGGCCAAAGCCGCGTTCCAGACCCGCCCGCCATAATCATCGCATATCGCATGCACAACAGTAGGGATTCCCAGCCCGGATCCCCAATCTCACGCGACCAATGCCTTATCCTTTGGACATGCTCACCCGCCTGACCGGCATCCTCGAATCCGCCGACGACAGCCTGACGATCACCGTCGGTCCATTTGCCATTCGCGCCGAGGCCCCACGTTACCTCCTCGAACGGCTGGCGGAATCCGACCAGATTGGGCAAGAGGTCACACTTCACACCAGGACCGACCTCGAATCCCACAACCAGGGCACCAGCTTCACCCCAAGGCTCATCGCGTTCGCCAACCCCGATGAACGGCGTTTCTTCGAGATCTTCACCTCAGTCAAAGGGCTCGGCGCGAAACGCGCGTTGCGAGCACTCGCGAAAGATCCCGCCCACATCGCAGCTGCAATCGTTGCCAAAGATGCCAAGGCGTTGCAACAACTGCCCGAGATCGGCAAACGCTTGGCTGAAACCGTCATTGCCGAACTTTCCGGCAAGGTTGATCGCTTCGCGACCGAACTCGCGATGCAAGACATGAGCCCGACTGGGCGCGCCGCATCCACGATCGAGCCCAGCCGCCTGCCCCCGGCTGCTGAAGAAGCCGTCGCGGCACTCCTCGCACTCGGTGAAACCCGGGCCGATGCAGAACGGAAGGTCGAGATCGCGATGGGCAAAGCCGGATTGAATGCGGATACGAATCAACTCGTTCGCGCGATCTTTGGAACGTAGTTTGCATTTGCGCAAACCTCGGCTTCGCATGCCGTCAATGGAACTGATCCAGAGTTCAGATGCACCCGGCTTCTGGGCCTGATTGGGATGACGCAGTTCGAGCGTGACCAATCAGAGGGTACACGTTTCATCTCCGAGCTGGATCAGTTATCCGCCCAGTTCCTCGAGACTCATTTGAAGGAAAGTGTTTCCCAACCTCCACCAGGAATACCCTTTTCAGGTGTACTTGCTACACGATTCTCAGGTCTATCGAACCTGAACAGGTACCATTTGCCCCATCGTTCTGGAAAACCCCGGGCCTTACTCCCTGTGCATTAAGTGGCATCCTGCGGGCGTCGATATCGCCTGAATGCAGGGGGCAAGCACAAAGGGTACCAAACCACAACCACGTCGGCTGGATCCACGCCGATGGTTTTTAGGCATCGTTGCCGTCCTCGTGACCGCGACCACTGCGTGGTTCGTTGTTGAAGCGCTCCAGCCGAAGGAGCCGATCCGCATCGCGATCAACTCTTGGCCTGGTTACGAGTTTGCTTATTTGGCCAACGAGCTTGGCTACTTCGAAGACGAAGGGATCCAAGTTAAGCTTCTGGAGTTCGGTTCTCTTTCGGACGCACGCCGCTCGTTCGAGAGAGGGCAATGTGACGGGTTCTTTGGAACCGTCTTTGAACTCGTCGAAGCTCGGGCCAACTCGAATCGGAATCCGCGAGCTGTTCTGGCTTGCGACTATTCCAACGGCGGCGATGTCATCATCGCGCGTTCGAACACCAACACGGTCACGGACCTCGCAGGTAAACGCGTCGGGATCGAGCGTGGCTCTCTCAATATCTATGTCCTCGGGAGAGCACTCGAACAGTTTCATCTCTCATGGTCCGACATTGAACCTGTCTATATGTCAAATGTTGAGATGCCGGCTTCGTTTTTGAATGGAACCGTCGATGCCATCGTCACCTATCCACCTGTGTCCATTGGGATTGAGCAAACGGGCGGGCATGTGATTTTCTCAACCCGTGAGATTCCACGTGAAGTGATCGATATTCTCGCAGTGGCTGAAGACTTCGCATCAACGCGAACTGAGGACATTCAGGCTTTTACTCGTGCCTATTTTCGGGCCGTCGAGTTCAACGATGACAACCCGGAGATCGCTCAACCGATCATGTCCGCTCGCCAACGCATCAGCACTGAAGCGTTTGCTTCGGTGATTGCTGATGACCTTGAGCTGATTCAGCTCGATGTCCAAGATGCGTATCTCAAAGAAGGTGGGCTCGTCGATCAGGCGGTTGTTCGCACAAACCGGGTGATTCACCAACTACAAGAAGCGACCGTCGAGCGGGATCACGGCCGCTGGGCGACGATTCAAAGTTCGGAGGACTAGTTGAGCGAGCTGTTCGATCAACTTGGCCCCTTCCGGTCGCTCTCAAAGCGGATTGTGAGTTCGCTGGCCGTTGTAGTTTTGATCGTGATGACCATTGGTTCGGCAGGCATCCTGATGTTCTCTGCGAGACAATCTCGGCAATCGCTCACCCTTGAAGCGCGGGTGCTGTCCAGATCAATCAGCTATGCCGCCGAGACTTTCACAAACGAACGTGATCTGCGTCGGCTGGTCAACACTCTGGGCGCCGAGCCAAACGTAGACATGATCTCTGTGATAGGCCGCCTTGAAGATGGATCGCCATATGTCATCGCATCAAGCCGGAACGCCTGGATCGATCTACCGGTTCGAGAGATCCGAGAACTGGCTGGCCGGTTAGAAACTGATCCCAATCTTCTTGGCCAACAGCAAAGGATCAAGCGAGATCTGTTACAATCCCAGACGGAGTTTCAGACCCATGTGATGCTTCCACGAAAAAGCACTGATCCTGTTGCTGGGATTGTGATCGTTCGTTTGGACACATCAGGCGTGCTCCGGTCAGCAGCAGCTTGGGCAGCAACGTTGAGCTTTGGGTTGTTGGCCACACTGGGACTTCTTGCGTGGATCGGATTCTGCCTTCTCAAACGATATGTGTTGGTACCGATCTCTCAGATCTCGACCGCTTTAAGAGATGGCGGTGAGTTTGCGCGTGTCCCGGTCATGCGACATGACGAGATCGGGATCTTGGCGAGTACACTGAATGATGCGCATCGTGATGCAGCGGTGACGACGGTCGAGCTTGCGTCCGCACAAGAGGACGCGGAGCGTGCGTTCCGTGAAGTCGCCGCATTACGCAGAGCTCTAGACGAGCACTTGATTCTCTCGATCACCGATGCCTCTGGCAAGATTATCGATGTCAACATGGGGTTCTGTAAGATCAGCGGGTATACGCGTGAAGAACTCCTCGGAAAGAACCATCGCATTCTCAACTCTGGCTTACACGGGAAGCTGTTCTGGATTGATGTTTGGAGAATGATCACTCGGGGACACGCATGGCGGGGTGAGGTCTGCAACAAACGAAAAGACGGGACTTGCTACTGGGTAGACAGCACGATCGTGCCCTATCTCAATGCGAAGGGTGCCCCAGAGAAGTTCGTATCGATCCGCTTTGACATTACCGCGCAGAAAGCGGCCGAGAAAGCACTGGTGGAGGCACGGGCCGAGGCGCGTGCCGAGAGCAAAAGCAAGTCTGAGTTCCTCGCGAATATGAGTCACGAGATTCGCACACCGATGACGGCCATCCTTGGGTTCACAGACCTTCTCCGCGACGCGATCGGCACGCAAACGACGTCTTCCCAACAGCTTGAGTTCGTCGACACGATCCGGCGAAACGGCGAACACCTTCTCGCCCTGATCAATGACGTGCTCGATCTCTCGAAGATTGAAGCTGACCGGATCGCGATCGAAGAAGAACCCGTTGCAGTCGATGAAATAGTGCGCGACGTGATAGAACTAATGCTCGTCAAGTCCGAGGCCAAAGACCTCCAGCTAAGCAGCTCTTTCCTGACAAGGGTCCCAAAGAAACTCCAAATCGATCCCCTGCGCGTCCGGCAAGTGCTGGTGAACCTTGTCGGCAACGCAATCAAGTTTACGGAGCAAGGCAAAGTCGAAATCAAATGTGGATATGAACGAGACAGTTTGTGGTTCGAGGTCGTTGATTCAGGTATCGGAATCTGCGAAGAGAACCAACACAGACTGTTTGACCCATTCGAGCAGGGCGACAACAGCACCAACCGGCAATACGGAGGTACGGGACTCGGCTTACACATCAGTCAGCGGCTGGCTCGAATCATGGGCGGTGCGATCACGGTGAACAGCAAACTCGGGCTTGGAAGTACGTTCCGTTTCACTATGTCGGCGATGCCTTGCGACTCGAACGATGACGCGAGTGATTCGGTGAATCCTCCCCAGCATTGGATCGAAGCAGGCAACAGTTTTCTTCGCAAAGGCCAACCTGACGAAATCGCTGGAACGAACGATGGACTTCCGTTGCAAGGCGCACGAGTCCTGCTTGCCGAGGACGGGCCTGACAATATTGTGTTGCTGACTGCTTTCCTCGAACGCGCCGGCGCTTCCGTGACGACCGTGCCGAATGGGCGGCGGGCGGTTGAGACACTGACCGCAAACGGCTCCTTGGATGGCAACCTACTGGAAGATCTGGGATTTGATATCTTCTTGACGGATGTGCAGATGCCAGAGATGGATGGGTATGAAGCTGCCCGACGGCTTCGGGCGAAAGGATGCCGATTGCCGATCATCGCGCTCACCGCACACGCGATGGAGGGAGACGAACAGAAGTGCCTTGATGCAGGATGTGATGGATATGCGAGCAAGCCAGTGAATCGGGCATTGCTTATTGGATTGTGCCAGCGGGCGCTCGACGGACGGCTGCCTGGATTCGACGCGGTACCGCTTGCCGCCTGAGTGAGGCCCTTGATTTCAGTTTCCTGAGATTGAGTCATGTTGTTTTCGGTCATTGCGCTCGACCGGGCGGGTCGGGACGGCCGATATCTGATGCATGACCGCGAACCGAGTACAAAATGGAACTGCTGGGCCTGAGTCACCCCGAACCGTGCTGATTGGGTCGTCATCGAGTTGCGTGGCGATGGCTGCCGCTTTGCAGGCTGTGGATGGGCCGATGATCGATGGCATGGTCACGCTCGACGGATCGCGGGGTGAGGCGGGCGAACTGCCGGTACTTGGTTCGGTACACACCGTTGGGCTGATCTGTCGACAGCGCGGGATTACTCGTGCGATCGTTTCCCTGCCGGCAGATTGCGGTGGTTGGCACGGCGAGATCACCCGGCAGCTTCGGGCCGAGGGCGTCCAAGAATGTGTCGTTCGACCGTTGCTTGAACAGATTGAGGAACCAGGCACACAAGGAAGTCAGCCTTCGGGCGGGCTCGAGACACGGTATCAGGGAGTAGATCTTTCTGAGCTCGTCGGGCGAACGCCACACGGGATCGATGAAGAACTTGTTGGACGAACAATTCGCGGCAAGGTTGTTTTGGTGACCGGCGCAGGCGGTTCGATTGGTTCAGAACTTGTGCGTCGGATCGCGCGGTTCGGGCCCGAACGCATCGTATTGATGGAGCGGAGCGAGAACGCGCTCTTTGAGATCGATCGACAGCTGGGTGAGACTCACCCTGAGATCGCGCGGACCGCTCTACTGCATGATGTTGTTGATGCCGAACGGACCTTGTCGCACTTGGAAACATGGCAGCCAAGCGTGGTTTTTCACGCGGCAGCCCACAAGCACGTGCCCTTGATGGAAGACCATCCCGGACACGCGGTGACGAACAACTTGTTTGGAACCAAGTCGATCGCAGATGCTTCCGTAGCTTGCAACGCAGAACGATTTGTGCTTGTCTCGACCGACAAAGCGGTGAACCCCGCCTCGGTGATGGGCGCAACGAAGCGCCTGGCCGAGCGATATGTACAAGCCTTGGGCGAACGAGTATCGACGCGGATGAGCATGGTTCGATTCGGGAATGTGCTGGGTTCGAACGGCTCTGTGCTGACGATTTGGTCTGAGCAGATCGAACGCGGCGCACCGATCACGGTGACCGACGAACGAATGACGCGATTCTTCATGACAATCCCCGAAGCCGCGATGCTTGTACTCCAAGCTGGAGCAATGAGCGGTACCGAGGATCGACGCGGTGAGGTGTTCGTATTGGACATGGGCAAGCCGCTTTCGATTCTGATGATCGCAAAGCGTTTCGTCCGCGCGTGTGGGCGAGAACCGGTGGTCGGGACTTCGGCCCGTTTAGCTGCCGGCGATGGCCGCGTGCCAATCGTGGTCACCGGGGCACGCCCGGGCGAGAAGCTGCATGAACAGCTCTCGTATGACGCGGAATCGCTCTGCACCACGGCCCATACTGGGATATGGCGCTTAGAGCACGAAAACGCCCCGAACGCGGATGCGGTCGGGGCGATGGTTGCAGAACTCGATGCGGCCCGCATGGGGACACGCGGCGCGGTGCTCGACGCGATGTCTCGGCACTTGCCGGGCCTTGTCGCCGGATCGAAACTGCCCGTCGCGGCTGCTTAGATCGCTCGATCAGTTAAGCGTCGCCGCGCCCCAAAGCTTGGTGTATTGCTCGCAGTGGATCAGCAGTGATTGGAAACCTGACAGATCGGTGATGCCTGTGATGCGGTACGTCTGTGCGCCGCGGGCGCTCGTCAAGGGTGCGATTACGACCGCGTCGTTGAGCGCTGTGCCCGATGTCACGACCGATTCCGTTTGCCGCGACAACACGAACTTGAGATCGGGCGCCTTCTTGGTGCGAAAATCATTCGCAACGCGCAGGATCAGGCCGCTATCCGTCTTGGCAATTTCCCAGGTGCCAGTGATCGAGTTGGACTTACGAGTCCAATCGTTGCCATTGGCAAGCAGCTCACCTTGGGTCAGAGGCGCAGCCGCCCAGAGCTTGGTGTATTGCTCGCAGTGGATCAGCACGCTGGTATAGCGAGATAGGTCGGTCGAATCAGGGATACGGAACGATTGTGTTCCGTTGTTTGATGAAAGCTGTCCGAGGATGACAGAACCAGAGAGCGCTGTCTTGCCCTTGACCTTGTTCGACGCTGTTGGTGAAAGAACGACCTTGAGATCTGGGCCGGACTTGGTAGAGAAGTCTTCCGAAAACACGAGGTAGCGCCCATCTTCGCGTTGTTCGATGTGGTAGCTGCCAGTCACTGCGTTGGCCTTCTTGACCCAGAGCGAACCGGCGTGCGATACGGTGGTCTCAAGGGCTTGCTCGATGTTGACGAGAGTAGTCTCGGTGCGTGAGTAAGCGGTACCGGCAAAAGCTGGAACGCTCAGCGCGGCGAACGTAAACATGGCAACAGCAGCGGCGCGGGTGTGGCGCTTCATCGTGAACTCCATTCTTTATTCGAGGACGGGCTGCGATTCGTAAGTCGCAGCGGTTTGTGCGTGCGGGTTAGTGCCCGCGATACAAAGAGAACCAAGCTGTGCGAGCGAGTATTCCAGTGAAGTTCGAAACGTTGGCTAGACTCGCGATATGAGTGATACAAGCGGCTTTGAGGTGTTTGATGCGACGGGCGGGTTGGTGCTGGCAACTGCCCTGCCGGGTTCGATCGACGACTTTGGAGAGCACCGAAGGACTTGGGAGAGCCTTGGGCGACTCGACAGCAAAGGCGCGCTGTGGGTGCACCTCGACCGGACAAAGAAACGGGCGCAGCGATGGGTTCGTGAGGAGTCTGGTCTCGATCCGTTTGCAGCCGAGGCGTTGCTTGCCGAGGAGACCCGGCCGCGAGCGCAGGTGTTTGGCGATGGTTTGCTCGTCATTCTGCGCGGGATAAACCTTAACGAAGGTTTGCAAGCCGACGAGTTGATCGCGATCCGGATGTGGATCGAGCCGGGGCGGGTGATCACACTGCGCCAGCACCGGTTTCAAACGATCGTGGGATTGCGCCAGCGAGCGGAGCGCGGCCAAGCACCCAAGACCGCCGGCGCTTTCTTGGGTGCAGTCAGCTGCGGGCTGAGTGAGCGCATCATGGAGAGTGTCGAAAATCTCCGCGGCTTGCTCGATGGTGTTGAGGACGAGATGCTGGACCGCGATGTTGATGATGAGCGTTGGCGGGGTTTATTGGCGACGGTGCGTCGCCAAGCGATTCTCTATCGGCGGTACTTGGTACCGCAACGAGAAGCACTGGCATCGCTGGCGAACGGGCAATCGAAGCTACTCGACGAGCGCGATCGGGCGGAGATCCGAGTGGCGATGGAGCACATCGCGCGGGATTGCGACGCGTTGGAAGAGATCCGTGACCGGGCAGCCGTGACGCAAGAGGAGCTACGAGCCCGGCACGAAGCACGGGTGGGGCAAACGGTGTATCTGCTGACACTGGTCGCGACGGTGGCGCTGCCGCTGGGTCTATTGACGGGTCTGTTGGGTATTAACGTAGGTGGCGTGCCGCTTGCATCGTGGCCGCAGGGGTTCTGGCTGGTGTGCGGGGTGATGGTGCTGATCGCTGGGTTGCAGATCTGGTGGTTCAAAAAGAAGCGTTGGGTGTAAGGGCTGGAATGTTTATGGAGCTGATGCCGGAATGATCTTGGTGACTGTGAACTCGTGGGCTGCAAGGGGGACGGGGGCGATGGAGTAAGTGCCGTCGGAATGCCACGTGATGGCTGGGTAGGGCTTGGTTGTTGGGTCGAATACAACAAAGATCAAGCGGCACTCGATGGTGCGGTCTTCAGCAGCGTGTTTGGGAAGTGTGATCGACGGAACGAAGTCACGTTGGGCGAGCGACGGGTACTTGCTTGCGACCTCGCCACGTCTCTTAAACGATCGGCGAATCCCGTTGATGTTGAACATTTGTGCGCTTGGCGGCTCGGGGTTTAGGTTGTCGACTCGGATGCCGTCGGAGAAGTAGGCGATTTTGGCGACCCCAATCCCAAGGCCAGGGGTGTCGGTTCGACAGGAGACCTCGAGCATGGGCTCGCCGAAAGGAGATTTGCTTGGGCGGGTGATGAAACTGGGGTTCAGATTGCCGCGGGTGAATCGCTCTATCTGATTTGGAGTGAGTCTGCCGGCGAGCAGTTCAGTGCTGATCCAGTTGAGCTGGTCGTGTTGGTAGGGATCATCGCCTCCGTCGCGGGCGTCGATGATCGCGTCGATGAGTTTGTCGCGTTCGGTAGGCGAGAGTTTGGCTGTGTCAATGCGCTCGAAAACGCTGCTGTTACTCGCGGCGATGGCAAGGCGGGCCGGACGTGGCAAGTTGCTAAGCAAGGCCGCGGGTTTGGAAATGGTGACTGATCCGACCGCGATACCGAATGCCATCATCGCAAGCCCAGCCCAGATGTAATTGGGACGACGGATGATCGGCGCCCGCGTGAGCGCATCGATTGATGCCGCGAAGGCAGCGCATTCCGGACACATGCAAGGGAGTTTTTACGGGTCGATGGGGTAGGCGCACTTGGAGCAGCTCGGCGGGGCGGGCCCGCGGCCGTGCGTCCCGTAATGGAGAACGATGCCGCCAGCGTAGATTAATGGAGCAGTAAACAAGATTAACAGCGCGGAGAAAACCGGCTCGCTGTGCGCGAACATCATGCCCATGAACGGGCCGAAGATGGCAACCCCTGAGAGTTGAAAGCGGATAGAAATCGGATGCGGCGCAACGGGCTTGTTGAAGTAGCTAAAGCCGAGTTCTTTGTACTCACGCTTCATGCGCAAGGGTGCGAGACCAATGATCAGAACCACTATCGTGACTGCTAAGACGGCCATAAACGCAATCAAGTGCGGCATCAACTCTGGCGGCGCGAAGAGAATGAAAGCAATGAAGATGAGGGTGTTGATCGCACCAACAGTTAGGTTTCGGCGGGTATAGCGCAAAAAGTAATCAAGCGTGGCCGGGCCGGTGGATGGAACGTAGTTGGGCACGGGCTGAGTGTAGAAGGGATCGCCTGCGCGACGAGACTACGCGATCGACCGGTCAGCTTGAGCACCGGGTGCGTCGGTGTCGCGTGATGGCTTGGGTTGGATGCGGGCGGCTGGTCCGTGACTCGCGACGGGCCAACCAGTCCAAGCTGCGTAGCGG
>JBGCEB010000100.1:0-20660 GCA_045106075.1 Phycisphaerales bacterium
CCCCCTCGAAGCCCGCGCCGCCGAAACCACCCGCCGCGCCGCAGCAGCCCTCGAACGCACCACCCGCCCCTACCCTTCCCGATGCCAACCCCCGCGCACGAGAACACCCAACACCGCCTCCTCATCAGCTGCGACGACCGCACCGGCGTCATCGCCAACGTCACCGCCGCCATCGCCCGCGCCCGCGGCAACATCCTCGACGCCGACCAGCACGCCGACGCCCGCACCGGCCGCTTCTCCATGCGCATCGCCTTCGAAGGCACCATCGACCGCAATCAACTCCGCGCCGACCTCGACGCGATGGACCTCCACTACACCATCCGCGCCCCCGGCCCACACCCACGCGTCACCGTCCTCTGCTCAAAGCAAACCCACTGCGTCGCCGACCTCCTCTGGCGCGCCTCTATCAACGAACTCCCCGCGACCATCACCCGCGTCATCTCCAACCACCCCGACGCCAAACCCCTCGCCGAGTCATTCGGATTCGAATACGACACCCTCCCCGTCACCCCCGACACCAAATCCGAACAAGAAGCCGAGATCCTCGAACGACTCGAATCAGACGAAACCGAGCTCGTCGTGCTCGCCCGCTACATGCAGATCCTCTCGCCCGAGATCATCAACAAATACCCCGGCCGAATCATCAACATCCATCACAGCTTCCTCCCCGCGTTCGTCGGCGCCAAGCCTTACCACCAAGCCTTTGAACGCGGCGTAAAGATCATCGGCGCCACCGCCCACTACGTCACCAAAGACCTCGACCAGGGCCCCATCGTCGCCCAAGGCACCGCCCACATCTCCCACCGCGACACCGTCGAAGACCTCATCCGCAAGGGACGCGACCTCGAACGCGTCACCCTCGCCCACGCCGTCCGAATGCACCTCGAAGACCGAGTCATCATCGACGGCCAACGCACCGTCGTCTTCGAATAGCGCGCACAAGAACGGGGCCGAGCACATCGCCCGACCCCGCCGCACACCCAAACAACACGGGCCAAACGTGACGACCAAACGGCGCTCTTACGGGCAACCAGCCTGGTACGCATTCAAGTAAGCAGCAATATCAAAGAAGTTGTACTCACCGTTCTGATCAAAGTCGCCAATCGGCTCTGCCGCATTGAACGCCAGGATGAATGCCGTGATATCAAAGAAGTTGAGATCACCCTCACCAGTCAGATCGGCGATGCACTCGCACGAGTCTGCAACGCCGTTGCAGTTGATATCGGTCTCCACCGCGTTGGCGATATCGATGGAATCGAGCACGCCGTTTCCGTTGCAGTCCGGTTGAACGATCGCGCCGGTACTCGCACCGACGATCTCCACGCTTAGACCGGTCGAGCCATTGGGCGAACCGGGCACGCCGGGCGTGCCCAACGCGAATGACGTGCCCGCACCGAGCATAATCGGGTTGGCGGCGTTGTTGAGAATCCCAACGCTCGAGCCGCCAGCGCCGCCGCCGCCCCGCCCGCCGTTGCCTCCGCGTCCACCATTTCCACCACGGTGTCCGTTGGTGCCGTCGTCTTGCTCGCCGCTACCACCGTATGGCGAGCATGCACCGCCGGTCCCGCCGTCCCCGCCGGCACCACCTTGGCCACCGGCCCCGCCTGCGCCGCCACCGACCGTGCCGAGGGTGGAGTCGAAGAACTGCAGATCGCCGGCGAATGAAGCGTCAACGACCACGGCATAGCTGTTGCCACCGGTCCATCCACCGAGGCCACCTTGGCCACCGGCCCCGCCTCCGCCGCCACCACCACCGGAGCCGCCATAGCTGTCGCACCCGGCGGTGCCACCACCGCCGCCGCCTCCACCGCCGCCGCCGCCGCCGCCGACACCGGCGATACCTGAGGAGCCGCGTGCCACGGTCCCGTTCTGAACGTTGACGCCAGCACCGACACCGGTCGCACCGGAGGGCCCGTTCGAGCCGTTGCGTCCGATCGCGGAACTGATTGAGCAGGTGTTGCCAAAGTCATCGGGGGCGCCGGCGCCGCCGCTGCCGCCGCTGGCGGTACCCTGCGCTCCGAAACCAGAGTTTCCGGAGCTTCCACTACTGCCGTTGGCAGAGCCTTGCCCGGCGCTCCCGCCGCGTCCACCACTGCCAGCGCCCCCGATACCAGAGCCACCAGAGCTGCCCAGAGGCCGTCCGCAGCTGTCGCAGCCGAACCCGCTGCTATTTTCGCAACCAGCGCGTCCGCGTAGCCCGTTGCCTCCGCGCGGGCCATTTGCGCCATTCGAGCCGTTTTCGCCCGATCCGCCCCGGCCGCCGGTGAGTGTTGAGTTTGAGATGATCACCACGTCCCACCCGTTGCGCAGTTCGATCGCGGCTGAGTACTGAGACGAGAGCGCCGTGGCATTCGCCGCGGTGATATCGATCTCATCGAGCGTGAGCGAAAGGGAGGAGTTGCCGTTCGCGTCTGCGACCAGAGCGATGCGGTTTGTCGAGATGATGGTCGTTGGGGTGGCGGCTGGCGTGCGATCCCATGTGAATGGATCAAAGCCACCGAAGAGCGCGATGGTTGCTTCGGGGATCTGGATTTGGGTCTCGTTGTAGTCGCCCCCTGCGATATAGACGGGTCTGCCGGGCTGCCCAGCTGCGAGCGCAACCGCTGCTGCGATCGAGTCGACGGGTTGGGCCTGGGTGCCCGGGTTGGCACTATCGCCGTTGAGGCTGACGTAGATTGGCTCATTCGCAGATGCAGTGAATGTGACGAGCGAAGAGAACAAAACGGCCATTCCGAGTTTGTTTGGATTACGCATGGGTACTCCCTGTGTGTGGTTATCAGGCCCCCCGGGCCCGTTGGGTGTGTGCAAGTCAGGCTTGGGCAACACGCCCCGAGGCTCTGACTCTGCCATGCAAACGCGAACTGGGAAGGCGGCGCAAAGGTCAACTCAGTAATAATTTGCTTCGAAGCAACTTTTACTCCAACGTCTGATGATTCGCTCACGCTGTCTACCCTCTGGCGTGATCGATCTCACCAAACGCTCAACTGCTCGGATCGCGTGCGCTCCGTTTACCGTTCCGGTGCTTCGCGCGGAGCTCGACGCTTTTGGTTTTGCGATCCAGGGCGAACACCCGACCGGCGTTGAGATCGGAGCTTCGATCGAGGAATGCATGTCACTTGCGCTGCGGCTGCGGTCGGCCACCCATGTCATGTGGCAGCTCACTCGGTTTCGTTGCCCGTCTCCCAAAGCCTTGTATCGGGAAGTTGGCTCGTTCCCTTGGGAACAGGTCATTGCGGTTGATGGGTACTTCTCGATTCGTGCCGCCGCGGATACACCGACGATCGACAATGAGATGTATCCTGCGTTGGTCACCAAAGACGCGATCGCAGATCGGTTTGTCAAGAAGTTCGGACGGCGTCCTGACGCTGGTGCTGAACGCTCGGGCGTTTGCTTGAATCTCTATTGGAAGGGCGATCGGGCGGCAGTTTTCTTGAACATCAATGGGAATCCGTTGTCGCACCGTGGGTATCGGAAGCTGCCGCACCAAGCACCCATGCGTGAAACGTTGGCTGCGTCCGCGGTGTTGGCGTCGGGCTATGACGGGACCACGCCGTTTGTGAATCCGATGTGCGGCTCGGGAACGCTGGCGATTGAGGCGGCACTGATCGCCACGAACCGTGCGCCAGGGCTTTTGCGTTCTGACTATGCGGTGCTCAAAACGGAACTCGACTTTGATGACGCTTGGAAGAAGGCGCGTGTTGATGCGAAGGCCGTGTCAAAGTCGGGCGATGTCCCATTGATTGTCGCGACTGATCGTGACCCTGTTGCGATCGAAGCGGCTGAAAAAAATGCCCGCGTGGCGGGGGTTGAACAACTCATTCAGTTCGATGTTTGTGAGTTTATTGACACCGAAATGCCCGAAGATCCCGGTCACATCTTGCTCAATCCCGAGTATGGCGAGCGATTGGGTATCACAGATGAGTTGATCGATACATATGGCGATATCGGTGATTTTTTCAAGCAACACTGCAAAGGTTGGACCGGGCATGTGTTCACGGGTTCAAGTGAGCTGGCAAAGAAGATTGGGTTGCGGGCTTCGCGGAAACAGCCGTTTATGAACGGTCCGATCGAATGTCGCCTGTTGAGCTTTGAGATCTTTGATGGCGCCCGCGCGGACCGTTGGACGAATCACCAATCTGAGTAGCCCGCCGGGTACACCCAGGGTTGTGTGACGCCTTCGGATTCGTAGAGACTTTGGTTCATCATGTAGTTCATCTCGGACATGCCGTTCATGTATTTCGAGAGTGATTCAAGGCCCGCCGACGCACGACGTTCATCGATACCTGCGGGGTCTTCGACAGGCTTTGGGAATGCCCTTGCTTGATCGAAATCAAAGTCGACTTGCGTGCCGTAGCGTTGGAGTTTTCCGGTATTGATGAGCACACGATCGACGAGATACGCCTGCTCGGTTTTTTCTATGACCCCCGCTGGTAGGGCATCCATTGCATCTAGCACTCGCTGTTGGAACGCCGGATCATTGTCTGAGTGCTGGACGAGGAGCCAAAAATCACTTGTGACTTCTTTATCAAACTTGGGTGGTGTTGGAAATCCGATTTGATCGAACATTTCTTTGATACGCGTCGTGCGTTCCATTTGAAGCCTGCGTTTTTGTTCGAAGAAACCCGGTTCTTTGACTTTCGGATTAGAGTTCACGACGAGCATGTCGAGGCGCTGATCATCTGCTGCGAGCGCGGTTATCTCGCGAGCGAGCGCGTCGTGATCAACTGAAGTTCGTTGCGGCGCGGAGCACGCCGCCTGCAGCGAAGCTATCAATAGCACGGCAATCAATCGGAATTGAAACATCGGGCCCCCTTTAGTGTTCTTGCCTAGATGCCGCTGCAGCAAGGAACTGGCGAGTAGAAATAAAAAAACAGCCGGTTTCCACCGGCTGTTTTTGTAGTTTGGACTGTGGAGATCAGTCGGGCAGCATGCCGAGTTGCCACATCATGAAGAGGCGTTGGTCGGCGATGTCTCGGATCTGGAGGTGACGGGGCTTGCCGCCGCCATGACCGGCGTCGCGATCAACCCAAAGAAGGACAGGTTCTGCGTTCGGGTCCGATGCCGTGGCGGCTTGCATGGCGGCGGCCATCTTTCGGGCGTGGAGCGGGTGGACTCGCGTATCGTTTTCACCGGCGGTGATGAGCGTGGCGGGGTACTTGGTGCCGGGTTTGATGTTGTGGTAGGGAGAGTATTGGCGGATGTACTCGAACTGCGAGGCATTCTCGGCGGTGCCGTATTCGGGGACCCAATAACGGGCCATCAAGAAGTTTTGATAACGGACCATATCGAGAAGGGGGACGGCAGAAATGACGGCGCTGAAAAGGTCGGGGCGTTGGGTGACCATTGCGCCGGTGAGGAGGCCGCCGTTCGAACCACCGGCGACACCGAGTTGTTTCGGGTTGGTGTAGCCTTCGTTGATGAGCCATTCTGCGGCTGCGATGCAATCATCGAAGACGTTTTGCTTATTTTCGAGCATGCCTGCTTCGTGCCAGGAGGCGCCATATTCGCCGCCGCCGCGGAGGTTGGCGATGGCGTAGACACCGCCGTTTTCGTACCAAGGGAACATGGTGGACGAAAAGCGCGGGGTCATGGAGATGTCGAACCCGCCGTAGCCGTAAAGGATGGTTGGGTTCTTTCCGTTGAGTTCCAGGCCTTTTTTATGGACGAGGAACATGGAGACTTTGGTGCCATCTTGGGAGGGATACCAGACCTGCTTGACCTCGATCTTGGAGGGGTCGACTGGGACTTCCGGGCGGACCCAGAGGTCACGATCGTTGCTGGCGAGGTCTACGTAGTAGATCGATCGAGGCATGTTGTAGCTTGAGAATGTAAGGAATGCTTCGGTGCGATCATCGGACGTCGAGAGGCCGGCCGAACCGATGCCTGGCAAGTTGAGGTCGCCGCGGGCGGTGCCGTCGAGGTTGTAGAGGGCGATTTTGGTTTTGGCGTTTTCGAGGTAGTTCGCGGCGATGATGCCGCGGGCGAATGACACGCCGTTGAGAACAAGATCGTTGCGTTCGGGGATGATTTCTTGCCAGTTTTCGTAGGCTGGGTTGTTGAGATCGATCATGACGACGCGGCCGTTGGAAGCGCCGATAGATGTTTCCATGTAGAGACGATCACCGTCGTAGTACGAGCCGCCAACACGGCCGGACATGCCGCGGACGGCTTCGACGAGATTCAGTTCACCGGTGCGCTTCCAGTGATCGAGATCGGCGACCCACATGTCGAGGCCTGCGGTGCCGGTCCAGTAGCCGACGGAGATCCAGCGGCCGTCTTCGGAAGGTGAACCGAAGGGGCCCCAGGTGGTTTTGAGTTCGGCGAGTTTGTCTTGCGAGTAGCCCGAGTCGCCGTAGAAGAACTCGATGTCTTGCTGACGGAAGAGGATCGGATCTTGGATGTGGTGCGTGCCGATGGTGTGATGCTTGAACACCCCCGAGTACGCGTTGTCTAAGTCTTCGAGGGCTGAGTAGAAGAAGCCTTTTCCGTCGGGATCCCACTGGGCGAGGCGAACTTTGCCGGGAATTTCGTCGGCGAGCCACTCGCCGGTGGCAACGTCCATGATGTAGAGCGTGGAGTTTTCATCGCCGGAGCGGTACATGCCGAACGCCATCATGGATCCGTCGCGGTTGGGCGCGGTCCACGAGACGGTGGTAAGTCCGGAAGGATCGATCTGAGTTGGATCGAGGAGTACGCGGTCTTGGCCGTTCATTCCCTCGCGGACGTAGCGGATCGCTTGGGACTGTGTGCCTTCGCGTTTGGAGTAGAAGTATCGGTTGCCGTAGACGGAGGGGGTGCCGATGGAGGGGACTTCGAGGAGCTGGCCGATGCGTTCTTCGAGTGCTTTGCGGCCGGGGAGCGTATCGAGGATCGATCGCGTGTAGGCGTTCTGGGCGTCGGTCCACTCGGCGACGGGCTCGGTGAGCAGGCCCATGTTGGAGGGGTTGGCGTTGTCGCCTTCGAGCCAGCGGTAGTTGTCGGTGACTTCGACGCCGTGGATGGTCTCGGTGACGGGCTGGGCCTCGGTCGCTGGTGGGGCCGCGAGGGCCGGGGCGGCGGTGATCGCGAGCAGTATGGCAAGTCTGGTTGGGTGCATTTGGGTTCCCTCGTTGAGAATTTTGTATGGCTGTGAGATCATACCGGCGAAGGGAGGTTCCGTGGCAGATTCCAAGTCATTGGATGGTCAGATGTTGGCCGAGGCGATCGGGCTGGAGGACGCCGGCGAGGCGTTGGAGATGGTGCGTGGGTTGTTGGGGTCGGGGGTGGATGTGAATGCCGTGGGATGGGATGGCACGCACCCCCTGTCACGAGCAGTGTGGGTGGAACGCTGGGACGTCACCCGTTTGCTGTTGGACCGGGGAGCCGTGCGATGCGCAGAGAGTCCTTATCAGGATGACCCACTGGTCGGGCTGACGATCGAGGGCCCGCTCGATCTACTTGACAACCTCTTGGAACGGTGCGGAGGCTGGGAATCCCTCGTCGGCGACATCAACGGCGAGCCATTTGTGACGGTCCAGCCGCTCACGAATCTCATCCGAGACTCAAACTACGAACGCATCGAGTTGTTGTGGGACCGCGGGATCGGAGTACTTTTGGATGTCCCGTCAACACCCTTTGGCATGACGCCGCTTGCTGAGGCGTCTGACAGTTCGGATGTTCGCGGAGTGCGGTGGCTCCTTGGCCGAAAGGCCGATGTGAATGCGCAGTTCGAGTTTGCGATCAGCTACACGGCACTCGAGTATGCCGTCGGCAACAAGCACGTCGAGATCACTCGGCTCTTGCTTGAGGCGGGAGCAAACCCGAACATCCCGACTTGGATGTGGAACACGGCTGTCGATCGCATCGCCAAGTCGCCAAGCAAATCGAAGCCGGACGACCCGGGGAAAACCGCTATGAGGACCATCAGAGATCTGGTGCTTGCGGCCAGCAGTCGTTTCCCGCCGCCGACGTATCCGGACGGATCGCGCCCGAAGGTTTGGCCGCCCGGGGACTGATGGGCCTATCGGAGGTCTGGAAGCCCTCCACTCCGGGGGGCTTACGGGGGTAGAGGGGTGTGCGTTACTGCACGAGGCCTTTGGTGAGGCGCATGAAGGCGGTTTCGAGGTTGACGGGTTCTTCTTGGAAGTGGGTGATGCGGAAGCCGTTGTTGATGAGGACGTTTGGGATGTCGGTGTAGACGCCGCCTTGGGATTCGTCGTAGGCGACGTGGATGAGTTGTTCGGCGTTTCCGGTGAGCGCGGTGCCGTCGCCTTGTACGACGGCGGCGCTGGTAACGCCCGGCATTTGTGCGAGGACTTGGGTGGCTGCTTCCATGCGTTCGGCGACGGCGACGTGGATGACGTGGCCGACCTTGGCTTTCTTGAGGATGTCGTTGACCGAGCCGGAGAATAGCAACTGGCCTTTTTCGATGATGCCGACGGTGTTGCAGAGTTCGGCGAGTTCATGCAAAATGTGGCTGGAGATCAGGATGGTCTTGCCCATGCGTTTGAGTTCTTTGAGCAGTTCGCGGATCTCGATGCGGGCGCGGGGGTCGAGGCCGGAGGCGGGCTCGTCCATGAGCAGGACTTTGGGGTCGTGGAGCAGGACGCGGGCGATGGAGAGGCGTTGTTGCATGCCTCGGCTGAGGCTAGAGACTTCGGCGGTTTGTTTGTAGGTGAGTTCGGTGAGTTCGAGGACGTCGGCGACGACCTTCTTGCGTTGGCTGCCGTTGATGTTGTATGCGGCTGCAAAGAACTCGAGGTACTCGTGGACGACCATGTCCTGATAGGCGCCCATGAAGTCGGGGACGTAGCCAATGAGGGGTCGGATCTGTCGGTTTTGGTAGCCGACGGTGAGGCCGTTGATCTGGGCCTGGCCGGAGGAGGGTTTGAGGAGGGTCGCGAGGATCTTGATCGTTGTTGTTTTGCCAGCGCCGTTGGGCCCGATGAACCCAAAGCAATCACCCTCGTTGATGGTGAGGTTGAGTGCATTGAGCGCAACGAGATCGTTGTAGCGTTTGGTTAGATTGATCGTTTCGATCATTGGCACGGCGTAATCCTCAGCCTTCTGGTTCGGCAGGTGACCTGTTGGGTTGTGCGGGCGCGGAGTTGAAAGAAGCGGGCCACGAAGGAGGGTCGGCTGGCAATGGATAGATCCAGGTGACCATGGTCAGGCCGGATGCGGGGGCTGCTTTGCCGTCGACATAGAACGGGAACGGAGAGCCGTCTTCGGTCGCGTTTGCGGGATCGACTTCGACGAAACCGACGACGATGACGCAGGGTGTTGTCAGCCAGCGTCCGAGATCCCAGCCGTGGGTCGAGAAGCGCCTGGCGGCTCGGTTGCCGACCGTGTCGCGGTCGTCCCTGTAGTTTGGCCCGGCGAACTGTGAGATGAAGCGAGCAGAGAAGATTCGATCTGCGAGGGGTTTGCCCGCGGCCGGATTGATCGCGACGGGGTTGAGGCCATCACGAATGGCGCCGCGGAAGTAATCGAATCGGAGAGAGTCTTGGATGGCACCCGGTGTGGTGATTGCTGCGAGGTCGATTGGTTGGCCGGCGGGCCATTCATTGCCGGGCAGGGTTGGCTTGAGCACGAGGGTGCGTGCGATCGCCTGATCTTCGAGTGCCGATCCGGGTTGGCGGATACCGACCTGCCCTTGCGATATGACCACGCGAAGATCGGTGATCGATGCGGGAAGGTTGTGGACCAACCTGCCATTGAGTACGGCACCCCGCATCGAGATCACCGGGTCATTGAGATCGCCGGGGGTGCGTTCGAGTGTGGGAAAGACCCAGTCAGAGACACCTGCGATGTCAGCGCGGAACTGCTTGACCGTGGCCCGGGTTGGGATGGTCAATCGGTCTGGCTGACGTGCGTCGACGGAGTAGCCGGTGTTGTCGGGGAAGCCTTTGTTCCAGCCTAGCGCGTTGCCCGGGGGTTCCCAGGGCGTGAGCAGATTGCTAGAGCGATCGCGAATCGTGTTTCCGTCCTCCGAAGCCTCGGAGAGGGCCACGGTCGACTGGCCGTACGCGGGAAGCATGATGCTGGCCCAGCTTCGGGCCCGTGCATTCGTTTGGCCGTAAACGGTATCAACGAGCGTGAGGTGCGTGACGGTGACGCGTTTGGGACGCAACGCCGTTGCGCCTGCCCAGGCGAGCGCCGTGAACGCTGCGGTGCAGATGACAAACGCGACCCATGCGTGCTGATGGAGCCCGCGTTTCTTGAGCGCATAATACCCGAGCGGGCCGGCAACAAGCCAATAGGTGATGAACACGACGAGCCCGAACAAGATTCCTTGAACCGCCCGGCCGGTGCTATCGATCGCGGATGAGATGTCGTGATCGAAGTCGATCGCGGTGCGAGAACTGGCGTCGCTGCGGTCTTGCTCGGTGAGTTCTTCGGCGCGTCTGATATCGCCGCGCCGACCGAGCACGCGGTGCCAGAACGATTCGGCATCTGGCAGGCTGAAGCGGCGCAGCGGCCCGGCGGTGAGGTCAAGCCCGACAACCGTGACAATGCCACTTCCCACGAGCCGCTCGATCACAAGCGCTTCGCCTTCCGGCGTATTGAGCACCGGGATGGCGTCGAGAGCCCCAGCGTCATCGCGAGGTGCGAAGACATGGACGACCGAGTTGGTCGGGAGCGGAACGTTCGCCGATTCGGTGAGCAGAGAACGGATGCGATCGAGGTTGAACCCCGCGATACGGCGTGGGCGTTCGATCCGCGGCAGGATGTCTGACAACGGATGGGCCGCGCCAAACCACGGGTCACCGGCGGGTGGCAGCAGGATGACAAGATGCCCGCCTCGCTCGACCCAGGTACGGATCGCACGGGCTTTTTCAGGGGTGAGGGCGCTTGGTTCGGTTTGGCGAGTGGTTGACTCGGTCCAGACGATGGCATCGGCGGCAACGAGGCCCTGCCATTGGTCGGGGAGTCGGAGGATGTCGAGACCAGTGACGAGACGGGAAACTTCGTGTCCGAACGGGAGGGCCGTCACGCTGGAACGCACCGAGTAGCTGTACTGGTCGAGCCCGGCTGGATATGGCCCGACCACGGCGGTGAGTGCGATGTTGGCTGCTTGGACGGACTGGCCGACTCCGGGTTGGGGGTCGAACCGCCCGAGCAAGCGCCCAGCACGGTAGGGCGTCTGTGAAGACCCGGTTTCGATTGCTTCGAATGCAAGGACGGAGGGGGGTTCGTCGGCTGCTCCAAAGGGCAGGCGGGCATACAGCCAGAACGATTGATCGAGGCCGGGATTGGCGGTGACAACCCGGTCAAACTGAGCTCTGTCGCCATCGGCATCCCGGATGACCATTCGGAGGATGATGTCGCGTTGCTGGGATGCGGAGTCGTTGATATTGACTTGGACGCCTGCCCAGTCGCCTGCTCTGGCGGCCCCCCCGAGCCCGTAGCTGACGACATTGACGCGGATTTCTTCGCTTGACTGGGCCAGAACTGCCGGGCTGAACAACGCGAACAACAGCGATACGACTGCGGCCAGGCCGGTTCGCCGGATCGATCCGATCGCTGAAAACTGCCTTTGTTCACTCACCGCGGTGGGACTCCTTTGAGCCGAGCCCCAGGGTTTGCGGGTCCGGTCAGTGACCATTGTACCGATTGTAAGGTGAGAGCGGCGTAGAACCAAAGTCGGACTGGCATCGAGCCGATGGTTGGGTCAATGCCACAGACCGAGTCACTCATCTGGATTATCCTCGCGTGTACCGGCACGATTTGCGTGATCGCGATGCTGGGGATCTTTGCCAACATCATGAGCTACGAAACCCAGCTGCACACGCTGCGCAATCGGGTGGCTGAACTCCAGTACACATACGCGCTCCGGCTGGCGAAGTTGCATGGCCACGTCAAGGATGACGAGGTGGGCGAAGTTGATATCGTTGATGACTCGACTGGGGAAGTCTTGCCGATCAATGGATCTGATTCGGCAAACGGACAAGTGGCCGAAGAACTGCCCGGTGACGAACGCGCGGCTGCGGCCTGAAGCTCTTCACCTAGCGGAGTAGACCGATCAACGCTGCGTGCGATCGGGCACCCATCCGGAAACAATCCAACTCGAACTTTTCATTGGGAGAGTGGACTCGATCGTCTTCGAGCCCAAAGCCCATGAAGATGGTTTCGATTCCAAGCTCGGTCTTGAGAAGACCTGCGACCGGGATTGATCCTCCGGTTTTGATCATGGCTGGCGGCAACCCGCAGGCCTCCTCGACCGCGGCGCGGGCGGCGTTGAGCGTTGGCGAATCTGTTGCGCATGTTGCCGGGGCGCCTCCGCCGTGGTCGACTTTGTCCCAACGGCATCCAGGGGGCGTGTGGGCGTCGAGCCAGGTAAAGAATGCGTCGCGTATTTTTTCATGATCCTGATCATCGACGAGACGGAACGATACCTTGGCGGTCGCGTGTGCGGGGATGACGGTTTTCGCGCCGTGTCCGGTGTAGCCGCCGAAGATGCCGTTGATTTCCGCGGTTGGGCGGGCCCATTCGCGCTCGGTCATTGAAAAGCCTGCTTCGCCGAGCGATGCTTCGGGCGGCAAGCCAACGCCATCAAGCGTTGCAGCTTCATCGACACCTAGATCCTGCCACTCTTTGCGTTCTGCGTCCGTGAGATCGCGAACGCCGTCGTAAAAACCTGGGATCGTGATGCGACGATGTTCATCCCATAGTTGCGCGAGGATCTTGGTAAGCTCGTTGATTGGATTCGGTATTTTGCCGCCCCACATACCTGAATGCAGATCGTGCGACGGGCCGTGCAGGGTGACCTCGGTGTAGGCAAGCCCGCGTACACCGTATGTGATTGCAGGTCGGCCGCGGGCAAGCATGCCCGTATCAGAGATGAGACAGACATCGCATTGCTTGAGTTGCTCGGTGTGGTCGGCGACAAAGCGCTCTAGGTTCACGGAGCCTGATTCTTCTTCACCCTCGAGCAAGATGGTCATCTTCACACCGTTCGCGGCTTTGCCCGAAGTCTCGAACCAAGCCCGTGCCGCTTCGAGGAACATCGCCACTTGACCCTTGTCATCGGACGCGCCGCGGGCGACGAGCCGTTCGCCGGCTTGACTGTCTTTGGGTTTGTGTTGCGGGTCGAATGGTTCGGATTGCCACAGCTCGATGGGATCAACTGGTTGCACGTCGTAGTGCCCGTAGAAAAGAACGTGCGGCCCGTTGTAGTCTGGATCGCCGTCGCTGGTTGCCAGCACGATCGGATGTCCATCGCCGGGTGTTTCACCGGTCGGGATGATCTCGACTTTGAAGCCGGACGTTTTGAGATGATCGCTGGCCCAATCAGCCGCTTTGGCGACATCCGCTTTGTAGGCGGGGTCTGTCGAGACGGAGGGAATGCGGAGCCAATCGATGAGGCGTTGGATGGCTGCGGGTTCGTTTTCGGTGAGCTTGGCGAGGGTCGCTTTCGTGGTGGTCATAGGTGAGGGTAGGGATGAGAGCGAAGCGGTGCAAAACGAAGAAACCCGCTGCGTTTGACCGCAGCGGGTTCCCTGATTCAAATCAGTATGAGGCAGTCGGGCAGATCGCGTGAGCGATTAGCGGCGACGACGACCGGCGGCGATGAGGCCGAGACCAGCAACCGCGAGACCAGCGGGAGCTGGCACGTTGGCAGCGCCTGGGGTGTAGTCGGTGAAGTCGGAGAAGTCGTGGTTGACGATGTTGTCGGAACCATCGCCAGCGCGGTAGAAGCCTGGGGCGAGGAACGTGCCGTCGGGCATGACTGTGACGTCGGCGGTGATGATGGAGCCAGCGTCGTTGGCCTGGTCACCGGCGCCGGAGTCCCAGAAGAAGATCGAGTTGGCGATAGCGCCCATGTCATCGCGGAGGATGAGGGTGTAGGACGAGTTCTCGATGGAGTTGTTGCCAAAGAAGGCGTCGCCGACAAAGCCGAGCTGGCTGGCAGCTTCGCCGTTGGCGATGGTCCAGTAGCCGCCGGCAGCGATGGAGCCGGAGAGTGCGTATGGGGCGGTGCCGTCAGCGCCGCCGAAGCCGGAGCCGCCGGCGTCGGAATCGGAATCCCAGAGCTCGATGCTCCAGCCGGTCAGGTCGACCGAACCAGCGCCGGTGTTGTACAGCTCGATGAACTCGGGGTCGGCACCGGTGGTGGAGCCGACGACTTCGTTGACAACGACGTTAGCGGAGGCGGCGGTCGCCGCGGAGGCCACGAGGGCCAGTGCGAAAGCGTTCTTCATTTTGGTTCTCTCTTCTTCTTAATCAGACAGGGTTTACGTTCTCTCACGCGTGGAACAGTGGTCGCGTACAGCCGGGGTGCTGTGGGTCAGGAAATCCCGGTTGAATGCGGCAAATGCCCCGTTTTCTCTTCTGCAAAGAGCATAGCCGATTTGTAACCCGCCGCCAAGTTGTGGGATATCAAGGTTTCGTTTGGAAACGAGGGCGTTTCGGGCATCTCGCCACGAAGATGTGAATCTGGGCGACTTAGGCAAGCATGAAAAAACCAGCGACGGATCCCGTCGCTGGCGGTGTTGGGCTGATGGTGATTGTCGAGCGTGGTGTATCGACGGGTGAAGACCGGATCAGTTGATGCGGGCTTCGGAGCGGTTGCCTTGCTGGGTTTCCATGAAGGACACCGCTTCCTCGGTCGCTCCTTCACCGGTAAAGACCGAGCCAGACGGATACCAAGGGTTCGGATCAGACCACATCTCCGCGGAATCCAGCGAACTGACATGCCCGTCAAAGTAGATTGCGTTGACGCTGTCGTTGTGACGCATGCTCAACTCAACATTCAGGTCGGAATCGTCGTAGAACCCGCGGCCGAACGCGGTAGAGAGCTCACGAGTTGGGCCCTGGGTTCCGAAACTGCTGAATCGGCGGCCATTCGGAGAGATGTCAAAGTCCAAGACAAACCCACCGCCCTGCGTCGCAAGATATCGACTGCCATCCGAAGCAAAGATCTTCTGCGAGGGTGAAATCCCGACTTGGGTGGTGCGAGGGCGATAGGACATTGGGGTTGTTACAGGATCTTCAAAGCCTTCCATGTATCGGATACCGGAACCCCCAGGCCTTGATGGATCAATTCGCGGAGCATTGTCACCCCATGAACCAGAATACTCTTGGAATGCAGCGGGGCTGAGGTAACTCATTTGGAGATAGCCTTCAGTGCCGAGGATTCTTGCGAAATCAGCACGGTCGCGAGCACCACCAAAGAGCTTGTCATTGAATACTCTCGCGGACGCGCAGCCGTACTGGTTAAAGATCTGGGCAGTTCTCTGTGCTCGGTTTGGCGAGAACGCGAGAGAGTCACCCAATATTGGACTCATCCAATCCCACCAAGTCGTCGGCGTCGTCGATGTTCGCTCGCCCCACATGCCCCAAAGATCGGCGCCATTTAAGAACCGATACTCAGCACCCGACGTGTTCGGGCCAGGCATGAAGTCCTTGTTTTCTAAGGAGTATTGGAACATGCCTTGACCAATCCCGCGTTGTGTCGTCGAACACACGAGGTTTTTCGCTGTGTCTCTGGCTTTCCCAATCGCGGGAAGCAAGATTCCGATCAACAACGCAATGATCGCAATCACGACAAGCAGTTCGATGAGCGTAAAGCCTCGTCTGTCTGTACTGTTGGGCCGCATGATCCGGTCTCCTTTAGGCGCTGAAGCGAAGCTTCAAACCGCTAGTTGTCAACTCGCGTTGGTGATGTGTCCACAGGTTCCGCGGTTCCGGTAGCTCGATCTACGCGGCTCGCTTCGACCTCAACGTATTGGAGGGCATCCATGTCGCGGTTGGTAATGTACCATCGTCCTTGTTCGTCTTCTTGGACCGGCATCAGAGAGAGCTCACCGGAGTTTGGATTCTCTCCGGGCACCATGACTCCGCGACGTCCCTTCAAACTGTACTCGAACAGTTCACCGGTGTTTACGTCCATCATGATCACGCCATTGCTCATTTGAGCAGACAGCCGATCTCCACCGAATCCAAACTTCCATGCCGAAAAACCGAGTGCACCGACTGCGGCGACAAGAAGGATGACCTGCCAGGGCTTGACGTTATCCATGGATCCGTTCCTGTCCTTGGTCGGACCCGCGGTGGGAGCGGGTCGGGGGTCGGTGGTTGGCCGAGTGAGGATTGTAACCTGATCAGTCGGGCGAGGTGTTCAGGGGCTGGGATTGCCTGCGTGTTCGGGTCGAAAATCGACGGCCACGGGGTAGTGGTCGGACGCGAGCCCCACAAAAGTCGGCAGATCTCGCCAGTTGACGCCTCTGGGACGGGCGGGTGTGCCGAGCACAAAGGCTTGATCTATAAGAAGATGGGCCTTGGCGGGCTTGTTGGCCAAGATCAGGTCGATTCGCCGGCCGGACTCGTGCGTGACGGTGGCGTTTCCGCTGCCCTGTTGCGCAAAGATGTCGTCAAATCCGGCTTTCAGGTAGGTTTGGACCGAATCATCGCCCGGTTCGGCATTGAAGTCACCCAAAATCATGATCGGGCGATCCGGGTGGGCTTCGGTCAGTTCAGCGAGGATTTCGACCGCGCCCTTGGCTTCGGCGTCCCGCCAGTAGGCCGAGTACCGGCCTGATTTGTGGTGAACGACCACCAATGTCAACGGCTCGGGCGACGCTTGGGTGCCGACGTTCACATCGACGCGGAGCGGCGACCGATGGAAGTTGATCGGTTGGCCCGCGTACCAGTTCTTTGAGCGTGGGCCGTATTTGTCGGGATGGATCCCGCCGAGGTGCTTTTGAGGCCAGTTTTCGGTGTGCAGAATCGGGACCCGGGAGAGCACGGCTTGCTCGATGCCACGTTCATCGCCGGCATCGACCGATGCCACGTGGTCGTAGCCAAGGTCGGACAAGAACGCATCTTTGAACCAGAGCAATGCCTGCTCAGATTCGATTTCTTGGAGGCACAGCACATCGGCGTCGAGCTCTCGGATTGCTTGGGCGACGGCGAGTCGTTCGTGGAGCTGTTTGGTTTCGTCGGCATCATCGCGATCGCCGGTCAGTGCGGGGTCGTCGAAATCATCGAAAAGATTGAGGATGTTGTAGGTCGCGACGCGGAGAGTTCCGGCTGGTTTTTCCGGGGCTGCCTCGATGCCAAAGCGACGCATGGGGCGAGCTTCTTCGATCTCGGCAAGGGTCTTTGCGTGGTCTTCGAAGTAGCTCGGATCGGCTGCTGCCGCAGGCTGCGCTGAGCATGCCGGGACGAGCGCTGACAAGAGCATGGATGCCACGATCTGGATCGGTCGCATGAGGGAACTCCTGGAAGGACCTTGGACGATAGTCGCCGATTGACTTACAAGGCACCCCATTCAGCGTATATCATGGTCGATGCGGATCGTTTTGGCCAACCCGAGAGGTTTCTGTGCGGGTGTGCGGATGGCGATTGATGTCGTCGAGCAGGTGATCGACGTGCTGGCGGACGAACCGGTGTACGTTTATCACGAGATTGTCCATAACCGGCACGTGGTCGATCGGCTCAAGGCCAAGGGCGCCCGCTTTGTTGACCATGTCGATGAAGCCCCCGTGGGTTCGATCATCGTTTTTAGCGCCCATGGCGTTTCGCCGGAAGTCCGCAAGCAGGCGGACGCTCGAGGGTTGACTTCTATTGATGCGACCTGCCCGCTAGTGACCAAGGTGCACTCGCGAGCCATTCGATACGCCCGGCAGGGGTATCAGATCTTGCTCATCGGGCACGAGAACCACCAAGAGGTCATCGGCACCAAGGGCGAGGCTCCGGATGTAACACAGGTGGTCGAGACTCCTGCGGATATTCAGAACCTGACGATCGATGATCCCGACAAGTTGGTGTATCTGACGCAGACGACACTCTCGACGGATGACGCGGGGGTGATCATCGGGGCGTTGAAAGAGGCGTTCCCGAACATCAAGTCGCCGCCGGATGAGGACATTTGTTACGCGACGACGAACCGGCAGCAGGCCGTGCGGCAGGTGGCCCCCCACTGCGATCTGGTGTTGGTCGTTGGTTCGAGCAACTCGTCGAACTCGGTGCGGCTGACGGAGATCGCGGCCAATGTGGGCACGCCGGGGTTTCGGATCGATGATGTGAGCGAGTTGGATGCGGCGTGGTATCCCAAGGGTGACGAGACGATCATGCTGACGGCCGGGGCGAGTGCGCCGGAGGATTTGGTTTCCGCGATCTGCCGGCACTTTGTGGAAGAGCACGGGGCGACGCTGCATCTAGCTGATGTGTTTGAGGAGGCGGTAGAGTTTGGCTTGCCGCTGAGTTTAAAAAAGCTGATGCAGGCCAACGGGATCGACCCGGGAGATCGGAAGGTTCGGGTGTATGCGCCGGAGATCACGGCGGGCGAGTATGGGGCGAATGCGGTGGCGTTGACGATCTCGGCGGAGGCCGGTTGAGCATGGCACGCACGCTCGACGAGCTTCTCGGGGTCCAGGACCCGGCTTGGGGCGAGGTTGAGAGCTTGATCACAGGGTGTCCCCACCATGTCGAGGCTTTGGCCCCGGATGTAAGCTTGCGAGAAGAGGTCCTGCTGGTCATGCAGAACTCGATCGGTTCAGCGTTGGGCGCGGTCATATGGCATACCGGCGGCATCGTGATTGATCAGGGTTGGCTGCGGGTGTTGGGCTGTGGCGGTCCGCGGCTTTCGCGGAATGTTCTGTCGTGGGCGGATCATCTCGGTTGGTGGTTCGATCGAGAACTCCCGCCCGGTGCGCCGGTCATAGCGGACGACGTGCTTGGCGGGTTGTTTGCATTGAACTGGGGGCAGATCGACCCGCGTATTGGCATCAACAACATCTTTTACTTTGCGCCCGATCGGCTCGATTGGGAACCGCTCGATCTCGGCTATTCGGCTTTTCTCAGACTCGTGCTCTCGGACCGGCTTGCTGGGTTCTACCGGGATCACCGCTGGGATGGATGGGAATCCGAAGTATCGTTCCTTGCCTTCGACCGGGGCCTTTCGGTGGTTCCTCCGCTTTGGACGCGCGAGGGAAAAGACCTCTCGCTCGTCAACCGGCGTTCGGTCCCAATCCGCGAGATCGTTGAGATGCAGTTTGAGTTCCGCAGGCAACTCAACGGGGGTGGCGATGATGGCGAGTGCGAGGGGTGATGCCTGGTGCACTCAATCTTCGGAGCCTCGAAGAACGTGATCGAGATCAGTTCTTCGCAATCGCTCGGCAGGTGGCCGATGAGGGGGACTCGTATCCGTTTGATGATGATACCACCGAGGCCGAGTTTCTTGACTACTGGTTCGCGAAGGGCGAGATCCGGGTAGCCGTCGATGGTGAGCGGGTCGTCGGGGGGTATCTGATCAAGCCGAACCAACCCTGGCGGGGGTCGCATGTGGCCAACGTTGGGTATGTGGTGGATCGGGCGCTTCGCGGACGCGGGATCGGGCGGGTGTTGGTGCGGGACTCGATCGCTCGGGCGAGGGAACTGGGGTATCGGGCGATCCAGTTCAATCTGGTGGTGGTGTCGAACGTTGGGGCGGTGCGCTTGTATGAATCGGAGGGGTTCCAGATCATCGGGACGGTGCCGGGCATCTTTCGGGTGAAGGATGGTCGGTATGTGGATGCGCATGTGATGCATTTGGATCTGACCGACGATGACGAGTCCGGAGCGAAATTTTGAAGCATCCTGAGCACCATTTCTTTTCGTTCACTCCCGAAACGCTGACGGATTGGTGTCTGGAACGGGGGATGCCGAAGTTCCGGGCCAAGCAGTTGTTGGAGTGGGTGTATCTCAAGGGCGTTGCCGACCCGGATCAGATGAGCAATCTGTCGAAGCCGGACCGGGATTTGTTGGCGTCGGAGATGACGTTTCTGAGTGGGCCCACGGTGGCGCATCAGGTGGCGACGGATGGAACGCAGAAGTTGCTCGTCGAATGGGCGGACGGGCTCTCTGGGCCGGGGGTTTCGGCGTCTGAGGCGAGCGTGGATCATTCGACGCGACTGCCGATTTTAAACTCGGACGGGACGCCCGGGGGGATGCCGTATTCGAACACCGCCAGACAAACCGAATGCGTGATGATTCCGGCCGAAGCTGACATGGACGAGGATGGAACTACGACCCGAGCGAGAAGAACGGCGTGCATCTCGTCGCAGGTGGGTTGCCCGGTGGGGTGCAAGTTCTGTGCGACAGGTATTGGTGGTCTCGACGGCAACTTGTCTGCGGGGCGGATCGTCGAGCAGGTGTGGCGGCTGGCTCGGCTCGAAGGTGTCGGGCGGATCAGCAACGTCGTGTTCATGGGGATGGGTGAGCCTCTAGCGAACTTCGGCGCCGTCGTGCATGCGGTGCGGACGATGGCGGCGCCGTGGGGGCTGGGGATCGGTGCGCGGAAGATCACGATCTCGACGGTGGGCATGCACAAGGCGATCGAGAAGCTGGCGGACGAGCTGGAGTTGCCGGTGACGCTGGCACTTTCTTTGCACGCTCCGAATGACACGCTGCGTCGGGAGTTGATCCCTTGGGCGGAGTTCACCACGGTCGAGCAGTTGGTGTCGGCGTGCGGGAAGTGGTTTGCCAAGACCGGACGCGAGATCACGCTGGAGTACATTCTTTTGCGCGGCGTGAATGATCGGGTTGAGCACGCGGCGGAGTTGGCGCGGGTGTGCAAGCGGCTGCGGGCGAACGTGAACTTGATCCGGTACAACGAGGTCGAGGGGTTGGCGTTCGATCGGCCGGTGAACGAGGATGTGCACGCGTTCCAATCGGTGCTGCGTGATGGCGGGGTG
>JBGCEB010000101.1:0-10976 GCA_045106075.1 Phycisphaerales bacterium
GGGCACACACTGCAGCCCACTGCGCTATTGCACGAAGCATACTTGAAGATCGCCCGATCCGGGCAACATCTTCCGGACAAAGACCATTTCAGAGCGGTCGCTGCCAAAGTCATGCGGCAGACCCTTGTCGACCACGCAAGAGCGAAGGGGGCCAAGAAGCGTGGCGGAGACGAAGACCGCGTGCGAGTCACGCTGTCTGGAGTTGCCTCAAAGAGTGGGCTTGAAAGCGTTGACATCATGGTCCTCAGTGAATCGCTCGAGCGGCTTGTACAAATGAATCCAAGGCATGCCCAAGTGGTCGAGATGAAATGCTTCGCGGGTATGACCGAGGCTGAAATCGCTCGTGTGCTCTCGGTTACAGAGCGTACCGTTCGCTCCGATTGGCGTCTCGCTCGCGCGTGGCTGCTCAACCATATTTCTGAAGAGGAACGCGATCGATGAACTCTGAGCGTTACAACGAGATCGCTTTGTTGTTTAACGAGTGTGTTGAGCTCGAACATGAAGAGCGTGAGCGGCTGCTCGCATCGCGATGCGCTCACGATCCGGAGTTGCTTGAACAAGTTCGGGCACTGCTCGCGCACGACCTCGAGACCACCCGGGCTGGCGGGTCCGTCTTTCGCGACATCATCGATACGGTCCTCGACGCCGAGCATTCGCAAGATAACCTGCCGGAACGGATCGGTGACTTCCGCATCGTTCGCATGCTTGGCAGGGGTGGCATGGGTGTGGTGTACGAGGCAGAGCAGATCGAGCCGGCCCGCCGAGTCGCCCTGAAAGTCATTCGGCAGTCGCCAGATCGTGAGCTTGCCGAGCTCATGAAACGTGAAGCGGACCTGCTTGCACGCATCGAAGCGCCCGGGGTGGCGCGCGTGTATGAGTCGGGATACGCCGACCACGCCGGCGTCTCGGTTCCCTACATCGCGATGGAGATGATCGAGGGCGAGCCAATCGATACGTTCGTGCTTGAGCGCGATCTGACCATGTCGCAACGAATCACATTGCTCGCAGACACCGCTACAGCTCTCCAGAATGCGCACAACAGCGGTGTTATCCACCGTGATATCAAGCCGGCGAACATTCTCGTGCAATCCGATTCTGCTGGTGTACCCCGGCCGACCATCGTGGACTTTGGCATTGCAGGGGAAATACGTGATGGTGATACCGTAACCCGTCACATGACCGAACGTTCCGGGATCGTTGGAACTCTCGCCTACATGAGCCCGGAACAAATCGGCGACCGCCCCGTCCGCGCCGATGCCAGGTCGGACGTGTACTCACTGGGCTCGATCGCGTTTCTACTGCTTTCCGGGCGGCCGATGCACGATCTTACTGGCCTGTCATTCGTCGCGGCTATCCGTGTGCGCACCAACCAGAACACGCCAAGGCTCAGCTCAATCTGTCCGCGACTCAAGGGCGACATCGATGTTGTTGTCACCAAAGCGACCGCAGAAGACCCCGCATGGCGATACGAGACTGCGGCTGCCTTTGCGGCCGATCTTCGGCGAGTTGTGTCGGGGCACGCGATCGAAGCCAGGCGATCGAGTGCAGCCTACCAAATCAAACGATTTGTTTCGCGAAATCGAGTTGGTGTCGCAGCTGCTTTGGGTGTAGCCCTCTTGGTCGCTGCAGTGAGTGGGTATGCGATTCGCGAGCGGCAGCGTTCGGCTATCGAGGCTGATACGTCGCAGTTCATCTCGGAGTACCTTCAGAACGCGGTGTTGACGACAAGCCCGAATGAAGCGGGCAAGGATGTAACCGTTCGTGAAGTGATCGAGGCCAACGAGGCTGAGATCGATGAACGATTCGCCGAACGTCCGATGGTTGAGGCGAACCTCAGGATGGTGCTCGGCCTTGTGTTCCGCTCGTTAGGCGACGAAGTCGCGTCTCTTCGGAACTACCAAAGAGCCGCGGATTTGTACATCCAGGAGCTCGGCTCAAATGCGCGAAAAACGCTTTACGCTCGTGGTCGTGTTGGTGTGGCACTCCGGAACAACAATCGAGTCGATGAAGCGATTCAGCTCTTCGAAGACGTTCTCGAACGTCAACGCCGTACCTTTGGCGAACTGGACGACGACGCGTTGATCACTATGAACAGCCTGTCAGTGGCGTATAACAGAAATGATCAGCAAGAGCAAGCTATAGAGATTCAGGAGCAGCTATTAGAAGTTCGTTTGCGGCGTGGTGATTCACGCGAGTTTCTGGCCACCATCATGCATAACTTGGGCCTCTCATACACGGTGACCGGTCGACCCCAGGAAGCCGTGGAGATGTTGATTCGTGCCGAGGATGAGTACCAGGCACTCGGGAACCGAACTGCGGCATTGATCTCCCGACATCTTCAGGGTCGGACGCACAATCAGTTAGAGCAGTATGAGACAGCCGAGTTGCTTTTGAGAGAAGGCCTCGCGATTGCCGAAGAGATCTTGCCGTCGGACCATTATCTCATTCGATTGTTTTGGGTAACACTGGGCGAGGCATGCATCGGCCTAGGGCGGTACGACGAGGCACGCTCGCTGCTGGAACGCTCGCTTTTGCCTTCCGAATCAGACGAGATATTCCCGACCGCCGATCGGGCTCGCGGCATGCTTGAACGACTTGATTCTTTGCCAGTTGTCTCGCCATAGTTTATCTAGGGCACCAATCCGGCCGCAAGTAGGTGCAACACCGTATCGGCCCGGGCCGGTGCAGATGGTGCTTTCTTTGATCTCATCTTTTTGAAAATATCGCACTTTCCACTTCCGGGGGGGCAGTGTTTTCTCGTGTTGTTCAGTAGGGACAGCGCTGAGCTCTCGGCGCGGCGATTCACACGCACTTGATTGGCCAAATCCCTCATTTACCAGCCTCAGAGCGATGGTGCTCTGGAGGTGATGCTGTGTCTGTAGAGGAGACGATATGTTGATCTCGATTCGAACCGTTGTGGCGGCAGCCGCATGCGCCATGTCTGTTCTCGGCGCCACGGCGGCCGCAAACGATACCGGATTTACCTATCAGGGCTCGCTCTCGGATGCCGGCTCGGCCGTCACTGGTTCCGTGAGTGTCAGCGTCTCTCTGTGGGATAGCGAAACCCTCGGAACACAGATCGGCAGCACCCAAGCACTCCCGGCTGTCACGGTCACCGACGGCATCTTCTCAATCGAACTCGACTTCGGCGCCTCGGCCTTTAACGGCGATCGGTGGATGGAGATCTCGATCGACTCCAACGTGCTTACCCCGCGCCAGCGAGTGACCGCGACGCCATATGCCATCCAGACACGCGGGATCTTCGTCGATGACGCGGGTCACGTCGCGATCGGCCACAGCGCCCCCGAACGCCTGTTCCACCTCCGCGGCGGCGATCTGATCATGCAGACAGATGACGACGCAGTGGGGGGGCAGAGCATCCTGTTCCAAAAAGCCGACGGCAACTTCGCCACCCGCCTCTACCAAGTTCCCGGCGACTCGAGTTTCAAGACGGATTTCCGCATCTCACAGGGTGACAGCACCAATCCCGGATCTTTCATCGATCAGATCATCATCCGTGATGGGCTTGGCGACAACTTGACCCGTATCGGAATCGGTGATCACGTTCCAACGGCACACCTCGACGTACGCAGCAACGGCGTCGGGCAGACCACGCTGGATGTCCGCCACCAATCCTCGGAAACGAACCTCGGCGCCATTCGTGCTTCGGTGATCGCGCCCGATACCACCGCGATCTACGCGGAGTCGTCTGCAGACTCCGGCACATCTACTCGGGGTGTCACCGGTCTCTCTAGGTCGCCCGACGGCCAAGCGATCCTCGGGCGGATCGATGTGAACGGAGGGAGTGGCGTCGGAGCCGGCGTTTGGGGTGATAGCGATGTCGAAGGCGGTCGCGGTGTGTATGGACTGGCGAGAGGAACCATCGGAGTTTCATACGGTGTGTATGGCGATAGCGGAACCAACTTCAACAACTTCGGCGTGTTCGCCAATGGCAAGCTCGGCGCGTCCGGGTTCAAAACGTTCCGCATCGACCACCCGCTCGATCCCGCGAACAGCTACCTCCAGCACTACTCGTCCGAAGGCCCTGAGCCGATCAACGAGTACTCGGGCAATGCGATTCTCGGCGCAGATGGCGCAGCCTGGGTCCAGCTCCCGTCATACTTCGAAGCGATCAACATCGATTTCCGGTATTCACTGACTGCGATCGGATCGCCAGCGCCCGGGCTCTACATCGCGCAAGAAGTCACCAACAACATCTTCCGCATCGCGGGCGGTCAGCCCGGCATGAAGGTCTCTTGGGAAGTGAAAGCCCGCCGCAACGACCCGTACGCCCGTGCCTACGCAGCCCCGGTCGAGCTGGAAAAGCAAGGGCGTGAGCGCGGCCGGTACCTCCAGCCACAGCTCTACGGCCAGCCTGCATCGAAGGGCATGACGCCTCCTCAATCACAGGTTCTCGATCATCATGCAGATCTCGTGAACGACTAAGCCGCGCCGGACCGCACGCAACAGCACGCAAAAGAATGCCGGGAGGCACACCATGAACCGCACCTCATTGATCCGTGGAATCATCGCGCCGGCGCTCGCCGTCGCAGCGATCTGCACCACGCCAGCCTTCGCCCAACCAGACCGAGTCCGCGACATCATCAAGGACGCAGCCGACAGCGGCAACCTGTCCCCAGCCGCCCAGACCCGCGCGGAACGAGCACTCGAATCGCTCGAGGAAGACCCCCGTGTTGGTGCCCAGAAACTGGAGTGGGAACGCACCTACATTCCCAGTGCCTTCAACGGGAATGGGGAGATTGGGATTCGAGACTTCCAGATCGATCTGGAAGGGAATCTGATTTCTTTGGGTTCGATCAACAACACTGATAGTGGGTTTGATGGGCGGGGGTACTTTCTGACCAAGTTCAACGGCGCGGTCGAGACCGGAACGCCCGCCGAGGCGGTCTGGGAAGCAGCCCGATTCCCTGAAGATGTATCGAGCGAACGGATCATCAACCAACAGCTTGCTGTGGATCTTGATGGAAACTGCTACGTGCTTTACGGTGTCGGAAGTGATGATTCATTTCCATCCGCTAAGTTCTTTATCGATAAATACACGCCCCAAGGGGTGAACGTGTGGACTAGCCAGGTCCGCGATCTCTACGACGACACAGATACGGCCAGGATCGTCGTCGATGCGGACTCGAACATTTACGTTGCAGGTGTTGAAGAGAAAAACGGTGCGTTAGTCATCGAACGATTCCGGCCTGATGGCGTCAAAATATGGAGTAAGAATCTCTTCTCTCCCGTAGCCAATCTTCTTGGCTTTGAACTCGATCGCTTCGGAAATCCACACCTTTTCTATAACACAAATTTTCTAGGACTTTGGGCCCAGGTAAGCAAGTTAGACCCTCGTGGTGAGATCCTTTGGAATCAGCTTGTTCCGCAAAATTTCAGTATTGGTGCCGTCGGGCCGTTTTTAGATCTTGATTGCAACGTGTATGTTGGCCTGCAAGGATTCATCTCCAACGACACATACATGGCATTGAGCTACGACCCGACCGGCGAGGTTCGTCATTTCACACAGTTCGGATTTCTCAGCGATGACGGCGGCTCGACCATCATCCCAGACTTGATGCGTGGTGTCGTTGATCGCTCAGGCATCCTGTATCTGACCGGATCCGGTGGTTCAGCCGACTCTGAGATCTTGCAGTTTGATACAGCTGGCCAACTTGTAGCCCGAAACATCTACAGACCAAGCTTCACGCCGTCTAATGGAAGCACGAGAGTAGGAGATATAGAGCTGGATCGATTTGGCAATCCATACATTTCGGGCCGCGCAACATTGGGGGGGCAGTCAGGTGTCGGTTTCGTCCGCAAGTTTGATCGACTCAACATTGGTCCCTTAGGCGGCCCCTATCCCCCGCCTGTTTGGGAGCACGACAGCAATCCGGTCGGCCAAAACACGTCGTTGGGCACGATCGCCGTTGACTTTGGTGACAATATCTGGTTCGGCGGATCGGACTCTCCTGATTCAGGGAATGGTACCGACCGTGCCCGTCTCGGTCTCCTCAGCCAGCCGTTCACGGATGTCCCGAGCGTCTACGAGAACGACCCAAGAATGCTCATCGAGAATCAGAGCCTCTGGGGCCCGTTCGTCGGCGGCGTTTCTGCTACCCAGTCCATCTTCCAGATCACCCGTCAGCAGACGAACTTCACGATTCGTCAAGGCCAGACCTTCAGCGTTCCATTTTTCGGCGAGTTTGGTGGGTTTGCTGACTTCAATGGCGAGATGTCATTCGGCCTTGGCTTTGAAGCCACCGCGAGCGGCGGCATCGTCGACATCTCGTACCCAGGCCAGTTCGACATCACCGTTCCAGGGGCGGCCAAGATCAGCGCGGGCAGCCCCTTCAACATTCAGGCTGTCTTTACGCCAAGCGAGGAAGCAAACGTAACGGCCGACGCGACGCCAGAGCTCTCGGCCGGTCTCGTGGGCAACCTTGGCATCGGCATCAACTCGTTCGCGCAAGGTCTCGCCTTTAGCGATCCAATCGCGACGCTTGACTTAATCAATCTCGACGCAAACTGGTCCGGACTCATCCCTGGGTTGAGCCTCCAACTCCCCACCGGTTCGCCGGGATCGTGGTTGGACTTCGGCGATGAGCGGAATCTCGTCAGCGGGCGACTCAAGAGGCCGCTCTTCACCAGCAACGGCGGTATCGATCCGTCCAACGGCGACATCAAGTCTGAACTCGAGCCCGAAGTGTTCTTCTCGCTTCGCGGCAACATGACCAACTTCATTTCGACGTATCAGTTTGGTACGCCAACTATTTTCAGTATCAGTTCCGGCACCAGCAGTGCATGGTCTCTCGGTGCCAATGTGAATGTCGCGCAGGCGTTCGCCGAGATTGGGCTCGAAGCCAACCAAGCGCTCAAGTTTGTGCCCGATGTAAGCGTCATCTATGACTTCGTACCCAACGCAGATATCTACGCGACCGACGGGTCGGGGCTCATCGCTTCCAATGTCCCGTCTTGGGAAGTCCCCATGACGAAAGTCGGTGGTGTCTGGAACACAACGGTGCGTGTCGCGGTTCCTGGATCACGTCTCGCGGCAACCAACAGCACGTTTTTGGTCACGCCTCGCTCGAAGATCACCAGCGAGTTGCAAAACCGGACCTGGGTTGACATCCAGCCCAAGGTCGGGTGGGAAACGCTCGCCGCCGGTGCTTCTGCGACCGCTGCGGGGTTCGACTTGTTCAGTTTCGAGTTCTGTGCGCTCTGCTTCGACATCCCGCTATCGGGCGACATCCCGATCAACCTCTATGACAATGCTTTCGATCTCCCCGACACAGTCGCCAGTCTCGATCCGATCGTAATCTCGATCGATCCAGACGGCCAGCCACAGGTCGCGGGCACCAGCCGGGCTCGGCTCAACGCGTTCATCTACGATCAGGTCGATGCGGACCCGTTCGAGCTGGCGGCCTTCATCAATCAGTCCCCCAAGCGCATGCTGATCTACGGCGATAAGTTTTTCACCAAAGGCAAGTACCCGATCGACGACTTTGTTATCTGCGTCGGTGGGCGGATCATGAACCTGAATGCGCAGATCCTCAACTCTAGAACTGCGCTGGTTGAGATCCCAAACGAAGCCCGTTTGATTCCGGCAGTCGCGAGAATCTGGCCTGTTGACGCGGCGGGTGTTCCGCTCGGCGAATCCGTGGACTTCTCGATCGAACTTCCGGCTCCGAATCTCGGCACCGTCGGTCCCAACCTGTGGGCCGGGGACCCTCGGATCAGCAACATCGCAATCGATGCGATCGATGGGCTGACGCCCGCGGGTACGCCGTCTTATGTTGCCCGACGCGACTATTGGGTCGTGCTCTCGGACATGTGGGACAGCATCGGGGCCAACAACGGCGTGAGTCTTGCGAATAGTTACCCGTTGTTCGACTTCACAGGCGAGCCGCCAATCCCAACCGTTCTCATCGAGCGGGACGAGGTGCCGACGATCGCAGATCGAGCGCACGCCTGGAGATTCGATCCTGGAACCAACTATGCCGATGATGCGGGTTCGGCAGACGCAAGTCCGAGCGGCAGTCCGCCCCCGATCAGCACCGATGGCGTGCCGTCATTCCTTGACGGGGCGGCTGAGTTCGCCGGACAGAGTCTTGTCATCGACCCCGCATCTCTTACGCCGCCCGGCGACGGTGACTACACGATCGCCGCGTGGGTCAAGCGCGATGTCATCTCACCGAGCTTTCAGGTCGTTCTCGATGCCAACAACTCCGGAGGTTTCTCGGTTCTGTATCGCGACAACCGCCCCAGCCTCACGCTGAGTTCAGGCGTCTCAGAAGTATTCACCGCTTCGGGCGGAATCACCAACACACAGTGGCATCACATCGCGGTCACGGTCGATCGTGACCAGACCGATGGGCTGCGTTGGTACATCAATGGGGAACTGGACAGCACCTTCGACCCCACCGGTGTCCCGGGATTCGTACCAAACGGTCTCGTTCCGACCATCGGTGTGCAAGACAATGGTACTTCCAGCCCATTGAACGGAAAGATCGGCGATCTCTTGATCGTGAATCGGTCACTCGATTCTGAGGAAGTGTCCCGCCTCGCGAACCAGCGCGGCGAGACTCCAATTCCTCGGTTCCGTCAGCCGGTAGAGAACGGCATCCTGTACTCACTCATGCCTGTCAGCGATTACGACGAGCCCGGATTCAAAACAATCCGCCTCGCGTCGCCAGGTCCAGGCGGCGGGTACAGCAACGCTGTTGAGCTGACCGTAGCCGCACCGCAGCCTGTGACCCAACGCATCAGCCCGCCTTCGCGCGTTCCTGGAGGTGGCGATTTCGAGCTCATCGTGACGGGCCCATTGTCCGTTCCCTACTTCCAAGGCTTCGAAGAAGAACGATTCGGGAACTACAACAAAGCCAGCACCGTCCATTGGAACGGTTTGCCGTTAGTCACCAAGTTCGTTTCTCCCGGAGAACTCCGTGCCATCGTTCCGGCTGACCTCACGGCGAGCAGTGGAACCGGGACAATCACAGTCGAAACCCCAGGCAATGGAACGGGTTACTTCGATTCATTCTCGGGCAACCTCATTAACTCCGGCGGAACTTCGAACCCGCAGATCATCACCATCCGCTATCCGATCCCAGAGATCGATGTCCTCTCGCCGAATCTAACTTCCAGAGCGGTGATTGATCGCTGCGTAGACAACCCGCAGATGCTCAAGATCCAAGTTGTGGGGCGTGGATTCTGGCCGGGGTCCACAATCTGGTTCGACGGCAATCCTCTTGAGACCTTCGTACAGACCACCAAAGAACGGTCCACGGTGGCCATGGGTATCTTGGAAGAGGAACTGACGTTCAACGTGCTGTTCGCCTATCTCTCAGTCGACGACCTCGGCCGTGTCTATTCGGCTCCCATCACAGTGAGCAATCCGGAAGGCGTTCGGTCGAACACCGTCAACCTCGAGATCGTTGACAGGACCACCTACGAGGCGTTCTACGGAGTAACCCTTCCCGATCAAACGCTCCCGGGTGAGCCGTGCGACAAGTGAGCAGGCCGTCTATATCTTTCGTTCCGGCCTCGGCCGACGCCCTATGGAGATGCAAGCCATGAAAGTTATCTTTGTCCTTCCGTTGATTGCAACAAGCTCGGCAGCGTTCGCGCAAGACTACCGCATCGACGTGTATTCCATCGACGCGGGAGCGAGTACCCTCACTTCTGACGGAACACTCAGCCTCTCGGGTACAGTTGGTCAACCTGACGCGGGGGCGTTGCTGGGCGGTGGTCCATTCGAGTTGGCGGGTGGATTTTGGCCCGCTGCTGTCAGTTCAAACACTGATGTATGTGTCGCGGATATCGCCGCGCCAATCGGCGTGCTGAACTTCTTCGACGTCGCCGCGTTCATCGGTTTGTACAACGCAGGAGACCTCTCGGCGGATCTCGCTGCACCGTTCGGCGCTCTCAACTTCTTCGATGTCGTGTCGTTTTTCAACGCATTTAACGACGGTTGTCCCTAGGTCTCAGAGCAGCGCTCCAGGCAACTGATCTGGCTTGCAGAGAGGTACCGCAAGCCTGCGTGCTGTATACACGCCGTAACAGGGTGAGTAACACTCGGTGGGTTTCATCTTCGTCAGTGTGACAATGATGTAGCTAGTGCTGTGAAATTGTAATAACATTCTAATGTTCGCCATCTGTCGATGCAGATCGAAGCGGGGGGCGATCCCCCATATGGCAGACAGTCTCTCGTGCGCCGCCCGCTTCGGGCGGAGTGAGCCTCACTAATCAGCGATCAGAGTGAAGATGGGTCGATGTCCGGCCTGATCCCCGCTCCCGAGGCCCCATCGCGGCGGGCCAGGAGATTGTTGTGGGTCCCAACAGCGAGTTTGGGTGTCGTTATTGTCCAAGGACAAGTTGGCATGTTGAGCTGTAAACAGCGCATGTAACGTATCTTCTCGATGTCCCGGCCGAAGAGCGCGGACATCGGAGGTTGACGGATGCGGGATCGAGATGTGGGCTATATCTGGCTTGTTGTGGACGCTGTTACCACCCTCCTCATGCATGGATACGTCGCGGCACGGGCGCGCGCATTCGGCCATCCATAGCCAATGGTCCGTATCTTGGCTCAGCGTGATCACGCGTACTCGGATGTCGTGCTGCTCGAGCGCGAGCTGGCGATCTTCCGGAGCCAGCGGCAGGGCCGGGCGTCGAAGACGCGTGCCCACTACGCGCCCAAAGAGCGGGCCGAGATCCTGCAGCTGATGCGGCTCCGAGGCTGGTCGACGAAGGAGACAGCGGCGCACTTCGTTGTCCATCCCAACACGATCCGTAATTGGAGACGTGCCCTCCGTAACAAGCTCAAGGCGGAACAAGTGGTGGGGGCCCCGCCGTGGAACAAGCTCCATGAAGGTGTGCGATGGCTTGTCCAGGAGATCCGGGCATTATGCCCCGAGCGTGACTTCGGGACACGAACAATTGCTCGGCACATCATGCGATCCGGGATCCAGATCAGCAGG
>JBGCEB010000102.1:0-24933 GCA_045106075.1 Phycisphaerales bacterium
TTCAGAGTATGGACGCTGTAGAATTTGGGTGATGACAATGACAAAGCGAGCGAATGGCGATGGTTCGATCTTCAAGCGCACCGAAAAGGGGCGATGGTGGATCAGTTGGATGGATGAGAAGGGGCAGCGCCAGCAACGATCCGCCCGCACCACGGATCGACGGATGGCCGAGCGCATCCTGCGGGAACAAACCGAGCGGGTCCGCATGATCCTTGAAGGGTTGATCGACCCGCGATCCGAAGCGTTGGCGGAAACAGCCCGGTTGCCGATCGCGGACATCATTGAGCGGTTTGTTTCGAAGTTGCGAGAGGCAGGGCGGACGGATCAGTACGTTGGAACAACTGAGCGTCTGCTGCGGTCGTTCGTCGAATCAACCAGTATCGAAACTCTGGCGGACATCACGCCGGAGAAAGCGACAGCCGAGGCTGAGCGATTGCGAAAACTCGGACGATCCGCCCGCACGCGGCAGGAACGGCTCCAAGCGATCAAAGGCTTGACTCGCTGGGCGTGGCGCGAGGGTATGACACCGGCAGACCCATTGGCGGGGGTGTCCCTGCCGAATCCCGACACCGATCGTCGTCGTAGGCGGCGGATGCTGACAGTCGAGGAATGGCATCGGCTCGAATCGGCGACCAACGCCGGACCCGAACGCTATGGATTGACCGGCCCACAACGCGCCATGGTCTATGGCGTTGCGATACAAACCGGGTTGCGGGGCGGCGAACTCCGCACGCTTCGTCGCTCATCGCTCCATCTGGACGGTGAAAAACCGTTCGTCGTGGTTGAGGCTGGCGGAACAAAGAACCGCAAGGTAGCCCGCCAGTACGTTCGGCCCGAACTTGCCCAACGCCTGCGAACGCACGCGGGGATGATGAGCCCCGGCGCTGCTGTGTTCGCGCTTCCCGGCCGGAAAGGACTCCCGGCGATGCTGCGGGCGGATCTTGACGCGGCACGATCGGCGTGGTTGTGCGAAGTCTCGCACGATCCCCAACAGGCGGCCAAGCGTGCCGAGAGCGATTTCTTGCTGGTGGAGGACCACGACGGGCGGGTGTTGGATTTCCATGCCTTGCGGCACACATGCGGGGCGTGGGCTGCCATCGGTGGGGCGAGCCCCAAGGCGATCCAGACACTCATGCGTCACTCAACGATCGTGCTGACGGTCGGCACCTACGGGCACCTGTTGCCCGGCGAGGAAGCCGAGACGGTGGGGCGTATGCCCGGCTTTGATCGTCCTGAACGCATGGCCCAAACGGGCACAATGGACTGCCGCAAAAACGTAAGCAACCACGTAAGCAACGCCAGCGCCGGACAACGCGATTCGGTGCGATCTGGCGCGATCGACAAGCATGCCGACGAAGCGACCGAATCACTTCGATTCCCTCCCCAGGCGCGGGGAAAGGGCGTTTCTCGCAAAAAAACCAACGGTGCGGGTGGGATTCGAACCCACGGAGACATTGCTGCCTCGCACGATTTCAAGTCGTGTACCTTCAACCGCTCGGTCACCGCACCAATCGTACAGGGTGCCCTAGGGCTTCCTGTACCTTGAATGTTAGAAGGACCGGACCGACTCGGCCCGGTCCTTCGCAGAACTCTCTGTGGAAACTTTGCTTCGCCTTGCTTGTCGGCGCTCTTCGCGGGGCTTAGTAGCGGGGGGTGACGCCTTTGCCCCGGTGCAGCGGCTTGCGGGCCGGCTTGCCGCCGGGCTCGCCGCGGGCGGGCTTGGGCTTGCGGGGAGCGTTCCGATTCCCGCCACCAGCCGATTCGGCCGATTCAGTCGGGCGAGGATAACCAGCCTTCTTCTTCGCAGGCTTGCCGCCCGAACCACCACTTTGCTGATCGTTGGCCGGTCCTCCAGGCTTTGCCTTCCGGGATTGTTCGCCGTCGGTGTACCAGTAGGGCTGCGGTGCGGGTTTGCCACCTGGGCGTTTGCCCCGGTGGCCGGCTTTGGGCCCGCCTGGCTTGGATTGCGGCTTCTTCTGTGGCTTGCCATAAGGCTGTCGCTCGGGGCGTTCCGAGCGATCTTGAGGTTCCGGTCGTGCCGAGCGCGAGGGACGATCTTGCTCGACATACGACTCGTCACGATTTCGACGCTGCATCGGACGGTTCGCGCCGCGGCTGGGCTTGCCGCCCTGCCCGGCCGAGTGCCCGTTGGCATTTGGGACTCGTTCGCCGATTTCACGCTCGATGGCTCGCAAGAACCCGCGTTCCTGCGGCGAGCAGAAAGCAACCGCGATCCCGGTCGCGCCTGCACGCCCCGTCCGACCGATGCGGTGGACGTATGCCTCGGGTTCGCGGGGCAAGTCGTAGTTGAAAACGTGGGTCACGCCGTCAACGTCCAAGCCGCGGGCTGCGACATCGGTTGCGACGAGCACACGGCTTTTTCCGCGTCGGAAAGCGTTCAGAGCACGGTCGCGTTGGGCCTGTGTCTTGTTGCCGTGGATCGAAACCGAATCGATCTCAGCAGCGACGAGCTTCTTGCTCAGGCGATCAGCGCCGTGCTTGGTCTTGATGAACACAACCGCACGTTCAACGCTGGGGTTACCCAGCATGTCTTCGAGCAGCTCGTGCTTGTCATCTTGGCTGACCATGTGCACCGACTGTTTAATCTTGGGCAGGTTCGCTTTGTCCATCGGGACTTCGACGCGGACCGGATTGCTGAGCAGCGTGCTGGCGAGCTTGCCGATCGCGGGCGGCATGGTCGCACTAAACAGCAGCGTCTGGCGCTTCGTGGGCAGCGCTTCTGCGATCTCGCGGATCGGCTGAATGAAGCCCATGTCGAGCATGCGGTCTGCTTCGTCGAGCACGAACGTCTCGACTTTGGAGAAGTTCATGAGTCCCTGCGCGGTCAGGTCTTGCAGGCGGCCGGGCGTGGCGACGATGATGTCGACGCCGCGTTCGAGGTCCTTTTCTTGTCCGTACTGCGAGACGCCGCCGAAGATTGCCATCTGGCGAAGGTCGGTGTGGCGGGCGTACTCACGGAAGCTATCCATGATCTGTGTTGCCAGTTCACGCGTGGGCGAGAGGATGAGAGCACGGGGAAGGAACGCCGGTGGACGCTTGCCGCGCCTTCCGTTGTTGCGTCCGTTTCTCTTCTCAGGGCGACGATCAGGATCAAACTCGGGCTTGGGTCCGCGGGGTCGGTCCGAGTTGAGCAAAGCGTTGATGATCGGCAGCGCAAAGGCAGCCGTCTTGCCGGTGCCGGTTTGTGCGATGCCGAGCACGTCACGCCCTTCGAGCGCCGGCGGAATCGACAGACCCTGAACGGGCGTGGGCATGGTGTAGCCGGCGTCATCGAGTGCTTGCTGGACTGGCTTGGCCAAGCTCAGTTCGGCAAAGGTGACTGGTTTCGGAGTGATCACCACGCCCCGCTTGCGGCTGGGGGCGGGCATGGTCTGCTTGTGTTTGTTGGTCAAGGGAATCGTCTCGCGGAGGTGATGACCGCGCCCGGATGTTGGTCCGGATCGCGAAATCGGTTGAACGGGCAGAGGGCGACGTGGTCACATTGATCGATCGTCGCGTCGGTCAGCCCGTTCATCACACCCCGGCATCTGGTGATCGGAAGTCCGATCGCATGCTGGGGCTGTCTGTGTTCGCGAGCTGTGCTGGGAAAAAGGAACAAGTGAGTAAGGTGCTGCTGAGAGAAACACGCCGCCCGCGTTTCGGCGGGCGGCGAGGAAATCAGTTCGAGTCGCGGGCGATGCCCGGTCGTCGCAACGAGGGATTAGCGGCCGCCGTAGCCACCGCCACCGCCGCCGCCGTAGCCGCCACGGCCGCCGCCGCCGCCACCACCGCCGAAGCCGCCCGAAGGACGTGCTTCACGGGGCTTTGCCTCGTTGATGTTCAAACGACGGCCGCCAAAGTCCTGGCCGTTCAGGGCGTCGATGGCCTTGTTGCCCGAGTCCGCATCACCCATTTCCACGAAGCCGAAGCCACGGGGACGACCGGTTTCGCGGTCGTTGATCAGAGTGACGTTCATGACCTGTCCGTGCTGAGCGAAAAGCTCCTGCACGTCTTCTTGGGTCGCGTCGAACGGCAAGTTGCCAACATAAATCTTCATACCAAAACTCCTGCCCCGAAGCGGAAAATCCGAGTGCGATCTTCAGGGCTGATCTGCGACGGATAACTCGGCGGCATTGATAGCCACGGTGGCTGATGCGTGCCGAGTCCCTAAATCTAGGCCGATTAAGGGCTTCGGGAGGCAAAATTCGACGCCAAGTCGCCAGATCGACCCCGCAGACAGCCACCAAAGAGCCCAATTGCCCCTTGGAGGGTTAATTCTGCACCGTTGATCAGGGCCGGATTTTCAGGATTAATCTTCCTGAAACGCATCGTGGGAAGACTTTTGGCCTGCGAGAACAGTTCCGAGGGCAGTCTTCGCGGCGTCCGTGTCACCGGCCAGAATGGCGGCTTCCAGATCCAGCGTCGCCCGGAGCATGTCCACAAACGACTGGCGGATGTCCCGCTTGTATGCATCGGTGTCTTCGCCATACTTGGCTTCAGCTTGGGACGCCATCTGCTCGCTTGCAGCCACACCCTTCGAAGCGATCATTGCTTCTTGCAAAGACTGCACCGCGTCCAGATCCGAATCGCGCGTGTCCGGGGTCAATGCCGATCGACGGAGTGCGCGGACGGCTTGCCCGGCCACCTTCATCGATCCTTCGAACATTTCGTGGGTAGAGCTGCCGTCTTCCCCGCCCCGTTCGGTGGCGCCGCCTTCGGCTGGGCGTTCCTGAGGTCGTCCGCCCTCGCGCCCGCCAGCCCGTTCGCTGAGATGGGCGGTGATTTCCTCGCGCGTCAGCGAGCCGTTTTCATCGGTGTCAGCAGCGTCGAACATCCGCTCGGCTAGTCGGGCGGGCATCTCTTCGCGGCTGATTTCGCCGTTGCCGTCCTGGTCCATGTTCATCATTCGATCAACTTGGGCTTGCAAGCGGCGTTCGGTTCCCGACATCGGCCGTTCGGGCTGGGCGAAGGCGATTGCGGCGCCTCCCGCGAGGATGGTGAGGGTCAGCGCGGCTGTGATCGAGCGAGTGCGGTTCATCGTGGTGTCTCCTGTTGGCGATGCGTGGATGCGACGATACCGCATCGCACCGCGTGAGCACAACGGGAGAGTGGCGAGAATCTTGCTTGCAAAACGACCCGATCTACCCCTTGATCCGCTCGAACGCGGCCAAAGCCCGATCCCGGGCCTGGGCATGGTCGACAATCCGTTCGGGATAATCCTCGCCGAGCGTCACTCCGGCAGCCTGGAGTTCCATTGGTAGGGCTTCCCAGGGTTTGTGGATCGTTTTGCGATCGAGTTTGGCGAGTTCAGGAACCCATCGGCGCACATAATCACCTTCAGGGTCAAACTTCTCGCCTTGGGTGATGGGGTTAAAGATCCGGAAGTAGGGAGCTGCGTCGGCGCCACAACCGGCGGTCCATTGCCACCCCAAGGTGTTGCTTCCTAAATCCGCATCGACCAGCGTGTCCCAAAACCACTCGGCGCCGCGTTGCCACGGGATCAGCAGGTTCTTGCAGAGGAACGATGCCACGATCATCCGCGCTCGGTTTGGCATCCATCCCTCATGCCAGAGGTTTCGCATCGCAGCGTCGACCGCGGGGTAGCCCGTCATGCCGCGTTGCCATCTTTGAAGCGACTGCTCGTTATCCAGCCAGGGGAATCGTTCAAAGTTGGAACGGAGCGGTTTGTCGGTTGTTTGCGGGAAGTGGTTGAGCAAGTGCTGCGCAAACTCGCGCCATCCGACTTCGCGGAGGTAATGCTCTTTCGATTTGTTTTTGGCCCATCCAGCCGAGCTTGCGATGCTGTGCCAGATACGCCGAACTGAAATCTCGCCGAAGTGAATGTGCGGCGACATGGCAGACCAACCCGGAATGTCGAGTCGGTTTCGATCTTCGTGATAGTCCGTCATCCGGTCTTTGACGAACGCGCTGAATGCGTCGAGCGCTCCGCGCTCGCCAGGGGTCCATCGTCTTCGCATGCCTTCTGCCCAGTCGATGTCGGGGAGCAGTCCGAGATCCTCGAGTCGAAGTGATTCCGGCGTCTGGGCAGGCGGCTGCAACGCGGCCGGGGCGCGGACCGGGTCATCAGGGTCGCCCGACGCCACGCCCGCTCGCCAGAACGGGCTAAACACCTGGTACGGATCGCCGACCTTGGTCATCACCGACCCGATCTGCCAAAGCAGGTTGGGTGCGAAGCGATCGGTCGCCAATCCGTTGTGGTGCAGCTCGTGGTCGATCTGCTCGTCTTGCTCTTGGGCAGCGGGTTCGATCGACTCGGTAAACACGACCCGGTCGGCCCCTGTTTCCTTTGCGGCGGCCAGAAGCTCCGATGCCGGATCGCCAGTCCGATAAACCATCGGTGAGCCAAGCTCGATGAGCTTGGCATCGAGTGACGAGAGGCTTTGGTGCAGCCACCAGCGTGTGGCGCCGCCCATGGGCCATGCCTGGGCGGGCTCGTTGGGGTCTTGGATAAAGACCGGCAAAACCCGGCCGCGTTTCGCGGCAGCGGCGAGTGCCGGGTGGTCGTCCGTCCGTAACTCCCGTCGGTACCAGAGGATGGTGGTGGTTTCTGGCATGGTGTTCCCGTGGTAATTGCTCGAAACAAGGTCAAACCGCTCCCCTGAAGGCTCGCATTCGGGTTGGACAGGCGTTTGGAGGCGAAACTGGCCGTGTTTTCGGTGATCCGGGGCAATCTTGCTCTCGGCCCTGACGATATCCGATCAATGAGCACTACTGAGACCAACGTTGCGGGGCAAGGCGTGGCCGTCGATGAAGCGATTCGGGCCAGTTTGGCAGAATCGATCGATCAAGACGTGACCCGATATGTCATTGTCGAGATGAACTCGAGTAACTATGGATTCCCAACCGGTTCAACCATCGAGTTGACATCGAGTTCGGCGGTCGCCGTGACCCGGGTGCCCAAGAGCCCGTTGTTCGTGAGAGGGGTGATCAACCACCGAGGTTCGATTATCCCGGTCGTCGATACCCGTGCGTTGCTTGGTTTGGCCACGATTGATGAACAACGAAACGCGCTGATCGCAAACCTTCGTGAGCACGAACAGGAAGCAGTCGATTGGCTCGACGCGATCCATCAATCTGTTCGCGCAGAGGAAGCGCTGCCCACCGCGGTTGACCCGAAGACCACCAAGCTCGGCAGCTGGCGCAAGCAAACAATTGAAGATGAGCGGACACTTGCCAGCATGATGCGATACCACGCATCGATGCGTACTTGGCTTTCGGATCTTGAAGCGCCACATAAGGCGCTTTATGCTGCGATTGAAGTTGTCGAGCAAGCTTTGGAAGAAGGCGGGAAAGAAGGCGCGGTTCAAGCGATTGTAGAAATACGTGAGACTTCGCTTGCGAGCATGCACACCTGCTTCCGCAGAATGATCCGCGCTGTAAAGGGTGGATTTAAAACCATGCTTATCATCACCGAGCTTGGTGATCGAAAAGCAGCGTTTGAGGTCGACGCGGTGCACACCGTCAAGGACTGTGCCGAGCAGGATGTTGATACGTTGCCCGATACCGCGACCGGCGCTGAGTTTATGTCCGGCTTGGTGCATCAGCCCGACGGCAGCTACATCCTGATCTGCGACCTAGAGCAGATGTACGAGCAAGCCTGCCCCCGCTAAACAAGTTTGGCTTCCATACTTCTGTCAGCTGGGTGGATCTGCGTCAGCGAGTTGCGGGTCGGGATCAACCAGGTTTGGGTCAGGCGGCTTCGTCCAAGGGACGTCGCGGTCTTTGTGCAGCACGCCCGCAGACTGCTTGACACACCGGCGGCACGCCAGCAGCCCGGCTTCGACGGGGCTTTCCCAGTGGGGATCTGGTCGTGATTCTTCGAGACAAAGAATGCACTTCTCTTCTGGCTGTACAGGTCGCCCCGACTTGAGATGTACCAGCTCTGCATAGGCAACTGAGAGGCAGCGTCCGCAGATGATCGATCCGCGGTGCCCCTCGACCATCGCAAGATCATCGGTCCAGGGGCTGAGGCAGAAGTCGCACTTGAACAAGACGTTGTTCGGATCGGTCGTATCTTGCATCAGCTCACACCCTTTAGATGACCAGCAGCGAGCTGGCCGTACAACTCGCATCGATGGAGCAACTCTTCGTGGGTGCCAGTATCAACAACTCGACCGGCATTCATCACCACGATCCGGTCCGCATTCAGCACCGTGCGCAATCGATGGGCGACGACCAGTGTTGTTCGATCTGCACAGAAGTCTTTGAGCACTTCGCCGATTTTTTCTTCGCTGTCGGAATCGACCATGCTCGTTGCTTCGTCGAGGATCAAGATAGCGGGATCACGCAGGATCGCCCGGGCAATCGCGATCCGTTGACGCTGACCGCCCGAAAGGGTCAGGCCCTGCTCGCCGATCGGCGTGTCATACCCCTGCGGCATGTTCTCGATGAACTCATGCGCTCGCGCTCGCTTGGATGCTTCCAAGACGTCGTCCCGTGTCGCGTTCGGTGATCCATACGCGATGTTGTCAAACACAGTGCCCTTGAACAGGATGACCTCTTGGGTCACCACGCCAATCTGTCGGCGAAGCGATCGGACACGGACCCGTGCAATGTCGGACCCATCAACAACGATTCGGCCATCGTCTGGATCGAACAATCGAGGGACCAATGAGAGCAGCGTGGTTTTGCCGCACCCGTTGGGCCCGACAAATGCCACGGTCTCGCCGTGGGCGATGGAAAGCGTGATGCCTTCAACAGCGGGGGTGGATTGACCCGGGTAGGTGACCTTGATGTTTTCGAATGCGAGACGCTCGTGATGCCGGGCGAGTTTGGGCAAACGGGCATCGTGCCCGGGTTCGCGTTCGTTGCCGAGCAGGCGGGCGATTCGATCCGCAGCCGCGGCTGAAGCTTGGATGTCGTTGAGCAAACCCGTCAACGGCTTGATGCTCGCCGCGGCGATTCCCAGCGCCGCCAAAGTGGCGAAGAACACCGATTTTTCAAGGTTTCCATCAAGGATGAGCTTGGCTGCCAGGATCATCAACCCGCCGAGCGCGAACACGGTCATCAGCTCGACCAGTGGGCTTGCGATGGCACGCGCCGTCCGGATTTTGAGTTGTTGGTTGAGCAGTTCTTTGTTGATCTTTCCGAACCGGCCAGCCTCGTATCGCTCGGTTGTATGAACCTTGACGACGCGTAGGCCTTGAAGAGATTCGGTCGCGACGCGAAACAGACCAGCGCGGGCGGAGAGTGCTTGGGTCGATGCCCGGCGGATGCGTTTGCCGAGTTTGCGGATCACCGCTGCGAGCAACGGCATCACGATGACCGCGGTCAATGCGAGTTGCCAATGGATAAAGAACGCGGCGATGAGTGCGGCAACGCCTTTCGTGATCTGGGCGATTGCTTTGGAAAGCATCGCAACCAGCCCAAGACCGAGCATTTCGGTGTCGTTGACCACGCGCGAGATCGCATCGGTCGGTCCTTCGGTGATGACGGTTTTGAGCGGCATGTGCAGCACGCGGTCGTACGCCTGCCGCCGGATCATCGCGATCGTTCGGTGCACGATGGTGAACGCACAAAACTGGTGCATGAAGTTGGCGGATGCGCCAATAACGGCCATGCAACCCAGTGCGATCATCATCCACACGATCGCTTGGAACGGGCCAGTCGGCAAGCTGTCGATGAACGACTGTGGTATGCGGCCGTTGACTGGTGCTTTGTTGTTCCATTCGTTCAAGATCTGTGGTAGACCGCCGTGCCCGGGCTCGAGCACGGTATCGAGAACCGGCTGCATGGCGACAATCGCTGCGCCCAGGCCGCTGGCCGATACCACTGCAAACAACAGCCCCAGCACCATCAAAGTGCGGAACCGGGTCATCTGTTTGGCAAAGGTCCAGAATGCGTCCATGACTCTCCGTTACCAGTGGGGATGGGACTGCAAGTATTCGCAGCCGATTCGCGCCGGGGAGAAAACATCGGCCAGAGACTTAGGCAGTCAGATATCAACGCGTTCGCGGGTCACTCGGATCGCGTCTGGCGATGTCAACGGGCCTTGGTTCATCCCAGGGCACGTCTTCCCTGCCTGCTCCCAGTTTCGGCTGGATCGCAGGTTGCTCTTCCAAAACGGCCACGTTCGGCATTGTGCCGGGCGCGAGCCATACAGCCCGCATACCGCCTTGCCGGGCACCTTCTCCCGATCAAGAAAAATGCAATCCTGCCCAAACGGACTCGGCTTCTCCGCCAGTGATTTTCCAAGCACGGTGTCTCGTGTGAACCGCATGAGAAACTCATCCCGAGTCACGCCGAGCTCGACAGCCATCGCGTCGGCTTCTTCGTCGGCAAATAGCACAAAGCCAGACGGTCCGGTGCAACAGTTTCCGCACATCGTGCAATCGAACCGCAGGCCCTGTTCGCCTGACGTCGTTGTGCCGGTCGGATCCGGCGCGTCGAACCATTCTTGATGGTTGTGGTTGTCGCGGCCTGCCTTGTCGAGATTGATTTTGCTCACACCGGCTCACCTGTCCGCCGAACGACAACCAGCGTCTGGTCGTCTTGTCGAGTCATCGAACCGGTGAACGCGAACATGTGCTTGTGGATGGTATCGACCACGCATTCGGGCTGCCCGGTGCATTCGTGCAGTGCGCCATCCAAGCGGTCTTCGCCGAAGAGTTCGTTATCCTTCCGACGCAGCTCGGTGATGCCATCGGTGTAGAGCACGAGCGTGTCGCCGACCGCGAGCACTCCTGAATCTGAAGTTGATTCAAGATCGTCGACGATCCCCAATGGCAACGAGCCTGCCGAGTCGATGACATCGACCGTGCCGCTGGAGCGTCGGATGCGCGGCGGGTTGTGCCCGGCGCGGCTCCACACGATCTCGCCGGTCTTGGGATCGATCACACAGAAAAACGCGGTGATAAAGTTACCGCTCAGGCGAGCCGCGCCGAGCTTGGCGTTGCAATAGTCTGCGAAGCTCGCAGGATTTCCATCATCGACTTCGTAACAGTTGATGATCGCACGCAGCATCGCAACCACGGTCGCTGCTCCGGCGCCGTGTCCGGATACGTCGGCGATGAGTACTCCAAATCGACCATCGGGCAAGCTGATGAAGTCGTAATAGTCGCCACCCGAATCATCCGACGTGATGTAGCTCGTCGCGACTTGGAAACCATCAATCTCGGGGCTTTTCTCTGGAAGCATCGCACGCTGGATTCGCGCGATCTGTTCGAGCTGGGTTGAAAGTCGATCGTTGAGTTCCTGAACCTGCTTGCGGACAACAAGGTTGCGGGTTGCGGTGCCCATCAAGTTGATGTCGAGCATACCCGACTCAAACTGCCCGACCGCGTCCCAATCTGAATCAGTGCTAAAACTGATGGACCAGTTCAGTGGTTCGCCTTCGTCGAATGCTGGCATCGCAGCAAGCATGGTCATGCGACGAGCATCGTCGCCCATGACCGGCCCGAGTACCGGGTCATTGGCCAGATCTAATCCGTCCATGAGTCGCGGCTTGCCGAGACGCAGAATCTCACCGATGATGCCGCCTTCTTGCGTCGGGATTTCATCCCAGGTTTCCCAAGGGTTTACAGTCGGTGCCTTACGTGCTGATTCGAAGTTCGGTCTTCCGGGTAAGACTCGGGTCAGTTTGTACTGCCCTTCAGGCAGGTTTCGCTTTGAAACACTGATGAAGTAGTCGCGCGTCGTGCGCGTCGAAACCCAGGGAGCAAAAGCTCGGATCATCTCAGCCGGTTCGGTCAGTGTTGAGATCTCTCTCATCACTTCCGTGAGCTTGCTGATCCTGGGATGGTTTTCAAGGTCAATATCTCGCACGCTTATATCATAGGTTGTCTTTACGCGCAGCCGGTTTCAACCCGGGCAGCTCTTGCCTTTGCGTCCTCGATCATCAAATCAGTCTCAGCCAGCATCGCGTGTCGCTGATTTTCCGGCAAGGACGGCACGTTGATCTTGACATTCCACGCAGCGGATCTAGCGGCTGCTTCCGCCTGAATCGCTGCGACCGCCAAGTCGCTGTTCAGGTACGGATTGGTCTTACCCAAGAGATCCTCGCAAAGTCGCAACAGGTCATTTGCAGCAGCCAAAGTCGTTCGAGGCGGCGTGATCGCGTTTCGTACCGTGTCTTCCCAATCGGCCAAGCGATCGGGGTGGTCACCTGGCAGCTTCATCAAGGCGTTGAGTCGGCTGTACGCGCATGCGTCTTCGTCGGCGAGCATCACAAACATCGATCGAGCACGCTCAAGTCTGTTTCCAGCATCGATCAGAAACGGTTGATACTCAGCCAGCGATTTTCGCCCGATTGAATAGGAGACAACCATGCCGGTAAGTGCCGCAGCCGATGCGCCGACGATGCCCGCCGCCGCACCGCCACCCGGCGCGGGTGAGCGCTTAGCCAACGCGCCAAGGAGTGAATCGAATGGCATCGTTCCAATTGATGGTGGGGTGGGGTCGCGGGTCATGACCGAGGGTACGCCAGCTTCAAAGGCTTGGCAGGGAGGCTTGCAGGTGCTCGACCATCGCGAGTGTCGTGGGTATCACAATCTCACCCGAATCGCGCTGCAATGCCCAGATGTCATCCAGCGTAAGCCAATTCGTCTCGCTGTATTCCCAGTTTCGTCCTGCCGCGGGTTCTTTGGGTAGATCGATAAGCATCATCAGATCGGTCGAGCCCACGGGGTCGTCATGAACGAGCGCGAGCGGTTTGGGCACCGCGGTCGAGAGGTCCATTCCGAGTTCTTCCTGTCCTTCTCGGCAAAGCTCTTGGGCAATTTCGCTCGGCGAGAGCACCTCCTGCCCGGCAGGAGGCGGATCGATCCCGCCGCAGGGAGCAAACTCCCATTGATTCGGGTACTGGTGCACTGATTCGCCCCGCTTGCCAAGCATGAATCGGGATCTGCCCGAGTCGACAGCTCGGAGCACGCCAGTCACACCAAAGAACGCGATGCCCGAATCGACGGTGTCTCGAACCGCATGCAAGCGATACTCGACATCGCGTGCAATCGCGACGCCGGTGCTCGGGTCATATGACTCGAACGAGAGGATTCGTCCGTTGAAATATCGTGGGTTCTTGGCGCACAACCCTTGCCATGCGCGCTCGATCGATCGTTCTTGTTCAGCGTTTGGCAAGATCGGATCCCGGAGAACCTCGATCGTGATCGGCGCGGAGATTGGTTCGATGCGGACCGGTTTCAACCGAGCAGCCCGGAGAGTTGGCCGGACATTCCGGGCAGCCCAAGGTCTTCAGCTTCCCGCGCGATCATGGCTTTCACTTGGTCTTGGGCTTTGCTCATCGCATCGTTGACGGCGTCTTTGATCAAGTTCGTCGCCAACTCGCGCGTTTTTTCATCGACCGACATACCCGCTAGCAACGCTGGGTCGAGGGTGAGATCGACAACGTTCATACGTCCGGTCACGGTTGCCCGGCAAGCACCGCCTCCGGCTTCGCCAGTGACACGGAGGGTTTCGGTCTTTGCTTTGATCCGTTCACCGGCTTCAGCGAGCTGCTCTTTGTTTTTGAGCAGCGATGCAACGGACTGCATTGCTTTGAGTTGATCAAACACTGTTTGGTCTCTCTCACTCGCCCGATGGGCGTTGGCGTGGATGGATTCGTTTGACTTCGCCCTCGAAGACATCGAGGACTGTGCGAACGAGCGGGTCTGCCAAAATTTCATCGGGCGTTGGGCCGCGTAGGTTCGTGGTGGGGTGGTCTTGCTTCGGCTGCGGGGCTGGCTCTGGCGATGGGTCTTTCTTGGGAGCGGGGGCGTCTGTCTTGCGGCGATGCTCTGGGCGCAGCGATGGCGCGGGTGTATCTCGCGGTGCCGCTTTGGGCGCAGCTTCGTGCATGGGCGGCGGGCGGTCGGGCGCGGCTGGGCGCGTCCGGGTCGCACCCGCCGTCAGGCTTTTTTTGAGAATGACTTTCCCGCAGCCGAAGCAGGCGCGCCCCCTTGGGCGACAAATGCAGTCACATCCGCGATTTTCTCGGTCATCGCCAGCCGCACCACGCATGCATCGAGTAGTGCCCGTGGTGCCGGGGAAGATTTCAATGCTCGCTGCACCGATTCGCAAACCGCGATCATGTGCGTCAGCCCGCTTGGGTCGAACCGCTTGCAGCGTACGAACTCGGCGGATCGTGCGTCATCGGACAGTTCGACGAGGTCGGTTGATTCGCCGCACGCGGAAAGAACCATCAGGTCTCGCAAGCGTTCGAGCATCGAATGGAGCATCTGCTCGCCCGAGATACCTTTGCCGAGCAACGCGCCGGATGAGCGCAGTGCGTCAGCCGGGTCGCCGTCTGCGAGGGAGTCGATCAAACGCCCCACCAGTTCACGGTCCGGCAATCCGAGTAGTTCTTCAAGCAGGGTGACGGTGAGCTTCTTCTCGCCGGTTGCCATCACGCGGTCAAGCAGGCTGAGCGCGTCGCGCATCGAGCCATTGCCCAAGCGGGCCACCGCGAAGACGAGTTCGGGGTCCGCTTTGATTTTTTCTTGTTTGATGACATCGGTCAGGTGTCCGGCGATGTCGGCGCTAGAAATGTTCTTGAAGTCGAAGCGTTGGCAGCGCGACTGAATGGTCGCCGGGACTTTGTGGGCTTCGGTGGTGCAGAGGATGAACTTGACGTGTTCGGGCGGTTCTTCCATGGTCTTGAGCAGCGCGTTGAATGCGGCTGTCGAGAGCATGTGGACCTCGTCGATGATGTAGACCTTGTCACGCCCGCGCATGGGTCGATACGCGGCGTTGGCGATCAGCTCGCGTGCTTCTTCGACGCGGTTGTTGGAGGCACCGTCGATCTCGATGACGTCGGTGTCCTCGCCGCGCATGATGGCGGCGTTGGCTTCGTCGGATCCGCCCGCGAGTGCTTTGGCGAAAATGCGGGCCATGGAGGTCTTGCCGACGCCGCGTGTGCCGCAGAAGAGGTAGGCGTGGGCCACCCGTTCGGCGGAGATGGCGGCCTTGAGCGTGCGGGCGATGGGCTCTTGCCCGACGACCTCGTCGAAATCAGCGGATCGGTATCGGCGTGCGAGTGCGGTGTAGGACATGGGGGATGGTATGGAGGGTGATCCGTGAGCAAGAACCCAAAGTCTAGATGATTGGCTCACAAACCCAAGTGTGGCAAGTTTGGGCATGTTCAGGCGGGTGTCCGGTGAGTTGTGAGGTATTCTTGGCTTTCGGCGGTCGCCATTAGGGCCCCATTTGTCGTGCTCGCCATCGTGGTTTGTCAATCGCGTCATCGGTCTCCGTCACCGTGACCGGTGCACGGACACGAGTGGTTGTAGTTTCTATCGACGAAGAGAGTTTCGAAAGTAGAAGTCTCTCTGAAATACTAATTTTTGTGTTATGCTGATGAAATCGTCGGAGCTCAAATCGAAATGAAACGCGAAGGGGGACTAATGAAGTGTTGCGAGTTCAATTGGAAAGAGCGATCAGTAGCGATTTTGGGAGTTGCGGTGTCTGCGTCGTTGGGCGCTGCTCAGTCACAGCAGTTTTTCGACACCGCTGATTTGCCGGCGGTGGTGTACTACTACGACATGGCGACCGGGGCGGTTTCTGATACAGATCCACGCGGGAGCGATTCGGGTGCGGTCTGGCTCAACAACAACACCGCGCCTTGTGCAGCAGGTCAGCTGACCAATATCGTCATCGATGATCCGGACCTCGATGGGAATGGCTTTGGCGACACCTATGGCGGCTCGTGCAATGGCATCCTGAACTGCGAAGAGAGCAGCGTTCTGTGGTGGGGCGACATCGAGCCCGGAACAGTGGTTGACAGGTTTGTCATCCAGTACTTCTCACAGGTTCCGGTGGGTGGTGCGCCTTGCACAGCGGGTGCCGCCGTTGAAGGGCTGGACATGATTGTCAGCTTCTACGACGCCTACAACACGTTCGACGATCGTGGAAGACAGTGCGTTACTGCGCTCCGAATCGAGGATCTCCGAGGTTCTGTGCCTTGCGGCGGGCAGGTTTTTCCCGTGCGATACATCGTCGTAGCCGATCTTTCTGCGGGATTTGAGTTTGTTCTCGGAGCGAGCCCGGCAGATCTCGATGGTGATGGCTTGCATGATTTCGCTTGGTCGGTTGGCTTCGAGCAAAATCAGCCCATCCGCGGTCCCATGGGTGTGGTGACCGCGGCGCCCAAGCTCGGAAACCTGAACGACCGTGCGCCACACCCCGCTGATGCCAAGAACGTGTTCGACGGGGCTGACGGGTTCGCCACCACCAGTGCTTGCTTGAGTCTCGATTACTTGGGCGGTTTTTTTCTGGGTGGGTTTGACTGCGATCCTGGCGAGGAGTCGTCCCACACGTCGGGGATGATCGAGCTCTACGGGCCCGATGCCCCTTGCCAGTGCGGGCCTGCGGACATCGCGCCACCATTCTGTTCGCTCAACTTCTTCGATGTCGCGGCGTTTATCACCGCGTTCAACGCCGGGCAGAACTGGGTGGGAAATCTTGCTCCGCCGTTCGCGAGCCAGGGTCCGCCCGATTTCTTTGATATCGCCGAGTTTCTCGCTGTGTACGGTGCGGGTTGTCCCTAGTTCTCTGACCCGATCAAGCGGTTTTGATTCTGGTGCACGCGGATCGCGCAAGGCCGAACATGTGATGTCGTGTTTGTCCGGCGCCGCCTAGCCTCTGTTATGCACGGTGGGTCTTATCACAAGCTGGCCGATCGCGTGCGGCTGCGGGATGTGACCATCGACGACCTGCCCGATCTGTTCCGGTTCCAGTCCGACCTCGACGCGGTGCAGATGGCCGTGGTGAGCCCGCGGCCCGAGGACGCGTTCGTCGCGTTCTGGGAATCGGTTCTGGCCGACCCGTCGGTGGTCGCCAAGGTGATCGTGGTCGACGAGGCAGTCATCGGCAACATCTCGTGCTTCGAGATGGACGGCCAAGACTCGGTCGGGTATTGGGTGGACCGGGCGTTCTGGGGGCGCGGGGTTGCTACCGCGGCACTGACGTTGTTGCTCGAGCAGGTGCCGACGCGCCCGCTGCACGCACGGGTCGCGCGGTCGAACCTCGGCTCGATCCGGGTGCTCGAGCGGTGCGGCTTCGCGTGTTTGGGCACCCAGTGGTTCGACGGCGATGACCGATTCCCGGCGTGCGAAGAGGCGTTGTTTCGGATCGGCTGAGCAGATCTGTTTGCGCCGGGGTGTGATCGCACGCCGTTGGCATTAAATCCGAAAATCCGGATTGACGGATCAGATGTGGGGGGCAATACTCGTCGCGATTGCATCAAGAGTCCCGGGCCAGTCCCGGGCGGCAACCGAGCCGGAAGGCCGCGGTGCCGAGACCAGCCCGATTTGGGTTCGGTCGATGCGGGCGAGATCGAGGCTGCCTGTTGGCTGCTTTGGGATTCGTCAAAGGACTCGCCGCGTTGGTGGTCCCCCGCGTTGATCTGGCGTTCTTGATGTCGAGAGGAGTCTCGGCATGACCCGTCCTGTTTCGACCAGTTCATTCCTTGAGCCTGCTGCCTCACCGGAGTTTGGCCGGGATGTCGCATCGATTTGTGCGCGCGCCGGGCAGGGTTCGGGCGATGGGTCGCCGTTGGTGACGCCGTTGGTCCAGTCGACGACTTTTTGCCGCGAAGGCATCGAGTCTGACTCGAAGCACGCGTATTCGCGGGTGTCGAACCCGACGGTGGCGGCGCTCGAAAAGACACTGGGTGATCTCGAAGCAGCGCCGCCTGCCGTGTGCTTTGGCTCGGGGTTGGCAGCCGAGTCTGCGTTGTTCTTTGCGTTGCTCAAATCCGGCGACCATGTGGTATGCGGTAAGGCTTGCTATGGCGGAACGACTCGGTTGTTTGACGAAATTTTGGGGCCTCTCGGCGTGGCGTGTTCGTTCGTTGACGCGACCAGGCCGGAAGCGATCGCTGCTGCGGTGCGTCCTGAGACGACGTTGATCTTTATCGAAACGCCGGCGAACCCAACGCTTGAGCTGACCGACATCCGGGCGGTGTCGCGGATTGCCAAGCGTTGCGGCGCATTGCTTGCGGTGGACAACACGTTTATGACCCCGGCGCTCCAGCAGCCGCTCGACTTGGGAGCAGGTATCACGGTGACCTCAACCACCAAGTTTATTGACGGGCATTCGGCGGCGCTTGGCGGTTCGGTCGTGAGCCGGGACGAAGCGGTGTTAGAGCGTTTGAAGTTCATCCGCAAATGCACGGGCGGGATCATCGCGCCGTTGAATGCATGGCTGACGTTGCAAGGGATCAAGACCCTGCCGTTGCGGATCAGACATCAGTCAGAGAACGCGTTGCGGATCGCGGAGTGGTTGGTCAAGCGGGATGAGGTTTCGGTTGTCAACTACCCCGGGCTGTCAGAAGGGAGTGATCGGGCGTTGGCGATCGCGCAGCACCTTAACGCGGACGGTGCGGTGTTGTCCTTCGATTTCAATGGCGGCGGTGTTTTCGCGAAGGCATTTATTGGGGCTCTTAGGCACTGCCGCCTCGTCGAGCACGTGGGCTCGGTCGAGACTCTCATTACCCATCCTGCGAGCATGACCCACGCGGATCTGTCTGCTGAGCAGCGGTCAGCGGTGGGGATCACCGATGGGTTGGTCCGATTGTCGGTGGGGCTTGAAGACTTCCGGGTGATTCTGGAGGATTTGGAAACAGCTTTCTCCGATGCTGGGATATGTTTGCGTGGAGGAGTTGCGTCATGTCTGGCAAGCGTGTGATGGTGTTGAAGTTCGGCGGGTCGGTTTTGGCCGATCAGGCGGCTTTGGGAGAGGTCGTGCATGAGGTCTACCGGTGGAGACGCGCGGGGTATCAGGTCGCGGTGGTGACTTCGGCGTTCTTTGGGAAGACCGATAAGCTGATCGAGCAGGTTGCTTCTGTGTGCCCAGACGCATCACCAGAAACGATGGCGGCGACGGTTTCGCTGGGTGAGTGCGAGAGTGCTTGTGCGTTGGCGACGGTGCTGGATCGTGCGGGGGTGCCGGTGACGGTGTTGATGCCCGGCGCGATCGGTTTGCACGCGGACGGGCCGGCCGACGACGCGATGCCGGTCGGGCTGCGAACGGATCTGATTCAGAAATCGCTCGACCGCGTGGGCGTGGTGGTGATCCCTGGATTCGTCGGGCACGGCGACGCCGGGCAACCGGTGGTGCTCGGGCGAGGTGGCTCGGATCTCACGGCGTTGTATGTCGCCGCCCAGCTCGGTTCGCGCTGCCGGCTTGTCAAAGATGTTGATGCCCTGTACGAACACGATCCAAAGAAACCAGGGCCAAAGCCCAGACGATTCGCGCATGTCCACTATGACGACGAGCTCAAGCTTAACGCCAAAGCCATTCAGCCAAAGGCCGTCCGGTTCGCGCAGGGCCTTGGGTTAGGATTCGAACTGACAGATCTCAACGGCGTCGATCCCACGATCATTTCGAATGATCCAACGCTGCTTCAGTCGGGTGCCGAACCGGGCGCTCCGTTGAAGGTTGCATTGCTTGGATTCGGGGCGGTCGGTGTTGGTGTCTATCAGCATCTCTCCCGCATGCCCGAGTTTGAAGTGGCGGCGATCGCCGTGCGTGATGCGGACAAGCCTCGTGATGTTGAGCTGCCAGAACAAATCGTGACGACCGATGCCGTGAAGGCGGCGGGTTCGGGCGTTGATCTCGTGATCGAGGTCATCGGTGGCATCGGCGTCGCGGGCGAAGCAATCGAAGCGGCATTGAAGACCGGGGCCCACGTTGTCACCGCGAACAAAGCTCTGCTCGCGCAGCGGTGGGAGTCGTTGCAGCAGCTTTGCGAGAAGCACGGTGGTTCTTTGCTTGGCTCGGCCAGCGTTGGCGGTGGGGTGCCGATGCTCGAATCGCTCGGTGTACGACCCGGGAAGAGTGTGCGATCGGTGCGGGGCGTGCTGAACGGGACGACCAACTTTGTACTCGGGCAGGTTGCCGCTGGAGTTCTCCCGCAAGCCGCGATCAAAGACGCGCAAGACCGTGGGTATGCCGAAGCCGATCCATCGGGTGATATCGACGGACTCGATGCCGCGTACAAGCTGTGCGTCATCGCTCGGACCCTCGGCGCAGAGCTTGAAGCGGACCAAATCGGGTGCGATGCATTCACGCCCGAGACATTGGGGGAAGCCTTGAGTCATGGCTCGGACAGCGCGATCGTGCGGCAGGTTGGTTCATTGGACCTTACCGGCGCTACGCCAGTGGGCGAGGTCCGGTTGATCGCGATCGAGCCGGAGGATTCTTTGTACGAGGTGCCCGGCGAGAAGAATGCATTGGTCGTGACGTGGGATGATGGTGTTGAAACCATTGTCCGCGGACGGGGTGCCGGCCGTTGGCCGACCAGCGAGTCGGTGATGTCGGACGTGCTTTCGATTCTTCGCAAACAGGCTGTTCGGCCGACAGGCCAAGCTTCCAGCGAGGGGGCGGTCCATGCCGGTTGATCAGGCCCGGGCAACGGTTGCGATAGTGGGTGCGACAGGTGCGGTTGGGCGCGAGGCGCTTGCGGTTCTTGCCGGCCGAGGACATCCGGCGGATCGTGTGATTCCGTTGGCTTCTGCTCGTTCAGCAGGAGAAGTCATCGAGTACGGATCGGAATCTGTCAAGGTGCGCGAGCTGCCGGCCATTGGGTTTCCGGCTTGCGATGTCGCGATCTTCTGCGCGACCGCAGGCATCGCTCAAGACGCCGGTCCGCGTGCCGTGGCATCGGGTGCGTTGGTTATCGATAACTCGTCGGCGTTCCGGATGGATCCGAGTGTGCCGCTCGTTGTTCCCGAGATTAACGCAGACTCGATCGGGCAAGCCCGTTTGATCGCGAATCCGAACTGCTCCACCATCATCTTGTTGACCGCTCTCAATCCGATTCGCAAGAAGTTTGGTGTATCGCGCGTGGTCGTTTCGACATATCAGGCGGTGTCGGGTGCAGGCATCGAAGCGGTGCGTGAGTTGGAATCGCAAACGCGGGATGTATTGGATGGCAAACCGGCGCTGCCCAAAGTCTTGCCGCAGGCGTGTGCTTTCAATGTGTTCAGCCACGAATCGACGATCGACGAAGCGACAGGGTTCAACGGCGAAGAAGCGAAGATGATTGCTGAATCTGGCCGTATCTGGGCGGGCGAACCTTTTGAGCTGATTCCAACTTGCGTGCGTGTGCCGGTCATGCGGGCGCACACCCAGTCGGCGATGGTCACGCTTGCGAGCCCGGCGACGGAAGCTGAACTCCTAGAAACGCTCGAAGGTGCTCCCGGCGTCACCGTTGTCGAAGACCGAGCGAGCAACCGCTTCCCAACGCCGTTGCAAGCGACCGGGGGCGAGGGCGTGTTGGCAGGGCGGATTCGGTGCTTCTCGCCCACCGAGTGCGGCGTGCTGATTGCGGGAGACCAGTTACGAAAGGGTGCGGCGCTGAACGCGATCCAGATTATGGATCACGTACTGACAGGGACATCGGCGCGAATCCCAGGTTGACGTTTGGGTTGTCGGCGCATTCACTGTTATTGCTTCCAGATATGGCGTGACGGGCAAATCACACCTACCTGAAAGGAGCAACATTATGGCGCGAATCAACTCCACCACAGACCCTACACAGTTTGATGACTTCGAACGGTTCGAGACGATGAGCAAGCGGCGGAGGGGCTTTTAACTCCGAGACCGCGGTCAAACGCGGCGTACGAATCGTGCAAACCGCCGTTGGTGAAAAAGAGCTGCTCGAGAAGTTGGGGCGGAACGACCCGTGCCCGTGTGGCAGCGGGCTCCGATTCAAATCATGCTGCCTGAGATCGGGCAGGTTTTGATGGTTCAAACCGTGCGGACTATCACCGCTGAATGAAACAGAGACCGGCGAGAGCCGGTTTTTTCGTGACTATTCGGTTCGTTCGCATCGGCCGTTGAAACGCTCGATCTTCTTTATCCAACAATGCTCGAACCACGGCATGCACGCTTGGATGAGTCGCTCTTTTGCCAGCCCAGCCCATTCAGGATCGCCATGCTGAGTCAGATCGAAGATCCATTTCCAACTCGCCTGTTTCTCAGACTGCGAGAGCTTGCCGGCATCCTCGAGTTTCTCGACCCGGTCATACTCTGTTTCACTGATCGCGTGATACCAGTTGTTGAGCACCGAGTGCCAGTCGGTTTCATCGCTAAGCAGCACCAACTGATCGGGGACATCGAGGGTCAAACGCAGGACTGGCTCGGGCTGGGCGTAGGTGCGTAGGTCAACCCGCTTGCCGGGCGCACCGTATGAGTGCCACGCCCAGAAAGGCGGATGCCCTTGCGTGTCGAGCCCGTGGTTGGCCATCTGTTGGATCATCCAGCGATAGGGGCTTTCAAACACACCAGGATCATCGATCATTTCCCACGACGCAAAGAGCCGGTCGTGTTCTGCCGCGATCGCAGGGAACCCAAGCTTTGTGATCATCCAGAGTCGCATGTTCACTATTCGATGGATGGGGTTCGACCCACACGTGTCGGCGGCCAGGACACCGGCGGCACCGGATGACGGCCGCTTATGGCTGCTGCGGTCAAGCCCTGACCAGGTTCACGGGCCACCCGTGCACCGGGCCCGGCCGCCGACGCGGGCGGGTCGAGAAGGATCCTATGCCCCCCGCCGCCCGTACACTTGATCCGAGCCCATCCATCATCGCCCAGATCAAGAGAATCCATGCCCGATACCAATCTCGGCCAATCCGCCTTGCCAACAGATGACGAGTCTCACGACCTGCGGGTGATCCTTCGGGTGGTGCGGATCGGCTTTGTATTGCTGATGGTCTTGCTGACCATGCTCTACATCATCCGGGTGGGGTCTAAGCCAACCGGCGACTTTGATGTGGGGCTGGCGATCACGTGGTGGATCCCGGTGTTGGTCGCGTTGCTGTTGGCGATGGTCTTTTTGGCGGTCGATATCTTCACGCCGAAGAAGAAAATTCAGGTCGTTTCGGGTGTCGCGTTTGGGCTCGTCGCCGGTTTGGTGGCGTCCTGGGCCATCGGGGCTGTGATCGATCTGGTCATCGCGACGTGGGACCTTGAGCCGTCTCGGATCATCCCCGCGCTCAAGGTGTTGCTGGGTGTGAGCTTGTCGTACCTTGGTATCTCTACAGTGCTGCAAACGCAAGACGATTTTCGGTTGGTGATTCCATATGTCGAGTTTGCGAAGCAGTTGCGCGGCCCTCGGCCGGTTCTCTTGGATACGTCCGCATTGATTGATGGACGAATCGCTGAAGTCGCTGCGACCGGATTGATCCAGCAGCCGATTGTGATCCCTCAGTTTGTGCTCGAAGAGTTGCAAGCGCTCGCAGACTCGCAAGACAAAACCAAGCGCACCAGAGGACGCCGCGGGCTTGACATCGTTGCCCAGCTCCAGCGCCTCGGTACCGCGGATGTTTCGATCGATACCACGCCGGTCACCCGAAGAGCGGTCGATCAGATGCTGGTACAGCTCGCGACCGAGTTGCCCGCGTCGATCATGACCACGGATTCTGGTCTCGCACGTGTGGCAACGATCCAGCAGGTCACTGTGGTCAACATCCACGAGCTCGGTGATGCACTCAAGCCGGCGGTCCTGCCGGGGCAGATTGTCGAAGTCGAACTGCTGCGTAAGGGCGAGCATGAAGGCCAAGCCGTCGGGTTCCTCGAAGACGGCACGATGATCGTGGCCGAAGATGGCGAGCCGCGGATCGGTGAGCGGGTCGAAATGACGCTGACCAGTTCGATGCAGACCGCTGCCGGCCGACTGCTGTTTGCACGCATCGACCCCGATGCTGAGCCGGCATCGAAACAAGCAGACGAATCTGCCTACAACAAAGAAACCATTCCAAAGACGAAGCGATCGCCCATTGGCCCTGTGCAAGACGGTATTGATCGGCCGTCACCCCGCAATCCTCGGCGATAAAAATCGCTTAGCGGTTCCGCACCGGCTCGGCAACATCCGCAGCTTCGACGATGTCTTTGACCGCGTTGAGAAACGCGTTGCGAGTGTTGACAGCGTACGGGTTTAGTCGCTGAATCGCGTCGAATAGCTCGGGTGCGTCGCGTTCGGTGTTCGCTTTCATCTGCAACAGTTTTTCGTACGCGAGCGTGGCCGTTGGGAACTCTTCCAGTCGCATGTTTGAAGCAGCCTTGCCGATCAAGTGCGTGATGCCTTGGACGAACGCCATCTGCTGATCGTGATCGTCTGCTGACATCTGGATTGGCACGAGGCCCATCTGATTACTCACAAACTGGCGCGCCTTTTCGAATGTCTCTTCGTTCATCCGTGCGGGGCAGAGCACGATCGGTTCGCCCGCGATGCCGCCGAGCTCGGCGACCGTTTGTGGCCCAAACAGCGGGTGCGTGCCAAGGACCTGCACGTGTTGCGGCAACGCAGCCATCATCCATTCGAGCGGGCGCAGTTTGACCGAGCCGACATCACAAACGAGTGTGTTCTCCGCCAGCATGCCCGCGATTGCTGAGCAGGCAGCAGGGATCGCTTGGACGGGTACTGACAAAACGATGGCTTCCGCGTTGGCGGCGTCTTCGAGGTGGGCCGGGGTTGCGCCGGCTGCTTTGACTTCGTCGTCCGATGCTTCTGGGTCGTAGCACAGCACATCGGCGTGCCGCGCCAGGCACGAAGCCGCTAGGCGGCCGAACGCTCCTAACCCGATGAGCCCGATCCGGTCGACGGGAGATGGGCGGTGAGAAGCATTGGTTGTTTCGGCAGAGGTCATGCTGATGATATCGGCTGAGGAAGTGCCGAGGCCATGCGATTTCTTGTGCGGGCTTTGCGTGCTGGCGCGATACACTGCATTTGGGACAACCATCTACTCGTGAGGAGAATTAGCCATGGCATCGAGCGTCGCAAAGGTCACCGAGATCACCGCCCAATCCGACAAGAGCTTCGATCACGCGATCGAAAAAGGCATCGAGCGGGCCTGCAAGACCCTCAAGAACGTCTCGGGCGCGTGGGTGCAGGACCAGAGCATGGACATCACCGACGGCAAGGTCACCGCCTATCGCGTGAACATGAAGGTCACGTTCGTGCTCAAGGATTGA
>JBGCEB010000103.1:0-32559 GCA_045106075.1 Phycisphaerales bacterium
GACGTGACACTCAACATGCCCATGGAGGTGCTCGGCGGAAACGACCAGCTCATCATGCTTGGCCCAGTCGTGAATAACAGCACGATCATCCTCAATCCCAACCTCGCCGTGTTCAACGCCCAGCTTGTGTTCGGTGCCGACACATCCATCACAGGAAACGGGCAGATTGTCATGCAAGTGGCGACTAATCCCAACGACGCCCAGCTTGCAGCCAGTGCCGGGTTCACCGGCACGATCGGCGCGGGCCAGGCCGTGACCGGTGCGGGCCAGATCAACGGTGACATCGTTCTGAATGGATCGATCACCGCCACTGATCCGATGTTTGATATGCTGGTGAACGACACGCTTTCTGGCCCGGGCACGCTGGTTGCGGGGTCCGGTGCTCGCTTGCTGTTCAGCTCCGCCGACATCAGCGGTGTGACCCTTGAATCGACCGGCGACGGCATCGTCGGCCCGCTCAACGGGCTGACGACGGTTTCGAACGTCACCATTGCTGGCAACGCGGGCATCGCCGGCAGCAACACCCGTATGGGCTTGTTGGGTGACATCACCAACAACGGCACACTCACGCTCAACTTCACCGATCAGGTCTTCAATGCCATCCTCGACTTCGACTCAACCGCCACGATCAACGGCACCGGCGATATCCGCATGGTGACGACGAGCGACTTCAACGACGCACAGATTCTGACAAGTGATGCGTTTGTCGGGACGTTCAGCGCCGGCCAGTCCATCGCCGGGTCGGGTCTGATCAATGGAACCTTTGTCAACAACGGCACGATCGATGGTGACGATGCCTTAAGAGCATTGCGGCTCTCCGGTTCGTTCACAGGCAGCGGTGCACTCTTCTCAAGCGGCGGTGCGCTGACACTTGAGAGTGTCGACATAACCGATCACGTGCTTGGAACCTCTGCAGGTGGGATCATCACTGCTTCGCAGGGAACGAGTTCGCTCACCGATGTCATCAACAATGGCGATCTCGGGCTCAACGGCAACAACACTCGTCTCAACATCAATGGTTCGTTCACCAACAACGGCAACGTCCTGGTGAACGTGACCGACACCGTGTTCAATGCGGTCCTAGGCGTGAACACCGATTCAACAATCGACGGCACGGGTACTGTCGTCCTCGAAACATCCGGGTCACTTGGCGACGCACGCATCGATGCAGACGACGGCATCAACGCGACGTTTGGTTCGGGGCAAGCGATCTCGGGCTCGGGGCAGATCTTCGGGGATGTCACGGTCGAAGGCTCGCTGGATCCCGCCGGCGATCTCCGCGAGATCAACGCTCAGAGCGGGACATTGGCTGTGACCGGCACCACGATCTTCGACCTCGGCGGCTTGGCCAACACCGAGTTCGATCGCATCACCACCGGTGCCAACCAGATCATCTCGCTCGGGGGTTCAATCGAAGTGAACCTTGACGACGGCTACAGCCCAATGTTCGGTGACGAGTGGGAGATCATTGGTGGAGCGAGTTCCACTGTCATCAATGGTTCATACGACTCTTACAGCCTGCCCGCTGCTCCGATCTCGCTGGCCTATCGCGTGTTCATCGAGAGTGATCGTGTTTATGTCAGGCTGACATGTGCCGCAGACTTCAACGGCGATGCGATGAACAACTTCTTTGATATCTCGACCTTTATCGACTTGTTCAACAACGGCGATCCTCGGGCAGACTTGACCGCACCATTCGGAGCGCTCAACTTCTTCGATATCGCGACGTACATCGCGATCTATAACGCCGGCTGCAACTGATAGCGTTTGATGACTTGATACAAACAGAGCCCCGGGCTGTCGCTCGGGGCTCTTTTCGTTTTGGCGTGCAGATCGTTGCGACGAATCAGACTGGAACGCGGAGCAGTTCCATCGTGCGGGCAACAATGTCTTCCGCGGTCAGGCCGCACATTTGTAGCATCTCTTCTGGCGTGCGAGCGCTCTTTGGAATGCGAGAAACGTGCATCTGGGTGAGTTCAAAGCCGTCACCCGAGCCGACCAGCGCGTCGGCGATTGCCGACCCCAATGAACCGCCGTAGTTGTCTTCGAGCGAGATGACAAACCCGCCGTTGGAAGCAACGATGTCGAGCAGTTTGTCTTCATCAAACGGGATCGAATACATGTCGAGAAGCGTGGCGCTCACGCCGGCTTTGTCGAGCAGCTCAACCGCACGGTTCCCCTCGTGGACCATGTAGCCCGACGCTGCGAGGACAATGTCGCGTCCTTCGTGGAGCGTCTCGAATCCGCCGAGGTTAAACACGTGGTCATCCGAATACAAGATCTCGGTTTCAGCCCGCAGCGTTCGCATGTAGCACATGCCGTCATACTCAGCCATCACACCAGTCAGGGCATATGCCGCATAGGCGTCGGCGGGCTGGAGCACATAGCAGCCTGGGTTGCCATTGTGGTCCATGGTCGTCGAGAGTGAGCGGAACCACGCGACGTCGGGCAGGCTCATCTGGCTTGGGCCGTCGGCCGCCAGCGTGATGCCCGAGTGCGAGCCTACGAGTTTGAGATTGGCGCCTGAGTACAGGCCCATTTCGATCTGGTCATACGCACGCGTCATGAACTTGCTGAAGGTCGAGCAGAATGGAATCTTCCCACCAGCGCTCATGCCTGCGCCGACGGAAACCATATTCTGTTCCGCGATCTTGCATTCAACAAACCGAGGGGCCAGCGACGCGTCCTTGCCGAACCCTTCGGCAAATGTCGAGTTGCTCACGTCCGCGTCGAGGACCACCACATCTGGGCTGATCTGTCCGAGTGTACGAAGCGCCACGCCGTACGCCCGGCGGGTTGCCATCTTGCCGGTGTGAAGCACTGTTTCCATATCGAGCGCTTTCATCGCATCAGCCAAAGGCGGGAGATCTGCGCCGGTATCGGTTTTGGCGGGTGCTTCTGTTGGCGGATCGATTGTGAACTGATCCGTGCCTGACAAGGCGCTGGTCAGATCGATGCGGCGTTCGTCGAGTTCTGCGAGAGCTTTCTTGAGCACCTCACCCGACGCGGGCTTGCCGTGCCAGCCGCCGCCCTGAATGCTTGGACAACCCCAGCCCTTGACTGTCTTGGCGACAACCGCGATCGGCGTGTTCTTATCTTCGTTCGAGTTCGCAGCGAACTGATCGAATGCAGCTTTGATTTGTGCGGGTGCGTGTCCATCAACCTCGATTACTTCAAATCCGAACGCGCGAAGCTTGGCGCTCATGCGTTCCGGGCCCTGCTGGTCCGAAACCTGATCAGCCTGCCCGTACCCGTTGCAGTTGAAAATAGGGAGCACGTTGTTGAGCTTGTGATCAACGATGAAGTCGAGCGCTTCGGCGATCTGTCCTTCGCGTGCTTCGCCATCGCCGATGATGCAATACACACGCTTGTCGATGCCGTCGATTCGTGCTGCCTTGGCAACACCAGCAGCGACCGACAAGCCCATGCCCAACGAGCCAGTGGCTGCGTCGAAGAATGGCATGCCTTCCATCGGGTTGGGGTGCCCATCCAGGACGCTCTTCCACTCACGAAGCGAACCAAGATCATCGACCGTTAGTTTGCGGCGATCATCGCCTTTGCCAACCATCACGCCGAGACAACCCATCGCTGCGTACACCGCGGGGACGGCATGTCCCTCGCTCAGCACCAATCGATCGGAGGTTGGATAGTCTGGGTAGTCAGGGCTCCAGCGCATGGCGCTGAACATGAGCGTGGTCACGATGTGGCCAATGCTCATAGCGGTGGTGGGATGCCCGCTGCCAGAGGCGGCGCACATTTCAAGCGAGAGCCTATCGAGCTCGATCGCTTGGGCGTGGATAGCGGCTTCGAATGACATCGGTCACTCCTTTTCTGGGTGCGCGAATACGCACAAAAGCCGCTCCCCCGACCCCCTCACCGGCCTCGACAGGAGGGGGGTCCGGAGCGCGGTGGTCGCGGCTGGGATTTCAGGTTCGTCCGCAACCATAGCACGCACTGAGAATATAGAAGCTCCTGGGGTTGGATATTTCCGCGCAGAGCCATCTCTCTTTGGTCAAGGCTTGGGTACGAAACCATCGGCCACGGGAGTCTACCCTAATTTGGCTGTAAGAAAGATGTATCTTCTTGTAAAATAAGGATTTGGAGATACCTTAGTCTTTGGATTTTGGTAAGAGCTTGGCCCCATGAGCGAAGCTTCGAGTTGTCGCTTGTCCAGTTGACGCGGCAGATTCATGTGTGTGTAGCAGGGGAGGGGAAGTCATAGTGAAAGTGAATAGGAACTTGGGATTTCAGCTTTGCATGCCCGGTGTTGCGCTCGCATCACTTGTGGCGGCGTCTGGATCAGCGATCGCAATGGACGCCTGCAGTGGCCCAAATGCGACCTGCTGGGGGTGTTTTCAGGAGTCGATCACGGATTGTGAGTCCGTGTTCCCAGATCCCGGTGACCTCCCGCTTCGGGACGCGTGTATACAGGGGGCGGGGGATGCGATGATCGCGTGTGCGACTGGCAGCAACGATGCCGCGGTGCATGCTGCGTGGTCCGAGTTGCTGATTGATCTGCAGCAGTGTGAACAACAGTTCAGTGACCCGATAGCGCTTCAGGACTGCATAGATCTCGTCTATGAACGATTCAGGGATGCGCTCGATGTGGCGCTGGGTAATGGTTACGTCGACCCAGTTATCGTTAATGCTTTGACCGGTATGCCTGTCAATACGCTCGAAGACATCCGTCTGTCGACCGAGACCAACCGGTCCGCCACGAACTATGTCACTGTCGAAGTCGGGCAGACCCTCACACTGCCGAATGCTGGGGTTGGACAGGGATATACCGCATTCCAGGTGACAGATGCGGATTCGGTCGTCCTGATGGCAACCTATCGCACCAAACTCGGCACGGTAACTCGGATCGTCGATCAGGACATGGACCTCTCGGATGATTCTCCGCTCTCGATGTACCTCGATCCGAACGAACTGGTCCACGCCGATCAGATCATCCTCTCAGCGATGTTTGTGAATGCCCAGGGTTTGCCACTGTTCTTCGAGACCGGCGTCGTGTTGATTCCGGATTCAGTGATCTCGGGCGACTACAACCGTGACTCTGCGACCAACGGGATGGACCTGATCGAATACGTCGACGGGTTTGGCAACGATGTCCGCCGAGCGGATATCAACGAGAACGGTGATGTCGAGCCCAACGACCTCGGCGAGTTCGTTGATGACTACAACGCTGGATCCTGATTCGAACGCCCTTGGACGATCGGGTTGAACGCGGTATCAATGATGGCCAGAGGGCTCCCAAACGGGGGCTCTCTGTGTCTCACCTGTGGATGGTTTGTGTATGAAAACTGGCTTGTTGCCGGCGATCTTTGGGCCCAGACTCGGGTGATCTCGGGCGATACACTCTTGGTCCGAGGCATGTATATAGCGGTCTCGGCATGGGAGAGTCCAAGATGAAGGCCATCTGCGAACGCGCCGCCCTGCTCGAGGGTGTCAATCTGGTTTCTGGTGTGGTGGCGGCACGGTCGCCGCGGCAGCAGCTCACGTGCATCAAGCTCGATGCCAGCAACGCTGATTCCGGGCCAGAGCTCGCGCTCTCTGGCACGGACGCTGATTTGTCGCTGACGGTTCGACTCGGACGCGTTGAAGTCACCGAGCCTGGCGCCGCGTTGATCCCGGCGGACAAACTCCGCCAGATCATTTCTGCGGAAGACAACGAGCCGACACTCTCGGTCGAAGCCGATGGCGAGACATCGCACATCAAGGGTGCCGACGCACACTTCCAGTTGCATGGTTTCTCGGCAGACGATTTCCCGGCGATTCCATCGTTTAAATCGGTCGCGGACGGTTCAGAAGCGAAGGCATCTCTTTCAACCACCGCTGGAACGCTTTCCACACTGATTACCCGCACACTTTTCGCAGCAGCCCGCGAGAACTCGCGGTATGCGATCAACGGCGTGTTGCTTGTTCGCGAGGGCAAGAAGTTCGAAATGGTTGCGACCGATGGTCGCCGCTTGGCAAAGTGTACAACGACCACCAGTGAAAAAGGTGATTCGGCCCGTTGCATCGTTCCCAGCAAGGCGCTCTCGATGCTGCTCAAGTTGGCTGATGACGCAGAAGAGCCGGTGCATATGGCGCTGACCGATACGCGGGCGGTCTTTGCGTTCGGCGAAGATCCATCCGATGCCCGTGCGACGCTCTCGACTTCGCTTGTCGAGGGCACGTTCCCGCCCTACGAGGACGTGATTCCCAAGGATCAGGACATCCGCGTGACATTCGATCGCGACGTGCTCGCGTCTGCGGTCCGCCGTGCAGCCTTGCTGACCAACGAAGAGTCACGCGGCGTACGTCTGGCGTTCAACGGCGGATCGAAAGCCCTCGAACTTTCTAGCCGAGCACCCGAGATGGGCGAAGCAAGAATCGCAGTTGAGCTGGCCGGCTACGAAGGCAGCGACGTCGAGATCGGTTTTAACCCGAGCTTCCTGACCGACGCGCTCAAGGTTATCAGCGAGCCCGAAGTCGTCATCGAACTCAAAGCGTCGAACAAGCCCGGACTCCTCAAATCTGGCAACGATTTCATGTACGTCGTGATGCCTGTGAACCTCGCTTAACCCGTCAGGTGCCGCGATCTAAGCGGCTTCGAGTGGCGTTGGTTCGAGCGGACCCGTTACGCCAGCGATTGCTCGGTTTGTGGTCGGTCTTGGTTTCGCCCATTCGGCGTCCGAGCGCGGTGCCCGGGTGCCGATCGTTGGTGAGCGTGGGTTCGGGAGGTCTGCACTAAGGCCCGGCGGTCTTGGACAGTTGCCATCCGTCGGCGTTCTTTGGCGTCGATCCGCAATGCGATCGCGGTCAGGCCGGGCAGGACCAGCATTCCGATCGCCCCGAGGAGCGTGAACGTGCCTGTGTTGGCAAGGGTGCCGCGATCGATGAGGGAAGCGGTGACTCCGATCCCGAGGATGACGCACCAGAGGGCAGCGATCACCAATGCGGCACGTCGGCCGCGTTTCCACCATTTCCACATATCTGCCGTCCCCAAAGCTCATCCTCCGCCCGCACGTCAAACGGATCATCCGTGTGGGGGCGGGCTCACCGTATCGGCAGATCGATCTCGACTCAACCACTCTCTGCTTGAAACGGTCGGAATCTGCGTTTCATTTGTGTTCCAGCGTCTGGGTGTGTATCGTCCGGGCCTTGGCACGACACACGCCTCATCAGAATGAAGGATTGGCCCGGAGCACCCGGCAGTGGACCGCTGTATCAACAGCAGCCCTTTGTCTCGCGTCGGGGTTGGCATCTGGTCTTGCAGCGGGGGTGGCATCGGGCCGAACGGTCGTAGCTGAAGTCCTGGAAGATGTTTCCGCAGATCAGCCGATTGATCCTGTTGTGTACGAAAATCGCCCGGTTGCGTCAGTGGTGTTCAGAGCTCCCGACGACGCCGAGCTCTCTGACCGGGCCAAGTTCGAATCCCGAAACGCGGTCCGGACCACTCGCGGCGACATTTTCGACGCCAGCGTGCTCGAGGAAGATGTCCGCCGGCTCAACCGGCTTGGTCTCTTCGGCAGCGTCGAGACCTTTGCCGGGCTCAACGATGATGGCACGGTGACGGTGGTCTTCGAGTTCGCCGAGCGGACCCTGGTGACCGATGTCCAAGCGGTGGGCAACACCCAGATCAACGACGCCGATATCGCAGCGGTTGTGGATGTGATCTCAGGCACCCCGATCGACCGGTTCCAGATCGACCGCAGCGCGCGGCGGATCGAAGAGTTGTATCGAGCCAAGGGTTACTACAACGCCCGTATCACGATCGATGAAGAAGAGTTGGCTGACGGCGGCATTGTGATTTTCCGGATCCGTGAAGGGCAGCGGCTCCGAGTCACCGCGATCCGGTTTGAAGGAAATCAAGCGTTCACACGCAATCAACTCAAGAAAGAGATCGGCACCAAGGAAGCTAACATCTTCCGCAAGGGCCAGCTTGATGACGACACCCTAAGTGATGACATCGGCAACCTGATCACGTTTTACCGAGATCGCGGATATCTTGATGTGCGGGCCGATCGCATCCTCCAGCCTTCGCCGGATGGTCGGGAAGCGATCATCACCTACTTGGTTGAAGAGGGCCCACTGTACACATTGCGCTCCGTGCAGGTCGACATCGAGACCGACGGCGACGCGGCCCCGGTTCTGGGTCAGCCGCAGGTTTCGGGCTTGATTCCGATCAAACCGGGCGATGTCTACGGCGATGCATCCCTCACCATCGCGAGCAACAACGTACTTTCCGCGCTCGGGCAGATGGGCTATGCCAACGCCCGTGTTGATCGAGTCGAAAAGCGCGACCCCGAAAGCCCGGTAGTCGATCTGATTTTTCTGATCACAGAAGGCCCGCGATCGCGCGTCGGTGAAGTGATTGTCCAGGGCAACGAGCTGACTCGGCAAGAGATCGTTCGTCGGCAGGTGCAGGTCCGCCCGATGCGGCCGTTGGATACCACCGCCATTCAGCGATCGGAACGGCAGTTAAATCGACTCCGTCTTTTCAACAGCCGTCCACCAGTGCGAATCACACCTCTCGATCCGGGCGTTGAGTTCTTCGCCGAGGTTTGGGATAACGGCTCGCCTCGTGGCGAATCTGAAGAAGGCAACGGAGGCGACGGAACGGTCGCTCCATTCGACGCGACCGGTCTTGCACTCGAAGAGCCTGGCAGGTTCCGCGATGTGTTGATCGAAGTCGAAGAAACTAACACCGGCGAGTTTAACTTCGGCGGTGCGGTGTCTTCTGACTCGGGCTTGATCGGGCGAATCGCGCTCGTGCAACGCAACTTTGACATCCGCGACACGCCCGACTCACCGGGCGAGTTCTTTTCGGGCCGGGCGTTTCGGGGTGGTGGGCAGACATTCCAGCTTGAGTTGCTGCCCGGTGATCGTGTTGAAACGTACTCGATCGGACTCACCGAGCCGTACTTGTTCGAGTCAAAGTACTCGGGCGGAGCGCAGGTGTTCTTCCGCAACCGGGATTTCGATGAGTTTGATGAGCAGCGTACCGGCGGCCGCATCAACGTGGGTCGGCGCTTCGGCACGCGATGGAACGGTAACCTAACACTGCGGGTTGAATCGGTCGAGCTTTCCGATCTTCAGCCAGACCGACCGACCGACGTCTTTGCGGTTGCTGACCGAAATCAGCTGAACGGATTGCAAGCATCGCTCGAACGTTCAACCCTTGATTCGATCGTGCGCCCCACGCGAGGCTCGCGGACGCGTCTCTCGGTTGAGCAAGTCCTTGGCGACTTTGAGTTCACCAAGTTTGATGCCCGGCACACGGTGTTCGTCCCGATCCGTGAGGATTACCTTGGGCGACCAACAGTGCTTTCGCTGTCTGGGCAGGTTGGCTATATCCCGCAAGGCAACGAAGAGGTGCCGACGTACGAACGTTTCTACCTTGGTGGCCAGTCGTTCCGCGGCTTCGAGTTCCGCACGGTTTCACCAAAGGGCATCCGCAACGACAACGGTTTGCCTTCTGATGATCCGGTGGGTGGTTCTTGGTTGCTGTTTGGTAGTGCCGAGATTCAACAGCCGATCTATGACGAGATCCTGAGTCTTGTGTTCTTTGTCGATGCGGGCACGGTTACGGACGATATCGAGTTCGATCAATGGCGTGTCTCGATTGGTGCAGGGCTCCGGCTCTACATCCCCCAGCTTTCGCCCGCGCCACTTGCGTTCGACTTTGGCTTTCCGATCGTGAAAGAAGACGACGACGAGACCCGTCTGTTCACTTTTACCGTGGACCTGCCTTTCTAGACCCATCAAAGTACACGACAAAAGAAAAGGCCCGCGTTGTTTGACGCGGGCCTTATGGTTTACAGAATACAGGTCGATCAGGTCGACTGGGTTTCGGGTCCATTGGCAGTCGCGGTCTGCTCGTCGGATGAGTCAGCAGCCTCGATTTCGGGCGGCGTTTCCGAACGCGGCTCGAACGTGAGCTTGTCTTCTTCGCCGACGCGTGTCGCTTTGATGTGCGTCATGCCGTGCAGTTCGCCGGAGAGCAACATCTCAGACAAGGGGTCTTCGATGTAGCTTCCGATCGCACGACGCAACGGGCGAGCGCCGAAGTCGGGGTTGTAACCCTTGTCGATCAGGAAGTCTTTGCCAGCCTGATCAAGCTCCATGGTCAAGCCTTGCTCTTGGATTCGCTCGAAGACCTTGGCGGTCTCGTACTCGACGATCTGCACGAGATCATCTTTGGTGAGCGGGCGGAACACGATGACATCATCGAGACGGTTGATGAACTCGGGGCGGAAGAACCGCTCGATTTCTTTCATCAGCACCGACTTGATCGATTCGAACTGTCCGTCACCGGCGTGCTTGCCGAATCCGAATCCGCCGCCGCCCTTGATCAGATCGGCGCCGATGTTCGAGGTCATGATGATCACAGTGTTCCGGAAGTCCACGTGGCGTCCGAACGAGTCGGTCAGCCGACCTTCTTCCATGATCTGGAGGAGCATATTGAATACGTCAGGGTGAGCCTTCTCGACTTCATCGAGCAGGACGACCGCGTATGGGCGGCGGCGGATCTGCTCGGTGAGCTGCCCGCCTTCTTCATAGCCGACATAGCCGGGGGGCGCGCCGACCAGGCGCGAAACGGTGTGCTTCTCCATGTACTCGGACATGTCGAGGTGGATGAGCGCGTCGGCGTCGCCGAACATGAACTCGGCCAATGCCTTCGACAACAGTGTCTTGCCCACGCCGGACGGGCCGACGAAGATGAAGCTGCCCATCGGACGCTTGGGGTCTTTGAGCCCGGCCCGTGCGCGACGGATCGACTTGGATATTGCTTTGATGGCATCGTCTTGGCTGATGACCTTTTTGTGAAGCTCTGCTTCGAGCTGGAGCAGGCGCTGGGCCTCTTCCTTCTCGAGCTTCTGCAATGGAACGCCGGTCATCTTGCTGACCACTTCGGCGATGACTTCTTCATCGACGATGCCGGTGGACTCTTGCTGCTTGGAGCGCCATTCGGTTTGAATGGTCTCCTTCTTCCGCTTGAGTTGCTCGGCCTGGTCGCGAAGCTCGGCTGCTTTCTCATAGTCAGCGTTCTTGACCGCGTCGTCCTTGGCGATCGTGAGCTTCTCGATGTCCGCTTCGATGTCTGCCAGGTTTGGCGGCTTGTTCATGCTCTTGATGCGTACACGAGCGCCCGCTTCGTCAAGCACGTCGATCGACTTGTCGGGCTGGACCCGTCCGGTGATGTAGCGGCCAGACAGTTCCACCGCGGCACGGATCGCGTCGTCGGTGATCTGCACCCGGTGGTGCTCTTCGTACTTGTCGCGCACACCCTTGAGGATCTCGATTGCCTGCTCGTTGTTCGGCGGGTCGACCGGGATGGACTGGAAGCGGCGTGCGAGGGCCGCATCTTTCTCGATGTATTTGCGATACTCATCGAAGGTTGTGGCGCCGACGCATTGGATCTCGCCGCGTGCGAGTGCGGGTTTGAGCACGTTCGATGCGTCGATCGCACCCTCAGCGCCACCGGCGCCCACGAGCGTGTGGAGTTCATCGATGAACAAGATGACATTGCCCGCACGGCGGACTTCGTTCATGACCGCCTTGATGCGTTCCTCGAACTGCCCGCGGTACTTGGTGCCCGCGACCATCATCGCGAGGTCGAGAACCACGAGGCGCTTCTCGTGCAGGATGTCTGGGACTTCCTGCGAGATGATCTGCTGTGCGAGCCCTTCGACAATGGCGGTTTTGCCAACGCCGGCTTCGCCGAGCAGGACGGGGTTGTTCTTCGAACGACGGCACAGGACCTGAGTCAGGCGTTCGATCTCGTGGGCGCGCCCGATGACTGGGTCGAGTTGGCCGTCTTTAGCCAGTTCGGTCAGGTCGCGGCCGAAGGAATCGAGCGCTGGGGTTTTGCTCTTGCCCTTGGGCTTTCCGGGCTCTCCGGAAGGCCCGCCGGCTTCGACGCCGCCTTCGGAGTCGGTTTCTGCACCGGCGCCGAGCAAGTTGAGGACTTCCTCGCGGACTTCCTCGAGCTTGAGTCCGAGGTTCATGAGAACCTGAGCAGCGACGCCATCGTGTTCACGCAGCAGCCCGAGCAGCAGGTGCTCGGTACCGACGTAGTTGTGATTCAGGTTACGAGCTTCTTCGATCGCATACTCGATGACCTTCTTGGCACGAGGCGTCTGAGGCAGTTTGCCCATGGTGACCATCTCGGGTCCGGCACGCACCAGTTTCTCGACTTCGAGACGCACCTTGCGGAGGTCGACATCGAGGTTCTTGAGTACGTTGGCTCCGACGCCAGAGCCTTCCTTGACGAGCCCGAGCAGGATGTGCTCGGTCCCGATGTATTCGTGGTTGAAGCGCTGGGCTTCTTGGTTGGCCAGTGCCATGACCTTGCGGGCCCGATCTGTAAATCGCTCAAACATCGCTATCTCCCCCGGGCGGATCCTCGCCCGTGCGGTGCGGGTGGATTTGGTCCACCCCTGCCGAGTGAACACGCCCAACCCGTAAACTGTTCGTTCCTGCTCGCACTCCGGATCGTCGATCCGCAAGAACGAGCGTGAACACCCATCTATCGGCTGCACGGGGCGTGCCAGTTTCCTCAACTCGCAGATACGCCCAAAACCGGGCGAATCTCGGTTAAGGCAAGGTATTTCAACAGGTTAGGAAACCCGCCGAATCGTGCCGGCATCCGAAGAGGTGCCGATCTGGCAGATAAACCGCCGATCTGGCGTGTTTTGGCGCAATTTGATTTTCCTACAAAAGTGCGGTGGCGAAATCAGGGCAACGCCCCGGCGCGAGTGCCGGCGACGATTTCGATCGGGATGATCGATTCGGCCAGCGTTCCCCCGACCAAGTCACGCATCACCACCTTGAGGTGGTACTTCCCAATTGTCAGATTGGCTGGGAGCACCACCTGATTCAGCAGGTAGTAATCGCGTTGCCGATTCCGAGACACCGTCCGGTCGGTCTCAGCAGCCCGATTCCATGTGTTGAGATCGTCCGCGGTGTGGTACAGCTCAAGGCGTTGAGTGAGTTCGATTTCATACCGGGGCAAACCGTCGGGCCCGGTGGTCTCTCGGTGTTGGAAGCCATCAACCTCGGAATACACGATGACTTCCTGGGCCCGCCCAGCGATGAACCGATTGACGCCGAACGTCTCGAAGCGACCGTACCCAGCCACGCTGGTGCACAGCTCAGCCCGCGCGATTCGGAGTCCCGCGTTGGCGACCAAATCTTGGCGGATTCGTTCTAGGACTTCCGAAACCTGTGCCGGATCGGCGATGCCGCCTTTGGTCTGCAATGCGTCAAAGACACGACGTGCGGCATCGAGCGATGCAAGCTCGGCGTTCGAGAGCAGCCCTTCATTCTTCAGTTCGTCGAGTGCCTGAGGCCGGAGCGTCTCAAGGCCGGCGAGCGCCAGCGCTTCGGCGCCGGGTTCATCACCGGTTCGGGCAAGACCAGAGAGCAATCCAACTAACTCGTCGACCAGTTCTTGTTTGCGAACTTCCGGGTCGACAGATTCTTCAGCGACATCGAATGGCTCGACCGGGACGATTTCAGCCGTCACCGCTTGATCGGGCTCGATCGGTGCAAAGGTCACTTTTTCCGCTGGTGGATCGATTTGTACCACGTCTGAGCTGCCGCTGTCTAAGAGAGAGAACCGCGTCTCGGGCTGGACATCGTTCGATTCTTCGGAGTTGGACGAGTCGACCGATTTCCAATCGTCCGCGCGATCAGTATTGACCGAGGCAATGGCTTGTTCAGAGAGTGCTTCTTCGAGCAGGGCGGCGGATTGCTCAACTTGCCGACGTGTGTCGGCGAACCCGTCCTCAGGCATTTCGATCGTTGGCTCGCCCTTGTCTGTGGCCAGCGATGCCAGGCCTGCATTGGTCGGCACCGGTTCTTTGTCTGCCCGGCGGTTCTTGCAGCCGGTTGTCGCCAGCCCGACGCACACAAAGAGAATCAGCCCGGCGTGAGCGGTTGGAATAAGTGGTGTCATCGCGAGCCTCCTGCTCTGTTCGGGCGTCCTGCCCCGAAGTGATCGCCATGCGGCATCGGTGCCCAAGTTCGCACTCGGTAAGAGCCTATCACGCAAACAGGGATCTATCCTGCCGAGTCTATCGGTCGGTTTGCCCGGCGAATCGCAGATATCAAGTCTGACAGGCGGGTCAAGACATCGAGAACTTGAGGGCCAGTGTCTCGATGGCAATCTCTGCGTTCATGCCAGATTTGATGCCAGCGTCTACAGCGATCGCTCGGTCGAAGAGCTCCCGCGTGCGGGCCGACCCGAGTTTTCTGGCTGCATCGAGGATGGGGCCTTGGCTCGGGCCCCAGATCGCGAGTTCCTTGCTGATTTGCATCGGGTTTTTGCGTTGAGCAAACCCTTCCGCTGCTCCCATGAGCTTGCGGGCCAGATCACACATCGCGTAGCTGACCGGGACGGCGGCGTCGCTGCGACCGTTTCCCATCACCACGCGCACCTCGCGCAAGACCATTTCTGGATGCTCCCCCAATAGCAGCGATTGAAGCACCCATGCGTCCTCTTCACGGGTCAGCCCGACCAACTCGCCGATCAGTTGCGGCGTGATGGTGCCGCCTTGCCCGGCACCGGCTGCGAGCTTGCCAAGATCAGAATCGAGGCGACCCATATCGCTCCCGGTTCGTTCAACCAGCATGTCCGCGGTGCGGGGATCGATGGAAACGCTGTGGGTTTTCTCAGCACGTCGTATGACCCATTTGGCAGCTCGGGCCGGATCGATCGTGTCACATTTGATGACGATCCCGTGCTGGGCGATGACTTTGTCAAGATTTCCAGCTCGCCAGGTGCCCGCCCGGAGCACCAAAGTAGCTTGCTCTGATGGCGCGTCGCAGTACCGTTCGAGCATCGGGCGGGTGCCCGCATTGACAAATACTTCGGCGTCGTCGACCACAATGAGCTTGTGAACCGCCATGAGCCCAAATGAACGGCATTCGTCGAGGACGTCGGCGGGATCGCAGGACGCGCCTTCGAATTTGACAAACTCACAGTCGCCGTGGGCAGCTTTGAGGGTCTTTCGCAGGTGGTCGGTGTATTCGGTTCGGAGGAACAGCTCTTTGCCTGCGAGAACCACCACCCGATCTTCGGGCGTGGGCATCCGCGAGGTTGGGGGCTTCTTGGCCATCTCGGGATTGTACGGTGGCGCGAGGGTCCGTATCGTGACGGCGTGTTGTCACTTCTTGTTATCGACGGGCCAGACGTGGGCAAGCGGTTCACGCTCCCAAATGATCTTCCTCAGTTGCTGGGGCGGTCGTCGGAGGCGCTCCCGCTGACTGACAATACCGTTTCGCGCCGGCACGCCGAACTCACGCCGGACGGCGATACGTGGTTCATCCGAGATCTCAAAAGCCAGAACGGAACCTGGATCAACGGCGTCCAGATCCGCGAGCGGATTCGACTCGAAAACAACGACCAAATTCGCGTGGGTGCGACGGTACTTCTGTTCGGGTCGGATACAACATCTGACACGCCCGTGGTGCTCATCACCGCGGATGGTGAGCAGCAGACCGAGGTCGAAGCTCGCCGGCTCGCCGATGACATGGAGACCACCGCAGAAGCAGCCGCAGACCACCTGCGTGTTATCTACCAACTGACAGCGCTCACCGCCCGCCTCACCAACCAGCGCGAGTTGCTCGAAGCGGTCATGGACTTGGTGTTCAACGAGTTCATGCCCGAGCGCGGTGTCATTATGATGCCTGGCGAAGCACCGGACGCAGACATGGTCGCTGGTGTGATTAAGTATCGTGATCAGCCGCAGGGTGAAGACGATGCGAAGATTCATGTCTCAAGAACGATTCTGCGTGCAGCCATGAACGGCGAGGGTGTGCTGTCATCCAACGCGATGACTGATCCGCGATTTGCAATGGGCGACTCTGTTCAGGAGTACCAGATCCGAAGTGCGATCTGCTCGCCGATCACGTTTGATGATCAGAACTTCGGTGCGATCTATATTGACTCGTCGAGTGTGAACCACGCCTTTACCGAAGAGCAGCTCGCGTTACTCAACGCGATCGGGCAGCACACTGGTCTGGCGTTAGCGAACGCGGACGAGCATCTCAAGCGGATGAACAACGAACGATTGGCAGCGATCGGTGAAACCGTCGCGAGCCTGTCTCACTCGATCAAAAACATCCTGCAAGGGTTACGCGGCGGCGCTGATGTCGTCGAGATTGGCCTTAACAAGGGTGATCTTGCGATCTCTAAGAACGGCTGGGGCATCCTGCGAAGGAACCTTGACCGCATCGTTGGGCTCACGATGAACATGCTGGCATTCGGGCGCAAGCTCCAGCTCAATTTAGAGCTCACACGGGTCAACACGATCATCGAAGAGTGTGTGCAGCTGGTCGAGTTGCAGATCAAGGAAAAGAGCGTGGTTCTGCTGGTCGACGCGGATCCTGAAATGCCACCGATCGCGATCGATCCGAGTTTGATCCATCAAGCGATGATGAACCTGATCATCAATGCGGTCGAAGCGGTCGAAAACGGAACGGGCGCGGTCACCGTGCGGGTGGTGTTCAAAGAGGCGCGTCCGCTGCTTGATCCGAAGCGTCCGAATGCCATGACCCCGCCGCACGTTGAGATCAATGTGATCGATAACGGCCCGGGCATTCCGCCAGAGAAACTTGCGTGGATCTTCGAACCGTTCAACACAACGAAAGGCATCCGAGGCACGGGCTTGGGGCTCGCGGTGACGAAGCGGATCATCTACGAACACCGCGGGCGTATCCGGGTGCAGAGTCAGCCTGGCGAGGGCACGGTGTTTCGGATCCTGCTCCCCGCGGATCTGGATGCACAGATTGATCCGTCGGCGACAACGAACGATAAACCCGCGATGAAGTCGATGTTCCCCGGGCCTTAGTACGGGTGAATCGTCTCTTTCCCTAACAATCCATAATATGCCAAAAAGAAAGCACGGCCTCTTCGGAGGCCGTGCTTTCTTCGTACAAACGGGCTTGATCAGCCGGCAACTTCTTGCACGGCGCTCATGGCGGCGGCGACGCGCTCGCGAGTGAGCATGTAGCCGGCGGACTTCTTGCAGCTGGTCGACTCACCGTTCACGACGTATTCGACTGGGCTGCTGCACGACGATGCCTTGTTGGCGGCGTCGGTCGAGCAGTGGGTTGTCTCGCCGTTGACCGCGTAGGTCATCGCGACCGACTGCATCGCCGAGTAGGCCATGGCTGCGGCGCGGATCGCGTCTTCAGCGTTGTCGAAGATCACCGGGCCGACCTGGTACTTCACTTCGCTCGAGCACGCGCTCTCGCAGGCTTTGGCAGCGGAGTATGCGCAGTTCATGGTCTCGCCATTGACGTTGTAGACAACGCGGGTGAGCGAGTCGGCGTAGGTCATCATTGCGGCTTCGTGGGCAACTTTGGCTTCGCCTTCGGTTTCGTATGCCACGTTGGAAACCACGTAATGCATGGGCTTGCCGTGCTCGCTGGCCATGGTCTGAGCCGAGTACGAGCAGTTGGTATCCGCATCGCCGACCCGGTAGCTCATCGCTGGCATCGAAGCAGCGAGGATGTTGGCGGTCTTGGTCGACGGGCAGGCCGAGGCGCACTCGGTTTCGTCCGCGGTCATCGCGACGTTGGTGATGGCAGCGCCGGTCTCGCATTCGGCTTTAGCGCTGTCACATGCGGATGCGCAGTCGTCCTTTGCATCAGCAGGCAGAGCGACGTTGGTGATGACCGCAGCGGCACCATCGCATGATTTGGTGGTTTCGCATGATGTTGCGCAATCGTCGGCTTTTTCTGTCAGCGCCACATTGGTCACTTTGGCAGCCGTCGTGTCGCACGCTTTTTCGGTCGGACAGGACATCAGGGACACGCCGCCGAGAAGGGCAGCCGAGAGCATCGTCGAAATCATGGGAACTCCTGCTGGGTTGACCGGTTGGATCCGGTTCTGGCATCTTGTCTCACAGCGTGCACACGACGCTGGAATATCTTTCGTGGTTCGATTGCTTTCACTCCGAACGGGCATGGACTGTTTGCGAATCGATAGGTATCGATCGGGGTTGGGAGCACCAACCGGGGTTGTACCCGGGAGATGCACCTGAAAAGCTGGTTGGACAACTCTATGGCAACGTGCTTTCTTCCGGCATTGTTCGTAAAACCCGTCGTCTTTTAGGTCAATTCAACCTTGTACACCAACTACAATCCGAACAGGGGTGCCGGTTTCAGCGGTGTGATTTGTCCTTTTAAAGATTCGAGACTTCGCATGGAGATGTCTGATGAAGCAGCGATTGGTCGGAGACTCGGGTGTTTCGGTTTCTGAGATTGGCTTTGGCTGCTGGACCATGGGCGGGCCAAACTGGTCCGAAGGCAATCCGGTTGGATGGGCGGATGTTGACGAAGATGAGGTTCTCGCGGGGATCAAAGCGGGTCTCGATGCGGGGGTCACCCATTTCGATAATGCGGATGTCTATGGCAACGGACGTGCCGAGCGCATGCTCCGTGATTGCCTCAAGAAGCTTGGCGTCAGCCCGGGCGATCTGACCATTGCAACGAAGGTAGGTTGGCATGCCGGTACAGGCGTGCATGCTTACGAGCCGCACCATATTCGCCATCAGTGTGAGCAGTCGCTTCGCAACCTTGGTGTTGATGCGATCGATATCTACTACTTACACAACGATCTCTGGGCGGAAGATCATCAACCGGGGAATCTCCCCGACGCTGCCGAGACGATGCAGGCGCTCAAGCGAGAGGGCAAGGTCCGGGTCATTGGTCAGTCCTCTTACTCAGACGCTGGATTCGAACGATCGGTCAAAGTGCTCAAGCCCCAGGTGTTTCAGAGTTGGGCCAGCATGCTGTTTGATAACTTCATTCGTCCGGGCTCGATGGTCCAAGAGTTGATGCGAGAGAATGAGATTTCGTATGTCGCGTTTTCACCACTCGCGCAGGGTTTGTTGCTGGATAAGTTTGATCCTGAGAACCCGCCAAAGTTCGACAAGGGCGATGTGCGTGGCGGCAGTGAAGACTTTGCACAAGATCGCCTTCGCCAGGTGAAGCCGAAGCTTGAAGATATCAAGAGTCGATTCGGTGAGTCGGTCGAAGAGCTCGCGTCAACGGCGTTGCGATATGTCCTCGGTCACGAACATGTCTGCTCGGCCATACCCGGCTTTCGGAATGAACGACAGGCGAAGTGCAATGTTCAAGCATCGAGCGATGCTCCTTTTAATGACGCAGATTTGGCGTTCTGTCGTGAGCTTTTCAAAGACCTGCAGTTGCGCGGCTGATGCCGGCTCAGCGTTCCATTCTTCATGTCGATATGGACGCGTTCTTTGCGTCAGTGGAGCAGCGTGATCGCCCGGAGTTGCTGGGCAAACCTGTGCTGGTCGGTGGGGATGGGCCGCGCGGAGTGGTGGCGGCCGCGTCGTACGAAGCTCGCGAGTTCGGGTGTCATTCTGCGATGCCGTCGGCCGTCGCGAAGCGTCTTTGCCCGCATGCCGTGTTCGTAAAAGGGTCGTTCGAGACATACAAGCGAGACTCGTCTCGTGTCTTTGAGATCCTTGAGTCGTTCACGCCGATGGTGCAGCCGGTATCGATTGATGAAGCATTCATGGATATCACAGGTTCGCTTGGGTTGTTCGGCCCGCCTGAAGTGATTGCGACCCAAATCAGAGAGCGCGTCAAACGTGAGCTGGGTCTGACTTGCTCGGTGGGCGTCGCGACCAACAAGTTCTTGGCTAAACTCGCATCCGATCTTGATAAGCCTAATGGGATGACGATGATCACGAACGACACGATCCGTTCGACGCTCGATCCATTGCCGGTCGCTCGGCTGTGGGGTGTCGGCCCGAGTGCCGAGCGATCGCTTCATCGCCTTGGCGTGCGGACCATTCGAGACTTGCATGCACTCTCTGGTCCCGTTCTTCGTTCACGGCTTGGGGACTTTGGGGATCATCTTTACCGTCTTGCTCGCGGTATCGACGATCGGCTGGTTCGCACCGATCGCGAAGCCAAGACGATCTCGCATGAGCACACCTTTGCTCAGAATCTGGAAGACCCTGACGCGGTCCGTTCAGTGTTGGCGGATCAATGCGAACAGGTCGCTCGACGCCTGCGCAAACACCAGCGGTTTGCGAAGACGGTGACTGTAAAGATCCGGTTTGGCGATTTCGAAACCGTGACGAGATCGCACACACTCGGCACGGCGACTGATCGGACGGATGCGATCGCTTTGGCAGCTCGGGAGCTCTTTGACAGATGGGCGAAATCGTTCCGATCGGTTCGCCTGATTGGTGCCGGGGTATCGAATCTCACGGAGTCTTCCGGCGGCGACGGGCTTTTCGATACGGGGCATTCGGAAAAGCAACGGGCTGTCGACCAAGTATCTGACGCGATCGCAGCCAAGTTTGGAAAGCGTGCTGTTCAGCGTGCGAATGCGATGCACCGTCAGAAAGAGCATGGGGCACACGGGCCGGGTTCTGAAACACCGCTTTCATGATGGAGACCAAGATGCCGAGCGTTGAGTTTGTATCTACCGGAAACGAGTGGGAGAAACGATTTGGATATTCCCGCATCGCACGAGTTGGCGATCTTGTTTTGGTTGGTGGCACCGTCGCGATTGACTCAGATGGATCCACGCATGCGCCGGGTGATGCAGGAGCCCAGACCATGCGTTGCTTTGAAATTATCGAGCGGTCTCTTCGGCAGATTGGCGTATCTAGAACCGCGATCCTCCGATCTCGCGTTTTTGTAACAGACATCAAGCAGGCAGAAGCTGTCGGGTTGGCTCATAAGGCATTCTTTGGCGACCATATGCCCTGCTTGACTCAGGTTGAGGTTTCTGCATTGATCACGCCCGACTTAGTCGTAGAGATCGAATGTGATGCGCACGCGTAGTCAAAGTGAGTACACCCAGGCGAGTGCCAGGGTGTACTGTGTGTTTGGGTTCAATTGGGTTGTCGATTTAGCCGTGGTAGAAGCGTTCGCTGATGATCTTGCCGTCTTTCCAACGCTGGACCACTGCTTGCTCGTAGGTTACAGGCTGATCGTCGTTGTTCGTAAAATGGAATGAGTACTCAAGAAACGACACGTTTTCATCGTTGTTTACAGCCTTTGCGTGCCACTTCGTCCAGTGCCAGTCCTTCACAATCGATAGGAACTGCTCCTCCCGTTCAATGTTGGCGGCGAGTCCGACGGTGGGGGGTTCATTGTTTTCGCGCATCTCTACATTTTCAGCGTAGAACTCGTGCATTGCTTCGATGATTTTGCCGTTGTTGATGAAGTCGATGAGCTCGTTGACGCGGCTGGTGATGTCGGTTGTCATGGTGGGTTCCTTTCGTGGATCAGTGTGCGGTGTTGGTTCTAGTTCAGGTCAAAGAACAAGATTTCGCTGTCTTTGGTGAACTTGAGTTCAAGGCGGGTCTCGTCTGAAATCGCAGCTCCGTCGCCCGCGTGAAGGTGGACGCTGTTTACGAAGACGGAACCGTGTACGATCTGGATCCAGGCATGCCTGCCTTGATTGATTGACACGGTTTCACTGGAGTTCTCGGAGAAGTTGCCGGCCAACAGTCGGGCATCTTGTTCTATCTGCAACGATCCACTTTCACCATCCGGGGATGCGAATAGATGGAGCCGATTGGTTTCGGTTTCGATGGGAAACGGTCGGGATGCATGTGTCGGTGGGAGTCCGGTATCGCGCGGCTCGATCCAGATTTGGAGCATGTGGATGGGTTCGTTGTGGGGGTTTGTCTCAGAGTGGCGGATACCGCGGCCGGCGGTCATGACCTGGACGGTGCCGTGTCCGATGTCCTCTGTGTGTCCCAGTGAATCGCCGTGTCGGATGCGTCCCGAAATCGGATAGGTGATGATTTCCATGTCTCGGTGCGGATGTTCACTGAACCCGGTGTGCGGAGCAACGATGTCTTCATTGATGACTCGGAGCGAACGGAATCCCCTGTGTTCCGGGTCTTGGTACTGGCCGAAACTGAACGTGTGTTTCGCATTCAGCCAGCCGTGATCAGCGTGGCCGCGGTCTTTGCTTTTTCGAACGGTGATCATGGAATACCTCCTTATAGGTGATATTTGTTACAACAAACAAATAGGCCCAAGGCGACCTTTGTTCCACAATCTCAATAATTTTGTCGAAACGCGTAAGAGCACATTGGAGGCGCTGGACTCGGCCAGAGACTCCCAGAAGCGGTTTATTGGGGGGTTTGAGCCCACCGGAGGGTGGCTTTGGCCACGCGTTCTCCGAACTGCCGGGCGGTTTCATGGTCTTCAGGTGGGGGTGTTTCCGTTGCTGGCCCATTGCCCGCCTGGGCCATCATTCCGAGATACGAGCCCATCCGGTTGATGTCGCCTTTCCCCATGATGCCTTGGCTGACCCAGACCATCGAGTGTTGGGCGGCAAAGACATTTATCGCCATCAGGGTGTTGAGCTTGTCGCCCGACAGGCCGCTGGCGACGGTGAAGCCCGCAGCCAGTTTGTCGCGCCAGCGTTGTTCAAACCACACGGTGCCACTTGCATCCATGAACCGCTTGAAGCCGGCCGACACGGTTCCCATGTAAGTGGGGCAGCCGAAGATCAGCGCGTCCGCACTGTGCAGCTCATCCCATTCGGGTCCGAGTTTTCGGTCGCTGCCGGGGTCGGGTAAGTCATCGGTGTTGATGAGTGCGGCATCAATGCCTTGAATCGTGTTTGCGCCTTGCAGAATACTGTTGGCGACTGCTTCGGTGTGACCGAATCCGGTGTGATAAACAACGACGATTCGAGTCACTTGTTTTGCTCGGATTCTTCAACTGCTGCGCGGGCTTTCTCGAGCAGTGTGTTGAGTTGAAGGAGTTCGGTATCGGTCATGTGCCCGAGCGTTCGTTGATGCATTTGCTTCACGGGATCATCGAGCTTGCTGAGCAAATCGAGCCCCTTCTGGGTGATGCTTACGTAAACAACACGTCGGTCAAGGTCACAAGCGTTTCGAGACGCGAGCTCCATATCGACTAAACGATCAACGATGCGAGTGACATCTGGCACTCGCACGACCATCTCGCACCCGATCCTTGATGCACGGATGCCTCGGTTTTCACCCTGAGCTTGGTGTCCCCGGAGAATTCGAAGTGTGTTGTAACTCGCATCGGTAAGCTTGTGGGGTTTGAAGAGCGCGTGCAATGGCCCAGCGAGTTCGCTGGCGGTACGCATCAGGTTGAGATGCGCTTCCTGTGCACTTGAGTCGAACGGTTGAGACTTGCCGACTCGGTCTTTGAGCGAACGGTTGCTCATATGAACATCCCCCAATACTGTTCCCACAGATTTTAGACCGATGACGAACTCGTGCCAACCGTGCTTTTAAGGGCGCAGGGCGATGTTGCCGAATCTGATAGGCTGTCGATTCACGCTTTCGAAAGGAATCCCTGATGCCAGATATCCGCACTGTTTTCTCCGTTTGCACTGCTTTAGTTGCATCGACAGCGGTATTTGGAGGGGGAGATCGAACAGTAGTTCATGTTGGTACGTTGTACGCCGTGCCGGGTGAAGATCCAATTCGGCAAGCAACAATCGTCGTCGTTGATGACACGATCGAGCGTGTTCTGTCTGGGTACCGCGATTCAGCTTCGTTGTTTGATCCCGGCGTAGAGAGTACCACGATCGACCTCAAAGACTTGTTTGTGGTTCCTGGTTTGATGGATTGCCACACACACTTGACGGGGCAGTCGGTACCTGTGAATGAGCGGGTACGTCGGGCGATGCAAGAAACCGAGGCGTACGCCGCGATTGATGGCGTGGTCTATGCAGAGCGAACGTTGATGGCGGGATTCACGACCGTTCGCAATGTTGGATCACAAGGCTCGGTTGGGTTGGCGCTTCGTGATCGGATTAACTCGGGCATGATTCCTGGGCCTCGGATGTATGTTGCAGGGCCGGCAGTTACTGTGACGGGCGGGCACGGCGACGGCACGAACTCGTTCTCGCCGGTGCTTCGTCCTGACCAGGGCCCAGAAGCGGCACCGTCTGACGGGCCGGCCGAAGTTCGAAAAGCAGTGCGGGCGCGAGTGCGTGAAGGTGTGGACTTGATCAAGATCACCGCGACAGGCGGCGTGCTTTCGATGACGGCTGCGGGCGTGGATCAGCAGTTTTTCGCGGATGAACTCGAGTCGATTGTTGAAGCAGCCCGCATGATGGGTCGCAAAGTTGCAGCCCACGCACACGGTGCGAACGGTATCAACGCCGCCCTTCGTGCTGGTGTCGCGTCGATCGAGCACGGAACCTATCTCGATGGTGAGTCGATTGACTTGTTCCTTGAAACAGGTGCATATCTCGTACCCACGATCCATGCAGGAAAGTATGTTGAAGAGAAAGCAAAGGAAGACGGTTATTACCCGATGGCCATTCGCTCGAAGGCTGCAGCGGTTGGCCCATTGATTCAAGATTCGTTCGGGCGTGCGCATGCGGCGGGGGTGAACATCGCGTTTGGTACTGATGTCGGCGTCGGAAACCACGGCACGAATGCGCTTGAGTTCGTCTATATGCACGAAGCGGGCATGTCGCACGAGGATTGTTTGATTACGGCGACAATCAACGCCGCCGATCTGATCGGTGTTTCGGAAAAGCTTGGCACTTTGGAGTCTGGAAAAATCGCAGATCTCATCGCATTGGATGCCGATCCAATGAAAGATATCACCGCGTATCAGCGGGTGCAGTTCGTGATGAAAGACGGAGTCGTTTTCAAAGATTGAACGGTTGTGGTCTTGAAAAGAGTTGTTAGCGAGAACAGTCTCAGGTATCGCATGCCCAGCAGAGTTAGGCAGCTTGGTGGGGTGCGAGCGGCTTGGCACGGCGGTTGAGCAAGCGTGTCACCGTTTCAATCAACGAGTTTCGGTCGATTGGCTTGGGTTCATACTCGTCGCAGCCAGCTTCCAGGCACCGCTCCCGATCGCCACCCATCGCGTGAGCGGTGAGGGCCAGGATTGGAATGGTGTGACCCATTTCACGGAGGCAACTTGTCGCGGTGTAGCCGTCCATCACGGGCATCTGCATGTCTGTGATGAGAAGATCGTACGACGAGTCCGTGTCGAATCGATCTAGTATCTCACGCCCGTTGGCGACGACTTCAACCTCAAGACCGGTGCGTTCCAGAAAGTATGTGATGAGTTTCTGGTTGTCGACTCCATCTTCGGCGAGTAATACGCGGCCGCGCAGAGTCGAAGCGTGCTCCTTCGATTTCGGTGCCGTTTTCTTCACGGCTTCGATGGAAGTGGACCATGCCGTTCCTTCGACGGGCTTGCACTCGATCGTGAGTGTGAACACGGACCCGATTCCTGGAGCAGATTCAGCGGTGAGTGTTCCGTTGAGCATGCTCGCAAGTCGACGGCTGATGGCAAGGCCGAGTCCAGTGCCCTCGTGCCGGCGCGAAACAGAGTTGTCTGCTTGTTCGAATGGGCTAAAGACACGATCGAGTTGATCGGGCGCGATTCCGATGCCGGTGTCACGGACTTGAACAGTTAGATTCGTAGATTCCCATCCAACCCTGACATGCACCGAGCCATTTTCAGTGAACTTGATCGCATTGCCGATGAGGTTGGTGAGGATTTGACGGAAACGATGCGGGTCGATGACAACGAATTCGGGCAGTTCGCCTTCGGCATCAAGAGTTAAGCCCACTTTCTTTCGGTATGCGTTTCCTTCGAACTCGTTCATGATGTCGCAAAGTAGATCGCCGAGTGGGCAGGCTTCTTGCGTGATTGTCATGTGCCCAGCTTCGATCTTCGAAAGATCGAGCACATCGTTGATGATGCGAAGAAGATGATTGCCAGCGCGTCGAATGGTTCGTGTCGCTTCATCGCGAGAGATCTGGTTGGACTGATCGTTGAGCAGGTCGACGTATCCAAGAATAGCGGTCATCGGAGTCCGGATCTCGTGACTCATGTTCGCCAAGAACATGCTCTTTGCCAGATTGGCTCTTTCGGCTTGGTGTGCAAGCTCTCGTTGGGATCGTTCGCTTCGTCGCAGTGAATCGGTCATCTGGCGAGCCAGAGCGACGGCGCGTCGGCGGGTTTGAGAGAGTACCCATACGATCGTGATGAGTGCGGCGGCCATGATCGAACCTACCAAAAGGAACAAGTTGGCAGCGGTCATGTCTGGCTTTACAGACCAGCCATCTATCGGCAACCAGCTTAAGGTAAGTTCGCCCCCATAGATGGAGAACCTGGTTTCGCGTATGTTCAAAGGGCTTCCGGGGCGAGAACGAAGCGCTTCCTCAAAGCGATGCGCGAATGGTGCGGACGATCCCAGGCCTGGATCATCTGAAGCCAGTTCGATCCCTAGATTGGACCAATGATCTTTCCAGATGCGTTCCACAAGTGCATTTACATCAATTGTGATTGCGACCCATCCGCGGATTTTGGTATGGGCTGGTGGTTCTGTCTTGCTCTTGATTGCTTTGAAATACACCGGCAAGCACATTGTCGCGCCGGTTGAGTTCGATGAATCAACAGGGCTGAGTGGGTAGAAGTTTGAGAGCCTTGCTTCGCCTGAACCGGTGGAATCGTCATAGATTCGCTTACTCATCGGTTGCGATGCAACATCGAGGCCCCAGATAGAGCTATTCGCAATTGCCGGTTCGAAGTACTTCACAACGTATCGAGAATCAGCGTTCGGATCGAGCGTTTGACCATCGTGACTTCGAATAGCGAAATCATCTCCGAGTTGTGCTCGCATTTCTACAATGAACAGAGGTTCAAAGTCGCTGGTGATGCGCTCGATATAACCAAGCCCAATCAAGCTCTTGTTCTCGCGATAGATGTCGGTGCTTCGAACGAACCAAGCCCAGGCTTCTTTGTCGATTCCGGGGACGGATTCGTAGTAGCCGCGGCTCATCTCAAGCATACTTGCGCTTTGCTCAAGTTCTTGATTGAGTTCTTGGATGAACTGATTACCTGCAGCGTTGACACGGGCATCGACCGCTTCCTGTGCGTGCGAGCGCAGCTGGAACCACACGACCCCAATGACCGCGATGCATGCTGCGGCGACAGCGATAATGAGCGCGTGAGAGCCAATCAGACCAGATCTGTTTTCAGCGTTCAAGATTGGTTCCGACGCGGAACTCGGCATGACAACTACTTCGGCATCGAACGAGCCGGTTCGAAGTGTGAGTTGAACACCGAGCACAAATCCAAGCCATTTCAGCAGGGAAGTCCAAAGTGGCGAGGGTTGCGCAAGGATGATTCCCCGCTTGTGCCAAGATTGAAACGGCTTATCGGGCGGCCGCGAGCTCGAGGCCCATCGCTTGGGCCATTGCGTGACCCATGTCTGCGGGGCTCATCGCGACGGTCGCGCCGGCGGCTTTGAGCGCGTCGATTTTGGACTCGGCGGTCCCGGTGGGTTTGCCACCCGCACCGGCGCTGATGATCGCGCCGGCGTGTCCCATTCGCTTGCCGGGGGGCGCGGTGCGACCGGCGATGAAACCGGCGACTGGTTTGGTGACGTGCTTGGCGATGTACTCGGCTGCGGCTTCTTCATCTTCGCCGCCGATCTCACCGATCATCAGAATCCCATCGGTCGCGGAGTCTTCTTGGAACAAGCGGAGGCAGTCGATGTGGTTGAGTCCGCGGACGGGGTCGCCGCCGATGCCGACACAGGTGGACTGGCCCAACCCAAGCTGGCTTGTCTGCCACACGGCTTCATATGTCAGCGTGCCTGAGCGGCTGACGATGCCGACCGCTTTGCCGGTGCTCGCTTCGGAAACGTGCGTGTTGATGTAGCCGGGCATGATGCCGATTTTGCATCCGGCGTTGGTGTATTTACTCGCTGCGTTACCCTCACCAGTCTTCGGTCCTGGGGTAATGATGCCGGGGCAGTTGGGTCCGATCAGTGTGAACAGTTCGCGTGCGTGCTGAGAGTCGGCACCGCGGGCTGCAGCGTTGCGGTCATCCATTGCTTTGCGGACCATGATCATGTCGTTGACCGGGACGCCCTCGGTGATGCAGCAGATCAGGCGGATACCCGCGTCCATGGCTTCGAGTACCGCATCGGCGCAGAATGCCGGGGGCACGAAGATCATGGTTGCGTCCGCGCCGGTCGCGTTAACCGCTTGGGCGACGGTATCGAAGATCGGGAGCCCATTGGCATCCTTCTGGCCGCCTTTTCCGGGGGTCACGCCTCCGACCATCTTGGTGCCGTATTCGAAGCAGCCCTTGGTGTGGACGGCTCCGAAGCTGCCGGTGATGCCTTGGCAGATGACTTTGGTGTCTTGATCGATGAGGATGGCCATATCTGGGCTCCGGCAAAGGGTCTTCGGAAGGACGAGACTATCTTAGCACTGCCTCGTATCGGCATGGCGGGGCACTAGAGTCCTGTATGAACGCCAATCGATTTCAGAAGATCTTGCTGGGTGTGTCATTACTGATCGGGCTTTGGGTCCAGTCTGGCTGCCGATCGACGAACATTCTCTATCGCCCGGCCATCGAACCCGGGCCCCTCCGAGTGATCGCTGAATCGGAAGCACTCCAATGGACCGGTGTCGCGCTGTCGAATGACGGCCGGATGTTTGTGAACTATCCGCGTTGGTATCCAGATCGGTATGAGTTCGCGGTCGCCGAGGTGGTGCGTTCAAAGACTGATACCAATGTCCCCTTGCCGAACGAGATTGTGGCGTATCCGGATCTCGAGACCAACAGCTGGTCACCCGAAGGTGCTTCAGCCGCTCTTTGGAGAGAGCGATTCGTCGCGGTGCAATCGGTGCATATCGATCGCCAGAACCGCATGTGGGTGCTTGACACCGGCGACGTGAGTCGGTCTGAAAGTCGGCAAGCAGTCGTTTATGAGATCGACCTTGAGACCGATGCCATCCGTCGTGCCATGCCGGTCCCGTTTGATGTTGCGCCTGAAGGAAGTTATCTCAACGACATCCGGGTCTCGCCCGACGGTGGGTGGGCGTTCATTTCAGAGTCCGGACTTGGTGCGATCATCGTGCTTGATGTGGACAAGGGCACCATGCGCCGGGTGCTCGCGGATCACCCGAGCACAAAGGGTTCTGCAGAGCGGATTATCAACGTCGAAGGTCGCCCTTGGGTTTTGCGTGACTCAGGGCAGCCACTGGTCGTGCATTGCGATGGCATCGCGGTGTCGCCCGATGGGCGATGGGTGTATTACCAAGCGATCAGTGCCGACCGGCTCTACCGCGCTCCGTTGCGATCGTTGGTTGATGACCGGATCAGCGCGGATTGGCTTGCTCGGACCGTCGAGGATTTGGGCGAATCGGTCGTCACCGATGGCATGATCTTCGACGACGCTGGCAATCTGTACTTCTCAGCGTTGGAGCAAGACGCGATTGTCTATCGAACGCCCGATGGGCGATTTGAGACGCTGGTGCAAGGTCCATCTATTCGTTGGCCAGATAGCTTCGCGATCGACCGCGAGAACGATTTGTTGGTCTTTACGACCGCACAGATCCATCGCACGCCCAACTTCAATGCGGACGGCGAGTGGCCGAGCGATCCGTTCCGGGTGATGTCGTTTCCGTTGTTCGAGCCAAACGACGATTAGTTAACGCCGACGGCGTGTCCAGATGAGTGGTGCGACCGCCAGGCAACCGAGCGTGCCGGGCGAAGGGATAATACGCAGCGAAACGCTCGATCCGGCGTCTTCTACAGACGTTGGCACGCCGCCGATTTCAGTTCCCCAAACCAGAATCTCAGTGTTGGTTGCAATGCGTAGTTCAGTGTATTCATCGGAGTACCCGGTGAATGTAAGTGTGCTTGAAGTCGAATCGTTGTGGTGACGGCTATCGAGCGTCAGGCTGACTTCGTCATCTTGACCATTCAATCCGGAGACAAATGCACTCGTCTTTGTAAATCCAAACGAGTTGGAAGAACGCACCCCAAGATTGACCGTCATGGTGATCTCAAACTCTACGAAGGGAGACAGCACCACCCAAGTTCCTGCTCCTGCCAAGTAGGTCACCCGAGCGTTTCCTGACAAAGCCCAAGTAGGTTCATCGGCGACGGCAGAGGCTCCTCCTAGGTTGCTCAAGTTGAGTGTGTCTTGGGTGATCATGGCTGACGAACTGGCGTGGGCGGAACCTCGGGCGGTGCCATAGTCGGCAGCCATACTCCATTCCTCAGAAAGACTAAGGTCTGACCCATCAAAGCTGAAGTTGACGGAATCAGGAACGAACGGAACTCTGTGGTCGAGAACGCTGTTGTCCTGAGAGGGAAAACCCAGAGGCGTGACTGCGAGGCGGGCACCGATTCCACCTCCAAACGACGAGAGGATCTCAGCGTGGGTGTAACCGCCAGCGCACGCGATCGCGATCATGGGCCAGATGGGTCTCATGGGGGCTCCCGTTTGGAGTTGATGTTCGGTGTACCGCCTGTTTGTGACGGATCCGATTCGCAGGAAAGCCAGATTGGTTCCCGGGCAGCTTGATACCTAAGAAAGATGAACTTGCGTCCCCGGCCGGTTCTATCATCCCGCCCGCTAAGGAGATAGATATGCGTGCGATCGTGACCGGCCAGGTTGGAATGGACAAGAAGCCTTACCTCAATGGCGTCGCCCAGTTTGCGGGCGGGCAGGGCGAGTCGCTGCCGCTCTTTAACGTCGGCGACATGATGTACGAAGAGGCGAAAGACATCCGCGGCGGGCGGATCCTCGATTTGCCGCTCTCGCGTCTGACTTCGCTGCGTCGGGCTGCGTTCAAGGACATCATCGCCGAATCGCGCGACATGGAATCGATGATGGTCAACACGCACGCGACCTTCCGGTGGCGCCACGGGTTGTTCAGCGCGTTCGACTTTGACCAGATCACCAAGATCCGTCCCGACTTGTTCATTTGTCTCGTGGACAATATCGAAGTTGTTCACCAGCGTTTGCACGAAGAGCACGACATCGACGCGACCCTTAAGGATTGCATGGTGTGGCGCGAAGAAGAGATCCTCGCGACCGAGCTGATGTCGCAGGCGATCCCGGGCAGTAAGTTTTACATCGTGAGCCGTGGGCGGTTTGCGAGTACAGAGCGGACGATGTTCCGACTGCTGTGTCGCCCAAAGATGAAGACGGTGTATCCGAGCTTCCCGATGAGCCACGTGGTGGACATGCCCGAAGTGATGGCTGAGATCGATGCGTTCCGCAACGAACTCGCCGAGCACTTCATTACGTTTGATCCGGGCGATGTCGATGAAAAGTTGTTGCTCGACCGTGCGCTCGAAGCGGTCAAAGAAGGGAAAGACTTCTTCGACCACAAGCCCCTCCAGCTTGGCGGTCTGGATAAGGGTGCCGAGCCGATTCGCATGCGAACGCGTGAGGTCTTGGACATCGCTGGTGATATCGATGGCCAGATCTACATGCGAGACTTCAAGCTCATCGATCAGGCTGACATGATCGTTAGTTTCGTTCCAGAGCTGGTTTCCGAGAGCGGCAAGATCATTCCTGGTTTGTCTTCAGGCGTTGAGCGTGAGCTGCAGCACGCGTGGGAGCATGCCAAAGAGGTGTATGTCGTTTGGAAACCCAGCAAAAACCCCTCGCCTTTCATTACAGAGACCGCGACGAAGGTCTTTAAGTCGACCGAAGAAGCGCTTGCGTACTTTGAGGAGCAGGGCATGTTTGGTCAAAAGAATCTTTTCGGGCAGTAAGGAGTCTGCGTGGTACCCAACGCTGCTGACATCGTTCGCCGTCGATGGACGGTGACCACAGTGCTGCGATTGACCGCGTTGCTTCTCGCGTTCGGCGCGTCGCGACCGATCATCTCTTGGCTTGGCGAAGGATTGTCTGACGGCGACCTGGGTGACCTCGGCTATTACGCGGATCGCATCGGATTGGCAGTTGTTTCGCTCTTCGTTGCGGGCGTGCTGTTCTTCGCGTCTGGATTCTTTGCCCGGCTCGTCGTGCCGGTGCGTCGGTTTATGGCGTGCCCAAAGTGCAAGCATCGGATCGAGGGTCTTACAGAGCCTCGTTGTACCGAGTGCGGCTTGGCATTGACACGAGAGTTCATCGAGCACGAGCCGCTCGTTTCGCGTGTGAACTCTCAACGGCCGTACCGGGTACTGGTGTTCCGTGAGAAGGTCGCATGGTTTCTTCGCGTTGCAGGGATCTTTGTGTTGTTGATGGCCGTGTATTGGTCTATCGCGACGCTGGCTTCCGGCGTGAGGTGGTATGTCGACGGGACTGGCGAAGACTACTTTGGGTACTACCTCGCCGACACGCTTTCGAGCCTCTTGCAGACACTCGCTCTATTCGCGGCTGCCTTGGTCATGCTGATTGCTCCGAAGCGACTGGCGAGGTTCTGCGTGCCGTTCCGCGGCGTCGATGCAGAGCCCTGATCCAAAGCGTGAAACCAGACGCCCAGGTTGCCCAATACAACTTTGGGCTCTAGGACGCCCAGAGGGGTAACGAATGCCGGATGCCGCACAGGACAATGTAAATGCTGAGTATCCCGTCAACGAGCGGGGCCGGGTTTATTCGCCGAACGCGACGGATGATGAGAAGACCTGGGCCATGCTCTCGCACCTGTCGTTGCTTGGGCACTTGGTCGTGCCGTTTTTCGCGATCATCGCGTCCATCGTGATACTGAATACCAAGGGGAAGGCCTCGGCCTACGTCGCGGATCATGCTCGTGATTCGATCAACTTTCAGATCAC